>JAEWQO010000063.1 GCA_023460315.1 Actinomycetes bacterium
TTCTGACCTCCTTAATCGAAAACAGAGCACGATAAAGGTAAGCCAATCGATAATCGGTCAGCATGTTCACGCCGTTTTTGTTCAAAATCAAACGCCGGAAGTGTTCATTTTTATTCTACGGAACACAACCGTTGCCTTTCCAAGCGGCTGGCATGCGCTCGTGTGCTTGGCCATGCGACGCTTCAGGGGCCTTTCCTCGTGTCCCATACCGCCTTTGATGTCAGCCTTATTCATTGCTGCTCACCACGGGAAACGATTCAACCGCCGCATCAAGACCGTCGATGCCATCCGAGAGCTTCGCGAAGATTTGGCCTCCGTTGTCTGAATAGGCCCGATCCGATATGATGGCGCGTCCGTATCCGACAGTTTCCGCCGTGATGTCAGCGATTCCCTTCAGATAGGCTGGAAACGGATCGATCACGGTCATTCCCGCTCGCTCTGCGGCGGTCTGTATGGCCCTCATTCCCGTGTAGTTGCAGTCTGCTGCGTATCTGTCGTGGAGGTCGCGAAGCTCTTTCTCCGTGAGCCTCACAGCGCCGCCGAGGATCGCCACATCTTGGGCCGTGAGCGCTTCCGGGTTTATCTTCAGCCCCCTGTCGATGGCCTTCTGCATGTCGGATTGGATCGCGCTCGCCGCATCCTCGAATTCCTCCTTGACGGCATCCTCCTGGGCTTGAATCTCTTCCAGCCGCTTCTGGTACCCGGCTTTGCCGGTGTATCCCTTGTCCAGATCGTCTTTCGCGTCTTTTCGCAAAGCGGCCAGCCCGGCTATCTTCTCGGAAGCTTCACCGGCCTTCTCGAAAACCTTCCCGACATTCTCCCGCGCGGTTTCCGTAAGCTTGAATTTTGACATTGCGTTTCCTATCTATCCGTTGGTTTCAACAGGCTCTTTGCCTGTCTCTCACTGATTGGCCCGCTCGATGAAGCGCGATTCGCAGGCGTTGAACACGAGGGGCACGTCCCCGCACGATCCGAACCGGTTCTTCCGCACCGAGAGCGTCACGAGCCGCTTGGGCTTCGCCGCCTCCGCCTCGCGATCCTTCTCATCTTTGCCGTCGACGCTCAGGAACATGACGCATGAGGCGGAATACTCGATTTCCGACGAGCCGGAAAGGCTGGCGAGCTGCGCTCCGTCGCGCTTCTGGCGGTTCTTTGAGCTGATCACCAGCACGGGGGTGCGGTGGGCCTTGGCAAGGCCGCACAGGCCGCGCATGTTCGCGGTGTGCGTCTGGTAGTCCGTCGCGTTGGGGTCGCCGTCCGAGGGCGGCAGGAGCTGCAGGTAGTCCACAACCAGGAGCGGCGCGAACTCCGCAACGCCGAAGCCGTCATAGATGCCTTGCAGCTCCTTCACGGTGATTCGCCCGTCTATGGTCGCGATGCCAGGCGCTATGCTGCTCCTGTAGCCTTCTATGGCCTCTCCCATGGCCTGTGTCCCGGCTTCGCCAAGCTTCTGGGGATTCATCAGCTCCCGCACGGTCAAGGGCGGCAGGGAGGGCGACAGCGCGCTCAGGCGTGAGAGGGACTTGGCGAGCATCTGCGGCGCTGACATCTCAAGGGAGACGAAGAGCGCCTTGCGGCTTCCGAACTGCGCCACGCGGTCTGCTATCTGAAGCGCAAGCGTCGTCTTTCCCGCTCCCGGCTCTGCGGCGAGGACGTACACCTCGGGATACAGCCCGCCTCCCAGGATTGCGTCAAGCGGCCCGAGGCCCGTCTTGCCGCACGGCCTCATGGCCGAGAGCTGGGAAACGAACTCGTCCAGCCGCTCGTCGTTCCATCGGATGCTCTCCGTCATCGCCCGTCACCTCCCAGCCGCCTGCGCCTCGATGCGCGGGGCGGCGTTGCCGCGATGCCGTGGGTCTTTCTTGTCTGTGACATTCACTCTCCTGACCGCGTATCTCGGAAACGATTGAGCGTTTCCGGATACGCTCTTTATATGTTCTTGTTCTACGTCCGGAATCCCGGACTTCTCAAAACTCCTTTTCAACTTCTTCAAACATACGTTGAACAGGAGTTACGGTCGCTCTATAGTCCGGAATCCCGGACTTCATGCCAAACGTCCGGAATCCCGGACTTCCGAGGCTGTCGAGAAGTCCTGAAAACCGGACTTCTCAGAAGACCTGCGGGAAGCGATAGACGTTGCCTTTTCCGTGTCGCTCGCTGAGCAGGAAGCCGCCTTTGCGAAGCTCGCCTATCGCCTCGAATACCTGCGTTCGTCCCCGTCCAGTTTTCCTCATGAGCAAAGGCGTTCCTACTACCGGCGTTTCTCCCGTCTGTGCGTTGCGGCACGTGACGAGGGCCGCATAGACGCAGAACGCCGTCGAGGACACGGCAGGGCATACAGCGTCGAACTCCCGTTGCGACAGATAGCCTCCCGCCTCGCGTGCCATGGCCCGTCACCGTTCGAGCTGAGGGATCACGGGCGAGTCATACTTCTTCGCATAGGCAATGAAGAAATTGGCGCATACCCTTAACGTGCGGTCTCTGTGGTAGCGTTTCCTCTGTTCCAGGGTCATCTCTTCCCGCTGGCTCTGTTCCCCGGTCTGACCCATCCTTTCAAGTTGGGTAAGGTCACCGAGAGCCATATCTACGCCTCCTGCACGTCCATGAAGTAAGCGGTGAGAAGCGCTTTCGGGACAAACCAGCGCCGCCCAATTTTGCGGCCAGGGAGGTTTCCTGCCCCAATCTCGCGGCGGACGGTCTGCTCAGAAAGTCCCGTCAGAGCCGCCACCCGGCAAACGGGAATGAGGTCGGATTCTCCTTCGAATAGGCTTGTTTCGGACATGATGGTTTTCATAACTGCTTCTTTCTCTCTCTTGGGCTTAGGGAACGTTTGTACGTCCCGTTGCAGATTAGTATGATACAATGACGAGGAGCTAAAAAGAGACACGTTCTAGTCGGGAGATTTTGATATGCTTCTACACGCAAGAATGCTTGCCGGTTTGGGAAATTTTGTAATCTCGAAAGGAGACCTTCGCACCTATCGCTCAGAATCAGGGAAATGGTTTTTCTGCGAAAGCTCTCCTGAGTCGAAAACAGTCATTGAAGTTCCCTTGGACTTGTCGCTACGGGAATTTGCCGATCTCGATTCATCTGATTTCGAGAAATTGAAAGCATTCCAAGAAAGATTTGGTCTGATATCGTCTCCCTACAGAAACATGCCAAGTCTTTCTAATCATCTCTCACATTTTAATGATGGCACCAAGCTGTTGATACTCAACTATTTTGAAGATGAAATTAATGCTTGCAAATATTCAAACCAAATGTGGCTTGAATATTCCCAGTGGTTAAGCCGCGAACATGGAGACGCGATTCTCAGTATTAACAATATGCATGATTGGCCCAAAGACGAGACTTTTCCTATACGTGCAAATTTCAGCTCGATGGACGAGGTGTCTCAAACTGTCTCAAACGTGCAACACATGGTCAAGGCAACTTCGGCGGTAAAAATGGGGTCTCATTCGGAAACCGATGAAGAAATGGCGAGCCTTTTTTCAAGCATTATTTCGGATATGGCGAGTCAAAAATTGCCGTTTTTTCAATACGTTATCGACGTTAGTCCAGATGAGGATACCCATTTACCAAACAGTGAAGTAACGCTCATAGAAGCTTTAATGTTCAACCATGCGTTAAGCCTAGTTGATTCAGAGACGTTTAAAACGTGCGAGAATCCCGAATGCGGGCGCGTCTTTCAATACAAAAAAGGTGGCAGGCGTGCGGGTTCGAGGTACTGCTGCGACGAATGCCAATTGCGAGCAAAAAGGCTTCGACAAAATCAGAGAGAGAAGAAAAGCCGAAAAGAAAATAAAGATCAAACGAAACAAGCACGAAAGGACAGATAGATGGCTAAGGGAGACGGAAGCATATACGAGCTGGGACGCAACAAGTGGCGCGTGTCGGTCGACTTCGGGAAGAATCCCGTAACGGACAAGAGAGAGCGCGTCACGCGCGTTGTGAACGGCTCCAAGGCCGAGGCCCGCAAAGTGCGCGACAGGATGCGCAGAGAGCACGAGAGCGGCCTGAGCGTCGATGCTCAGGCAAGCTTGACGGGCGATTTCCTCAACCAATGGATAGACAACCGCAGGGCCGCGAACGATCTTGCGCACGCCACCATATCGAACTATGAGCGCTACATACGGGTATGGATAGCCCCGTATCTCGGAAGGGTCACGCTCAAAGACCTGAAGCCCTACACCGTCGAGTCATGGCATAGGAAAGCGCGGGAGGATGGAGCCTCCCCGCGCACCCTCCAAGCGGCCCATAAGGTGCTGAAACAGGCTTTGAAAGACGCAATGCGCTACGGACTGACCCTCTCGAATCCCTGCGACATGGTGAAAACGCCCAAGGCCGAGACGAAGAAGAGAGGATACCTGACACCGGAAGAGGCCAGGAGGATGCTAGGAGTGCTTGACGGCATGGGAGACACGGGCTTCACCGTCGCCGTGAGGCTGGGGCTTGCCACTGGGGCGAGGCGTGGCGAGGTGTTGGGCCTCGTCTGGAAAAACGTGGACACAGAGAACGCCACGGTTTCCATCGTGCAAAGCCTCGCGCAGGTCGACGGGGCCAAGAAGGAGCACCGGGCGGCGAAGGAGATAAAGGGAACCAAGACGGAGAGCGGAAAGCGGAGGGTGTCGATTGACTCGGAGACGGCGAAGCGCCTGACGAGCTGGAAGAGGCTTCAGGCCATGGAACTCTACAGAATCGGAGTCAAGCAGTCTCAGGACACGCCGGTATGCGCCTCTTTGTACGAAGCCAAGATAGGCGGCATGGCCCCGTTTGCAGGAGGCTACCTCGATCCTCAGAAGTTCTCTAGTCAGTTCGCCTCGTTCTGCGAGGAAAACGGGTTCTACTCGACCACCGGCAAGCGGCTCTGCTTCCACGAGCTGAGGCACACCCAGGCCACCTTGCTGCTGTCGAATGGCGAGGACATCATAAGCGTTGCGGGGAGGCTCGGACATGCCTCTCCAAGCATAACGAGCGACATGTACGCCCATGCCATGCCGGAGAAGGACAGGGAGTGCGCCGAGGTGATGGGAAACATCTTCGCCAAGCCGAAAGAAGCACCGATTCTAAGCGTGAAAACGGCCTGATTTGCGCCGTTGGCACACGGTTGGCACATTTTCGATGTCTCATGCTGTGATAAAAAAGAAAGAGGCCAGACTTTTATAGAGTCTGGCCTGCATGAATATCTGGTCGGGTTGACAGGATTTGAACCTGCGACCCCTTGACCCCCAGTCAAGTGCGCTACCAAACTGCGCCACAACCCGTTAGGCCTGCTTGAATGTTCAAAACTTCCCAAGCAGCGTTGATTATATTAACCGTAAGTCAGCGTGTTTGCAAGGTGTAATTTCATCCGTATCAAAGGATGGCCTTCGGATCCGATCCAGTCTCAGCCTTCAACTGCATCATTCCCGCTCTCTGAGGCCAGAAGGTGCAGAGCATGGTCCAAGATCATATCCGCCAAACGCTCCTTGGGCATGACAGGAAACTCTTCCACCTCGTCAGCCGAGACAAAACAGGCCTCGTTGTCATCGGAACCAAACGTGCGATCTTCGCCCACCTGATTGCCCACGATGAGATCGGCATGTTTTGACGTCAATTTCTTCCGCGCGTTTTTCACGACATCGTCCGTCTCGGCCGCAAAGCCAACGACAACCTGATCGAAACGCTTGCGTGCGCCGAGCGTGCTCAGTATGTCAGGGTTCTCGACAAGCTCTATCGAGTCAAGCGATGCGTCATCGCGCCCCTTCTTCAACTTGTGGTCGGCGGCTTGCTTGGGCCTCATGTCGGCCACCGCCGCAGCGAACAAGGCAATGTCAACGGATGGAAAGACCTCTTCGGCTGCAGCCAGCATGTCAAGAGCCGTATTCGCCGCAATCAGGCTGACGCCCTCCGGTGCAGGCAAGGACACCGGCCCCGAGACAAGGATCACCTCGGCACCGCGGCGGGCCGCTGCCCGGGCGAGCGCGTAACCCATCTTGCCCGAAGAGCGATTCGAAAGATAACGCACCGGATCAATCGGCTCCACCGTGGGACCAGCGGTGACCATGACGCGTTGCCCTGCAAGATCACGTTTCATGCCCAGCTCTTCAAGGGTTGCCGCCACGATGTCCTCAACGTCGGCAAGTCGCCCGCGCCCAATGTCTCCGCAAGCCAAATAGCCATCGCCGGCATCAATGATGCGAGCACCTCGAATCTGCAGTTTTCCGATGTTGTATCGCGTTGCAGCGTTCTCGTACATATTGACGTTCATGGCCGGCGCGATGATCAGAGGAGCCGTGGTTGCCAGCGCCGTGGTCGTCAGAAGATCGTCAGCGATTCCATTCGCGATTTTAGCGATGACATTTGCCGTGCAAGGAGCTATGAGAAACGCGTCCGCCTCTTGAGCGAGCGAGATGTGATGAATGGGATCTGAGGGGCTGTCAAAGAGTCCCACGGCCACTGGCTCACGCGTCAGGGCACGAAATGTCGTCGGACCGACGAATTCGGTCGCGTGTTCAGTCATGACAACCTTCACGCGAATGCCGGCCTTTTGAAGGGCCCGCACAATCTCACACGATTTATAGGCCGCAATGCAGCCAGTCACGCCCACGAGCACGCAGGGCTGGTCAGCTGTGGCTTTTTCAGGAGTGGAGTCACTCATTGGAATCCTCCTCAAGATAGGGCCGAAGGACGTCGGACAGCACTTTGACGTGTGCGCGGCTTCGGTCAAGGCAGGGAACATAAACGAAATTCCCCTCGATCGGTTCACGACCACGATCAAGAATCTCATTGAAGTAGTGGGGCTTGAGCTCATGCCCTATGTCGTAGAGCGTCTCAAGGCAATCAACGGCGAATCCTGGGCAGATGAGAAACACGCGGCCCACCTCTGCCTCCGCCCATCGGGAAAGGACATCCTTCGTATAGGGCGAGAGCCAGTCCCGAGCCTTGTCGAACCGGCAGTGGTAGCCGATTGTCCAGCGGCTGCGCTCAATCCCCAGCTCTCCCGCCACCTGCAGGCTCGACGAACCAGCCTGCAACTCATACGTGTCGCCCGCCTCTATGTCCTTGAGCGGAATCGAATGGAACGAGAACAGCACTTTATCAGTCGATGCAACATCAAATCCTGCATGGAGGAGAGATGACGCAAGCGCCTTGATGTAGGTTGGATTGTCGTGATAGTTTTCCACGAAGTCGCAGCAGACGTTCCAATGTGCCTTTTCCACTTCGCGGCTGATGCTGTCAGACACCGATCCCGTGGTCGACAGGGCACTTTGGGGATACAGGGGCAGAACGACAAGCCGATCGCATCCCGCTTCTTTCAGTTCACGCACGGCTGCGCGGATCGATGGCTCACTGTAGCTCATGCCACAGCGGACAATCACCTTGTAGCCCTCGTGCTCAAATACCTTTGACAGGCCCGAGACAAGCTTTTCGTGAGCAACCGCAAAAGGCGAACCCTCTTCCGACCAGATGGCTTTGTACTTTTCCGCCGAAACCTTCCCACGCCGCGGAAGAATGCAGAGATGCAGGATGAGCCACCATCCCACGCGATTCATAGGCGCTATGCGCCTATCCATGAGAAATTTTGCGAGATACTTCCGCACTGCCTGCGGCCGAGGCGCAGCTGGCGTGCCCGTATTGACGAGCAGAATCCCGCAACGTTGTGCCGCTTGCACGCTGCGATCACCTTCCTAAAATGCCGTTGAGTCATCCTTCGGGAGCATGCTCCCTCAAAGGGTTTTGCCTTAGTTTAGCCCATCGGCCGCCCG
This sequence comes from Actinomycetes bacterium, assembly GCA_023460315.1. Classification (GTDB taxonomy): domain Bacteria; phylum Actinomycetota; class Coriobacteriia; order Coriobacteriales; family Eggerthellaceae; genus JAEWQO01. Next base: position 7,749 of record JAEWQO010000063.1, read on the forward strand.
AAGACCGAGAGGATGAAAAAACAACCCGAAACGGGCGAGGCCGACGCATGCAAACCCGGCATTCGCAACCTGCCCAACGTCAATCCCACAGAAAATCAAGCATGCGCGATTCAGTCCTGCACCTCAGGACGCGCCGCTCCCTCTAAAAGAGAGAACACCTTGTTTCCAGCAGCGGTGCGGCCGATGCTGCGAGAGGCGAGCCCGTCAAGCGATCTCTGCAAGTCATCGGGGAGATGATCGACGAAATGGAGTTCTTCCCCCGTGACGGGATGGGTGAACGCTATCTGAAAGGAATGGAGGAACTGCCGCTGCAGCCCAAGGCTTGCGATTGGACTTTTTGGTGCACCCGAGGTATAAGTCGGATCTCCCACAAGCGGATGCTTCGCGTATTCCATATGAACCCGTATCTGATGGGTTCTGCCGGTGAAAAGCTTGCAGTCAATGAGGGTGAATCCTTCGTCATGGGAACCGGCCTCAAACCGCTCGAGCACGCGAAAGGTCGTGACGGCATCCCGCGCAGACGGGGCATCCCGGATCGCCATGCGCGTGCGGTCTTTTTCAGCACGCGCTATGGGCGCGTCGACCATGCCGGTGTCATGCACGATGACGCCATGGACCAAGGCGAGATAACGCCTGTCGACCACACGGGCCCGAATGGCTTCCATGAGGGCACGGCCAACCTCGTCGGTCTTCGCAGCCAACATGAGGCCACTTGTATCACGGTCGAGACGATGCACGATGCCCAAACGATCACGGTCGCCCTGCACATCGCATAGATTCGCCGCTCCACAATGATAGATGAGGGCATTGACCAGCGTGCCGTCGAAATGGTCCACCGACGGATGGCAAACAAGCCCCACCTGTTTTGACAGGACCAGCAAACTCTCGTCTTCAAAGCGCACATCCAGGTCGATGGGCTGCCCGACGAGTGCCGTCGGGGCAGCCTCATCCTCCACGTCATAGACGACGGTGTCGCCTGCAACGACGGCATGCTTCTTTGCAACCGTCTGCCCATTCACGAAGACGGCTCCGCGCTCAATGGCATGTGCCGCCACGCTGCGGCTTGAATACAAGCCCCGCTCCGCCATGAGCGCGTCGAGACGACAGCCTTCGTCAGACGGTCCGACGCCATACGAAAGAGACCGGCCCATCAGCTCTCCGGCTCCTCTTTGCTCAGCGCCCCATCTCCGTCGGATATCTCTTGGCCTTCGTGCTTCCATGCAATCATGAGAGAGAGGGCGAATATGATAAATCCACAGGTCACTCCGATATCAGCCACGTTAAACACAGGAAAATCCATGAACGTGAGATCGATGAAGTCGACGACATAACCCTGCATGAAACGGTCGAGGGCGTTGCCGATCCCACCGGCCACCACCAAGGAGAGCCCGATGGCTTGTCCGAGATTGGCCTGCGGAGCAAAGGCAAACAGATAGACGACCAGAACGATGCACACCACCAAAGACAGAAACGCGAGCACGGTGGTCGCATCGCCGAACATTCCCCAGGCAGCTCCGGTGTTGTGGACCAACCGTAAACGGAACAAACCCAAAAAGGGTCCCGCAATGCTGTCACCGGGCATATGAGGACCATCAAGGAGCCGCTTGGTCACATAGTCAAAGACGACCCAAGCAACCGCCACCGCGGCAAACACGATCGCATTTCGCCCTCGATGAGATGCCGGGCGGCGCGCGACCGTCTCATGAATGGACGGAGCAGCCAACGAAGGATCCTCATGCTCGTCAGTTCGCAGGGCTTCTTCCCCACCAGACCTGTCTGCCATATGCCCTACTCGTCCGTAAATCCTGCGGCGTCCAAAACATCGCCGCAACGCTTGCATACCTCGGGATGGTTCGGATTGCCACCGAGCTCACGATAGTTCCAACACCGGGGACATTTCTCTCCCCCCGCCACAGCAATTGAGGCTCCGAGCTCTTCGCCCTCCTCAAAGGTCACCGATGCCACAATGAACAGCTCCTCATACACCGCAGGATCATAGCGGGCCATCACCTCGAGAACGTCGGCCGGAGCCGTCACCGTGACGGCAGCCTCTTGGCTCTTGTTGACGGTCTTCTCGCCCCGAGCATTCTCAAGCGCTTTCGTCACAATCTCGCGAACACCCAAGATGACTTCGAAGTCATCCGTTATCTGCAGCCCCTCAGGCGCGGGAATCGCCGGCACAAAATCAGACGATTCAGGCCAGCCGGCAAGCTGCACGCTTGAGGGACGGCCAACACGATCTCGGATGGCCTGGGGATAGTGTTCCCACACCTCGTCAGTCGTAAACGAAAGCACGGGTGCCAGCACGCGAACCAGCACCTCAAGAATATTCATGAGCACGGTCTGGACCGCACGGCGGCGAGGAGAGTCCAACGCCTCCGAATACAGGCGGTCCTTCGTCGCATCCATATACATGGCCGACAGGTCATTGACGATGTAATCGTACACCGCCCGGTAGACATAGTGGAACCGATAGCTGTCATAAGACGCGTTCACATCCTCGAGAAGATGCTGCGTGCGAACAAGCGCCCATTGGTCCAGAGGCTCAAGGGAGTCCCAGTCGCTCACGAGATCGCGCTCGTCGTCGAAATCATCCAAGCTGCCCAGCAGAAAGCGGAACGTGTTGCGGATGCGGCGATAGGCCTCGGACATGCGCTGGAGAATCTCGTCGGATATGCTCACATCCTGCGAGTAATCGACGCTGGCGACCCACAGGCGCAGAACGTCAGCACCGCTTTTCTTCATGACATCAGCAGGATCGACGCCGTTCCCGAGCGATTTCGACATCTTGCGGCCCTCGCCATCGACCGTGAAGCCGCAGTGCATGACCGACTTATACGGCGGAACGCCGTAAGCCCCCATGCTTGTCAGCAAGGACGATTGGAACCAACCACGATGCTGGTCAGATCCTTCCAGATACAGGTCGGCAGGAAAGCGCAGCCCCTCGGCACCGCGATGCTTGAGAACGCTCGTGTGGGACACTCCGCTTTCCCACCACACGTCGAGGATATCTGTTTCGGGAACGAGCTCCGCGCTTCCGCACTTCTCGCATTTGACATCGCGGGGAAGGTATTCGGAAGGATTGCGCGTAAACCACGCGTCAGCCCCCTCGCGCTCAAAGAGGTCGATAACCGCATCGAACGTCTCCTCGGTGGCGACGGTCGTTCCGCATTTTGCGCATTTGAATACCGGAATGGGAACGCCCCACGAACGTTGGCGGGAGATGCACCAGTCGGGACGGTCGGCAACCATGGAACCGATGCGATTTTTCGCCCATGCCGGCACCCACGCAACCTCGCCATCGATGGACGCAAGGGCCCGGTCCCGCAAGCCGTTCGCATCCATGCTCACAAACCACTGGTCCGTGGCGCGGAAGATGACGGGATTGTGGCAACGCCAGCAATGCGGGTAGCTGTGTGTGATCGTCTGTTCCGCCACCAGCATGCCGCGATCGCGCAGCCATTCGATGATGACGGGATTCGCCTCGTCGATGTCCATTCCGGCAAAGGGGCCGGCCTCATCGGTGAACACGCCGTTGTCGTCAACGGGCATGAGCAACGGTATGTCGAACTCAAGGCCTACCAGATAGTCATCCTGACCATGGCCGGGAGCCGTGTGCACCGCTCCCGTTCCCGTGTCGAGCGTGACATGGTCGCCGTAGATGACGGTTCCCTTGAGGTCTTGGCGTATCGGGCAGGTATAGGAAAGGCCGCACAGTTCCCGCCCCTTGAGTGAGACGGGCGTGCCCGAAAAGTCTTCCACGAGGTCATAGTCTTCCCATGCGGCGGCGTCAGCCACTTTCTCCACCAGGGCTTGTGCCATGATAAGGTTCGAGCCGCCGGCGCGCACCATGACATAGTCGGCATCGGGAGCAAGGCTTACCGCCGTGTTCGCAGGCAGCGTCCAGGGGGTCGTCGTCCAGATGAGCAAATGGGCGTCGCCGGCGGCTCCCGCAGCCTCAAACACTCCGGGCATACGATCCATCTTGAACTTCACGAAAATGGAGGGAGACTCCTCGTCGGAGTATTCGATTTCCGCCTCGGCCAGAGCCGTGTGGCAATGCTTGCACCAATGGATTGGCTTGCGGCCTCGATAGATCGATCCATTGAGGTACATAGCCTTGAACACCTCGACGTTGCCGGCCTCGTAATCGGGCGTGAACGTGAGATAGGGATGTTCCCAGTCGGCATTGACGCCCAGGCGCTTGAAGCCCTCGCGTTGGATGTTGACGTATTTCTCCGCCCACTCGCGGCACAGGCGACGAAGCGTCGGCTGGTCTATCTTCGCCATCTTCTCAGGGCCAAGCGTCTTCTCGACCATATGCTCGATCGGTTGTCCATGGCAGTCCCACCCCGGTATGTAGGGAGTGAAAAAACCGCGCTGGGCATGGCTTTTGATGACAAAGTCCTTGAGGATCTTGTTGAAGGCATGCCCGATATGGATGGGACCGTTCGCATACGGCGGGCCGTCATGCAACACGAAAGGTTCGCCGTCCTTGTTCTTTTCGAGCACGCGCTCGTACAGATGCTCGTTCTCCCATTTCGCCAACCGCTTTGGCTCATTCTCAGGCAGGTTTGCCCGCATAGCGAAATCGGTGTGCGGCAGGTTCATCGTCTCTTTATAGGTGTTCGCCACGGATGTCGTACCTTTCCTTGCCGTTTCGTTCGTGTGGTGCCGTTCGCTTCAAACCTGTATAGTATAGGCGAACATACGCCGCATCTCGCTGGCCTGCCGTCACTTTTCAGAATTGCGACACAGGCATCCAGGGAAGAATGGGTATACTTCACGTATCGGCACAGCATGCCAGACCAAGAGAGAAGGGCCACCTATGACCATGAGCTTCGAAATTGTTACTGACTCCAGCAGCAACCTCGTCGAGAGCATGATCGAGGATTTCGGGCTGCACATCCTCCCCCTCACCTTCATGGTGGACGGCGATGACATCGTGTATCAAAGCTATCTCAAGGGCGCCCACACCGACCTCTCCCAATTCTATGCGATGATGCGGGATGGCAAAGTGTTCAAGACGTCCCTGCCAAACCTTGCCGACACCGAAGCGCTCATGCGTGGCCTGCTGAGCAAAGGGCGCGACATACTCTACCTCGGTTTCTCGAGCGGACTCTCGGGCACCTACGAAGCCACCGAGCTCCTCGTCAAACAGCTGGCCGCCGAATTTCCACATCGAAAGATCTACGCCGTCGACACCTTGGCCGCATCGGGCGGCGAAGGATTGCTCGTCTGGCATGCGGTCCAGCATGCCCGCAGCGGCAGGTCCATCGACGAGGTGCGAGACTGGGTGGAGGACAACAAGCTGCATCTTGCTCACTGGTTCACCGTCGATGACCTCATGTTTTTGTTTCGAGGCGGACGGGTGTCAAAGACGAGCGCCTGGGCTGGAACCATGCTCAACATCAAACCGGTCATGCATGTCGACAACGAAGGACACCTCGTCCCCTTGGAAAAGGTCCGTGGTCGCAAGAAATCCCTGAACGCGCTCATCGACCACATGGAGAAGTCGGCCATTCGCCCCCTGGAGGACCAAATGGTCTTCGTCACCCACGGAGACTGCCTCGATGAGGCAGAGTACGTTGCCGAACAGATTAAACAGCGTTTTGGCGTGAAAGAGGTCGTCATCAACTATGTCGATCCCGTCATCGGAGCCCACTCAGGGCCCGGCACCATGGCATTGTTCTTCCTCGCCGATCAGCGGTAGGCAGCCTGCTCGGCCACGGCAGCGCCCCTCTCGGCCCTATTTGTAGTCTTCAGGGTTCTTGGAGGATGATCCTGTGGTGTTTTCCTCGCCGCGAAGCTCGCGACCGAAACGGACAGCCGACTCACCAAAGCGATTCTTGACAAGATCCGTCGCCTCGATAAGCCCCCGCCTCCTTGTGTCGTCTTCGAGCGTGGGCTTCCGCGCTTCCTTTGGAAGATCCGCTTCGGGCAAGTCAAACAGGCTCCGCTGCACGATGGCATCGTCCTCGAACCCCGTCATGGCAATGCCAATGAGCCGAACAGGCGTTCCCGGATGCCACAGCTCGTCCACCATGCGAAACAGCAGTGGCGTGTAGAACAGCTCGTCGTCGGTTACGTGATCGAGCCTGCGCTGCACGGACCGGGTGCTCCGATCGTCAAAGCGCACGCGCAGGCTGAGCGTCCGTCCGCGCAACCCCTTCTTGCGCATGCGTCGCCCGACTTTGGCCGCCATGGTCGCAATGGCTGCTTCGACGTCTTCCCGTGCCGTGAGGTCAGTGGCAAACGTCATCTCGTTTGAGATGGATTTCACGGTGTCTCCCACCTCCACAGGAGCATCGTCACCCCCCTGCGCCCTCACATGCATGACCCGCCCGCTCTTGCCGAACAGCCGGAGCAGCAGGCCTTCGTCGGCGTCAGCCAAATCGCCGAGCGTGCGAATGCCCTGCGCTTTCAGTTTCTTTTCGGCGGATTCTCCTATGCCGCTCATCGTGCGGACGGGCAGCGGAGCGAGAAAGGCGCGCTCCCCTCCCGGATACACCGCCACAAGACCTTGGGGCTTTTCCATGTCTGAGGCAATCTTGGCAACCGTCTTTGACGTGCCCAAACCAATCGAGCACGTGAGGCCGAGATGCTCGACACGGCGCTGCACGCGCTGGGCGACGCTCACGGGATGCTCGCGATTGACAGCCGTGGGGCTGATGTCGCAGAATGCCTCATCTATGCTCACCTGTTGAACATGGGGTGTCTCATCCCCAAGAATCTCCATGACCGCATTCGAAAGCTCCCGATACCGGTCGAAGCTGCCGGATGTCCAGACAGCGTCGGGGCACAGGCGTCGGGCCACCGACGAGGGCATGGCGCTGCGCACGCCATACCTACGGGCCTCATACGACGCCGTGGACACGACGCCATGCTTGTCGGCATCCCCACCCACGATGACGGGCTTGCCGCGCCACGCGGGATGGTCAAGCTGCTCGACCGATGCGAAGAATGCATCGAGGTCCACCAGCATGATGGCCGGCCCTTCCCACGGCTCACGATCGGCCCCTCCCGACGCTTCCTCGTCCGTCCGCGCACCGGCATCGGCGCTATCGCCGCCATCCTCCGGGCAACACTGGCTGGAATTCTGTTCGAAAAGCTTTTTCATGATGGCAATAAGTCTACCATGCACGACGTATGACAGACCGAGTTGTGCTAGGATGGTCATTCCCCCGCAAGGAGACCGAGCTTCGGGAGCGACAGATTGACAAGCAGACCCGCACCGAACCGAGCCGCCCATCGCCCCACAAACCTCCCCCTTCAGCGCTCGAACCACCCCATGCAACAGGGATCGGTGATCTGCAAACCCTGCTGGAAAGGAGAGAAGATGGCGGTGCTGGACGAATGCGGAACGCTTTTAGGCGTTCGCGACTGCGTGACCGCTCTTCCCGAACAGCTGCTCTCTCCCCCCTACGAACTCCGTACAGAAATGAATTGGATCGATTTCTCAGGAACGGCAAACCCCCTGGGCACTCCCCCTTCATTCATCCGAGCGATGGAGGCCGCCCTTGCGGCGGGCGAGCAGAACTATCCGCCCGACCGCGAGGCCCACACGATGCGGAGCGTCTTGGCCCGGCGCTACGGACTGCCCGTCGACTCGTTTCTTGTCGGGACAACCGTCGGCGACATGGTCAGGGCTGTCGCCCAGACCTACCAGCCCTGCACGGTTGGCGTGTCGGTTCCCGGCCCCGCAGAATACGCGCTTGCCGCAGGAAACGCAGGGCACCGCGTTGTCGAGATAGCGAGTCCGGCGGGGTTCGTCGCGCTCGACCCCGCAACGGCGGCACGGCACGGCATTCGGTTTGATGCCGCCATCCTGGCGAATCCCAGCTATCCGACAAGCCGGCTGTTTCCTCAGCCGACGCTCGAGGCATATCTCGAAACGTGCACCTGGGTCGTCGTCGACGAGCGCTCCATCGAGCTGACGCTCGGAGGAGAGAGCGCAGTCCCGCTCACCACCGAGCATCGAAACCTCGTGGTCATCCGATCGCTGTGCGAGCCCTTCGCCATGCCCGGCATCCCCGTCAGCTATTGCATCGCTCATCCAGACACCATCGCACAGATCTCGCGCTTCTACGACAGCTCGGGCGTTCCCATGTTCGCCGAGGTCATCGGTGAGCTTGCCCTGACGGAAAACGGCTATCTCGAAAGGACGCGCGAATTCCTCGACACGGAGATTCCCTGGCTGCAATGCATGCTCAACCTCATTCCCGGCATCGACATCTTTCCAGCCGAGGCAAACTATGTCATGTGTTCCTTCGATGTCGGCGAAGACATGAATCTCGGCGTCGACAACACGGATCAGCTAACCAGCAGATTGCAGCTTGCCGGGTTCCTCGTCCGAAAGCTCGAGGGCACGTTAGGCCTGGCAGATGACAAGTATTTCTGCGTTGCAGTTCGCACGCGCGAGGACAACGAAAAACTCATCGCTGCCCTCCGCGACATCATCGGAGGATGATCATTTCCTCCGGTTCATCTCATGAAGCAATGACAGGCCTCTCAGGGTAAGCGTGTCGTCGGGCGTTGCCGTGTGGGACAGCAGCGCCGCCAGCTCAGATGCATTCGTTCCCGTGATGACGATGCGGGTCTCACGCCCGAGCTCTTTCCATATCATGTCGATGATCCCGTCAATGCGCGCGACTTCCCCCATGACGACGCCGGCCTGCATCGCCTCGCGCGTGGTCTTGCCGATGATGGCAGGCGGCGCCTGAACCTCAATGACGGGAAGGCGGGCAGCAGCCGCAGCAAGAGAGCGGGCAGCCAACAGCAAGCCAGCCGCTATGACTCCCCCCGCGAACGCTCCTTCGTTGTCGACAACTTCAAAATTTGTCGTCGTCCCTAAATCCACAATGATGAGAGGATGTCCGTATGACGCCTTGGCAGCCACAAGGTCCGCCACGCGATCCGGCCCCACTTCCGACGGATCCTTGTAGTTCATCTTGATGCCCGTTTTCAACCCCGGCCCCACAACCAGAGGGCGGCGGCCGCAGGCATGACGCAACGCCGCCGTCCAAGGCTCCACAAGGCCGGGGACAACGCATGCCAAGATGGAATCCGACGGGCAGACGCCGGCCACCTTGCTTCTTTTTTGATCGTTCGCAAACCCCGCCATAGAAAAAAATCCGGCGATGGCAAGGCGAGCCTCATCTGCCGTCATGCCGTCAGACGTCGTAATTTCCCAGAGAGAGTCAAGCACATCGTCGTTGAACAGGCCGAACCTCGTCTTGGTATTGCCGACATCAACCGCCAGCACGCACGTCGCCTTTTGATGGATGTCCCGGGGTTCCTCTGCCATCGAGTCTCACCTTCCAACGAATTCACCCACACTCTTGCACGATTGACGATGTTCCTCGCCGTCTGAGCCGATTATACTGTAACGGTCCACCCAGTAACCCGACTTCTCGCAACAAGGGGAAGCGGATATACGAAAAGGAGCGAACTATGAACTCTGTCAAGGGGCAGTTGACCCTCCGCGGCATCCTTATCGGATGCATCGGATGCATCGTCATCACCGCCGCATCGGTGTACACGGCCCTCAAGATGGGCGCATTGCCCTGGCCTATCGTGTTTGCGGCAATCATCTCGCTGTTCTTCCTGAAAGCCCTCGGGCGGGGACGAGCCAGCCTCAATGAGGTCAACGTCACCCACACCGTGATGTCGGCCGGAGCCATGGTGGGAGGCGGCCTGGCCTTCACTATTCCCGGCATCTGGATGCTCGGATATGCCGATGATTCGGGATGGATGGAAATGGCCCTTGTCGCCCTTTCCGGCGTCTCTCTCGGCCTCGTCAGCACGGCGCTCCTCCGCCGTCATTTCATCGAGGAGTCTGGGCTCGAGTATCCCATCGGCGAAGCTGCGGCACAAACGATCATCGCGGGCGATGCCGGCGGGAAGACGGGGTTGAAGCTGTTTGGCTCCCTGGGCCTTGCCGGGCTGTACACGGCGCTGCGTGACTGGCTCGGAATCGTCCCAACTCTCTTTTTTGGCAACGCAGGAATTCCCGGCGTTGCATTTGGCATTTACAATTCGCCCATGCTGCTGGCGGTCGGCTTCCTTGTGGGAACCGGAGCGGTTGTCATATGGTTCGCCGGTGCCGTCCTCGCAAACTTCGGACTGATCGTCGGGGCATCGGCTGTCGGCCTCTGGGACAGCGCCACCGGGCAGAGCATCGTCTCAAGCCTTGGCATGGGACTCATGATGGGCGCAGGCGTGGGCGTCGTGTTCAAAGACGTCCTTCCGAAGGCCATCCCTGTCCTTCGGAAAGCAAGGGGCGCCAACATGACGCGGGCGGGGATTGGAACGACGGAACGCAACGACGCCACGAAGAACGGCATCCGGTTCGGCGGCATGCGGCTCACGGCCGGCCTCGCAGCTCTGGCGGTTGCCGCCACCGCACTTGTCATATGCTTCGGGCTCGGCCTTGGCCCCCTCCCCGCCATCATCGTGGTGACCCTGGCCTTCGTTGCAACCGCCATGAGCGCGCAGAGCGTCGGACAGACCGGCATCGATCCGATGGAGATATTCGGCCTCATCGTGCTTCTGGCCGTTGCAGCCGCTTCCGACCTTCCTCATGTGCAGCTGTTCTTCGTGGCAGGAATCGTCGCCGTCGCCTGCGGGCTTGCCGGCGACGTGATGAACGACTTCCATGCTGGACGGGTGCTGGGCACCAGTGCGAAAGCCCAGTGGCTTGGCCAGGCCATCGGCGCCGTGCTTGGAGCAGTTGTCGCCGTGGCCGTCATGACCGTGCTCGTGTCAGCCTATGGCCCCGAAGCGTTCGGGCCCCAGGGAACGTTCGTCTCGGCACAGGCCTCTGTGGTAGCCACCATGGTGTCAGGCATCCCCGTTCTTCCGGCATTTGGCATAGGCCTGGCAGGAGGCTTTCTCCTCTACATGGCGGGATTCCCGTCCATGATGTTGGGGCTTGGCGTCTACCTTCCCTTCTATCTGTCGTTCTCGGCCTTCCTCGGCGCCCTGGCAAAACTGGTGTATGACGGCATCTGCAGACACCGCCGCGCGGGGCTTTCGCCCGAAGACGCGGCGACAAGAGAGAAAGCGCAGGCAGAGACCGGCCTGATCGTGTCAAGCGGCATTTTGGGGGGAGAGTCGGTCGTCGGCGTGCTGGTGGCGCTGAGCGCTCTGTTCTCAGGAATGTAGCCCGGTTGCGGCCTCTGCCTCACACGAGACAGAGGCCGCAATCCGCGCAACGCTCAGCTAGTTGAACTTGAAAATCCTCTGTGCCATGCGGTATCCCGTGATGCCAATGCGGCGGCCGAGTTGCGTGGGCAGGTTCGTTCCCCTGTTGAGGGCACTATGGCGGATATGCCGATAGACATCCGGGTTGTTATGTTTTAAATAGTCCCAGATGGCCTCGCGCTTGTCTTCTGCCTCATCCGTGTCGATCATCCGAAGGAAGATGGAACAGATGCACATCATCATGGAGAGATAATTTTCCATATAGCGTTCGAGGCGCTTCTCAGGCACTCCGTCCGGCAGCCGCACCGCATCGATCATGAGGCGAGTCACCCGGAGCTGCTGGTCAATGCGACCCATCATCACGCTCTCATTGACGCTTTGATCCTCGCGGCCGATGTAATAGCGGTACATGTCCACATCGCGATAGTACATGGTCTTGACATGGGGCAGGGGCACGTACACAAAGATGTTGTCCACATAGAAGGTGTGCTGCGGCAGCACCAGACCGATAGAACGCAGCAGCTGGGTGCGATAGATGACAGAGTGCATCAGAAGATATTGGCTCTGCAGGAAATGGCCAACCTCGCCCCACCCGAACTCGCGGCCTTCCGGAAACACATTGCGATAGTGCATAACGGTGCGTGAATCCTCGTGCACCTTCTCATACACGTAGTTTCCAATGACAAGATCGGTCGGACTCTCCCTCTCGCCCTGCAGCCTCAGGTAATCCATTACCTCCTGCATCGCCAGCTTGTCAAGCCAGTCATCGGAATCGACCACTTTGAAATAGCGTCCCTTCGCATGAGCCAAGCCCGTGTTGACCGCCTGCCCATGCCCACCGTTCTCCTGATGCACGGCACGAATGATGTCGGGAACCCGCTCTTGCCATGCATCGGCTTTGGCAGCCGTGTCATCCTGCGTCGATCCATCGTCGACGATGATGATCTCGATATCGTCGCCGCACGTGAGGATCGACTCTATGCAGGTATCCATATAGGCCGCCGAGTTGTAGCACGGCACCGCAAAGGTGATGGTCTTCATGGAGGGCTACCTCACCAGTTCGTCAGCAAGCGCGAGAGCCCGTCCTATGATGACGTCCATGTTGTAATACCGATATTCGGCCAATCTGCCAAGGGGATGGAAGTTTGGCAAGGTCGAGGTCAGGGTACGATAGCGATTGTAATGAGCCGTGTTCTCGTCCGAGAGTATGGCGTAGTACGGCGTCTGCGTATTCGGGTCGTCGTAGGCGTGGCTATACTCTTTCATGAGCGTGGTCTTGTCAGACTTCTGGCCGGTCAGATAGGTGAATTCGGTGATACGGGTGTAATCCTCCGTCACCGTGAAGTTCACCGTGCCGCAGGGAAGCACATGTGGCACGGAATGCGTCTCGTACACGAAATCAAGGCTGCGGTAAGGCAGGCGGCCAAAACGGGAAAGGAACAGCTCGTCAAGAGGGCCGGTATAGATGATGGGACCGGAGAACAGCCGGTCCTTGATGGATATGCCAGCAAGCGGAGCATCCTCCTCGCCGCTTTCGAATTCAAGGTCAAACACGCTTTCAGCCTCCGTGTTCAGACACACGGAGATATTTTCATGGTCAAGCATGCGCTCAAACAGCGGCGTATAACCATTGAGGGGCATGCCCTGATAGGAATCTTGAAAATAGCGGTTGTCCCGCGAAACGAACACCGGGACACGCGCCGTGACACTGGGATCGACCTCTTCGGGCGTGAGGCCCCACTGCTTTTGCGTGTAGTAGAGAAAGACGTTCTTGTAGATGAAGTCGGCAATCTCCGTGAGTTCCGGATCGTCTTGGCTCCGAAGCTCGTTGATCGTCACCTTCCGCTCGTCGCCAAATGTCTCGATGAGCTTGTCGATGAGCTTCGCCGCCTTCTCCTTGCCGAAGACGATCTCCAAGGAGTTCTTGTTGAACGGCACGGGCAGGTAGGTGCCGTACCAGTCGGCGAGCACCTCATGCTGATAGTCGCGCCATTCGGTGAAGCGACGCACATAGTCAAATGCGCGCTTGTCGTTGGTATGAAAGATGTGGGGCCCATAGCGGTGCACCAAGATGCCGGCCTCGTCCTCCTCGTCATACATGTTTCCGCCGATATGGGAGCGGCGCTCAATGATGAGAACCCGCTTGTCCGACCGCTCGGCCAACTCCCGGGCAACGACGCTTCCGGCAAACCCGCTTCCGACGACCACAGCGTCATATTCGGCGATGTCGACATCTCTGAACTCGCAGTACTGCACGCCCATGGGTACCTTCCTTGTCCTCTAAACAGCAAACCGGGCCTTCCCTGGCCCGAATTATGCGCATATTGCACCGAGAGTCATTTTACCGGGAAGCTGAAACGCTGCGTGAATTATCATACAAATCGAATAAGTTACGAAAGGATGGTGCAATGAGTTCTTTTCTTGATTCCATGCTGTCCCGGGCCAAGGCCGATCGGCAGACCATCGTCTTGCCCGAGGGAGACGACGAGCGCACGCTCGCAGCGGCTGAGCGCATACTCGCCAAAGGAGTCGCTAATCTGATCATTCTCGGCGATTCCGCCTCCATAGAGGCGAGCGCCTACGAGTTGACCGGAGCATCCATTATCGACCCGCGCACCTCCGATCTTCGCACGGAACTTGCTGCCACACTTTTCGATCTTCGCCAGCGCAAAGGAATGACTCCTGAAAAGGCACTCGAGCTCATGGATGACGTTCTGTATTTCGGCGTCATGATGGTCAAGACAGGAAAGGCAGACGGCATGGTGGCCGGCGCATGCCATGCCACGGGAGACGTGCTGAGACCCTGTCTGCAGATACTCAAGACGGCACCGGGCGTGCGATTGGTCAGCTCCTTTTTCGTCATGGTCGTTCCCGGGTGCGACAAAGGCCAGCAAGGAACGTTCATCTTCTCCGATTGCGGGCTGGAAGTGCAACCCGATGCAGAAAAGCTGGCCCACATCGCGATCAATTCAGCACGGTCATGGAAGGCCCTCATGGGAACCGAGCCAGCGGTCGCGCTGCTCTCCCACTCAACCTACGGTTCGGCCAAGAATGACGATGCAGCCAAGGTGGTCGAAGCAACGGCCATTGCCAAGGAGCTCGCTCCTGACATTGCTCTCGATGGCGAATTGCAGCTCGATGCCGCCATCGTCGATTCCGTGGGAGCCAGCAAGGCACCCGACTCACCGGTTGCAGGTCGAGCCAATGTGCTGGTATTTCCTGACCTCGATGCGGGAAACATCGGATACAAGCTGGTTCAGCGGTTGGCAGGAGCAGAAGCCTACGGGCCGGTCACGCAAGGTATTTCTGCTCCAGTCAACGATCTGTCACGCGGTTGCACCGCCGATGACATCGTGGGCGTGATCGCCATTACCTGCGTGCAGGCGCAGGCACGCGCGGGCGAATAACTGCACAAAAAAAGCTCGGGACTTTTGCCCCGAGCTTTTCGAAATACGTCAAACAGGACTGATCAGCTAGGCGATAGCCGGTTCTTCCTCGAGCACGCCGCCTTCGATGCCCCGCCTCTCATGGACGATCTCATAGGTGTCGCGGGCAATCATGTATTCCTCATTGGTGGGAATGATGATTATCTTCACGGGAGAATCGTCAGCCGATATTTCACGCTCGAACCCGCGATGCCGGTTCTTCTCCTCGTCAAGGACAATACCCAGGGGCTGCAGGCCGGCAAAGATCATGCGCCGCATCTTGGTGCAGTTCTCTCCCACTCCCGCCGTGAGGACAATGGCATCAACCCCGCCCATGACGGCAATATACTGGCCAATGTATTTTTTCACGGAATTCGAGTACATGTCATAGGCCAGCATCGCACGCTCATTGCCTTCCTCGGATGCCTTGCGGACGCTGCGGAGGTCGTTGCTGATGCCCGAGATGCCGAGCAGTCCCGACTCCTTGTTCATCAGGTCATTCACTTCAGATGAGGAAAGTCCCTCATGGTCCATCAGAAAGGGGACGATCGCGGGATCGATGGCCCCGCAGCGCGTGCCCATCATGAGGCCGTCAAGGGGAGTGAGCCCCATTGACGTGTCGACCGCCACGCCGTGATCGATGGCTGAAATGGAGCATCCGTTGCCCAAATGGCAGGTGATGAGCTTGAGGTCGTCGATCGGCTCGTCAAGGACGGCGGCGGCACGCTCAGAGATATAGCGATGCGAAGTCCCATGGGCGCCATACTTCCGAATGGCATACTTTTCGTAGAGTTCATAAGGCAAAGGATACATGTAGGCTTTCGGCGGAAGCGTCTGAAAGAATGAGGTGTCGAACACGGCGACCATCGGAACATCGGGCATGTGGTTCATGCAGGCACGAATGCCCATGAGAGCAGCCTTGTTGTGCAACGGCGCAAGTTCGGCCAGCTCGTCGATGCGGCCGACAACCTCGTCATCTATGATGACGGAGTGGGCAAAGTACTTGCCCCCCTGAACGATGCGATGGCCGACGGCATCGATGCTGTCAAGCGATTCAATGGCCTTCGTCGGTCCCGTGGTGAGCGACTCGAGCACGAGAGCCATGGCGGCATTGTGATCCGCCATCTGCGCATCGATGACGACCTCATTCTCGTCAAGTCCATGCTTGTGGAATGCTTCAGCCGACCCAACACGCTCGCAGATGCCTTTGGCAAGCAGCTCGTGCCTCTCGACGTTTACCAGTTGATACTTCAAAGACGACGAGCCCGCATTGATGACTAGTACGTTCAATGACCTGCCTCCTCCATGGATCATGTCCTAAATCGTCAATTTTAGGCAAGGAGTATGACCGTTGAATGGTTATGCGTCCTTGTTTCGGCCAACGGCATGCCGTTGGCCGAAAAAAAGAGAAACGGAACCCCGGGGTGGACGTCCTCCGCCCCGCTCATCGTTTAGCGCAACGAGGGGTTCCCTATGTTCATCGGGGCACCGCCAAGCACATGCACATGCACATGGTGGACCGATTGCTGCGCGTCGTCGTTCGTGTTCACAATGACGCGATAGCCGCTCTCGGCAATGCCCTTGAGCTCGGCGACCTTCTTCACTGCGTTGAACAGATGGCCCATTTCGTCTTCGGGAATGTCATCCCCGATGTTGTCGTAATGGTTCTTCGGCACGATGAGCGTGTGCACCGGCATCTGGGGGTTCGCATCCTCAAACGCGAGCACGCAATCGTCTTCGTACACCTTGGTCGCAGGAATTTCTCCTGCCACAATTTTGCAGAAAAGGCACTCTTCCTTGCGCATCGTTATCTCTCCTCAAGCCTTGCCGGTCATGACAGCGTCGCATCACGGGTTGCGTCATCGACGTCAGAAGACAGTTCGCCCATAAGGACGTCGACCTTCTGCTGCGCCTCAGACAAACGCTTCTGAAGTGCGGCGAGCAGTGCGACACCCCGCTCATAGCTTTGAAGGCTCTCCTCAAGCTCGAGCGTGTTGCTTTCCAGCACGCCGACGATGCCGTCAAGCTCGGCCATCGCTTCGCGAAACGTCAACTCCTTGAGGGGTTTTGGTGATTCGGTCATCCTTCGTCCTTCCATGGTATCACGGCAGTATCTACTTGTTCGGTTCCTTCGACGCGGCAAGCGAGAGAGCCATCGGCGACAGAAACCGACAGGACATCGCCGATGTCCACTTGGCCGACCCGTTTGACAACCGAACCCTGCTCCGTACGGGCGATGGCATAGCCCCGTCCCAAGACGGCAAGCGGCGACAAATCGTCCAGGCGCGCAGCGCGAAGAACGACTTCGTGCTCGAAACGTGGCACGAGGCTGCTCCCGGCAACGGAGAGCCGACCGCACAAGGCCTCGATGCGAGTCGAGAGGCGCTCGATCCTCCGCGATGCGGAAGGAGCAAGCCGCTCCGCCAAGGAAGCCAGGCGCACCCGGTCACGCTCTATATTGAGAGGAACAGCCCGCACGAGCCGATCGGCCGCAAGGTCAAGCGTTTGCGATTCGGTTGCGAACAGTACATGGGCATCGCGGAACAGGGGACGTTCCGCAAAGAGGTTCAGCGCCGCAGCCTCACGCTCAAGGCAGCGCGACACCGAAGCCGAAAGCGTCCGGGCTCGCGAGTCGAGCAACCCGGCAAGACCCTCACGCGACGGGCTGGCCGCCTCGGCAGCCGCCGTGGGCGTAGAAGCCCGCACGTCGGCGACCATATCGGCGATGGAGGTGTCAGGCTCATGCCCGATGCCGGTGACCACCGGTACCGGGCATGCAGCGATGGCGCGTGCCAGCCCTTCGTCGTTGAAGGGCATCAGGTCCTCGAACGAACCACCGCCACGCACGACGAGCACCAGCTCAGCTCCCCCGCGCACGACACAATGCATCCCCTCCGCGATCCCCGCCGCAGCGTCCCGGCCTTCCACCGCGACACCTGCAACCAACACGCGCGCAAGGGGAAAGCGCCTGCGCAGCGTGCGCAGCACGTCATGGACCGCAGCACCGCGAGGAGACGTGACCAGACCGACAACGGCCGGCAACTCCGGAAGAGGCCGTTTGCGCGAAGGGTTCATGAGTCCCTCGGCCTCGATTTTCTTGGCGAGGTTCGCGACTTTGAGACGCAGGTCTCCCTCGCCCGCAAGAGCAAGGGAGAACACGTCGAAGTTCATGCGGCCCTTCGGGGCATACAGAGTGAAGCGGCCCGTCAACTCCGCCAACTGACCGATGGAAAGACGTACGCCAGACGCTTGATAGCGGTTGTTCCACATCATGCAGGGAAGGCTGGCACCTTTGTCCTTCACCGTGAAGTAGACGGCCTTGTAGCCGGGCTTGCATGACACCTCGGACACCTCGCCCACCAAGCGCACCGTCACGCCCTCAAGCGCACCCTTGGCCAAAGCCATGGCTGCCGACACGGACAGGACGGCTGCAGTTGAGCCTGAGGGAGAAGACGTCGCCGCCCGCGCCCGGTCAAGCGCTGCATTCAGCCCTGCTTGCCGTTCGGTTTCCCGTTCCGCCACGAGGGACTCTAATCCCTGTTTTGTCCCAGCAGCCAAAGCAGCTGCAGGATGGAAGTGAGGGCGGCCGCAACGTAGGTGAGGGCACACGCGCGCAGCACGCTGAACGCGCCGCTCTGCTCGGACTGGGGAAGGGCAATGGTGTCCAGGTAGATCATCGCCCGGCGGGAAGCATTGAACTCAACCGGAAGCGTGACCAGCTGGAATACGACCACCGCGGCATACATGATGATGGCGAGCGTCGTAAGCTGTGCGATCTGCAGGAAAATACCCATCATGAGCAGGAATATCCAGGCGTTGGATGCCAAATTCACCGCGGGCACGATGGCGCCGCGTATCTTCATGGGCATATAGTTCTCGGCATGCTGGCAGGCATGGCCCACCTCATGGCAGGCGGTGGCCGTCGCCGTGATGGAGCGGCCGTCGTAGGCATCGGGAGAAAGCGTCACGGAATTCGTCCGCGGGTCAAAGAAGTCCTGGCCGGCACCTCCTCGATGCACTTCGACGTTCGAAACGCCGTAGTAGGAAAGCATGCGGCGTGCCGCCTCGGCCCCCGTATAACCGTTTGATATGGGGACATGGGTGTATTTCTTCAGCTGCGAATTGACGTACCACGTGGCAAACCCGCCAATGATAAGCGTCACGACGATGAGCAGCAGATAGCTGTAATCGAACATGGTGGACATCACTCCTTCGTCCGGAACCGTCCCCACCGCTGATCGGAAGCAGGGCGGCACCGGGCCCTTTTCGTTTTCGAACAGTATACTAGAGCAGGAAAAATTCGCTAAAGACTACCGGCAAACACTGTGAAATCACCAAACGGGCATTACGGTTCCGTGCTGTTTTCGCCACAGCTGCCACGCACCTGCCCCATCCGTCTCTCAACCGTCAGATCCGCGCCGTCGAGAGCGAGAGATATCTTGCCGTCAAGAAGATCGATCAGCTCGTCTCCCACTATCGAACGTCGCCATCCACGCATCAGATCGATACCCTCTCGATACCCGCGGGCAACGCGGGCAAGGTCGTCATGGCTCGCCAACGTGGGCAGCGCCACATCATTTTCCCTGGCACGCAAACGCACGAGAGCAGTCATGAGATCGATCTGGGCATCGACGTTCGGCTCGGCTCGCGTGCAGCGGTCAAGCTCCGGCCAGGTGTCCGCCGGTGCATCAAGTGCCGCCACGACGAGCGACACCACCGCACGGGCATCCTTGGTGGAAAGGCGATCGGAGAGGCCCCGCACCATGAAGAGTTCATCAATGGTCCGCGCCTCACGCTTGCACGCCTCGACGATCTGCTCATCGGTGATCACCCACTTGCGGGGAACGTCACGACGCTGCGCCTCGATTTCGCGCCACGCCGCCACCTCCCGCGCAGCCGAAAGCTGCCGACGGGAAAGCTGTGACACGCGCTTGAGTCGCCGATACCGCTCTCGCTCGTTCACGGCATAACGCGAGGGATCCACCAATTCCTCGAAATCGTGCTGGAGCCACACCAGCCGGCCCTTGGCCTCCAAGGACGCGCGCATGCGCTGATACAAGCGCGGAAGATAGATGACGTCCTCCGAAGCATAGCGAAGCTGGGATTCGGAAAGGGGCCGACGTGACCAGTCGGTGAACGAGTCGACCTTCTTCAACGATACGCCGCATTCGGCATGCACGAGCGCCGCATAGCCAATTTGCTGCGTATGGCCCAAAAGCGCCGCCGCCACCTGCGTGTCGAAGATCGACACCGGCAACACCCCCACCTCGCGGTAGAGTATTTCCAAATCCTGTCGGCCGGCATGAAACAGCTTGACGATTTGCCCGTCGGTCAGGAGGGGGGCAAGGACGCTCAGGTCGTCCACCGCGAACGGATCGACGATGGCCGTCTCCTCGTCGGTGGAAAGCTGGATGAGGCAAAGCCGCGCATAATAGGTCTTCTCTCGCAGAAACTCAGTATCGATGGCCAGTACGCTCGAAGTGGCGGAACGCTCGACGAACGCCATGAGGTTTTCTTGGTCTGCAATGTACACTGAATGTTCCTTATCTTGTGTTTCTCGCTCCATGTTGTACCATGCCATCATAACAACAGAAAGGTATTCTGTGAAACTGCTCGTGATCAATAATCTCGCATCCGGCTTTGGCGAAGGTGCCGTGTACGACTTCATCCGCGCGTTCATCAAAGATGGCGACGAGGTTTGCATACGATCAACCGACGGCACCACCGATCTTCGCACCTTTCTTTCCGACGCCGGCCGCTTCGATGCCGTGGCGGCCGCCGGCGGAGACGGCACAGTTGCCACGGTGAGCTACATCCTTCACGATTCAGGCATTCCCATCCTGCCTTTTCCCGCGGGGACGGCGAATCTGCTTGCCCTCAATCTCGCGTCGCCTCTTGAACCCCATGCCTTGGCCAAACTCGTGAGGGAAGGCCGCACGCTCGACTTCGATCTCGGCGAGATAGAAGTCGGAGGCCAGTGGTTCGGGTTCGGGATCATGGCCGGAGCGGGATACGACGCAACCATCATGGCTGGCGCAAAATCCTCCAAAAAGCTGCTTGGTCCCATGGCCTATCTTTCAGCCGCCATCGCAAACCCCCTTCCCCAAACGTCTCACTTCACACTCACCCTGGACGGCAAGGTCTTTGAGAGCGACGGGCTGGGAATCCTCCTCGCCAACTTCTCAAAAATTCAGTTCGACATTTCGGTGACTCACAGCAACGAACCCCGGGACGGGGCGTTTGACGTCATTGTCCTGAAAGCGCAGAACGCCTTTGAGCTCATCCCCGCGGTCATAGCAGGGCTGCTGGATCGAGGAGGAGACTTTCCCGACCGTACCGATTCGCTCGAGCTACATCGAGCCCGCGAGGTCCATGTCGATGCCGACCCGCCGATGGAAGTGCAGTTCGACGGAGAGATAACCGGCCTCACGACCCCTTTTTCCGCGCATATCCTTCGGAAAGCTACCCGATTCTATCTTTCCGAAGAGGGGTTTGACCTTTTCGCCGGCAACCATGGAGCATGAGGGTCACTCCTTTGCAGGAACCTCATAAACGGGGTCATCCTCCTTGCCGGCATCCTCCACGCTCACATCGTCCGCATTGATCTCGAGCGGCTTGTCAAATGCCGCGTCAATCTCAGCGGATGCCCCCATGAGCTCCTTGAACGAGGAGGCATCCTCTCCGGCAACGGGCATCATGACATAGACGTTGTTCCCAATGATGACCGGCGTGATGCGCTCTTGGGCGGCATGGCGCTCACCGGTCTCGGTCGTGGCGCTTTCCCTTTCACGGCCAAGCTGCTCCATCATTTCAGCTCGCACATTCTCGATTTGCGCCTTGGTGTCCTGCTTCCAGCGGTCCTTGCGCCACGCGAGAAAATTCGCGTTATAGCGCATCTGGATAAGCTCAAGCACAAAGGCAAACACCATCGCAAAGTAGACCATCAGCTTCTCGGCGTGCATGTCAAGCACCTCAATGCCGGAATTTATGCCCGCAGAATCGAGCACCAGCAGCACGCCGATGACCGTGATGAAGCACAGGGCGAGAATCTTCATCTCAGGATGGCTGTTGATGAAATCGGATATAGGATCAATGAACACCATCATCAGGACAACCGCAATCATGACCGCCAAGATCATGATGATGAGGCTATCGGCCAAGCCCACGGCCGTGATGACCGAATCGATGGAGAACACCAAATCCATGACCATGATCGTGCCCACCGCCTGAGGCAGGTTGATCATATGTAGGACTTTGTGCTCTTCCGAGCACTCGGCCTTGAGCTCGACGAGGCCCAACACATCAAGCAGCTCTGCGATACCCTTGTAGATGAGGTAGGTGCCACCGGCCAACATGACGACGTCGCGCACCGAGAAGCCGTGAGAAAACGCACCGAGATCGATGGTGAACAGAGGCGTCGTGAGATGGACGAGGAAGGATGCGAACGACAGGAAGATGATGCGCATGACAAGCGCACCAGCCAATCCAAGCTTGCGCCCGATATGCTGCTTCTCGGGGGGAAGGCGGTTCGTCGTGATGGAGATGAACACGAGGTTGTCAACTCCGAGCACGATCTCAAGAAAGATGAGGGTGACCAAGCTGATCCATGCCTGGGGAGTCGTGAAGATGGAAAGATCAATCAAGTGGTGCTCCTTTTCCCGATGCTCTCATCTGCGCCCCTCAGCGATGCGTCACAAAAAAAGACTCATCGCGCAGCCGCACGTACATGCAAACCGCGCCATGAGTCTCGTTATTTCAGACACACCAGATGCCCAGCCGCAAAACGACCGAACGCCAAGATGTTGACGTGCCGCATAGTCACCTATGCCAACTACTCCCCCACGGGCGGAAAGAATCCTACCACGAGCAGCGCCAAGCGGCAATGCTATAATGCCCGAAGTACACAAATCCCGCAGGAGTGGCCATGATGTTCAACGCGCACGCAAAGGAATACGTCGACACGGACGGACCGGTCCGCCATCTGGACGGAAGCGGGCTGAAACGGCCGCTTGACATGCCTCAGTCAGCGAAGGCCGTCATGGGAGCATTCGTGGTCGTTGCCGCCGTCATCGGCGGAGTCATCCTGTTCAATGTCCTCGACAGCGTCTACAACTCGGCAGCGCGAACCCAGCTGACCGTTGAGGAGAACCTCTCACGGTCCGTATCGCTCGACCTCCCTCAACTTTCTTCCCTCTTTTTACTCGACAACGAATCGATCAAGCAGACCTTCGCAGATTCCGGCCTTACCACCTATGAGGTATCGTCGGCGGACGATAGCGCGAATGGAGGATTCGACCTTTTCAAACTTCCGTCTGACGTAAGCGTCGCCGATGCTGGCGTCATGTACCTCAGCGGCATCAACAGCCTCTCGGCCGCGGATGCCTCACGATTCCTGAACGGATCGTGGCGCATGACGGTCACGCGCAATGACGTCACCGACATGGGGGTATGGTACGCCGACTTCACATCAGGCAGCGTTGACGCCGCCATCCAGAACGCTCTCGTGGCCGAGGCGTTCGACACGTCGACCCTCGGCGAGTCTGGCACCGACGAGGCGGGAAACACCTTTCAGGCCGGCACGATCGACGTTGGCGGCACAACGTGCTCGTGGCGCATTTCAGCCATCTTGCTTTCATCCTACTATGACATTGAAGGATTGCCCGACACCGCCGTCTATGTGGGCATACGAATGACTCCTCTGACATCGTGACACGCTGGAGGCAGCACGGGAAAACCCGGCTCAGCCAGCGGCCATCAAGCATGCTGCGCGTCAAGGGACTTGGCAAGGGAATGTCTGCAGAATTCTGAGGGAAGGCAAGCGGCATGTCTGCCGGTGAATGGAGCGGACGACGGGATTCGAACCCGCGACCCCGACCTTGGCAAGGTCGTGCTCTACCAGCTGAGCCACGTCCGCATCACGAGATGCTGCATGCCCTATCCTTCGAGAAGGAACGGGTTGGAGGCGACGCCCGGATTCGAACCGGGGATGAAGGCTTTGCAGGCCTCTGCCTTACCACTTGGCCACGTCGCCATGAAACACGAATCGGTGAAAAGAAAGGCCGGCCAAAACGGGGATATGACCGGCCTCTTATCAACGGATGGAGCGGACGACGGGATTCGAACCCGCGACCCCGACCTTGGCAAGGTCGTGCTCTACCAGCTGAGCCACGTCCGCATCGCGAGGAACTATATTAATGGAACGCCCAAGCTCATGCAAGTGTTATTTCATGAAATCTCAGAATGGGACTGCCGCGCCACGGTCCAACGAGCTCCCAGCATACACAAGATCCCCTTTGCCCCCCCGTCGATCCTTGCGGCCCACAGCCACCCATACGAATGCAGGACGTCTCACGGACGCTGCATCCTTTTTCCTGAAAACAAGCGCAGCGACAAAAGCAACGTCCACGCACGCGCTGCGCCCGACATCCCGGAGAGCCTCAGCCCCGCAGGGAGTCGTCTTATAAGATTTTCAGATTTCTCTTTGACAGACGGCACCAATCTGATAAACTAACTGCTTGCTGGAACGGAAACGATGCAGCAGATCAAGAGCGTGGGCGATTAGCTCAGGGGGAGAGCACTACCTTGACACGGTAGGGGTCAGAAGTTCAAATCTTCTATCGCCCACCACGCAATTGCACGCACCCACGAAGCGATCTTGGTGGGTGCGTTTTTTCTTGGGCGGGACAGCCCGGTGTCTCAGCCGCCTCATTTCACCGCGACAGCAGTTGCGCAAGCTGTGCCAATCACGCCACCAACCGGGAAACCTCAGCAAGCGACCTCAGACATTCATAGCCGCAACCGGCCTTTGACCCATCGCGATCGATGATGAGCGGACGTATGCCGGCAGCAGACGCACCGTCTCCATCGGCATCAGGACGGTCGCCCACATGGACCGCATTGCCAGAGGCGACGTTGAGACGCTCTAGGGCATGTTCGAATATGACCGGATCAGGTTTGCGGCATCCGACGTTCGCGGAGGAGATGACCAAATCGAAATAGGGCAGCAACTCCAGGTCGCGCAAGAGGCCTTCAAGCTCCGCATCCCAGTTTGAGACAACGGCAAGCGCAATCCCTCTTTCCTTCAAGCCATTGAGACACGACAGGACGTCGGGATAGAGTCGCCAATGATCTGCGCGGCGGTACGCCTCATGCACGGCCTGAGCCATGCCCTCAGCGTCCTGCACGATGCCGAGCGCATGGCTCAGATAGCGGTATTGATCGAGCCAGATGGCGACCGAGCCTTCGTGGGAGCACCAAAAATCACCGTCGCGAAGATATTCCGCCTCGTAAAAGGCCTCCATGCCTGGCATATGGGGCTCAACGTCCCGCACGGTGAGCCCATGTCCACGCTCGGCGGCAATCCTGGCAAACGTCTCTGCAACCGAAGGGCAAGGATGCAGCAGCGTGGCACCAACATCGAACAGGGCTGCCCCAGCCCTCACGTCATTCTTCATGGCCGTCGTCGGGTTCAATGTGGACCAGCACCTCAATGACGTTGGGAAAACATGTCTCGATCGTCTTCTCGACATCGTCGGCAAGCGCATGGGCTTCACTCACCGTCATCTCCGAGGCGACAAGCACATGCAAATCGGCGTATACCTCACCTTCGGTTCCCCGGGTGCGGATACGATGCACATGGCGAACGCCCGGAATGGACAACGCCGCTTTCCTCACGTCTTCCTCGGGAATGCGCGCACGGTCGGACAACGTGGCAAGGGCATGTCTGAACACGTCATATGCCGTTGCCAGAATGGCGACGGTCACCACAAGCGCCATGAGGGGATCAGCCATGGGAAAGCCCAACGCCACCGCAACGAGCCCCGCGATAACGCCAAGGGAGACAAGCACGTCGGACAAGGTGTGATTCGCATCCGCCGCGAGAACCTCGCTCTTCAAGCGCTTGGCGTATCGATGTTCGCACCACGTCACTCCAACGTTCACGACAAGCGTAGCCGCCATGACCACAAACGAAAGAAACGTGACCTCAGCGGTGTAGATGCCCGACGAGAGCTTTCCAACGGCGCTTGACCCGACCTCAAACGCCGCCAGAAGGAGGAGGATTCCGATGACGAGACTCGCATACGTTTCAAACTTGGCGTGGCCGTAAGGATGTCCCTGGTCGGCAGGACGCGCGGCCAAAGCTATGCCCACGAGGCCAACCGCATTGCCCATGGAGTCAAAAACGGAATGGATGCCGTCGGCCTGCATGGAAGCCGATCCGCTGGCGGTCCCGTAAGCATATTTGGCCGCCGCAACGGAAAGGTTCAGAAACAGGACGGCCCAGAGAACCCGCCTGATGGAACGCATGCGGTCCGATACGGGATTTTTAGAAAGCATCGCCCTTTGAGGCACGGCGCCCACCCCCTTTCCGACGGTTGCGGCAAAGCCCCTCTTTGCCCAAAGCACCCGCTATGAAAAAAGAGACCCGCAGCTCTCTTTCTCAGTTTTCTGGTGTCGGAGGCGGGATTTGAACCCGCACACCCGTTATGTGGGCACTAGCACCTCAAGCTAGCGTGTCTGCCGTTCCACCACTCCGACAAAGCTGCTCAAACGCAACGCAGGCTATTCTACCGGAAGCGTAAGGCATTGTGAAGGGTAAATTTTGCTATTTTGAAATCGTCCCCTGCGGGTAGATGACCATGAGCACAATCAGGGACACCATGAACACGATTGCAAAAATGATGGTGATGCGGTCAAGGTTCTTCTCAACGATGCTTGTGCCGGTCTGCGACGAATACACCGAACTGGCAATCATGTCCGAAATGCCCGTTCCCTTGCCGGAATGCAGCAGAATGAACACGATGAGGCCGACACCCGAAACGATGAGCAGGATAAGTGTAATGATGAGGAGCGGGTTCAAAATTCGTCTCTCTTCTTCTGTCGGTAAAGCACAACACTACATAGCAATCCACTGAGTATAGCGAAACGTGCCCGAAGCGACAAGTGCCTTGAACCATCGGTCCTGGAAGTGACCGTCGGCCAACCCGAAGACGACGCGCGCCGGAGTGCACCAGCGCTTGTCCTGCCGTCAGACATCCTCGAGACAATCAGTCCAAGGCACGTCACGTTTATTGCGCCTCGGGGGCAAGCAGGCTGCGCCCTGTCATCGCTTCGGGAGCATCGAGGCCGATAAGTTCAAGAAGCGTGGGGGCGATGTCACACAGCGCGCCCCGGGAGCCATCCAGAACACGCCCAGTCCCCGCATAATCGACCAGCACGAACGGCACGAGTGCTGTCGTGTGGGCGGTATGGGGAGAGCCGTCATCGGCGATCATCTTGTCAGCATTGCCGTGATCGGCCGTCACCAACGCGATGCCACCCTTGCGCTCAATCGCAGCCAACACCTCTGATACGCCGGAGTCCACCGCCTCCACAGCCGACACGGCGGCTGGTATGGAACCCGTGTGCCCCACCATGTCGGGATTTGCGAAGTTCACCAGATACACGTCAGCCTCGTCCGCGTCGATGGCACTCGCCAGCGCAGCTGCGACCTCGGGCTCGCTCATCTCGGGCTGAAGATCATAGGTTGCCACCTTCGGACTGGAAATGAGCGTCCGGCGCTCCCCTTCCTTCGGCTCCTCGCGGCCACCGTTCAGGAAAAATGTCACGTGCGCATATTTTTCAGTTTCCGCAATGTGATATTGGACAAGGCCCGCCTGGGCGAGAACGTCGGCCAACACCTCCTCGGGAAACTCCTTTGGAAACGCAACCGGAGCATTGATCAGAGGATCATACTCAGTCAGGCAGACGAATGATGTCTGAGGGCGACGGGAGCGGAAAAATCCCGAAAAGTCTTCGTCCACTATCGCGCGGGTGAGCTCCCTTGCCCTATCGGGCCGAAAGTTGAAGAACACCACCGCATCCCCCTCCGCCACGCCCCGATCAGAAAGCGCGACAGGCATCAAAAACTCATCCGTGACGTCGGAATCATAGGATTCGGCAATGATTTGCTGGGGAGAAAGGCTGGAACGCGGCTCGGCATTCACGATGGCATTCCATGCCAGTTGCACCCGTTCCCAGCGATTGTCCCTATCCATGGCATAATACCGCCCAACGAGGCTGCCTATTTCGACACGACACCCATCGTCCGACAAATCCGCCATCACCGCATCCAGCTGTTCAAGATACTCCGCGCCGCTGCGCGGCGGCACATCCCGGCCATCCAAGAAGCAATGTATGAGGATATGCCGGACGCCGGACGCCTTGGCCGCGCGCATGAGCGCATAGAGATGTTTGTTTGACGAATGGACGCCGCCGTCCGAGAGAAGCCCCATGAGATGCAGCGCAGCCCCTGGCTTGCATGCGGAAGAAAAAGCCTCCCCCAGCACCGGGTTGACGGCGAGAGAGCCATCGTCGCATGCGCGGTTGATGCGCGTGAGTTCCTGATGCACCACCCTGCCGGCGCCGATGTTAAGATGACCGACCTCGGAATTTCCCATCTGGCCGGCCGGCAGCCCGACCGCCTCGCCCGACGCCTCAAGTTTCGTCCAAGAACAGTGTTCCCGTATACGATCCAAGCAAGGGGTCTTCGCCAATGTTATCGCGTTGCCCGGACCTGCCGCAGCAAGGCCGAACCCGTCCATGATGATAAGGCAAACGGGAAGCACCAGGCCCGACCGTTGGAGAGAAGGCGCGGAAGGATCGGCTGACGCCTCGCGCGCAGGGCGAGCCATCACAGGCACGCCTCGATCAACTGGACAAACGACTGCGCTTTCAAACTCGCGCCCCCAACAAGGCCGCCATCTATGTCGGGCTGGGCAAGCAGACCCTCCACATTGCCCGGATTCATCGAACCGCCATACAGGATACGCGTTGCTTCGGCAAGGTCGGGCGTGAGCACCTCGCCCAAAACCGAGCGAATGGATGCACACACCGCTTCCGCCTGCTCAGGAGTTGCCGTGCGGCCCGTGCCGATGGCCCAAAGCGGCTCATAGGCCACAACCGCCCCTTTCGCGGCTGCGGCATCGACCCCGGCGAACGCGGCACGCACCTGCGCGCGCACATACTCCTCAGTCGTTCCCTCATCGCGCACGGCAAGGGATTCTCCCACGCACAGAATGGGAGCGACTCCGCCCTCCACGAGCGCCTTGACCTTGCGGTTGACGTCCTCGTTCGTTTCGCCGAACAGCTCACGGCGTTCGGAATGGCCCACGATGCAGTAGGCGCACCCGATCTCCTTGAGCATGGGCACCGATATCTCGCCCGTGAAGGCTCCTGACGGTTCCCAATATACATTTTGAGCGCCGACAGCAACCTTCGTCTTGTCGAAGTCAAAGACAGTCTTGACCGGCTTGAGATCCACGAAGGGCGGACAGACGACGATCTCAACGTCCTCCCCCCAGGTCTCCTTGTCGTATTGATTCGATATTTCCTGCGCCAGCACAACCGCTTCGCCGATCGCGTTGTTCATCTTCCAGTTGCCCGCCATCAAGGGTTTGCGTGCCATAGAACTTTCCTTTCTACCGAAGGGCCTCCACACCGGGCAGAGGCTCGCCTTGTACGAGTTCCATCGAAGCCCCTCCGCCAGTCGAGATAAACGTCATCTTATCTCCCAAGCCAAACTTGTTGACGGCAGCAACGCTGTCGCCTCCTCCGATGACGGTGTCAGCTTCGACGTTGTTCGCTACGGCATCGGCAACCGCTTTGGTGCCTGCCTCAAACGGCGTCATCTCGAACACGCCCATCGGGCCATTCCAAAACACAGTTCGCGCCCCGGCGATGGCATCGGCGTAGAGCTTGGCTGTCTTGGGTCCAATGTCGAGCCCCATCATACCATCGGGAATGCCCTCGACCGCAGTCGTTTCAATCTCGGCATCTTCCGCAAAACGATCAGCCGCAACCACATCCACGGGCAGAAGCAGCTCCACCCCCTGCCGTTCGGCTTTGGCAAGGAGGGCGGCAGCCCGTTCCACCCAGTCGTCCTCTTTGAGCGACAGGCCCACCGAATAGCCTTGGGCAATCAGGAAGGTGAAGCACATGCCTCCCCCGATCACAATGGTGTCACACCGGTCAATGAGGGCATCGATGACCTTGATCTTGTCGGAAACCTTCGATCCGCCGAGGATGGCGACAAACGGACGGCGAGGGGCTTGGAGCATCTGTGAAAGCGTGGACACCTCCCGCTGCATGAGATAGCCGGCATAGGCCGGCAAGAGGCGGGCGATGCCGGCCGTCGAGGCATGGGCGCGATGAGCCGTGCCAAACGCATCATTCACATACACGTCGCCCAAACGGGCAAGCTCTTCGCAGAAAGCGGGGTCGTTCTTCTTCTCCCGCCCGTCAAAACGCACGTTCTCCAACACAAGCACATCGCCATCGCGCAGAGACGAGACCTTGGCGCGAGCATCGGGACCGACGGTGTCGGAAGCGAAGACGACGGATCTACCAAGCAGCTCCGACAACCTTTGGGCTGCGGGACGCAACGTGAACGCCTCCTCAAAGCCCTCCCCCTTCGGACGGCCCAAATGGCTCACGAGAACAACACGCGCGCCTTGACCCACAAGCCGTTCGATGGTGGGAAGCGCCGCGCGAATGCGCGTGTCGTCGGAAACGGAGCCAGCCTCAATGGGCACGTTGAAGTCGACACGCACGATCACGCGCTTTCCCGCGGCGTCCAAATCGGCGATGGATCTAATATCTGCCATGAGATTCCTTTCAAACAAGGGAGAAATGCACCCGAACCTGCTCAAACAGGGCAAGCAGAAACGGCGGGGGGACGGGGAAGGAGAAATCTCAAGCCGCGGCGCAAGGTCACCCTTTGAGCAAGGTGACCTTCGATGCACAAGCCGCGACGGCTCACGTCCTCCAAGAAGACTTTCCAGCGAGTCCTAGCGCGCGGAACCCGTCATGCTCAGGTACCGCACGCTTTCGACAGCGCGGACCACGGTCTGCTAAAGCAGTATTTTGACAAGGTCCTTCACGCGATTGGAATAGCCCCACTCATTGTCATACCAAGCAATGCACTTCACGAAATCGCCTTCGCCGCCCATCACCATCGTCAGCTTGCTGTCGAAGATGGACGAGTGAGGGTTGTCGATGATGTCGACAGACACGATGGGATCTTCGGTGTACTCGAGGATACCCTTCATCGGGCCCTCGGCTGCAGCCTTCATGGCAGCGTTAACTTCGTCGGCAGTCACATTCGTGCCAAGCTCGACCGTAAGATCGACCATCGACCCGTCCGGCGTGGGAACGCGCGTCGCAAAACCGTCCAGCTTGCCCTTGAGCTCGGGAAGCACGAGCGACACGGCACGCGCGGCACCTGTTGTCGTGGGAATCATGGACAGGGCAGCCGCACGGGCGCGGCGCAGGTCCTTATGGGGAAGGTCGAGTATTTTCTGATCATTGGTGTACGAGTGGATGGTGTTCATGAAACCGCGCTTGATTCCGAAATTGTCCAGCAACACCTTCGCGAACGGAGCCAGACAGTTTGTGGTGCATGAAGCGTTTGAGATGACGTGATGCACATCCTTGTTATAGGCATCGTCGTTCACCCCCATGACAATGGTGATGTCCTCATTTTTCGCGGGCGCAGAAATGACAACCTTCTTCGCCCCCGCGTCGAGATGGGCCTTTGCCTTGTTCCCGTCAGTGAAGAAGCCGGTTGACTCGACGACCACATCGACGCCAAGCTCGCCCCAAGGGAGATTGGCGGGCTCACGGTCCGAGAGAACTTTGACCGCACGACCGTCGACGATAAAGCCGTCCTCAGTCGCCTCAACGGCATCAAAGGCACGGCCATGGATGGAATCGTATTTGAGCAGGTGGGCCATCGCCGGAATGTCACCGAGGTCGTTGACTGCCACAACCTCGATATCGGGATCGTTCGCCATTGCACGAAACGCCAGGCGGCCGATGCGACCGAATCCGTTAATGCCTACTTTGATTGCCATGCGTATCCCCTTTCGTAAAGATACTCTGTCAAACGTTTACCGGACAGAACGCAAAACGCCCAATCCTTGCTTATTCTACCTCCGAATGTCCTTTGCCATCTGCTCAATCCGGCGAACGCGGTGATAGACGGCTGATTTCGACAAAGGCGGAGTTGCACGCTCACCCAATTCCTTCAAGGTGGCATCGGGAAAAGCAACGCGCAGCTTAATGAAATCCCGCAGGGCAGGTGGCAGGTTTTCCATGCCGTAGGCTTCCAAAACGGTCCGAATGGCGAACAGCTGGTCAACAGAGGCATTGGCGCTCTTCGCCTGATTCGCGATCTCTGCATTCGTCATGCGGTTCACATCGTTGCGGACACTTTTGACCACCCGCTCATTCTCCATGGCCAGGGCGGCATGATGGGCACCGACAAAAGCGAGAAACTCCAGAATGGCACTGCCGCTTTTCAAATAGACCATGAACAGATTCCGGCGCCGCATCACCCGCGCGTTGATGCCCTTCGCAGCCATGAGTCCCACCAGATCTTCAGCCAGTTCCTCCGACTCCACCGTTATCTCGAAGTGAAAATCACCTCGCGGATTCGCGACAAACCCGCTCCCGAGAAAGGCACCGCGCAGATAGGCCGCAGCACAGCATTGCTTCTCCACCAGATCATGCCTGATTCCCCGCTCGAGACCCTCCTCTGACAACACGCCCATATCGCGCAGCGAGTCGGTCAGATGCTGCTGCGACGGCACTTCTATCAGATAGTTCGGCGTCTTGTGCAAAACGCTGCGACGAACGGTCAACTCTGTTTTCAAATGATATATCTCATGGAGCAGCTTGATGATGAGGCGCGCAACACTCGGAACGTCAGTGGCCACCTCAATGCGATACTTGCCTTGGCCTCCCAAGAACAGCGTGCCTTCTATGCGGACGAGCGCGGCCAGCGTCGCCTTTTCGCAATGCGTGCATACGGGAGCTACGCGGGCCAATTCATCCTTCACTTCTGCCGTGAACGACACAGCTTCAACACCCCCGTAAATGCATCGCGCAACGCTTGTGGATCATGCCAGGTAGGACGCTCGGCATCAACCAGATCGCGCGCGATGACGACGGGACCCTGGGCCTGAATCGCCTGCATATCCTGATAGGACAGGGATACTGGCCGAATGCGTCCCGATGCCACCGGCGCATCTGGATCGGCAGGGAAAGAAGGTCCGGATCCCGCTCCCGCAACCGTACGGAAGCTTCCGGTTGCCAAGCGCTCGGGTTTCGGAGGAGAGGCGACATGCACGAGCACGTAGTCGACCAGTCCGCGCATTCCATGCTCCATAAGCGCCTCAACGTGCTCTCGCGCCGTCAGGCCCCAGGTCTCTCCCTGCATATCGGCAAGCGAGCAGACGAACAGGGTGCTTCCCCGCGATGAGCGGATGGCATCGACGACGCCAGGAACGAGCAGGTTGGGAATGATGGACGTGAAAAGCGACCCCGGGCCGAGCACCACAAGATCCGCGTCCCGGATGGCATCGAGCGCCGGACGATAGGGCTCGATGCTCCCCGCGGACCGCAGTTCAACCCGTTGGAGAGCCGTCCTCGAATGGCAAGCAACAGCCTGCCCCTCTAGTGCGCGGCCATCACGAGTCCGCGCGACAAGCGTCACGCGGTCGAGCGTCGAAGGATACACCTGTCCCCGCGCGTCAAGCAAACGCTCGCAGATCGCAATGGCTTCAGGGAACGATCCAGCTGCATCTTCAAGCGCCGAGAGAAGGAGATTGCCAAGCGTGTGATTGCGCGCAAAGGGAAACCGATATTTGAACGCGCGCGTCAGGGGATCGGCGGGGTCGGCGGCCATGGCGGCAATGCATTTACGCACGTCGCCAGGCGGCGTGACGTCAGCCTCCTCCCGCAAGATGCCCGTCGATCCGCCATCGTCGGCCATCGCCACGACAGCGCTCACTTCAAGTCCAAGTGACAGCAGGGTGCGAATTGACATGGGCGCACCCGTGCCGCCCCCAATGACGACAGCACGCAGACGCTCGTTGGCGTCAAGCGCAAGGGGGGCGTCCGACAACGCGGCGAAAGCGGCCGTTGCCGAAGGATCATGGGTAAATGCGCGGTCCGACATGAGCGCTCCTCAACGGCCTTGCGAGAACCGAACGGTTTGACCGGAAGCGGCCGTCGCCTTGGAGCCTGTCTCAGCAAGCGCCAAATCGCGATGGGCGATGCTCACCCGGTATCCTTGGGATTTAAGGTAATCGCCCGTCGATTCGGCCAAGGCGACACTGCGATGCTGGCCACCCGTGCACCCGATCGCAATGGCAAGCTGCTGCTTGCCCTCCGCCACATAACCGGGCATGACGCAGTCAAGCAACGCACGCCAACGCCGCTCGAACTCCTCGGTCTCAGGACGATACAGGACGAAATCCCGAACCGGCTTGTCAAGGCCCGTGAGATCCCGGAGCTGAGGCTCATAATAGGGATTCGGCAAAAAACGCACATCCATGACCAAATCGGCATCAATCGGCGCGCCGTGCTTGAAGCCGAAGGAATACACGGTGACCGAAAGGCCCGCTCGGCCCGCCTCGGGGGCAAACAAGGTGCGAATGGCCGCACGAAGTTGAGGCGGCAACATGGACGTCGTGTCAATGACATGATGGGCGCTCTCACGGAGACCGAACAGCAGGTCGCGCTCACGCTCGATGCCCTGTGCGATAGACGAACCGTCGGAGCAGAGCGGGTGACGGCGGCGGCTGGACTTGTATCGCGCAATGAGCTTCTCGTCGGCGGCATCGAGAAACAACACGCGATAGTCGATGCCAACGTTCTCAAGCTTTTTCAATTCGCTCATAAGGGAGGAGAAGAAATCGCCGTTGCGGGCGTCGCACACCACCGCAAGCCGACGCCTCTCGTCAGGCTGACCCGGCATGCCCGTGAGCTCAAGGAGATTCCCAATGAGACTTGACGGAAGGTTGTCCACGCAGAAATATCCCAGATCTTCAAACACATGCATGGCTTCGGTCCGGCCAGCGCCACTCATGCCGCTGACGATAACCAGTTCGGGCATGCGCGACAGGTCGGCATCCTGCGCCAGCGCAGGTTCTGATGTCTTCTCGCTCATGTCGCGCTCCTTTCGCTCGCCGTTTTCTCTCGGTTTTCTTGAGGTTCCTCTATGCCGCGAGCATCTTCACGACCAACATTATACTGCTGGAGAACGCGATACAGCTCCTCGGCCACCTCGCCGGGAACCACGCATGCCTCCTTTATGTCCTCGAGGGTGGCAGCCCTCAAATTGCGGAAGGATTTGAATGCCTTCAGCAACGCCTTTTTGCGGACAGGGCCCAAGCCCGTCACGTCATCGAGAATGGAAGACGTCATGCCTTTGCCGCGCAATTCCCGATGGAAGGTTATGGCGAAGCGATGAGCTTCGTCGCGAACCTGCTTGACCAAGTAGAGCGAAGCAGACCCGCTGGGAAGGACAACCGGGCCCGTATCCTGCCACGGAACGAACAGCTCCTCATCACGCTTGGCGAGGCCGCAGAGGGAGATGTCGTCAATCCCCATCTCATCAAACATCCTGAGCGCGGCAGAAAGCTGAGGCTTCCCGCCATCGAGGATGATGAGGTCAGGCTTGCTGCCAAAACGCTCGTCAGCCATACGCGCAGGCGCATAGCGTCGGCGCATGACCTCCTGCATGCTGAGAAAGTCATTTGCTTCGTCAAGCGGCGTCTTTATCTTGAAGCGGCGGTACTGGTTTTTGTCGGGCTTTCCGTTGGTGAACACAACCATGGAAGCAACGGTATAGCTTCCATGGATGGTTGAGATGTCGAAACATTCGATGCGCAAAGGCGGCCTTTCGAGCGCGAGCGCACTTTCGAGCTGCAGAAGCGCATCGTTGATCCGCTTGTCTTCGTAGTTTGTGCGCACCTTGTAGCGCATGAGCGTGTGCTTCGCGTTCGTCTCGGCCATGGCGACAAGCTCCGCCTTCTCTCCCTTCAGGGGAGCGACGAAACGCACCTTCGCTCCGTAGGGGCTGGCCAGCTTTTCCGTGAGCCACCCCTCCATCGCCGGGGCATCTTCAGGCATGTCCCGAACCACCACCTCATGGGGGATGGAAGTGGTGGTGTCGTAGTATCTCAAGAGAAACATATGCAACAAGTCATCGTCGGGAATGTCTTTTCCACGGTTCAGAACAAATTCGTTGGAGTTGACGATACGGCCCTCCCTGACCATGAAAACGTGGACGCCGGCAATCGTCTCCTCACGGAAAAGCCCCACAATGTCCGCGTTCAGGTTATGGGCGGACACGGCATGTTGCTTGTCGGCAAGCGAGTTCACCGTGTCTATGCGCGCCTTGATGCGCGCCGCCCTCTCGAAATCGAGCTCGTCGGCAGCTTCGTGCATTTCAGCCGCCAGCTCCTCGACAAATTCACGGTGGTGCCCGGCCAGAAATCGTTCGATACGCTTTACGTGTCCCGCATATTCTTCGGGCGAGATCGCTCCACAGCATGCCCCCGGCCCCAGGCCGACATGGGCGTCGAAGCAGGGACGACCGTCCAGCTCGGCCGGAGCCGTCCCTCCCCTTTCCAGATGGCGTCTGAGACGGCGCCAATCGGCGCATGACGAAGCGCAGATCGGAACGATGCGGCGAGCTATATCGACCATTGAGCGCGCGGCGCGGCTGTCAGTGTAGGGTCCGAAGTATTTCGTTTCGGGCCGATGGCGCTCACGCGTGTATTTGATGGCCGGGAACACATCGCCCTTCGTGATGGCGATAAACGGATAGGACTTATCATCTTTGAAATCGGCATTGAAAAAAGGACTGTGCTGATTGATGAGGTTTTTCTCCAGCACAAGCGATTCATGTTCGTTTTCCACCACGATGTAGTCAAACGAGTCCATCTGATCGACAAGCAGCGGTATTTTCGCGCGTTCGTCCTGGAAGTTCACGTATTGTCGCATGCGTGCCCGCAGCTGTTTCGCCTTGCCGACATAGATGACCTGGCCCGATCTATCTTTCCAGAGATAGACGCCCGGCAGCGTCGGCACGCTGTTCAGCTCAAGTTTGATGCGGGACAGCTTAGCCCGCTGGTCTCCTTCATGATGGGATTGGCGAGAATCAGCCAGACGGTCAATGCCTCCTGCATCGGGCGGTCCGCAGATGAGGCCGTCTCCTTCCCCTCCGGTTTCGTGGGAGGAAATGCTGTCGAATCGTTTGTCCATGGCCACAGTATAGCAAACCGGACACCCGTTCCCCTGTTGACCGATTCACTCCATGTGTTATGCAAAAGGTCCCCTCGGAAGCTACTTTTCATTTGTTTCAATTTGTTTAAAGGTATGTTGCCATTTTGTTTCGATCCCTATAATGGTGCGCTGTGTATGTAATCGCTCGAATGGAGGTCCGCTGAAATGAAGTACGTCGATCAAGTCATTGATCAGGTCAGGAAGAAGAATCCTGAGCAACCTGAGTTCATCCAGGCTGTCACGGAGGTCCTGACATCCCTCAAGCCCGTCATCGATGCCAATCCTGACTACGAGCAGGCAGGTCTGCTCGAACGCATCGTTGAGCCCGAACGCGTGATCGTGTTTCGTGTCCCCTGGGTTGACGATAAAGGGAAAGTCCGAGTCAATCGTGGTTTCCGTGTACAGTTCAACAGCTGCATCGGGCCTTATAAGGGCGGGCTCAGGCTGCATCCCTCGGTGAATCTGGGAATCATTAAATTCTTGGGATTCGAGCAGGTGTTCAAAAACAGCCTGACCACCTTGCCCATGGGAGGTGGAAAAGGTGGCTGTGACTTCGACCCCAAGGGCAAGTCCGACGGCGAGGTCATGCGGTTCTGTCAAAGCTTCATAACCGAATTGCAGCGCCACGTCGGTGCCGACACGGACGTACCAGCAGGTGACATCGGAACAGGCGCACGCGAGATCGGCTATATGTTCGGCCAATACAGACGCATCAGAAACACGTGGGAGGGCGTGTTTACCGGCAAAGGCCTCAGCTATGGCGGCTCACGTGCCCGAACCGAAGCAACCGGCTATGGGCTCGTCTACTTCGTGCAGGAACATCTCACGTGCCACGGAGACTCCCTTGAAGGAAAGAGCGTTTCCGTCTCCGGTTCCGGCAATGTCGCCACCTACGCCACGGAGAAAGCTCAGCAGCTTGGAGCAAAGGTGGTCACCCTCTCCGATTCAACCGGCTGGATCCACGATCCCCAGGGAATCGACATCGAGCTTCTCAAACAGGTCAAGGAAGTTGAACGCGGACGCGTTTGCGATTACGCAGCACGGCGCGCGGGCGTTGAATACCACGACGGCCGTGGCGTCTGGAGCGTGCCGGTCGACATTGCGCTGCCCTGCGCGACCCAAAACGAACTTCTGCTCGACGACGCGAAGCAACTGGTCAAGAATGGTGTGAAGATCGTTGCCGAGGGCGCAAACATGCCCACCACCATCGACGCCACCGACTTCCTCATTGCGAACGGCGTCGTCTTCTGTCCGGGAAAAGCCGCAAATGCGGGCGGCGTCGCCACCTCGGGCTTGGAAATGTCGCAAAACTCCGAACGTCTCTGCTGGTCGTTTGAGGAAGTGGATGCAAAATTGCACAGCATCATGAGAAGCATCTACCATGCGACGGACGATGCGGCCCATGCCTGTGGGCAGAGCGGCAACTACGTCGTGGGAGCGAACGTTGCGGGCTTCAGGAAGCTCGCTGATGCCATGATGGCGCAAGGAATCGTGTAAAGCAGCACCGCCGGGCACGCGAAAGGAGCCTTTCCGTACAGGAATCGCCACGCGCGTGCCCACCACACCTCACCCACCGCCGCCCACTCTGCATCAGCAGAGAAGCTTCGCCTGAGAATCCGACAGGGCCTGCCGCACCGAACAATCCGAGACATCGCCGCAAAATCGTCGCCGGACAGCAAACGGGAAGGCGTTGCCGCATCAAAGTTTTTGAATGACCTTTGCGGACACGACGTTGCTGGGAGAAATGAGTATGGCGCCCACCTTGCCCACTTCAGGCGCATCGACATAGAACGTGTTTCCAACCGTCTCGCCCATGACAAACAGCTCTTCATCCTGAGTGCAAATGACGATATCGATGCCAGTCATGTTCTCAACATATTTCTTGTCCGAGGTCAACACTACGATAAAGTCGACCTTGTAACGTTCAAAATAGGCAATTTTCTTTTCCAGGATAATGGACGAAGTGGGCTCGTCTACGCTGAACACGCCAAAGCGATGATTGCCCTTTTTGAGGATCGTCCCCTCCTGATAACGGTCAATGTCAGTCGTGTCGAGCGCAAAAACGGTTGCACTCTTGTCCTCGTAGCTCTTTTGAACGTCGTCCACGTCAAGCGGTTCAACGGTCGACGAGGTGGTGCGGGAAGCCGACGAGTCCGAGGCATCTGCGGCACCATCTCCTCCATCGTCAACCGTCGATGAGGTGTCAGAAGACGTGTCGCCATCGGCAGAGGACGTCTCTTCACCCGTTCCCGAGAGAGACAGAGCTTCCTTCGAATCCGAGGACGCATCCCCTTCAAGGGCATCCACACCAGAGGATGAAGACTCGCCAGCTTCTTGAGAAAGGCTCGTCCCGTCATCGCTCTTCTGCTTCTCCGTCCTCGTTC
The DNA here is from genome assembly GCA_023460315.1 of Actinomycetes bacterium. Classification (GTDB taxonomy): domain Bacteria; phylum Actinomycetota; class Coriobacteriia; order Coriobacteriales; family Eggerthellaceae; genus JAEWQO01. The sequence continues at coordinate 46,879 of JAEWQO010000063.1, forward strand.
CAGAGTAGACGATGGCCGTATATCCCTCCATGCTCCCAAAAGTGTCATCGATGTTCGAAGCCGCAACGTTCCATGAATGGCCGGCAACGAGATACCAGCCAAGACCGCACAGGCTGAGCACGATCAGAGCCATGAAGACGAACAAGGCTATTTTTTCCCGAGAGCGAGATGACATAATGCGTTGCATTATACCGCTCGGCAAGCGGAAAGGAACACCGAAGGAGAACTGACAGAAATTCGACAGGAGCCTTTTTGGGCAGCTGGTCTTCGGTCCATCATACCAACTTCTCGTACGCAATGCGGTCAGGCGTTGCCGTTTCTGCATGCGCGATATAGATCGTGCCGCACTCTGAGAAACCTCTTTTTGCCAGCAAATTGCGCATCGGCATGTTTCCTTGATGCGTGTCAACCCGCACGCTGGCACATCCATGCTGACGCGTCATCTCCTCGGCCTGGGACAGAAGAAACGATGCCGCACCGCGACCTTTGAACGAACTGCTGACCGCCACACGGTGGACAACGGCATAACAAGGATCATTCGATAGGCTTGACGTCAACCAAAACCCATGTTCAATACGATCATAGTCGCGTTCGCCGCTAAAACCGACCATGGCGGTTGCGGCCACGGTGCCGTCTTCATCAAGCACCACATACGAATTTCCCTGAAACACGTCTCGTTCGATGGCTTCGCGGTGAGGATAGCCCCCCTGCCATTGATCGATGCCAAGCGCACCGAGTGCTGCACGGCCGTCTGCAAGGATGTTCATGATACGGTCAATGTCCGTTTCGAGGGTTCTGCGGAATCGCACGGGCGTTTCACTTTCTTCTCAAAGGTTTGATGTCTTGAGGGGTCCTGCTGTTCCTGCCCTGTTCAAGGAAGACAGGAAGCTCGACGATCGGCATCGCCTTTGCCATGCTGAGTCACCAGAAACACCATGACGAGTATCATGCCGAAACCGACCATGTCGAGGAATGCAAACGGGGTTCCAAGCCAGAGGGCGGAGAAAGCCGCCGCCGACATCGGCTCGACACAACCCACCAGACCCGCGCGAACAGGTCCGGCATCCTTGACTCCCTGCAGATAGAACAGATAGGCGGCAAACGTGCCCACCAGGACCATGGCGGCCAACACCCCCGCTGAATCGGGCGTGATGTCGACGGGGATCGTCCAGGGACGAACAAAAGCCGTCGCGACGACGCCACCCAGAAGCATGGCCAGGCCGGTGACGATAAAACTGCCCCATCTCTCAAGCGCTTTGCCCGGCATAAGGGTATAGCAGGCAAAGGCAGCTGCGGAAACCATGCCCCAGAAAAGGCCCTCGCCGGGAATCGACAAAGCCCCGACCGTGCCTTTCGTGGCAATGAGGAAGGTGCCGACGATAGCAAGGCCAAGTCCCCAAAGCTCTCGTTTCCTTGGCAGGCGTCGCGATCTCACGCAGGCAAAGGCCATGATGACGATCAGGCCGAGACGCTCAAGAACCGTACCGATCCCGGCATTGGTGTAGGATATGGATGACACGTAGCTCACCTGAGTGAGAAGTACTCCGAACAAGGCGAAAGCGCCGATGCGAAGCAACGAGCGAGCGTCGCGCAGGGCAGCCAGAAGTTTCCGCGGCTCGCGGAAGAGGCAGACGGAGAGAAACAAGGATGCCCCCAGCAACAGGCGCACGCAAACAATCCAAGCAACGGGAACTCCAAAGCCAGCCGTCATAAGCTGTGCGCAGGTTCCCGAGAATCCCCAACAGATTCCGCCCAAAGCAGCGAACGCGATTCCGCGCGCAACGCGGTTTTTGTCAATCGCTTTCTGCACGTTGGCTGCGGCTTCGGCCATACCCTCCCCCTTCGGACACTCATGGGGATGCCCCCCTGCATTTTTCACCAGCGCATTGTCGCACGTCTGAACACCTCGGTAAAGGGGTTTGACCTGACTTTTGCATAATGCACGGCACATCCACGGAAGCAACGCAGAGAGCCTCCTGCAAAGAAAGCGAATCCGTCTGCCACCCCCGCGACAAGAAAAGGAAAAGCCTGTTCAGGATTGCGAACTACCCTTCCATGAGCATCCTTTTGATAAAGGAACCCGTATAGCTTTCTTCCGCCTGAGCAACCTCTTCGGGTGTTCCCTGGACCACGACAGATCCCCCACGGTCGCCTCCCTCCGGCCCAAGGTCGACAATGCGATCGGCGCATTTTATGACATCGAGATTATGCTCGATGACAAGTACGGTGTTGCCGGCGTCCACCAAGCGTTGCAACACCACCAAAAGCTGGCGTACGTCCTCAAAATGCAAGCCAGTCGTCGGCTCGTCGAGTATGTAGAACGTCTTTCCCGTCTGTCGACGCTGCAGTTCGCTTGACAGTTTCACCCGTTGGGCCTCGCCGCCAGAAAGCGTCGTGGCTGACTGGCCGAGCCGTATATAGCCCAGTCCCACGTCATGCAACGTTTGCAGCTTGCGCTTTATGCCAGGGATGTTCTCAAAGAACGAAAGCGCGTCGTCAACCGTCATCTCAAGCACGTCGGCGATGTTCTTGTTGCGATAGGTGACCTGCAACGTCTCCCGATTGTAGCGAGAGCCGCCGCACACCTCGCAGGGAACATAGATATCCGGCAGAAAGTGCATCTCTATCTTTATCTGTCCATCCCCTTTGCATGCCTCGCATCTTCCGCCGTTCACGTTGAAAGAAAACCTGCCGGGAGAATAGCCGCGGGCCTTCGACTCCTGCGTGCTGGCAAACAGGGCGCGTATGTCATCCCAGAGGCCGATATAGGTGGCCGGATTCGAACGGGGCGTGCGGCCGATGGGACTTTGGTCGATGTTGATGACCTTGTCGATCTTGTCGAGGCCGGTCATCTTCCGATACGAGCCGGTGCGGCGGTGCGCATGGTTGACGCGATTGGCAAGCGCGGGAGCCAACGTGTCGGTGACAAGAGAACTCTTGCCGGATCCCGACACACCCGTGACCACCGTCAAGGTGCCAAAGGGCACCTCCAGCGTCACGTTCTTCAAATTGTTCTCAGTCGCTCCCGTCAGCTTGAGAGAACCGCGCCGGGGATGGCGGCGCTTTTCCGGCACCGCAATCTTACGGCGGCCGCTCAAATAGTCAGCAGTGAGCGAACCTTGCGCACGCATGACCTGATCGGGCGTTCCTTGGGCGACCACCTCGCCGCCACATTCGCCCGCGCCAGGACCCATATCGACAACGTAATCGGCGTGGCGGATGGTATCTTCGTCATGCTCGACGACGATGACCGTGTTGCCGAGGTCACGGAGATGTTCGAGCGTCGCTATGAGGCGCTCGTTGTCACGCTGATGCAATCCGATGGACGGCTCATCGAGAATGTAGAGCACGCCCATGAGACCTGCGCCTATCTGCGTCGCCAATCGAATCCGCTGAGCCTCTCCTCCTGACAGCGTTGCAGTTGCCCGCTCCAGCGTAAGATAGTCCAAGCCAACATCCACCAGAAAGCGAAGGCGGGCCTTGATTTCTTTGACAATCGGTCCGGCGATGGATTCGTCCTGCCCCGAAAAGGACAGTTCTTCAAAGAATCCAAGCGAATCGGCCGCACTCATCTCCGTGACGTCATGGATAGACCGTCCTCCCACGGTCACCGCGAGTATCTCGGGCTTGAGACGTTTGCCCCCACAGGTCTGACAGGGCACAATGGCAAAATAATCCGATAATTTTTCCCTTTGGCTGTCGCTTTGGGCCTCCTGATAGCGACGCATGACGGCGGCCAATGCGCCTTCCCATTCGATATACCAATAGGTTTCACGACCGTCCACCGTGACGTAGTCGACACGGATCTTCTGCGTGCCCAGTCCGTGGAGCAGGGCATCTTGAGCCTTCTTCGGCATATCCTCCCAGGGAGTGTCCTCGTCGACTCCCATATGGAGAGCGACAGCGCGCAACACCTGAGGATAGTAATTTCCGGTCTTGAAGGGCGCGATGGCCCCCTGGGCAAGCGTGAGCGAAGGATCGGGCACCACAAGCGAAGAATCGACCTCTTCGCGACTGCCGATTCCCAAACAGTCCGGACACGCTCCATAAGGAGCGTTGAACGAGAAATCACGCGGCTGCAGCTCGTCAAGGGAATGTCCATGTTCAGGACAGGCCAGCGCAAGAGAGAATATATGCTCTCCTTCGCCAAGACCGCCCGTCGCGCCGCTCGACGTGCCACCTCCTTTTCCAAGAGGGCTGCCGTCATCGCCAAGCACCTGCACCAGAACGCGTCCATCGGCCAGCTTGGTGGCAAGCTCCACCGCTTCCGCGACGCGACTCGTGGCAGAATCCTTCAGCTGAACGCGATCCACCACCACGTCGATGAAATGCTTGATCTTCTTGTTGAGCGTGCGCACCTCGCCGCCCAGCTTGACGATATCCCCATCGATGCGAACGCGGGAGAAGCCCTCTTTTTGCAGATCTGCGAAAAGTTTTGTGAACTCGCCCTTGCGGCCGGCGACCACCGGCGCCATGATGACGGCCTTGGCACCGGGAGCGAGTGACAAAATATCGTCAGTCACCTGATCGGTGGTCTGCTTTTTAATGACGCGGCCGCATTCGGGGCAATGCGGCACGCCAACCCGAGCGAACAGGAGACGCAGATAGTCGTATATCTCCGTCGTGGTGCCTACGGTCGACCGAGGATTTTTCGATGTGGTCTTTTGATCGATGGACACGGCGGGTGACAACCCGTCGATGCTGTCCAGATCGGGCTTCGACATCTGCCCAAGGAACATGCGTGCGTAGCTTGACAGGCTTTCGACGTATCGCCGTTGCCCCTCGGCATACATGGTGTCGAACGCAAGGCTCGACTTTCCGCTGCCCGACAGTCCTGTGATGACAACAAGCTGGTCTCTCGGTATGGTGAGGTCAATGTTCTTCAGATTATGTTCACGTGCACCTTTTATGACAATGGAGTTCTGTCCCATGCGCCTATCAGCTCTTCTTCCTGGCTCAATGCGTGATATCCCATATACGTTTACCGCACCTCTATCATTTTTTTACAAGAGTTCATTTTAGCGCAGTGAAATGATTCTCCCTTATTAAAACATGCGTTCGCTTCAGACGTTCAGATTCTGAGCACAAAGTGTTCGATTCCTGCTGAAATTCGATGCGTGCACGCACCTGATGAGGCGGATTTTCAATCTCTCGCGACAGAGCGGCACGCAGCCCCGTCCCCGTGACTTCCGACCGGAGACCCCGTCCTCTCACACGACATCAACGGCCGATCATATGGCGAATAACGGCAATCGGATGATGGAGCACCATACGCGGGCCCGCATAACGCATGATGGTCCTGATGCGGTCGCGCTGCTCAGCCCCATAGCAATGGTTGCCGCAGCGTTCGCAGGACGTCTTGGTGTCCATCCTGCGGCAGCGGCGCGTGCGCAGGAGGGCATAGGCCTCGAGAGCTGCGCATTCGGAACAGATGGGCTGCCCGCACAAAGCATGCTCGGTGCGGCTCAGGGGCGCATGATTGCCGGCGCAATACCGTGCGATCATCTGGGACACGACGCGCTGCTCACGTAAGCGGCGGACTGCTGTTTGAGGAGAATCTTCCATAGGATGCATGGTAGCAGAATGATTGGAATGCCGGTGCGCAGAATCTCCGCTCGCCCACGAGAGCCACCCCCGTCGAGCCCGCAGTCGGAGGGGGCACGTTCGGTTGAGGTCCGATGCAAAGTCACCCTCGCGGATGGGCTTGGGAATGCACTTTCTTCAAGCGATCCGACGAGAGGTGGGTGTATAGCTGGGTGGTCGAAAGACTCACATGGCCGAGCATCTCCTGAACGCTGCGAAGGTCGGCACCGCCATCGAGAAGATCGGTGGCAAACGTGTGTCGCATGTCATGGGGAGACAGCGTGTCATCAAGACCGGCAAGGCGCAACGCCTGCTTGAACATCTTCCGAATGGCATCAGGTCCCATGGCGTTGCCGCGCGTGGAGACGAAGAAGTGCGCGTTCCGCTTCCCCTTCAAGAGGGTTGGCCGCCCCAGCAGCAGATAGGTTCCCATAGACGATGCCGCCAAGGCATGCAAGGGGATGATTCTTTCCTTGGAGCCTTTGCCGAACACCCTGACGTTGCCGCCCTCCAGATCGACATCGGACCTCAGCAGGCCGGAAGCCTCAGATATACGGGCACCGCAGGCATAAAGGAACTCCAGCAACGCCTGATTGCGCATGTCGACGGGTGATTGGTCACGAGCCTTCCCCTCCGCGTCTCGCTTCCCGTAGACGCTGAGCAATCGGACCATGTCAGCGGCACGGATGACCTGAGGGAGGCTCTTCGTTTGCTTCGGGCCCTGAAGGACGCTTGACGGATCATGCTCGATCACCTTGGTGACGTTGAGCCAGCGGAAGAATCCGCGCAGGGCAGAAAGGCGCCTGTTGATAGTCGTGCGCGAGTACTGGGCATCCCCAAGCTCTCCCAAATACGCCCTGAGCTGACGATGCGTGGCCGCAAGTGGATCGATGCCTGCTCGATCTGCCCAGCGAAGGTAATCGTCCAAGTCGGTGTGGTAGGCCCGGACCGTGTGCACCGACGCGTTGCGTTCGATGCGCAACGCGTTGCAAAAGGATTCGACCAGGTCTTCAGGACGGATTCGAAGCCCGTCCTCAAACGATGCCGAAGAATCCCCCGACCGACCATGCCCCAAAAGCGTTTCTTCTCCAGAACGCCTGCGCGAAGCTTCCCCCTTCATCCGCTGATCCTTTCCCGCACAAGCAGGCCGCGCTCCATGAGGTTCGTCCGATAGGCCAAAAGCGCCTCGGCACCCCGCGCGGCGTAAGCCTCATACCGGGCACGTTTGTTGCGAATGGGAGAATCGAGCGGAGGCATGATGCCAAAGTTGACATGCATCGGCTGGTAATCTTTCGTCGCCGGATCGGTCGCGTAGGCCATCAGAGCCCCAAATGCCGTCTCGCGCGGCACCGACGGAAAATCGACCGAGCCAAATTCGGCAGCAATGGCCAAAGCCACGTGCAATCCTGACCGCATGGCCTCGCAATACCCTTCAGTGCCGGCAATCTGCCCCGCGAGAAACACCGGAACTGGCATGCCTGCGCCCGACGGACGGACAAGCCGGAGATTGGCATCAAGAAGCCGAGGGGCATCCACGAACGTGTTGCGGTGCATGACGCCATAGCGGGAGAACTCAGCCCTCTCCAATCCCGGGATGAGGCGGAACACCCGCCTCTGTTCAGGAAACGTGAGATTCGTCTGGAATCCCACCAAGTTGTAGCTCATTCCACACGCATCTTCGGAGCGCAACTGCAGAGCGGCCCACGGACGACGCCCTGTGCGAGGATCCGTCAAGCCAACCGGCTTGAGCATGCCAAAGCGCGGCGCATCCCACCCGGCACGGGCGACCTCCTCGACAGGCTGGCAGGCCTGAAACAGGTCCTTCGACTCAAAAGTCCTCCGAATAACGCGTTCTGCGGCCAGCAGCTCACCGACAAAGGAGTCATACTCCTCTTTCGAGAACGGCGCGTTGAGATAGTCGCCCGGAGCGTCGGCGCCCCCTTCGTAGCGGCTTTGGCGAAAGAGGCGGTTGGCGTCCAAAGAATCGGCCATGACGATGGGAGCCGCAGCATCGAAAAACGACAGGTGAGCCCGCCCTGTCAGATCAGAGAGATCAGCGGCGAAGGCATCGGAAGTCAAGGGGCCGGTCGCGATGACCAACGCATCGGTTTCGCCAGACACAGCATGGATGCTCGTCACCTCTTGCCTGAGCAGGATGATGTTCCCATGGCCTTCGATCCGATCGTTCACCTCCTGGGAGAACGCGTCCCGATCGACGGCGAGAGCCCCTCCCGCAGCAACCGCATGTCGCCGGGCAACGTGCATGAGGTGAGAGCCAAGGGCATCGAGTTCCGCCTTCAGCATGCCAGGCGCGCTGGACGCCTTGACGCCTTTCAGCGAGTTTGAGCACACGAGCTCCGCGCACCGTCCGGTACGATGGACAGGCGTCGGCAGAGAAGGCCTCATCTCTATGAGTTTGACCGAAAACCCGCGATCAGCAAGCTGAAGGGCCGCCTCACACCCAGCCAGACCTGCTCCTACTATGGTCACTGATTTAGACATGACAGCAAGCATACCAAAGCCTCCCGTGATCCGGCAACACCCAACGCAAAGAAGAACCGTTCCTTCACCGACCGGAACCGGGAGCTTCATGACGGACCCCATCGGCCGTCGGAATAGCGCGCCACCAATCCCGCGGCCTCCGCTTCAACCAAGCACTCCATGAGACGCGCGGTGGCATCCGTCGATCCGTGCACGGCACAGAGCCTGACATAGAGGTCCTCCATGCTCAAAGGCTCAGCGCGCACTGCCGCCACCACGGGATTCTCTAAAAGCGAAGACGGAATCCCGTTTCCATCATCATGCCCGAATGATGCCGTACGGGTAACTTTCTCACGCGTGGGCCGATCCGCCTGGCTTGACCCTGCCGGGAAATGCGCGGGTGCCTTCTCCCGCTTGAGGCAGCCAAAGAGGGAAAACAGAACGTCGTCGAAAGTCTCGTCATCGACGATAGGCGTTGCTCCCTGGTAGAGCAACCGGTTCGCGCCACGCGATGCGGCTGAGGTGATGGCTCCAGGGACCACCAGGACATCCCGATTGGCAGCCAGCGCCTCGTCTGCCGTGGAAAACGTTCCGGAAGGCAATCCTGCCTCGACGATAAGGGTCGCCAAGGCAAGTCCCGCGATCAAACGATTGCGCATCCTGAAACGATAGGGCAACGGAGGCTCATCCCACGAGTGTTCTGACACAACAGCGCCACCCGAGTCGACAATCCTCTGAAACAGGCCGAGATTTTCAACGGGATAAAGCTTGTCGCAGCCGCCTCCGAGAAAAGCCACGGTCGGTGTCCCCGCGGCGAGCGCCGCCTCGTGCGCGGCCGCGTCGCATCCGCGTGCGCCTCCCGATATAATGACGATCCCCCGCTCGGCAGCAGCGCGCGCAAAACGCCTCGCGCACGATAATCCATACGGCGTCGCCTTACGCGCCCCGACGACGGCCATTCCTTCCTGCAATGCCCGTCCGTTTCCCACGAAGAACAGCCGTTCGGGAGGACTCGCTATCGCTTCAAGCGCAGACGGGAACCCCTCCGTTCCCTTTACGAAAACCCCACGGTCTCCCTTCAATCGCATGCGTCGACCATCAGGCGGCTCCCTTTCCTCCGTCCGTGCGTTCATGTGGCCACCCCCTCTCTGAACCTGAGCCCAATCGCCTCGCAAAGATGGCGTTTGCCGACACGGGGTTCTTCCTCCATGTCGGCAACGGTACGCGCCACGGCAAGCGTGCGCATGAGAGCTCGGCCGCTCATGCCGTTTCCTCGGGCAGCACGCTCAAGAAACAGCTGATCATCCTCAGACATGTCACTTGCACTCACGAGATCGGGAGGTTTGCCGCCCCGCTCGTCACACCCGGTGCGGGCACGTCTCCACGACGCAAACGTCCGCGCCCGCAGCACCGCCTCTCTCAAGGTGTCCGAACCTGTTCCGGAGCCGGTTTCGAGCACTTCGCGAGGAGGGATGCGGCTCACGTCAACATGGATGTCTATGCGGTCCATGAGAGGACCGCCAATCCTGTTTTGATACGAGTTGACCTGCGAAGCGGAACACGTGCAGAAAACCTCAGGATCGCCGAAGTAACCGCAAGGACAAGGGTTGGCAGCCGCAATCAGCATGAAGCGCGCGGGAAAGGTGATATTCCCGTCAGCTCGCGTGATGGTGACGGATCCCGACTCAAGCGGCTGCCGAATACCCTGAAGAACGGAAGATTTAAACTCGGGAAGCTCATCCAAAAACAGTATTCCGTTGTGCGCAAGAGATATCTCTCCCGGACGAGGAGGCGACCCACCGCCGACCAAGCCTGCCTGACTTGCCGAATGATGAGGACAACGGAAAGGGCGCACGCCGCCCAGCACGGTTGACAAGTCCTCCCCCGCAACCGAATGAACCTGCGCTGTCTCCAGGACTTCAGCCTCAGTCAAAGGCGGAAGGATAGAGGGCAGCCGCGAGGCAAGCATGGTCTTTCCCGAACCCGGCGGTCCCATCATGAGCATCCCATGACCGCCTGCAGCCGCAATCTGCAACGCGCGCTTTGCCACCTCGTGCCCGGAGATATCGGCAAAGTCCATTCCCCTCGCGTCAAGGACAAGCGGCTTTACGAGAACCTTTCCAAACGTGGCCGTTCGAAGATCGCTGAGCGAAGATATCGTCCTTTGCTCGAGACCCTCAATCGCCACCAGCCCTTGCGCGTCCCCTGAACAGGCAAGGGCAATGCCAAGCCGGCGCGCGCATGTCGCGTAGGAGAGCAAGCCGGCAACCGGCCTGACCGCCCCTTCGAGAGACAGCTCACCCACCACCAGCATTCCTTCTGCAACACGTGCGTCAATCTGCTTGGTGGCAGACAAGATGCCCACCGCTATAGGCAGGTCGAAGCCCGATCCCGTCTTGCGCAGCGATCCTGGCGCAAGATTCACCACAACTTTGTCATTCGGCATGGCAAAACCACAGGCTCTCAGTGCTGCGCAAACGCGCTCACGTGCTTCCTGAACAGCCAAATCAGGCATTCCGACGAGAGAAAACCTCGGCACCCCTCTCGACACGGCCACTTCCACGTCCACCGGCACGGCTTCCACGCCGCGCAAAGTCGCACCGCACACGGTGCACCTTCCATACACCGACGTCATTGAGCCGAAAAGGCGTTGATGTGATGACGGATCATCGCACGGTCAGGAGAAACGACCACCAAAGAGATGATGTCGAAACGCACAGGAACATCAACGACATCGTAGTCTTTGAGGAACTGGACTGCTATCTGCTCGTACCGGGCACGCTTCGCCTCATCCACGGCTTCGCTCGGCAGGCCTTTGTCACAGTTTGTGCGCGTCTTGACCTCCACGAACACCACGGTCTCTTCATCTCGAGCGATGATGTCCGCTTCACCGGCATTGCAGGTCCAGTTTCGTTCGACGATGTCATATCCGCGACGTTCGAGAAATCGCGCAGCCGCATCCTCTCCACGACGTCCAACGTCCGCATTATGCCCACGCCTCCTCCCAGCATGCTGCGCGGGCTGGCGTTCCAAGCACCCGCTCTCCACCGCACGCGGGACCACCGCGCCAGCATGGCCACATCCCTCAGCCCGAGAAAGCTCCGGACCGCTTCGCGCCTTTTTGTCTCCATCGTCTTCCGGACATGCTTGCAGTGACACTGCTGTTCCATCCATGGCTGGTTGCCCCTTTCTCACGTGCAACCATCATAGAGTGGAGTTCAAGCGAGCAGCCTGCACATATCCAGCAGATCCCTCCCCTCGATCTCCCGCAGATCCAGCAGTTTTCCAGCACAAGGACAAGGCCGATCAAGCGCTGTTCGAAGGTGAGGCGGTTTGGAGTTGGAATGAAGAGAGGGGCGCTCCGCCCAGAATCAGAACAGGGTAGGTTGCGTGAAAGCCGTGCAGAACGTTGCCCGATGCAGAGGGGTCAAGCCAAACCGTTTGATGGCCTCGATATGAGCTGCGGTTGCATATCCCTTGCAGGCGTCAAACCCATATTCGGGATACTCCTCGGCATAACGGCACATGAGGGCATCGCGGTCAACCTTCGCAACGATGGATGCCGCCGCGATGGAAGCGCAGAGGCCATCCCCCTTGATGACGTTCACTTCTCGCTTGTCAAGGTGAAGGGGGTTGCCGTCAAGCAAAATCACATCGGGATGAATTCCCAAAGACTCGATATGCGAAACGGCACGTCGAAAGGCACTGGTCAAGGATGCCGTCATGCCGCATGCATCCAACGTTTCCGCTTCAATATACTCAACCGTCCATGCGCGGGAAACGCGTCTGATCTCTTCCGCAATGCGCTCGCGCTCGTCTGGTTTCACCTGTTTTGAGTCATTGAGACCGGGAATAACCGGATCAGGAGGCAAAACCACGGCACCGACTGCCAGAGGACCAGCCAAAGGACCCCGCCCAACTTCGTCCAACCCAACGATGACGCCCTTGCCGCGACCTTCGGCAAGCGTGCGCTCATACGAGTACATCGCAGCAAGACGAGCACGTTCCGTCGCCTCCGCCTCAAGCCTCCGGCGTGCCGTATGGAGGGCAGCCTGCACCCCTTTGCGGGTGTCCGCCATCAAAGATCGTTCGAGAACGGCAAACTCCCGTTCGTCCGCGCGCTGGAGTCGAGCCTTGATTTCAGCAGCAGTTGGTTCCATGTCGAGCCCTTCCCTTCCCGTCAAACGCGCGCACGTCACAATCTCAGAGAGAAACGGCAGGGGGACGGCATCGTGAACCACGCACGCACAACGCACCAGCTCAAAAGACAGGAAACCACCAAGAACTCGAGATCCGAAACCACTTCTCATGCATAAAAAAAGGCGGCTCGGAGCCGCCCTTTCTTTATCTGAAGGATTTTTCTTTGATCTTTGCGGCTTTTCCGACCTTCTTGCGCAGATAGTAGAGCTTGGCGCGGCGGACAGCTCCCTTTCGAACGACCTCGATCTTCTCAATTTTGGGAGAATGCACAGGAAACGTGCGCTCAACCCCAATGGAAAAGCTGATCTTCCGGACGGTGAAGGTCTCACGGCTCGAAGCGCCCGAACGGCGGATGACATCGCCTTGGAACACCTGGATACGCTCGCGACTACCCTCGGTGATGCGATAGTGAACCTTCACATTATCACCCACGTGAAAATCAGGAATATCTTGTTTGATCTGCTGTTGCTCAATAGCGCGAATAATATCCATGTTCGTTTCCTACTCTATGTTCAATAACGCTCTATAACGTTGCCTGTGGAAAGACACGATTTGAAATTATACCTCCAACACGTGTACCATGCAAGGAAAAGAAGACGCTCTTTTGCCTTTACGGCAAAAACCTCAAGAACCTTTGAACGGGACGATCAAAAAAAGCTCAACACGGCATAGGCAGCACAGCCGGACACCGCACACCATACCAGCGATTTCGTCTTCCACGCAACGACAACCACGACAGCCGCAGCCACCAGCGGAGCCGCCGCGGGCCAAAGCCCCGCGTCAAACATTCCCGGTGAAAGCAGGTCATTCGCCACGAGCGCCGAAAATGCCGCCGGCGGTATGAAACCGAGCGCCCGCTCGACCCCTTCAGGAAGCTGCCTTCCCTTCAAAAGAAGCAGCGGAACGACGCGACAGGCGAGCATCGTTGCCGCACAGCAGACCAACACTACAAGGAAATCGCCCCACCCCATCACGATCACAAGCCTCGGCGCGCGCGAAGACACGAAAAGGTCAAAGCCCCAGCGACACCCAAAAGCGCACCGATGAGAATGGCAGGACCCTCCAGGCCAACATATTTGCACACAAAAACGCCGACCGCGGCAACGACGATCGACACTGCGTTGGCGATCTCCATCTTCTGGGAGACAAGAAGACAGATGAATATGGACGTCATGGCAAACGAGGCAATGGCGAGAGGAACCCCCACGGCGTTTCCCACCAGCACGCCGACGACATTCGAAAGGGTCCAAGACGCCTGAGAAAACAGGTTGACGCCCGTCGCACGGCCAACCGACCAATCCCCCGCTGCGAACCTGGCCGTGTTCACGCCATAGCTTTCGTCGGTCACCGTGGCTGCAAACAAAAACGCGAGACGTTTCTTCACCCGTTCGCACCTCGGCGCAAAGGATGCCGCATAGAGCATCTGTCGCGCATTGACGAGCGACACGCTCGCAACGATGGAAGCAAGGGGCGACCCGACAAGCCACATGTTCGGTATCATGAACTGACCAGCCCCCGAATAGAACAGCACCGACAGAAGCAAGACCTGCAGCGCATCAAGCCCGATCGATGCCGACAGAATGCCGCAAGGCACGCCGATGGCAACATATCCCAGCATAATGGGCGTTGCAGCCGAAAAAGATTGTCGTATGTGATCCCTCGCAAGCATAGACAGTCGATTATACCGGCTCTGCGCTTCTATGCAAGCAGAAGCGACACGTCACTGAATCCAAGTCTCGAATTCATGGCCCCGTGCGGTGCACCTGCCCGATTCACTGCGCTCACCTTGTTCAATACTGCAACGAGTGAGGAATGAAGAGATCCTGGTAGACGCTCTTTGCATAGCGGTCCGTCATGCCGGCAATGTAGTCAGTCACCGCCCGCAGGCTATCGCCTTCAGAAATGGCCCGGTATTCGTCGGGGACTTCGTCGAGATGCTCGATATAATATTCAAACAACTCGTTGATGAGGTGCATCGCCTTCCTGACTTCAGCCATGACGACAGCCGACGTGTACACGCGGTCAAACAAGAACGAACGCAGTTCCATCATGGCAGACCAAACCGCAGCGCTCATGCAGATGTCGTCCGTAGCTGCAGAGGTCTCCACCATGTCAAGCACAAGCGTCTCAATTCGTGAGGAATGGTCGGGGCCGAGAACGGCATGCGTCGTGTCCGGGAGGTCGGCTTCCGAAAGGATGCCCGCGCGCATGGCGTCATCGATATCATGGTTGACGTAGGCAATGCGGTCCGCCGTTCCCACAACGCGCCCCTCCAGCGTCTCGGCACGGAGGTCGCCGGTATGACAATAGATGCCGTCTCGCACCTCCGCCGTCAGATTGAGCCCTTTTCCGCCATTTTCGATGACTTCGACAACACGCAAACTCTGCTCATTGTGACGGTAGAGGCCCGCAGCGCGGGACGACGCAGGATCGATCCCGCGGTGCCGCGCGAGGCATTGGGCCAGAGCATCCTCGCCCGTGTGTCCAAAGGGGGTATGCCCCAGGTCATGTCCGAGGGATATAGCCTCAGTGAGATCTTCGTTCAGCCCCAAGCCCCTTGCGATCGTCCTCGCTATCTGAGCCACCTCGAGCGTGTGCGTAAGACGCGTTCTGAAATGGTCGCCTTCGGCCGCAAGGAAAACCTGCGTCTTGTGGGAGAGCCGCCGAAATGATTTCGTGTGAAGAATCTTGTCGCGATCACGTTGATAGTCGTTTCGCAGGATGTCGGGTTCAGCGGAGCGGGCACGTCCCTCGCTCTCATCGGAAAGAGAGGCGTCCTCGGCCAATCTCTCATGCTCGAGCTGTTCCTGGTCTTCCCGATAGACGATGCGCATGCCAAACTCCCTTCAAACCGTACAACGGCCACCGCACCCGAACCCCATCCCGCCTCAGTGTACCATCAGGAGGGCGCACCCCTCAGCCCATCAGAGAGTTCGGCGGGCAGAAACACTCCTCGCTCAGTCACAATGCCTGTGATGAGCTCGGCAGGCGTCACGTCAAAGGCTGGATTCCACACGGAAACCCCCTGGGGCAAGTCTGCCGCCACTTCGGCAGGATCACGTTCCTCGATGGGAATCTGCCCGCCATGATCGAGAGACAGGTCAACCGTTGAGATAGGGGCAGCAACGTAAAACGGGATGCCGTGATGGCGGGCGAGCACGGCGACACCGTACGTGCCTATCTTGTTTGCCACGTCCCCGTTTGCGCAAATCCGGTCGGCACCCACCAGCACGGCATCAACCTTTCCACCGGCCATCAGGCTTGCAGCCATGTTGTCGCATATGAGGGTAACGGGAATCCCGACCTGCGCGAGTTCCCACGTCGTGAGCCGGGCTCCTTGGCCGACAGGCCGCGTCTCGTCCGCATACACGCGCGCGATCTTGCCCTTCTCGGCAGCTGCGTACACAATTCCAAGGGCAGTTCCGAAAAACGCGGTGGCAAGGCTGCCCGCATTGCAATGGGTGAGGACACAGGCTCCGGGTGCGAGAAGGGGCTCCCCGAAGGCCCCAATGGCACGGTTGACCTCTTCGTCCTCAGCCTCCATGCGTTTGACGCATGTAAAGAGGGCATCGGTGAGGGCCGAACGGTCAGTTCCCTCTTCCGCCATGCGGTGAACGAGGGATCTGACCCGCTCGACAGCCCAAGAGAGATTGATGGCCGTTGGACGCGCATGGGAAACTTCATCAGAAACAGAATCGAAGGAATCCCGATATGAGCAGTCAACCCGCAGATCTCCCTGCATTCCCCTCGATTTCCCCGATGCCCAAAGAACAAGTGCGGCAGCACCCGAAACCCCAATCGCCGGAGCCCCGCGGACTTCGAGTGACTTGATTGCCTGCAAGACCCTGAACCAGTCTTCCGTCTCGATGCGAACGAGAGCACCGGGCAGCTTCGTCTGGTCCACGAACGAGAAGAATATCCGATCGTCGATGCCTCTGCTCAAGTCAATCGTACGAGGAAGGTTTTCAAGACGAATTCCTTTCCTCCCTTGACAATCCATCGCGCCTTCCTTTCCGCTTTTCCCTCCATTCTACCTCACCGATCGAGCGCTGAGCATCGCGTCGCTGCCAGGGCCACGCAGAATGAAGATTTTCTCACGTACAATCCGAATCCCCCTGGACGGCGCGGAGGCGGTTCTGGGTGACCGCATCATGACGATTCCAGGACGAGCCGCCCATCAAAGGTATCGTCTTTGCTGTTCCCGCGACTGAGGAATGTCCGTCTTGCCCGTTTTGAAAGGACCGATCGCCATGGATCACGACACCGTCCCATCACCTGCAAAGAGCATGCAGGGCGAACGGCCATCCGAGATGCACGCACAGTCTCCGAGGCCATGGCACACATGGCCGGCCGAAGACGTCATTGTCGCGCTTCATACCTCCGCAGCCGGCCTTTCCTCCGAAGACGCGCGGGCGCGGCTGGACGAAGTGGGAGCCAACGAGATCAGGGCAGCCCCTCCAAAATCGCTCACTGCCATGGTGCGGGAGCAGGTGACCGACCCCCTCGTCCTCATTCTGCTTGTGGCAGCCATCCTGTCAGCTCTGCTGGGCGAGTGGGCCGAAGCGGGCATTATTTTTGCCATTGTCGTCGTGAATGCGACCATCGGGATCGTGCAAGAGAGAAAGGCCCAGTCATCGCTCGAAGCGCTGCGCACCATGAGCGCGCCGTCCGCCCAAGTCATCCGTGGAGGAATCGAAGAGATTCTTCCCGCGCACGAACTGGTTCCAGGGGATCTGGTCATGCTGCATGACGGCAGCATGGTCCCCGCCGACCTCCGCCTCTTGCACACTTGGAGCCTCCGGGTGCAAGAGGCCGCGCTCACCGGCGAATCGGTGCCCGTTGAGAAAGACGCCCATGCGACCGTCGCACTCGGAGCGCCGCTGGGGGACCGTCTGCCCATGGCATACGCCACTTCTATCGTCTCTGGCGGCAGAGGAGTGGGCGTGGTTGTCGCAACTGGCATGAACACCGAGGTCGGCCATATCGCCGGCATGTTGGAAGGCGGCGCAGACACCGACACGCCCCTGAAAAGAAAACTTGCCTCATTCGGAAAGCTTCTCACCGTCGTCGGCA
The DNA here is from genome assembly GCA_023460315.1 of Actinomycetes bacterium. Classification (GTDB taxonomy): domain Bacteria; phylum Actinomycetota; class Coriobacteriia; order Coriobacteriales; family Eggerthellaceae; genus JAEWQO01. The sequence continues at coordinate 64,216 of JAEWQO010000063.1, forward strand.
TAGCGGCAGCGCTCGCCGTCATCGCCATCGGACTCGCCTACGGACGCCCCTTCGCGCCCCTGCTGCTCTTAGCCATCTCATTAGCCATCTCCGTCATTCCCGAAAGCCTTCCCGCAACAGCGACCATCACCATGGCTCTTGGGGTTCAACGAATGGCCGGGCACCATGCCCTGGTGCGAAAACTGCCCGCCATCGAAGCGCTCGGAAACTCCACCGTCGTCTGCACGGACAAGACCGGCACTTTGACAGAGAATCGCATGCGTGTCGTCAAGGTGGCGCTCATTCCCGACATCGATCGATCCTCCTTCACGGATCCGCCAGAAGCGCGTGCGCGACATGACGAACTCTTTGAAGAGCTCGCGTTCGTCGCAGCTCTCTGCAATGACGCAAGCCTCGCCGATGTCCCTGCCGGAGAAGGGGCAGACGAGGTGATCGGCGACCCGACTGAAGGAGCGCTTCTCATCCTCGCACGCGACAATGGCATTGATTCCACTCGATTGAGAACGAACCATCCCCGGCTCATGGAACAGCCCTTCGACTCAGACCGCAAACGTATGTCAACCGTGCATGAGCGAGATGGCCAGCTGGTAGCGGCAGTCAAGGGTGCAATTGACCAGTTGCTGCCTCACTGCACGCATGTCATGGACGAACAGGGCTTGCGCCGTCCCCTGACCGACGGCGATCGCGCCCGTGCGCTCTCCGTGGCGGCAGAAATGGCCGACGAGGCTCTTCGCGTGCTCGCGTTTGCCGTTCGCATTCTCCCCTCCTTGCCAGACGACGGTGAGGACATCGAACGGGAGCTGACCTTCGTCGGGCTCACCGGCATGATGGATCCACCTCGACCCGAGGTGCGTGAAGCCGTTGAAACCTGCCGCACTGCCGGCATCAGAACCATCATGATCACCGGCGACCATGCGGCGACGGCGACGGCTATCGGACGTGACCTCGACATCTACCGGCAAGGCAACCTTGTCGTCACGGGCCAGGAAATGGATGAGATGGACGATGCCGGACTTGCCGAAGCGGCGGCTCAGGCAACCGTGTTCGCGCGTGTGTCGCCCTGCCACAAACTCCGCATCGTGCGTGCCCTGAAAAGCGACGGGGAGATGGTGGCCATGACCGGGGACGGCGTGAACGATGCGCCCGCGCTCAAATCCGCCGACATCGGCGTTGCCATGGGAATTACCGGCACTGACGTGGCCAAAGACGCTTCTGACATGATTTTGCTCGACGATCGTTTCGCAACCATCGTCTACGCCATCCGGGAAGGACGCCGCGTCTTCCGCAACATTCAGAAAGTCGTGCAATTTCTGCTTGTGGACAACATCGCCGAGATCCTCGTGCTGCTGATCGCCGTTCTCCTCAATTGGGATCCTCCGCTCACGGCCGTCATGATCCTTTGGATCAATCTCGCCACGGCAACCTTGCCCGCGCTTGCCTTGGGCGTGGAACCCGCGAGCAGGCATGTCATGGAGCATCCTCCCGTCAAGGCGGGAACGCTGCTCGAGCCTCAAACCGCGCGCCGCGTCATCGTCCAAGGTGCCTTCGTCGCCCTCCTCGCCCTCTGCGCGTTCGCGTTGGGAAGGGATGCCGGCGGCGAGGCGGTCGGGCGGACGATGGCCTTCGGCGTCCTGGCCTTCTCGCAGGTGCTGCGCGCGCTGAACCAGCGATCCTCAACCGATCCCATCTGGAACCGGGAAGGCGGCCGCAACCCCTGGCTCGTCGGCGCAGTCGCTGCCTCGGCCGCGCTCATGGTGGTCGCCCTCTCCGTCCCGGCGCTCCACGACGCCTTCGGCACGGCGCCGATGGGCGCGGCGCAATGGGCGGCCGTGGGCGGCCTCGCCCTCCTGTCGCTCGTCCAAGCCGAGGCGGCGAAGGCCCTCGGCCGGCTGAGGGCCAACAGGCCCTGACATGCCGCCGCTCCCTCCGGCCGGCACACCCCTCCCCAAACGCGCGGAGGGGGCCTCCCCGCCCCATCGGGCGGAGGGACCCCCTCCTTCTCGGCGCACGAGCGCCCTGCGCGAGCGCGACGCCCTATCCTCCCACGGGCTTGTCCCCGCAGTACT
>JAEWQO010000064.1 GCA_023460315.1 Actinomycetes bacterium
TGACGATAGCGCTGTATCGGTACCAATCGTAGCACTGCAATCGGTACCAAGTTATCACTGCAAACGGTACCGCTTATATCGTTGCAAACGGTACCAAGTTTTTCAGTTCTGCCTTGCTTTGTGCAAAGATAATTATTTTTTCTTTTTATGTCGCATCGATTCGCCTTTTAATTCTATTTTATTGGCGTTTGATACTAATCTGTCTAAGATTGCATCAGCCAACGTAGGATCTCCAATGTAATCATACCATTTATTGATTGGTAACTGTGATGCTATTATTACAGATTTTCGTTCATATCTTTCCTCAAGTATCTGTAGTAGTGCAAGACGTGTATTTGTATCCATCGGCTGAAGTCCGAAGTCATCCAATATAATGAGCTCGTTCTTCTCCAGTGAGGTAATCATCTTCAGGAAGGTGCCGTCCAGTTTACTTAATGCAACCTTCTCCACGAAGCTGTTCATATTAAGATATGCAGTGCGGTATCCCAGCATGCACGCTTGTCTACCCAAGGCACATGCAAGAAACGATTTTCCACAGCCACACTTACCTTGGATAAGCAGATTCTCGTGTCGTCTGATAAAAGCACAGTCTGATAGTGTTGCAAGATCTTCTTTGGTAAAGTTACGTTCCGTACCGCAAACGACATCTTCTATCAGAGCGGTGTATCTGAGTCTGCTGATTTTTAGATACATCTCTGTCTTGCGTTCTCTCCTGTCCTGCAGCTCTGCATCCACAAGTTTAGCCACAGCCACATTCAGTGAAGGCCTGTTCTGTACTGGAGTATTCATAATTGCTTCCAATGATGAAGCCATACCTCTTAACTTGAGGTCTTTAAGCTGTATAATTGTTTCTTGAGTGTTCATGATTTTATGAGTTTTAGATGTTAAAAGCTTCAGCACCTCTGACATAGTCATTCACGGGCACTTCTGTTACAGGCTGCTGCTCTTGAAGTGTATCAAGATTCTTTTGAAGTATATTCTTTATCATCGTATAAGATATAGAAGAACATGAAGATAGGCGTCTACAGGCATTTTCTAGTCTTTGGTTACCATAGCTTCTCTTAAGGCTCATAACTCCTTGGCAAGAGCTGTATCCTTGCTCTACATGCTTGTTTCGCTTTAAAATGATTTCAACAGCACGCTTGGTATAAGGTCCTACCAAATCTGACATTTCAAGGAAGTAGGCGGCATTGTAGCCTTGTCCATGCATATACGCAAGGTGATTGTCTGGCATATGCTCATCAAGTGTAGAATACTTGTCCCTGCCATATCTCTCATGGATGGCAACCCGTCTGCTATCAATATAGATTTCGACAGTATCTACATCCCATATCACATTAACCATTTGACCGACATATTGATATGGAACGCTGAACTTACGATCATCTACTTGCACATGATAAGAACCTGTGAGTTTCACTGTTTTGCGATAACGGAAGCGATAAGGTGTATCAGGAAGATAGCCAAGGGCTGACTTCTCTTCGCTTTCAAATATATCAAGACGGCTTCTGCCGGTGTTACGGGATGGCTTGCTGTTAAAGATATCCATCAGCTCATAGATACGATTGTTAAGGTCGTTAAGATCATAGAATACTTCTTCACGTATCTCTGCATATACGGCATTATACACTTTCTGTACAAGTCCCTCCACACTTGCTTTATCGCGTGGAGATCTTACACGGCAAGTCTCAAGACTCGTCTCATAATAGGCTGCCCATTCTACTGCTGCATCGTTGAACACGGGCTCGTAGCGATCGTGTTTCTTTACCCATTGCTTCATATTATCACTCTTAGCTCTTCGTGTTGTTCCGCCAAAGAATGTAAAAGCATCGGATATACCGCAGAAGAAGTGCTCCATGGAGGCATTATACATAGCCTTGACAAAACCAAGCCCACTGAACGGAAGAACGCAAACTAAAACGGCAACCTGAATCCTTTCCTCGGTTCGTTTGACAGTTAGCCATAAAGGATCTCCGGCAAAATCTATTTGCATCTCTTCCCCAGGAATGAAGGTGTTATGGAAACTTAGATTATGAGAGTACTGATATTCACGTATCAGTTTTTTGAACTGGGTATAACAGTATCCATCAGGATTCTCCTTCTTGTAATCTTCGTGGAGTTTCTGAACCGTCAGATAGCGGTTGTGAGAAAGATCCAAGACCATCTCGGGTATCAGTTCTTCCAGGCTTTTTCTGTGCTCAGATGGAGCCGGCTTGACTTGTGTGGACTTGAGGAAGTCATGAAGATCTTCCTCGCTCATTTTTCCAGCATCTGAATATGCTAGATGCTCCTTGTCTGCTGCATTCTTGTACTTGGCAAGAACACCGCGGCCAATATGGATCTCATTACAGATCGTCCTTTGAGGGATACTGACCGCAAGCATTTGAAATGCTCTTTTTAGTTTACTCATTTTTACATTTTGGTTTGACATATCATGCACTGAAATTAATATTCTAGTGCAAAGATAAGCGGTTTAAATTAATGGACAGAACCAAAATGAACGTTGGTACCGATTCAAGTGATACAGTGGTACCGATTAGAGTGATACAGTGGTACCGATTCAAGTGATATGATGGTACCGATTCGCCGATACTATCAATACTCCGACAATGTGAAAGCTATGATCTGACTATGCCTGAATTAGCTATACATCTTTGTTGTTATACTTACTGATTTACTATACAAGTTATTGAAAGCTTTACTGAAACACTTTACATAAACATAAAAACCTTACTGAATTTCTTGACATAAAAGAAATATTTAATTATTAAATCTTTTGGGGGTGGCGTTTTAGTGACGTTTTGTGGTGTTTGCCATTATAGGGTCTGATTCTTATTTTACTGTAATTCAGCCAGTTAACACTAATAGTGGTATTGTGGTATTTTATTTTTGTAATTTTCTAACCTTTAAAATAATATAGAGCAGAGGTATAGAAATAAAAAAAGGGGCTCCGCTGAGTCCCAACCTTTGTTAACCTTAAATCTAATACTATGAAAAAAATCACATTACAAATGTAAGGTTCCCGTTGTTATCTTCCAAATTTCAGAATGTTCCTGCTACTTCTTTTGTATTTCTTTCACTGAATTTTACTGTTTTCGCACACGGATTGACTTTTTGAGAGAGAAGAATCTATTCACAGCGTCCCGGATAAGGCAGAAGTTGCAAATCTGTTTCAATCGTTTCACAGAACCTTTCAGCCTTTGAAAAGAGTGATGGAAAGTGATTTTTATTCGGTAATTATCTTCTACTTTTGTTTGTATACAACGCGAAATTATGGGAAAACGCATTTTTATATATGTCTTTTGGCTACTCCTTTTTTGCATGATGTCGGGGCAGGTAATAGGGCAGAATAAGTCGGTAGAATCCCATAGCCATACTTGTAAAACGGTGCTGGCGTTAAAAAATAATTTGCTTTACGACCTGGCCTTGGCTCCGAACATAGAAGTGGAGCTGCCATTGGGAAAGAGGTGGTCTTTGAATGTTGAGTACAAATGCCCTTGGTGGTCTGACAGCGGATGTAATTTCTGCTATCAGCTCCTTTCGGGAGGGACAGAGGCGCGTTACTGGTTGGGAAACCGCCATACGCGCGGAAGATTGTCCGGACACTTCCTGGGAGCATATGCCGAAGGAGGTACCTATGATTTTCAGTTGAAAAAGGAGAAGGGATACCGGGGGAAGTATTACGCAGCTGCAGGAATAACTTATGGATACGTGCGTCCACTGGCTCGGCATCTGGCGATTGAATTCAGTGTGGGCATTGGATACTTGGATACGGAGTACAGGAAATATACTTCTTATGGAAATGACTTGGTTTGGGTCAGCAGTGGAAAGTATCACTTTATCGGGCCGACAAAAGCAAAAATTTCTTTGGTATGGCTTCTAACGTCGGGGAGATGAGTGGTATGAAAGATGCACGGCATATGATTCTCTGGCTGTTCTTCGGGCTGTTGCCAATGCTGGGAAGCTGTGACTTCCGCGATATGCTGGATGATTATCCCGTTAGCGGAGTACAGATTAAACTGGATTGGAAAGGGGTGACGGATAAGCTGCCGCAGACCATGCGGATTATCTTCTATCCGAAAGATACTCAGGGGAGAAAGGTTGAAAGTTATCTGCCTGCCGGAGGGGGTGAGGTGAAGGTACCGCCGGGGAAGTATGCGGTGGTGGCCTATAACTTCAATACGGAGAGTATACAGATACGGGGCGACGAGAGTTATGAGACGATTGAGGCTTTTACGGGACACTGTACGGGGCTGGATGTACACGAAGATATGGTTTGGTCGCCCGACCCTTTGTATGTGGTGGCTTTGGACGAGGTGGAAATAAGGCAGAGTGATGTGGCGCTTCCGTTGGACTGGAAGCCGGAAGCGGTAGTGGACCATTATTCCTTTGATATAAAGGTGGAAGGATGGGATAGAATATCGAGCATCATCTGCCATGTGGACGGCTTGAACGGAAGTTACTTTATAGGCAACCGTGCTTGCCATTTGAGCGAGGTACCTATATGTGTGGATACAAAGCGTGAAAACGGGCTTTTATGGGGGCATTTCTCCAGTTTTGTATTACTGAAAGATACCAAGACCCGTGCGGATAGTCCTATGTTGCTGACACTGAAGATTGTGAAACGAGATAAAACGGTTCAAGAGGTGAAGGTGGATATCACGGAAGTGATTGAAACAGCTCCTCCCTCGGGAGGAGGCGAAGAAGAACCTGATGTGGGCGTTCCTGGGTCGGAAATCCATATCGAGGTTCCCGTACCGGAGGACAAGGTTGTGGTGGATGATTTGGAACCGGGAACTGATGAAGGAGATGGAGGGATTGGTGGCGATGTGGACGATTGGGATGATGAGACGGATGTGGAGCTACCGGTGAATTGATAGCAAACAGACAAATAAATATATTAACTTTAATAACAGACAATTATGAAGAAGGTTTTATTTTTGGCTTTGGCTGCAGCAGCAGTAATGAGTTGCTCGGAAAGTGAGGAGATAGAGAATGCCGGACAAAAGGCGGAGATTAAATTGGGAACAGTAGTGGGTAACACTACGAGAGCCACAGTGACTGATTTGCCGGAATTGCAGAAGGTAGGGTTCACTGTGTATGCTTATAATACGGGAGCAACAACAATGGCCTCTGTTGCGACTTTTGATGCGATGAAGGAATTCATGGCAGCTGTTAAGGTAACTTATAGTGCTCCCGACTGGAGTTTGACTGGGGGAACATATTATTGGCCAATGACGGATAACTTGCAGTTCTTTGCTTACGGGAATCCGGGTACCGGGGCCTTGACGTACAATCAACCGGCTGCTAGTGCTATATATCCTTCCATTACTTATACGGTAGCGGATGTAGCTGCCCAAACGGACTTGGTAGCCGCGAAAGCGACGGATGCAACCAAGGCATCAAATGCCAGTGGGGTATCTTTGAAATTCGGCCATATACTGACCCAAATAAATTTCACTGTCAAGGCAGCCGACGCTTTGACTTATAAACTGAAAACACTTACAATATCCGGTGTGCACAATAAAGGAACTTATGGTTTTGATGATTCAATATGGAAGTCACAGGAAGGAACAGCCACTTATGCACATACGATTGACGATGGTGCATTGGAAGTGAATACAACGGGTGTGGAAGTGAATACAGCCTGGATGTTGATGCCCCAGACGTTGGATACGAATGCCAAAATCAATGTTGTCTATGACATCTATGAGAAAGACGTTCTTCTTGATACTGTAACTTCCGCCATTGACTTGAATGATACACAAGCCTGGGGTGAAGGCAAAAAGATACGTTATACGCTGACGCTGGCCAATAAGGCGGCAAAAGTAACCTTTGTACCTGAAGTTGGTCCATGGAGTACGGCTGATGATACGAACGTGGAAAAATAAAACGGCACTGTCCGCAATAAAAAACGGCACTATAAAATATTTTGTGTAAATGTAAAATACGGGATTCAGTATGGGTTCCGTATTTTTTATTTAATAGCTTTGCAAAATGAAGAAAATTATGAAAGAGAAGAATCATGTAGTGCCTGATGAG
>JAEWQO010000065.1 GCA_023460315.1 Actinomycetes bacterium
GGTTGTTTCCTTCGACAAGATAACAATGTGTTTCCTCCCAGTGACGGTATTCACTGATAATATGTGTGTTAGAATCAATTTTGTCTATTGTAAACCATGGTTTCATATTAGCTGTTCCTTCCTGTTACGCTCATTACAAGCGTCTCAGCTTTGCTTAAAGCTTGAAATTTTTCTCAGGGTTTCTTGAATATCTTTACAGATTAATGGCTGCATACTGCCCCTATAAATCTGAGGATTTGCTTTATGCAGTGCATTACAGATATCGTCAATGAGATCTGGCTTATGCTTTGCGATAACGGGCAAAGCCTTAATTGTCTGCCTTGCGGTAATCGGCTTATCATCCATAATGTGTTTCAGCAATCTGTCAATGATTTCATCTATTTTGTAGTCGCTGTCCCATTTTGCATTTGCCGCAATTAGGAGAATACCCCGTGTTCGTATGTAAGAGTTTGAATCATCCAGCATAGCCGAAAACAAATCAAAATAAGAGTACACGGCATCTGTGTTCAGGCTTTCCAATTCCAGCTGTTTCAAACATTGATATGCATATTTATTGTTTTTGTCCTTTAGCCCGGAAACAAGTTCTTGGATATCATTCATCACATTCACCTCCAGTTTATTATCATGATCCTTTTCTCTATTCAACAACTTTTATGATAAAATTCGCTGCTTGTTCCGGAGTGAGTTCAGATACATCCACCTTGCAGGTGTTCAATTTTTCATAAAGAGGAATTCGTTCGATGCTTCTCTGAATTACATCTTCCGTGCGGATACCGGCAGCAACATCTTTTTCCAATCGTGTTCTCAGGGCTTGTTCACTGCAAATCAGGGAGATGGAATGCACCTTACAGTTTGCCGTATCCAGATGTGAAAGGATATCGTCAATGATAGCCTGCTGGTGCATTACCCAGCAGAATATGATGTTTTCATAAGCAGAACACCGTATAAAGTTGTTCAGAAGAAAGAAAATATTCTCTAAAACCATCTGCTTTGTTTCCTCGGTCACCTGAAAGGGATGCATATCCCAGCACCAATCACCATCCAGAAAAACGCTGTTATTCAGTTTTTGTTTTAGAATTTGGCAGGTAGCTGTTTTTCCTGCTCCCATTGTGCCGCCTATTAAAAATAGATTTTTCATTATTACCTCGCTGAAATGCTGATTGTTGATTACTATACCATAATCAGCTACAAGCTCTGTGTTATATTTTGTTCTGCAAACCACTAATTGTAATTATACCTCAATCCTCTACCAAAGTGAACAATTTACCTCAAGCCGTCACAAACGTGGCGGCTTTTGCTATACCCAAAATCAAAACCAGAAAGGAAGAAACGCTGATGGCAAGAAAAAGAAAACCCCAATCTTCACCACAGGAGGATGCCAGAATCCAAGAATTTCTGGATATGATTGCCCCCTCGGTAATCAAATTTAACACCGACCACTTCATCTGCGGCAATACCTACCGCTGCGTTTGGGCGCTGCGGGAATACCCCACCGCCACCGAGGAACAGGCCATCCTCCGCCACTTGGGAGAAAAGGATGGTGTGACCCTGCGCATCTATACCCGTCATGTTACGCCGGTGGAGGAAAAGAAAATCATTAGCAACGCTGCTAATAAAAACCGTTTGAGCAAGTCCAACACCAACGATTTGCAGCAGACGGTTATGGCAGAAAGCAATCTACAAGATGTGGCAACCATTGTGGCGCAGGCGCACCGGAACCGGGAACCCTTCATCCACTCGGCTGTGTATATTGAGCTGTCCGCACACGATCTGGATCAGCTCAAGCTGTTGCAGACCGAGGTCATGACCGAGCTGATCCGCTCTAAGCTCAACGTAGACCGGCTGATGCTCCGCCAGCAACAGGGCTTCCAATGCGTGATGCCCAGTGGCTTTAACGTGTTTCGTGACCAGTTTGAGCGTGTTCTCCCGGCAAGCTCTGTGGCGAATCTCTATCCCTTTAATTACTCAGGAAAAACAGATGCCAACGGATTTTATGTAGGGCGGGATAAGTTCGGCAGTAATGTGTTGGTGGATTTCAACAAGCGAGCGGATGACAAGACCAACGCCAACATCCTGATTCTTGGCAACAGCGGTCAGGGTAAGAGCTATCTTCTCAAGCTCATCCTGTGTAATCTGCGGGAATCCGGCATGAATATCACCGCACTCGATCCCGAAATGGAGTACGAGGATCTGACCAATAACCTCGGAGGCTGCTTCATCGACCTCATGTCCGGCGAATTCATCATCAATGTGCTGGAGCCGAAAACATGGGATGAAAACGGCAGCCCGGAGGACAAGGATGCGCCGCAGACCTTCCGCATCAGCAGCAAGCTCAGTCAGCATATTTCCTTTCTCAAGGACTTTTTCAGGACGTATAAGGACTTTTCCGACCGGGAGATTGACACCATCGAAATCATGCTGCAGAAGCTGTACGCCAAGTTCGGCATCAGCGACAGTACGAAATTTGACCGGCTGACCGCCAAGGATTATCCCATCCTGTCCGACCTGTATGCGCTGATTGAGGAAGAATACAAAGCCTTTGACGAGAACAGCCGCCAGCTTTACACCGCAGAGCTTTTGCAGAATATCCTGCTGGGGCTTCACTCCATCTGCAAGGGTGCGGAGTCGAAATTCTTTGATGGACATACCAACATCACCGATTCCAGCTTTGTCACCTTTGGTGTGAAAGGGCTGCTGCAGGCCAGCAAGAGCCTGAAAAACGCCCTGCTGTTCAATATTTTATCCTACATGAGCAATGAGCTTCTCACCAACGGCAACACCGCCGCCAGCATCGATGAGTTCTACCTGTTCCTCACCAACCTCACCGCTGTGGATTACGTCCGCAACTTTTCCAAGCGTGTGCGCAAAAAGGACTCTGCGGTGATTATCGCCTCGCAGAATCTGGAGGACTTCAACATCGAGGGCATCCGGGAATACACCAAGCCCCTGTTCAGCATCCCGACCCATCAGTTTCTGTTCAATGCCGGGAATATTGATGCCAAGTTTTATATCGATACCCTCCAGCTGGAGCAGAGCGAATACAACCTGATCCGCTACCCGCAGCGTGGCGTGTGCCTCTACAAATGCGGCAATGAGCGTTACAACCTGATGGTAAATGCTCCGGAGCATAAGGCGAAGCTGTTCGGAAAGGCAGGTGGACGATAGAAAAGAGCTGCGTTGTATTCGTTCAACACAGCTCTTTTCGCAATATTCACTTTGGAAGAACCCCCAGCAAAGTTAAGCCCAATAAATCCAATATTCAGTGTTATGCCTGTAAAACCTATCTTCCTTATCAAACGTTTTATGCTCATAACGCATCCCTCCTTTATCCCTTTAGCTGGGTTTGGCTGGTGGTTCTGCCAAGGACTCAGAGGTCGGTCTTTCCGAAATGAATATTACTTTTTTACTATATCAGAAAACCTAATGACTTTCAAGAAAACAGCTCTTTAACGCTGTGAATGAAAGGATGTGAAAGTTATGGACATAAAAGCCCAGCGCTTCGGCATTGAGGTGGAGCTGACCGGCATCACCCGCAAGGCCGCCGCCGATATTGCCGCCGCCTACTTTGGAACAACTGCTGCGTATGACGGTTCCTATTACGACACCTATGCCGCCATCGACTCCCAAGGCCGCAAGTGGAAATTCATGAGTGATGCCAGCATTACCCCGCAGAGAAAGGATGGCAGGCAGACGGTATCCGCCTCAGCAGAATACAAGACCGAGATGGTCAGCCCTATCTGCCGCTGGGAGGACATCGAAAAAGTACAGGAGCTGGTGCGAAAGCTCCGGGAGGCCGGTGCCATTGCCAACAGCTCCTGCGGCATCCATGTTCATGTGGATGCCTCTCCCTTTGATGCGAATGCTTTGCGGAATATCACCAACATCATGGCTGCCAAGGAGGATTTGATCTACAAGGCGCTGCAGGTGTCGGTAGCCAGACAGCACCGCTGGTGCAAGCCGGTGGACAACCGGTTTTTAGAGGAACTGAACAGCAGAAAACCCCGGACATTAGATCAAGTCGGTCGGATTTGGTACAACGGCGAGAGCCGCAGCAACATCCACTACGATGATAGCCGGTACCATTGTTTGAATCTTCACTCTGTGTTCCAGAAAGGCACGGTGGAGTTCCGTTTGTTCAACGGAACCACTCATGCCGGGAAAATCAAGGCCTACATCCAGCTGTGCATGGCAATTTCCGCACAGGCGCTCAACCAGCGCTGTGCCAGCCGAACCAAGACGCAGACCACCAACGAGAAGTACACCTTCCGCACTTGGCTGCTGCGTTTGGGGCTGATTGGGGATGAATTCAAGACCGCCCGTGAGCATCTGCTGAAGAATCTGGACGGCTGTATTGCTTGGCGTGATCCCGCTCAGGCAGAAAAACAAAAGGAACGGATGCGGCAGAAAAAAGAAAAAGAATTGGAGCAGGCACGGCAGGAAGCCCAGCCATCTGCTCCAGAAGAAATCCAAGCCGAGGCAGAAGATGCCCCGGCTTTTACTATGCGAATGTGAGGAGGAAACCATGACGAAGAATCGCTTATACATTGCCTACGGCAGTAATCTGAATCTGCCACAGATGGCATTCCGCTGCCCCACCGCCAAGGTGGTGGGAGCCAGTGAAGTCAAAGGATATGAGCTGCTGTTCCGTGGCGGCAGCCGTGGAGCCGTTGCAACCATTGAGCCGTTGGAGGGCAGCTCTGTGCCTGTGCTGCTATGGAAAATAAGGCCGCAGGACGAGCTTTCCCTCGACCGTTACGAGGGATACCCGAATTTTTACCGCAAGGAAATGTTGGAGGTGGAGCTGAACGGTAAGCCTGTGAATGCAATGGTCTATGTTATGAATGACGGCAGGGAGTTCGGCGCACCCTCGGATTTTTATCTCCACACCATCGCCGAGGGTTATGAAAGCGCAGGCTTTGATACAGATTTTCTGGATCAGGCGGTGGAGAAATCCATCCGGCTGGCACAGGAGCAGCAGGCCGCAGAGGATGCCCAGTTTAATCTTTGGGAACAGAAATGGTGGTGATCCCCGATGGCAGACCCGGCAACCATTACCCTTGCGGTGAAAGCGGCAATCGCTGCAGCCACCGACAAACGTACATGGAAAGCGGCAGGCGTGGTGATCGCCGCCATTCTCACCCCGTTTATTTTAATCATTGTCATGATCATGAGCCTGCTGTCCGGTACCGCAGACCACAACAACTCCGCTGTGGATTTAACCTTTCACGGCGGCAGTATCTCCTCGCAGGTGCCAGCGGAGTACCGGCAGTACATTGAGGATATGCGGGACAGCTTCTCCGATTTGGATGAAGCTGTGTCTGAGATTACGCCCATGATCGAAAGCGGCGGCATCGACAGTACCCGCATGAAATCCATTTTTTATTCTCTGTATTTCGGCGCTGAAAATTTGCGCATGAATGCTTCCGACTACCGAGCCTTTGCGGAGTGCTTCGTCCGGTACGAGGAACGCACCCGTACCGTCACCAATGCGGATGGCAATGAAACCGAGGAAATCTATACGGTTGCTGTTCCCATTACCGACCTGAATGAGATATATGCAAACCTTGAAAGCTCCCTCGGAAGAACCATCACAGAGGAAAACAAGGTCAATGCCGCTCAGATTTACAGCCGTGTGCTTTATGGTCACGGTCTGCCGAGAGATGGGAGTATTGGTGAGGATGAATGGTCTGGCGGTGTGTTTGACGGTGAGATTTACACTGGTGGCGGTGATTTTGCCAGCCCCCTTGGAGTCAACTGGCGCAGCATGGTCACCTCGGAATTCGGCTGGAGGGCAAATCCGTTCGGCGGCGGTGGCGGCGAGGGTCACTCCGGCCTCGACATGGGCGCACCAAAAGGAACACCCATACAGACCGCCCGTACCGGTGTGGTCAGCTATGTAAAGGACTCCGGCAGCAACGGCTACGGCTACCATGTGGTTATTGATCACGGAGATGGTATGGTCACTTTATACGGTCACTGCTCCAAGGTCTATGTTCGTTCCGGGCAGACGGTGCAGCAGGGCGATGTGATTGCCGCCGTGGGCAGCACCGGGCGAAGCACCGGAAACCACCTCCATCTGGAGGTGCGCATCGGCGGTAAGAAAGTAAATCCAAGACAGTTTTTGCCGTAAAGGAGGCGGCTTTATATGAAAGCAATCTTTGAAAGGAAGCCCGCAGATTTCGATCTGCGGAACTTTGAGGTATCAAAAACCATTCGGCTTCCCGCTGATGTTTTTGAAGCTGTGCTGCAGAAACCTATGCGGGATTACGACTTTATTCAGGATAATATAGAACAGATGCACTGCGACAGCAGCGGTGTGTATCACTGCCTGCTGCTGACCGGTGAGGGCAGAAATGACGGACTGCTGGTGGAATCGGAGGGCTACAGCTACTGCCGGTACGCCTCCTATGTTCCCAACATTTCCGCTCTAACCTCCCCGGCCTTGCAGCAACTTAACGAGCTGATGACAGCCGCAGCGGACTACATCGTGACTATCGGAACGCAGAACACGACAGAGGGCAATTGGATTATAGGCTTTGATGAGCTGGCACAGCAAACCGGCTTCGAGCATGATTTTAGCAGCATGGATACTCTGCTGGATATGCTCCATGAGCGTGAGGAAGTAGCCAATGTTGAGTTAGGCGACAGCGGCATTGACGTGTGCTATTACCTTGATTTCTGTCCGCAG
>JAEWQO010000066.1 GCA_023460315.1 Actinomycetes bacterium
GCTCAAGCCGGAGGTTCGAGGCTCGCCGGTTCGCAAGGCGGCCGCAGTCCCGCGCGCCCCAAAGCCGTTCCACGACGGCCGAGACAATCACAAGGCCTACTTGACAAAACTATAGGAACACCCCCCGCACCGGTCACCAGCGCCGTGCGGGGCGCCTTTTCGGCATCAGGGGGCAGAAGATCCTCCTCCACCACGGTCTCCCGGGCATCGACACCTGCCACACCGTCGAATTCTTCCCGCGTTTCTCTTGCTTCCGCAACCGCCCTGATCATGGTACCTCACGCTCCGTTCGCTGCGCCCACCCACACGGCTTCGGCGCCTTTCAATCACTCGTTTCCCAGAAACGAGCCCGACTGTCTGTTCCAGAGATGCGCATAGGCACCTCGAGCCTCAACGAGCTCCGCATGAGTTCCCTCTTCGACGATCTCGCCATCGGCTATCACGACGATGCGATCGAGGCTCGCCACCGTGGACAGGCGATGTGCGATGACAATGGACGTGCGTCCCTGCATGAGGTTGACGAGCGCGTCCTGGATGAGCTTCTCGCTCTCCGAGTCAAGCGCCGAAGTCGCCTCGTCAAGCACGAGGATGGGAGCTTGCGTGATAATGGCCCGGGCGATGGCGATGCGTTGACGCTGCCCGCCAGAGAGCTTCACGCCACGCTCGCCCGTGATCGTGTCGAATCCCTGCGGCAGCGCCTCGATGAACTCGAGTGCATTCGCCTGCCGCGCCGCCGCCACGACATCTTCCGCTGCCGCGTCAGGCCGACCGTAGGCGATGTTCTCATAGATGCTGCGGTGGAACAGCAGAGGCTCCTGAGGAACGTAGGCGATCTGACGACGCAGGCTCTCCTGCGTCACATGCGCGATGTCCTGTCCGTCTATGAGAATCCGTCCCTGCTGGATGTCAGCCAGACGCAGCAACAGCGTGGTGAGCGTGGTCTTGCCTGACCCCGACCTTCCCACCAGGCCAACGCGCTGTCCGGCCGGAATATGGAGCGAGAAGCCGTCAAAGACGGAATCATCTCCCGAGGCGTCGGCATAGTGGAATCCCAGATCGCAAAAGTCAATGGCACCCTCGCGCACCCGCAGGGCCGGAGCATTCGCATCATCGGCGACGAGCTGGGGTTCATCGAGGGCGACCGTCATGTCGTGAGCATCTCCCAACGCACGGTTGACCTGCTGGAACGTCTGGCTCAGCCGGTTGAACTGCATCGTGAGCGAATAGGTGTAGGTAAACATCATCACCACCGTGCCGGCGGTCGTTCCAAACCAGGCACTGCTGCCCGCCACAAACACCACGAGCAATGCCATGATGAGCACGATGACGGAACTCGTGACCGCCCCGCGCGCAACGGTGGCGCGCATCCGCCGAGAATCGGCCACCTTGACGCCACGGTTCGCACGGTCGAACAAGGTGCGTTCGTGCTCCTCGCGCCCGGAGGTCTTCACGGCGAGGATGTTCGTGATGCTGTCCGAGAGCTCGCCCGAAAGCGCATTCTGGGCAGCCGCGGCGTCCTCATTGAGCGGCAGAATCCTCCGATACAAGGCATAGACGATGACCACGTAGACCACGAGCAGGCAGGCCAGCAGAAACGCATAGAGCGGAACGAGGGGAGCCAGCAAGCCGACGGTGAACACCGCGGCGCTCGCGATGGGAATGACCGCATATACGAGGTTGTCCATGAGCAGCGCGTAGGCGCTGATGAACTTTTGCGTCTGGCTGACAAGCGAGCCGCCAAAGCGGTTCGCGTGAAAGGTCATCGACTGGTTTGACAGGGAGTCGAAAGCCCGTACCGCCAGATCATAGCTCGCCCTGATCTCCACTTTCGCCGTGAAATAGTCCTGCAGCTTGCTGCATGCCTGGCCGAGCACGTTCACCGCGACGAATGCGAGCACGTAGGGCCCGAACTCCGAGAACACGTCGCCGGATTCCCCCTGGCCCGTGCCGATGAGGTCGACAATCTTGCCCACGATGTAAGGATTCATGTACGACAGGAAAAACACGAAGCACAGCGTCGTCAACACGGCCATGAGAAACATCAGCCACTGGGATGCCGTCGCCTGCCAATAGAACTGCAACGTGCGAATGGCGGTGGAAGGCTTTTTCACGAGATGTCCTCCTCCCCCGCCCGACGAAACACGGCGCGGACCAGATACTCGACATTGCCCCGAGGTCCCGTGAGGGGAGACTCGACCACCCCGGTCGAGTGAAAGCCCGCCATCGACAGCGCCGCCTCAACTTCGCTCACGGTGCGCAGGCGAACCGCCTCATCACGGACGACACCCCGGTCCGTCTCTTCATGACGCGACTCAAACTGAGGCTTGACCAAGCCGACAAACACCGTTCCTTCATGGGAGAGCCGGGCAAATACCGGCGCGAGGCCCGCCAGCCCGATGAAGCTCACGTCAGCGACGATGAGATCGAACGGCGCACCGAGCATGGCCGGATCGGCAGACCTGACATTCGTCCGCTCGAACACCGTAACCCGCGCATCCTGGCGCAGCTTCCAAGCAAGCTGTCCGTAGTTGACGTCAACGCAGGTCACCTTTTGCGCCCCTGCCTGCAGGAGGCAATCGGTGAACCCGCCGGTCGAGGCTCCCACATCAAGACAGCGCAGTCCCGCGACGTCCTGATCAAACGCGAGAAGGGCTCCCTGCAGCTTGTGTCCGCCCCTCGACACGAACTCCTTGCGGCCCTTCACGGCAATGGCCGCATCGGGCGCGACCATGAGCGCGGCGCTCGTCGCATACACGTCGCCCACCTTCACCTCGTGCGCGAGCACGGCACGCAAGGCTGCATCGGCATCGGGAACGAGGCCACGTTGCACGAGCAGCGTATCAAGTCGAATCTTTTTCATGCATGACAGTATAGCGGTTCCCTGGCGGCCGGCGAGATCGGCCGCAGTATCGTAATGACGTGACCACTTCCCGCTCTCATCTTGCTGATGGTCCCGCCGTCAAAAGCTTATCACCCCCGCAACAACCAAGACGACGGCCAATACCGCAAGGACCGACACGGTCGCCATCACCGCCATCTCGGTGCGGGAGAGCAGTTTCGCACCTTCGGGAAGCTGAGCCTTGCGCGCGCGGGCATACACCAGGTAGCCAGGGATGTAGGCGATACAGGACAGCAGGAGGTACTGCCATCCGCTGAGCAGCGTCCCTATCACCAAGAAAGCCAACGCGACAACGCCAAGGGCGGTTTGGGCGGCATTGCGCTCTCGGACAGAAATCTTCACCTGGTATGCCGCGGCAAACGCCCAGGTGATGATGATGGTCACCGTACACAGCGAAT
This sequence comes from Actinomycetes bacterium, assembly GCA_023460315.1. Lineage (GTDB taxonomy): Bacteria > Actinomycetota > Coriobacteriia > Coriobacteriales > Eggerthellaceae > JAEWQO01. The sequence continues at coordinate 3,298 of JAEWQO010000066.1, forward strand.
AGGCAAAGGCAAACGCATCCTGCGTGAAAAGCAGCGTCACCAGGAAAACCTGCGTGCAAAGGGCCTCCATCAACAGGGAAAACGTGGGCACATTGAACCTGTTGCGCTGATTCCAGCGTGAGGTGAGCAGCCCTTCCTGCGCCATAAGCGAGGTGGTTTCCGTGGGAAGGATGGTGAAGGAGAGCCAGCAGCCAAATCCGGAAACCAACATGGCGATGGACAGGAAGGCGCCGCCCCAACCGGGCGCCATGTCCTCGAACACATAGATCATGGCCGGCGAATCAAGGGTCGCGATCTCCGAATACGGCAGGTATCCGTAGGGGAGAATCGAGACGCCTATATACACGATTAGCACAACGACCATGCCGACGACCGTCGCCCTGCCGGATTGGGACTTGTTTTGGGCACGCTCCGACACGACGGCAGCGCCTTCGAGGCCAATGAACACGAACATCATGATGATGAGGCAGTTAACCACCTGCTCGCCCACACTCCCCAGGGAAATTGCACCCGGCCCCATCTCTCCCGCAGCAACGGCGTTATTGAATACGGTGCCCCAGAAATCGGCAGTGAAGATTCCCGCGTCGAAAAGAAAGATCGAAAAGAGAGCGAACACCGCCAATCCTGCGACCTTCGCCACCATGATGAGCGCATTGAGGAACGACGCGCTCTCGATGCCTCGCCACACCAGCAGCGTGATGCCCCAGCAAATGGCTGACCCCAAGAGGATCGACCCGATATTGTTCCCCGGCAGAAAATAGGGAATGAAGTATCCCAGCGTCGAGGCAAGTATCGTGGCGAAGGCGACGTTGCCTATCCAGGCGGACACCCAGTATCCCCAACCCGACATGAAACCCGCCAGCTTGCCGAACCCCTGCGTCGCATAGGATGAAATGCCCTCAATCTCAGGGCGCTTCGCCTTCAAGTTCGCAAAAACCAGTGCAAGCGAAAAGAAGCCGGCGCCCACGAGAACCCAGGCTATGAGAGCCGGACCGGGCGCAGACACCGCGCCGATGGAGCCGGTGAGGGCGAACACCCCCGTGCCAACGCATGAGCTCACGACTAAGCCCACCAAACCAAAGAATCCGATACCCCTCCCCTGCTTTTTCTCAGAAACATTCTCGCTCATGTTTGAGAATCCTTTCAGTCAAGAATCTGCCGTCTCGGCTGAACGCTCGAAATCATCCGAGACATCCGCGCTTCGGCCGCACCCCGGCCTTCGGGACGCGGCAGTGCGGTCGAAGCACCAAACGGGCAGCAACCTACCAGCGAAGGCTCAGACAGGTGATGCTGCCGTCGATCTTGCGGAACTCGCTCATCTCGACCTCGATGATGTCGTAGCCCCATCTCTCAAGCTGAGCCTTGACCGTCGGATACCCTGCAGCCATGATGATCTTGTCGTTGATGCGGACGCAGTCGGCGCCGTACGCCTCCTCATCGGGCACCTCGAAGACGTTGAACGTCCCGTTGCGGTACTGCGGGGCAGTCTTGAACTCGCCGCTAACGAGCAGGTTGCCGTCTTCCACGTAGGTGCCGCCCGTCTTGAGATGAAGAATGCTCGTGACGGGGACTTGCTCAGTCGTGTAGCCCCATGCATCAAGATGCTCCGTGAATTGACGGAAGCCTTCGTCGTTGGTACGGGCCGAGCGGCCCACATAATAATGGTCATCGACCATCATGACATCGCCGCCCTCAAGGGTGCCGGGCGCATCGATGCGCTTGATCTGATCGTCTGAGAAAAACTTCCGCAGCGTCGGAACCATGAGTTCCGCCTCCTTGCGGCGCTCATCGGTCCCCGGGCGGTCGACCACCACGCCCTTTGGGGTGATGACGGCAGTGTCTTCGACAAAGACGCTGTCGGGATACTCCTCGAGCGCAGGCAGAACCGTAACCTCGACACCTGCCTGTTTCAAGGCATCGATGTAGCCGTCATGCTGTTGGAGCGCGAGCTTGTAGTCGGGTGTACCCAAAAAGGAGGACGTGGTGATGCCGTTGATCACGGCCTCGCACGGGCGGCGAACTATTGCGTGAGTGAAGTGACTTGCCATTGTCTGATCCTTTCCTAGAGACATCTTCGCCAACGGCGCAGTGCGCCTATGGGCGTTTCAATATCTGAGCATCGACAAGGGTCCCTCGCTAGCATCTTAAATTGTATACAGAATACAATTTAAGTAAAGGGTCGATTATTGCAAGGGATATTTGTATAATAAATAGGTTGTGAACGAGATGATGTCGAATGTTTGAGAGGAAATTTGCCTTTCTATTCACTCTGGTATAGTATTTTGAGCATAGTTGTTATTCTTTTCGATAAAATATGAGATTGTATACAAAATGCAACCGGAGTAGCCATGCAACAGAACCACTACACTCCCCTCAAAGAGCGTGTCCGGACGTATCTCATGCAGAAGATAGAAGAGGGAGCGCTCAAAGAGGGTGACAAGATTGTCGAGCTGAATGTCTGCACCGAGCTCGGCATCAGCAGGACCCCCGTGCGAGAGGCCCTCAACCAGCTTGCAACTGACGGTTATCTGGAAAACATTCCGCGCAAGGGCTTCCGCGTGAAGGGGTTCAATGAGGAATCCGCCGGTTCCCTCTTCGAAATCATCGGACCGCTTGACGGACGCGCAGCACTCCTCGCCTTGCCCCACATGGCCGATCGAGACATCGCGCAGCTCAAGTTTTTGTGTGCATCGATGGATATCGCCTTGGAAAGCTCACTCTACGACCGTTACGACGACCTCCAACACGAGTTCCATTTTCTGTATAGCGACAAATGCGGCAACCCCAAGCTTTCCTCGCTTCTCCATGACCTCTGGCGTTACTTCTCAAAAGCCTCCTACGCCATCGAGGGAGATCAGAAGGCCTTGGCAAATCTCAAGCTCGCAAACAAGGAGCACAAGGAAATCGTCGCCCTCTTCGAGGCGAATGATGGCGCGGCGTTGCAAGATTATCTGCGCGACGTGCATTGGAAGCGAGAAAACGCCAAGTACGCCACCTGGCAGTAGACATCAAGGCCGCCTTCACCGCTGAAATATCCCACGGAAGAGTACGCAGATCTCTTCAAGTAAGCCTTCTGGAGCACCAAGAAAACAGACATTCCAGAAAGCTTTTACTATGCTGATTGACCTGCTAAGGAAGCCTGTGTCCACAAGACCGAACACAGGCCCGTTCGAGAGGATGCCCTACGGCAGCAACAGCTGGGCAATCTGCACGGCATTCAGGGCAGCGCCCTTGCGAATCTGGTCGGCGACGACCCAAAACGCCAACCCGTGATCGACCGTCGGATCCGTGCGCAACCGCCCAACGTATGTGTCGTCGGTGCCCGCCAGAAGCCCTGGCATGGGATAGACGTTGTTCGCAGGATCATCCATGAGCACGATGCCCGGCGCGGCCGCGAGGGCGGCCCGTGCGGCGTCGATGCTCACTTCCCCGGCGAACTCCACGTTCACCGACTCGCCGTGGCAGCGCAGGACCGGAACGCGCACGCAGGTGGCAGACACCTTGATGCCGTCATCGCCCATGATCTTCTTCGTCTCGACAACCATCTTCCATTCCTCTTTGGTCGAGTCATCCTCAAGGAACTTGTCGATGTGGGGAATGCAATTGAACGCGATCTGATGCTGAAACGCCTCGACAGTCAACTCGTCGTCGCGCTTTCCCTCAAGAAACTCCCGCGTCTGGTCGTAGAGCTCGGCCATGGCAGGAGCGCCGGCCCCGCTCGCCGCCTGGTAAGTGGACACAACGACACGGGTGATGGGTGCAAGGTCGTGCAGCGGCTTCAGCGCCACGACCATCTGGATGGTCGAGCAATTGGGGTTCGCAATCACGCCGGAGTGCCAGCTCACGTCTTGGGGATTCACTTCCGGCACGACAAGCGGCACGTCGGCGTCCATGCGAAACGCGCTCGAATTGTCGATCATGACCGCACCGGCATCCACGACGGCCTGGCGCATCTCAAATGACTGAGAGGCCCCACAGGAAAACAGGGCGATGTCCACCCCTTCAAACGCCTCGGGAGTCATCTCCTGCACAACGAGATCTCCCGCTGCAACCTGGCCGCAGCCGAGAAACGGCAGCTTCTTGCCAGCTGAGCGCACGGAAGCCAGCGCCCGCACCTCGCGTGCCGGAAAATCCAGGTCATGCAGGACCTGGAGAAACTCGTTGCCCACCGCACCTGTGGCACCGGCCACCGCAACGACGGGATGTGCCGGCATTTCCTTCGTCCATGCCATGACCTATCGCCCCTTGCTCATCTTGGCCGCGATTTCTTCTGCAGAAAGCTGGGTCTCCTCAAACACGCTGTCGGAATCCAAGTTGAACGCCGTGTGCAGGCAACGAACCGCAGCCGCGGCTTGAGCACCGTCAACGACGACGGACAGGCGGATGGGAGAAGTGGAGATAGCCAATATGTTGATCTGGTTCTCTCCCAACGTCGTGAACGCCCGGGCCGCGACTCCCGGCGAGGACTTCATGCCGGTTCCCACAAGGCTCACTTTCGCGATGCTCTCGTCAACCACATATTCGCGTGCGCTGATGTCGGGCAGGATGCGCTCGACCGTCTCGCGCGCACGTTTCTCATCGGCCCCCGGACAGGTGAAACTGATGTCGGTGAATCCGTCTTCCGAGATATTCTGGATGATCATGTCAACGCTCACCAGATTGCGGGCCAAAGCGCTGAACACCTTCGCGGCAACCCCCGTCATGTCAGGCACGCCCCGAATGGTGAACTTGACCTCGGACGTGTCGTGGGCGATGCCGGTGATGACGGCTTCCTCCATCATGTCGGTCTCCTCCTTGATATACGTGCCTTCGGCATCGGAGAACGCCGAACGGGAATGAATGGTCACTTTGAACTTACGCGCGAACTCGACGGCACGCATCTGCAGCACGCCTGCGCCGGCGCTGGACAATTCCAGCATGTCGTCATAAGAGATCGAATCGAGTTTCCTGGCGCGAGGGCACACGCGCGGATCGGCCGTGTAAACGCCGTCGACATCGGAATAGATCTCGCACACGTCAGCACCCAAGCCACAGGCGATCGCCACCGCCGTGGTGTCTGAACCTCCACGGCCCAACGTGGTGATGTCACCCGTGGGATCGATGCCCTGAAAACCCGCGACCACGGCGATCAATCCCTTGCCGAGCGCATCCATGATGCGCTCGTTGTGAACCTTCACAATCTTGGCCTTTGCATGCGCGCCATCGGTCTCTATGCCCGCCTGGCGGCCGGTGAAGCTCATGGCCTTGTAGCCCCGCGCCTCGATGGCCATGGCAAGCAGCGTCATGGACACCTGTTCTCCCGTCGACAACAGGCGATCCATCTCGCGGGAGGGGGGATTCTCGTTGAGGGCACGGGCAAGCCCGACCAACTCGTCGGTTGTCTTTCCCATGGCGGACACCACCGCCACAACGTCGTGGCCTGCCTGCTTTCGCGCAATGAGCTTTTTCGCAACCATCTGGATGCGCTCGGGCGAAGCGACGGACGTGCCTCCGAATTTGCATACGATTAACGACATGCTGCTCTTTCTGATATGCGGTGAATCAGTCGGTAATCCACTATAGCAAACATGTCCTCGCTCTGCCCGGGGAAAGCACGCCATCAGGCACGATTTTCACAACGAATGCGAAAGGGGGGCACATGCGAACATCGACCGGCCAGGCGCATTGACGCCCTGTGGCTGACCCGCGTACACAAGAGGCGTCAAGAGTCACCGACCGTCAATTTCGGCCAGCACGTCCTTTCCTCGCTCGGTGATCCTCCATGAACCCTCCCACACGATCAGCCGAGCATGCTCCAGCACATCGACGAAATAGCCAGCAAACCGTCGGGGATCGCTCTTCTTCAAGAGAGGATCGTTATCGACAGCCCGATCTATCTCCGCCTTGTTTCTCGGTGATGTGCCCACAAAGGAAAGGATTTTGCCATAGATCGGCAGATATTCCTCATCCTCAGCTGCCTTTTGTCGCCAATATAGCAAACTTTGATCGGCATTCAGATAGGCCAGAGCCTCATCTGTGCATATCCACGGCCCCACATACTCGTCGTATGGACGCACATGCCCGGCTGAGCCTTCCTCCTCCACCTGCCCTTCGGGGACGATCAGCTCCTGCTCGACAAGATAGTTTGTCATTTCGGGGGCCGACATGGTTGTCTGGTCATACGCAAGAACCTCTTGCGCTTTGCCGTCTATCTCATCGAGCGTTTTTGGAGTGCGGCAAAACGCCAGCAAGCGCTCCAAGGCCCGCCGTTCAAGAGGAAGACGCGAAAAGGCTTTTTCTAGAGGAAGCTCATCCATCATCTCGGTCGCCTTTCTTTTTTGGAAGCAAGGGGAAGGTTATTGCAGAAACGGGGCAACGATCAGCACATTCACCGCATTTCGTGCATTCATTGACAGGAGCTGAGATTTCACCGACATGGAGGTCGATGCCCTCCTCGCATGCCTCGACGCAGCGGTTGCATTCCGACGAAGAGGATGATCGAAGACATGTCGAGGCATTGATCTGCGGAACGAACGTCTTATTCAAGCGGGAAATCAGGGACAGCATGGCTCCCAAAGGACAGAATTTATGACACCATTTCCGGGCGATAAACAATTCCGCGACCACAATGAGGGGAAAAACGACCAACGAAAGCGTGACCTCGTTGAACTGGAAGAGGCGCCAGAAGGCCACAATCGTTGCAAACGTCAGTCCGACCGGGCAAATCAGGCAAAAAACCGGAAATCCAAACAGTGCCGTCGAGAGCAGCGCCCCACCGAGGACCCAGTTTCGAGAATCTTGCACACCGCCTTTTCGCGTGACGGGTATATCAAGGACGGTGGCAGCCAGGCGGCTTCTCCCGGCCTTTTCTGGCATCTCGACCTCTTCGGCAGTAGCATCATGCTGCTGCCCGGTGTGCACATGCTTTTTTTCCTTGCGACTTTTGAGTCCCAAGATCCTTCTCAGAAGCGGAACCGGGCAGCCCCAGGCACAGAACGCCCGTCCTACGAGGGCGGTCAGGATGACCGCCACAAGCAGCCCGATCAGCAAAGGCGGCACGAACGTGAACGAGGCAAGTGCCACTTCTATGGAACCAAGAGGGCAGATGGCAGCTATGTCATAGATGCCAAACGCCGAAGGAGTTCCACCGCCCGTGTGAAACGCCAGGCCAACACATACGAGAACAATGACAGCAAGTGCCGTTGCCGTTCTCAGGTTCTTCGGCTTAAACCGCTTCACTCCGATCCTCCTTCGTCCCCCGCGCCTCCAGGCGAGTCCGCGCTTTGCGACGCCTCCTGCCGGGTGACGACCACAACCCCACGTCTGGTTCCCCCAGAAAAGCTGCGATAGGCCAAAGCCGGACAGATGTATTCGCACACGCCGCATCCATTGCAAAGCGACCCGTCGACAACCGGACGATTGCTCGCATCGAGCGATATCGCCCCATACGGGCACGCCTTGAAGCATTCCGTGCAGCCGCCCACAAACGCGATGCAGCGATCCTCTTGGATGACGGCAGTCCCAATTTTTTCAGTGGAGGGGTCAAAAGACCCCAAAGCTCCCGTCGGGCAAACGGTCTCGCAAAGCGCACAGAAGTCGCAGTATCCCCGATGAAAGTCGAGCGTGGGCGTGCGGGCGTTCAAAATCCCCTCTTCCAGAGGGGCGATGCCAATCACACCGGTAGGACAGATGGAGCGGCAACGGTCGCATCGCAGACAGGATGCATGCATGCGGGCTTCGTCCTGCCCTCCGGGAGGACGAAGCAGCTCGCCATCTCCCGAAAGGCCGGCCACGGCAGCGCCGAACCCCATCGAAAGGGCGCCGGCTCCACAAAACCCCAGAAACGCCCGTCGCGAAGTGAGAAGTGACCCATCCATGATCGATCAGCCTTCGGAACAGACGTCCAGCAGATCGCCAACAACATCCTGCTCCAACCGCAGAAAACCCTCGGTGATGTCGGCGATGCCATGGTAATAGTCGGTCTGCCCCAATTCGCGGATGTCCTTGCAGAGATCGGGCACCCACCTGAGCATATGCTGTTCGAGAAAGCTCTTCTGGCATGCAAGGATATCAACGCACGACGACAGGGCGCCCTTCTCAAACTCATGGGAGGCTTGCTGGCAGAGGGCGGACATGAATGAAAGCTCGAAGGAAAGATGGTCTTCGGGAACCGTGGTGCCTGCAGGAACGTCCAACCCCCATTCTCGATAAACTGCCACAACCTCGTCGCGGGCATCCTGCATCAGAAGCCGTTCCTCGCTGGTGTAGACCGACTCATAGGGTGCAGCCGATCTTCCCTCGTAAACGCCCGCCCCAAGAAAGAGGCGGGCATAGTCAACCGCAAGCTCGGTGCGAGCGAAGCGACGATTCTTGGCAAGATAGGCATGGATGAGGGAATACCCCTTCCCGACAAGCGAATCCTCTTGGGGCAGGTCACGCTGGGACAGCTCGACGATCTGCTCCTCCGTGAGTTCATGTTCATACGAGCTTGCGAGAAAAACATAGAGGGCTTCTCGCTGGTTGCAAAGTACCGCCAAATCCGTCAGACCGTTGTTCTCTACTGTCATATCGCCTTTCTTTCCCCCTCGATGCCCGTTGTCTTGCCCTATATTTCCATTCCGAAACTATTCATGATGGCGACGCCGATGACCCACATCAATACCCTGAAGACCACTGCTCCCGCAAAGGCAGAAACCAGGGCAAGGCAAAACGCACCGAGCGCATACCGCTTCTTCTTGAGATAGACGACGCCGACGATTCCAGGCACGATGCCCGACAGCGCCACACCAACCCAGAACAACGGCGCGGACGATCCAAAAGCGGCCCCCGAAGCAATGCCATAGACCAGTGACACGACGAGGGCTATCGCCGCACCGACGATCATCATTTTCGCAAGCAGACCGGTCTTCGCATCCTGCTTGTTAACCAGCGTGCATACCAGTGCATAGAGAGAGACGCCGCTGATGAGCGCCGTTCCGGCATAGCCAAAGGGCAAAGCGATCATATTCCACGTTGGGCGCGACGGCATCATGTATGAAGACCCACATGCATACGTGAAGATTGCGGCCAGGGCAATGGCAATCACGGAGACCACCTTCAACGCGGTGCCCGACAGGCCTCTTCGCAACAAGAGGTAGAAAACGACAGCGACGACGATGAGCACGAATATCAGGGCTGCTTCTACGAATATGCCCGAAGTCGGATGGCTGAGCGCAGCGAGCATGCGCGTTGGGTGGGAAAGGTGAGTGACGGAAAGCAGTCCGCCGATAATAAGGAGGACAACCGCCGTAATTGCAGAAACTTTGCCGATCTTCTTATCGTCATCAAAAGCGGCGGCATACGAGCCACACGCGAGCAGCCAGGCGCCCGTGCCGGCAAAAACGGTAAAAAGGACAAGGGACCACTGGATCGTCATGAGACGGCACCTTCTTTCCATGTCGCCACTGAAGACGAGAGGATGTACTTGGTGGCTGGATTGTTGCCCACATTGGGGAGTTCGTGAATGTCTTCGGGATCAGCCGCTGCCAAGACTTTCGAAACAGCGGATTCGGGATCATCAAGGTCGCCGTAAAAACGAGCCTTCGTGCTGCAAGCCGCAACGCAGGCAGGAAGGCCTCCCTCGGACACAAGGTGCAGACAAAGCGTGCATTTCTCGATAACCCTCTCTTGCGCGTTCCAGCCACGAACGCCATAGGGACAGGCCATCATGCAGTATTTGCAACCGATGCACTTGGATTTGTCAACCAATACGACATCGTTGTCATCGCGATACGAGGCTCCCGTGGGACACACATGAACGCACGGGGCCTCTTCGCATTGCTGACACATCGTCGGCAGCCAATAGAGATCCGTCTCGGGGTATTCGCCATAAGGGCCTATCTGAAGCACTTTGTTCCAATGCTCTCCCAGCGCAATTCCGTTTTCCATCTTGCACGCCACCTCGCAGCCGAAGCAACCGATGCAGCGATTGAGGTCGACCACAATGCAGTTTCTTGCCATCAGTATTCTCCCTCCGTCGCATCGCTGGGCACTGGCATCCAAGATTCGAAGTCTTCAGGCTCAATCCACACTCCTTCTGGCGCGCCGTCCGCTTTTGACACCTTGACGGTGATGCCTCGAAGAGAATAGCTGCCAAATACCGAGTTGTAAGGTCCATCGGAATTGGTCAGGCGATTGACGTTCATGACTTTCCAGGACCTCGACGGGTCATCGGTTTCCAGATACTCGGGATTCCAAAACCGTTCCATATAGGTTATGCCCTTTGCAATCTGCGTGGTCACTTTCGCACGAGCCGTGATCTGAGCTCGCCGAGATTCGATGTTGACCCAATCGCCGTTCGTGATGCCGTTCGCCTCGGCGTCATCGGGATGAATCCAAATTTCGGCGACGGGATAGATTTCCCGCAGATAGGGAACATTTCTCAGGGTGCCATGGTGATACATGGGCAAACGCCCTTGCGTGAGGACGAGATTGTATTCTGATCCGTCGTCAGGCTCCTCGTTGGGAACATGATAGTCAGGAATCGGATCATACGGCTCTGAAGTGGCAGGGAGAGGAATGGGCTGCATTCCTTTTGACAAAGAGAGGGGAATGCCGGTTTGAGACAAGGTGATGAGCGCATCGCAATACGGCTCACAGCGACGCGATGCCGTGCTGAAACCCTGAGGGACGCCGGTCTCGTCCTCGATGAGATGGGTATTGTATCGCCGATACTCGTCCTCGGGCATAAATTCAACATTGCCCTTCTCGCACAGTTCATCCCAGGTCATATCGAAATCGCCCATGCGATATACCTTTGTTTGCTCGATGTCGGTAGAAATTGGAATGAGGGGAGCGGTTTCTGCAGGATCAAACGATTTCAGGGCTTGTTCGTTTCCGAGTTCGGCACAGCGTTCCAAAATACGATAGTATGCCATTGCTTCATCATAGGTCTCAAACAGATGGACGACTTCCTGACGGCAGCAGACATAGTTCGCCTGCTCGAAAAACTTGTCCATCTCCAGCCACTCACGCATCGGCAAGAGAACATCGGCCGCCTCGATGGAGAAAGCCGTCGGATACATATACATATGGACGATGAAATCTATATTCTTGACGACATCTTCAAGCTGGTCTGCGTTGGCAATCATGGCATGCTTGTTTCCCGAACGCTCGATCCAGCCATGGATCCGGTAGGGATCCCCTGTCGTGGCCGCTTTGAAAATTGAGGGGATATGGGCCATTCCCCAGCCATTCAAGCCACGATTTTCGAAATTCAGTCGCTTGAGCAGCATTTCTTCTGTCTGCATCGTGAACAGTGGCGGAAAGTCGACGTGTCCGCCTGAGCTCGGGAAATTCTGCAGCATCGTTCCAGGCTTCTCAACGTGTCCCATCATCATTTCCATCATGAGAGTCGCTTGGGCAGCTTCGCTCGATTGAATGTACTGGTCGGTTGCAACTCCATGAACAATGCCCGATATGCGTTCAGGCTTGGTGTATATCTCGATCGCCCGGTAAACCTGTTCGGCATCGAGCCAGCATATTTCGCAGGCCTTCTCAACCGTCCAGCTGTCAACCCTGTCGGCCACCAGCTGGAATGCCGTTTTGCAGGACTTCCCGGCAACCTCGTATTCGCCGAACAGCTCAACATCGAAGTCGTCGGGATAAGGATAGGGCAAAGCCTTGACGCTTTGGGTGTTCTTATCGAAGACCACGTACTCGTCTGCTGTTCCCATGCCCACATCGGACGCCTTCATGCACAGGCCGGTGTCAGAATCGACGAGAAAAGGAAGGTTCGTCCACTTCTGGCAAAACTCGGTATCGTAAACCTTGCCGGCAATGATCTCGTGAATCCAGCTCAGCATCAAGGCGACATCGGTTCCGGGGCGAATCGGCAGCCAGACGTCCGCACGTGCGGCATCAGGCGTCATGCGCGGGTCGATAACGACGGTCTTGATCGGATTTTCTCGATGACGCAGATTCATGGTCAATTGGCCGGACGTTGAAGGAGAATGATAGCTCGGGGTGGTTGCCCACATGACCAGCGCGGAGAGCTCCGTGTCTGAGAAAAACAGCTCAGGAGTGGCCTGATCGGCGAAAGAAAGGTTTTTGAATTCGGCGCCGGAACAATACATGAGCTGAGACATCGCCATGCGAGGCAGGAAGCATTGGGCGCATCCCGGCTCAAAACAGTTCGATCCCCCAAATCCCGTAATGAACCGATGAGTTGAAGGAAAGTTGGGATTTCCTCCGCCACCGGTTGATGCCATAACGCTTTCCGGGCCATATTTTTCCGCGAACTCCATGAACTTTGAAGCAATGAGATCGATAGCCTCTTCCCAACTGATGCGTTCCCACTGGTTGGTGCCGCGCTCGCCCACGCGCTTCATGGGATACTTGTTCCGATTGGGGTGATAGAGAGCTTGGAGACCAGCAAGCCCCTTGGCGCAGAGAGACCCCTTGCTCAGAGGGGCATCGGGGTTGCCTTCGATCTTGATGACTCGCCCGTCCTTCACCTGTGCAATCACACCGCAAAAGGCAATGCACCCCCGGCATGCCGTGTAAACCTGTTTCACCTCTCCCGTCGATTCACTTGCTTCAGTGCTGGCTTCGGCCAGTGCCGTGGGCGCTTCCAATCCCAGCGATGCCACAGCACCGGCAACGGCAGCAACTTGGACAAAACTTCGACGGCTGATGACACGTTTTGCCATATATTTCTCCCTTCTCTTCGTCCTATTCATTCCAAATTGAAATACCCTTTACGCCAGTCGTCTCTAAAAGCCTCTGGCATTTTTGGTACCGATATCCGATTATATGAAGTAGAATGGGATGCAGGAAATGATTGTTAGGGAGACTGCCATGCTGGACATGAATAATAATAATTCCATATTGGAATCATCATGAAGATCGAATATCTTGAGGAATACATCGAACTTGCGCGGCGTTTGAACTTCACAAAAGCGGCGGAAGCAATTGGGACCACCCAGTCAGCCCTGAGCAAGCACTTGGCTGTGCTTGAACGCGAATTTGGCGCGGAACTTCTTTCTCGCACCAACAGAACCGTCGAGCTGACGGAAGCGGGAAGAATCCTTCTCGAATACTCCCTTTCCTTGATGAAAGGGTATACCCATACCCGGGAAAAGATACGGATGCTGTCCGCGGCAAAGTCGTCCCTCGTCATCGGAGGCAACCTCGACAGCATCGTGCTTCAGGTCATTGCCAAAAGCTATGAGAAAGCCCGTCAGCAAGGCATGGCCGTTACGCTTACCTACAGCCAAACACCTTCCAACATTCCGCTGGAGCTCATTCAAAAGGGAAGCGTCGACTTATTGTTTTCCCACTTCAATGATCAGGAACTTTCGGAAATCAAAGATCAGGACCTTCAGGTTATCGACGTGGTTCACGAGCAGTTCGCTGCGATTGTGCGGGAGGACAGCCTTTCCGGCGCGCAAGACAGCATCAGCCTTGCCGATCTGCAGAACCGCCCGTTCATACATCTGAGCGGCAACTGGTTCTTCAGCGGATGGGACATCATCGTCAAAGCCTGCCGTCAGGCCGGTTTTGAGCCTATTCACCGAACTGCTTTCGCCGCTTCAACCCTCGACCTTTCCACCATCGACCTCAAAGACAGCGTGCTCATCATTTCGCAAGGACTCTTGAACGACCTGGAATTCCTCAAGCGCTTTCCCTATCGCGCCTTATCCGTGTCGGACGAATTCGCCCATTTTCCCACCAAGCTGATTCTCTCAAAACAACCTCAAAACAAAAAGGCGGCCGAATTTGCCCGCCTTATTCAGGAAGCCTGAAGCAAAGCTCCTCCTGCCCAAACGGCTCGCCCATCCAAAAGGAATGGCGCCTTGAAACTGCGACACGCTTCCAAGGCGTCAGGTGTGGCGAAGGGGTCCTCCGTTGGCGGAAGCGCGTTCGCGCCGAACGCGAGGCGGCATGGCGAAGCACAGCCATCCCGCCTCGTCGGACAATCACTCGAAAATGTTTTTGTTTCTGTATTCCACCGTCATGGGCTCATCATTTATTTCAAGCCCAAGAATTTCGTGCGCCGCTATCCATCCTGTGGTGGCCGCCCGTCCCAAACTGCCCAGTGCGGCATCCATTGATACCTCATATGAATTGAATCCACCTGCCACGTTCCCGACGGCATAGAGCCCATCGATCACATGCCGATCCTTGTCTTTGCTCTCCACCTGCATGTGCTCGTTGACATTCAAGCCGGAAGAGACCACAAGGAAGCCGCACCCCGTACGTGCGGCGTAATAAGGCGGTTCGTCGAGCTTTTGAAGGCAGAGGGGATCCTTGCCGAAGTCCCAGTCATACCCTTCGTCGCAAAGCTCATTGTAGCGAGTGCAGGTATCGAGAAAAGCTTCCTTGTCCAGTTCGTCGCCAATCCCGAAATCGG
>JAEWQO010000067.1 GCA_023460315.1 Actinomycetes bacterium
CGGGCCGAGGCAGCAGATTGTTTCAAGTCCGGTTGGGCCTGCGGAGTTTGTCTCCACTCAGGTAGTCGTAAATGTGGGTGGCGCAACGATATTTGTTATGGATGTGGATAGGTTTGAACGGATTTAGAGTAAATATGAATGATTCGCCGTATTGTCCAATGTACATTTGAGGCAGCCCGGGTAATGCGCTTTAAATTTTTTATTGATACCATATTGAAATATAGTTTACAATGTACTTAGAAAACAGTCGGAGGATAGCTTGTACCTATCCGTTACGGCAAAATTATATGATATAAAAATAGCCGTCTGATCTTTACCGAGAGTAGGCCGACCATTTTAGCCCAGTTGTAAAAAAATGCGTTTCCAATGGAACGCATTTTTTTTGTTTACATCTGGGGTTACCCAGAGAAAAAATAGCTACCGCTAATTCGACTCTACATTGAGAAAAAATGGATATTCTTGGAACTATAATGATAAATAGATAAGACGATTGGTAATATTGCATAAAAAATGCTTAATTTATAGGTGTATTCTAACAATTGACAACAAAAAATAGAAATGATACAATGTTTTTATAGAGGAACAGTGTTCGTATATACGAACAAATATAAAATGAAAGGTCTATCGCAGAATGAATGAGTTAAATCACAGAACAACGGAACGAATTTTAGAAGTTTTGGAATTGTTGGCACAAAATAATAAAGAGGGATTATCTTTTTCTGACATATCCAGAGAACTGGAGATCCCTAAAGGAAGTTTACATCCGCTTCTTTCGACCTTGTGCAACAGAAAGTATATTGTTTTTAATAAGAGCAATCAAAGATATTACATAGGAGAGTCTCTTTTTGCTTTGGGAAGAAGTTACATCAACGATTCCAACATTTTAAATCAGATTGATGAGGTTATGGAGTCATTAACTCAAGAGGTACATGCCACATGTTTTCTGGGAGTACTCTCCGGGAACGAGGTTTTTTATCTGTTAAAAAAGAATGCTCCGGGCAGTTTGCAGGTTACTGCAATTCCTGGATACCGCCTGCCGTCTTACTGTACAGGTCTGGGAAAAGCGATTATATCAGATAAAGAGCGGGATGATTTAAAGGCAATGTACCCGGATGGCCTGAAGCCGATCACACAACATACGATCACGGATTTTGATGAGTTATATGCGCAGCTGCTGGATATCAGAAAGACCGGTTTCAGCTATGAACGGGAAGAATCATCGGTTCATATCCAATGCATTGCAAGAGCGATAAGGATTAATAATAAAATTGTGGCTGCAATCAGTGTGGCATTCCCGGTTTTCATAGATAATGAGGTCGAGATAAATCAGATAAAGAAGGGTCTTTTAAAAAATGCTATTTTAGTGGAAGAAATTATCAACAAAGACACTAGTAAATGGATTTATTCCGACTTTTAAATTCACAGAATGGAAGGAAGAAACGATGCAGAGAAAAGTTGTTATTACGGATTGCGATCATGTAGATTTTAAGCAGGAGAGTGAGATATTTCGCAAGAATAATATTGAATATGTACTCCTGAATTGTAACAATACGGAAGAATTGATTCAAAAATTGAAAGGAGTGGAGGTTATAGCAAACCAATACACACCCCTTACAGAAAGGCTTTTTACAGAAGTAGATGCATTGAAACTGGTTGTCCGGTATGGTGTAGGTGTTAATCATATTGATATAGATGCGGCAACGAAGAACAATATTATTGTATGCAATGTGCCCGATTATGGTATTCAGGAAGTGGCGAACCAGGCTTTGACAATGCTGCTGGCCCTTTCCAGAAAATTATTACATACAAATATAGCTATGAAAAATGGCAGATGGTCCTATGAGGAATGCATTCCGATGTATCGGCTCAGTACACAGACAGTGGGAATTATTGGATTAGGTAGAATTGGAATGTGTCTGGCCAATATGTTAAAAGGCTTCCATTGTCGGGTGATAGCGACAGATATCAATAAAAAGAAGGAAATTCCCGACCATATTGAAATGGTTACCTTGGACAGGCTGCTGGAGGAAGCGGATATGATAAGTATTCATTCGCCGCTGGAAACCTCCAAAAATCTTATAGGAGAAACGGAACTGAAAAAGATGAAAAGGAATGCCTTCCTGGTCAATGTGGCCCGCGGCGGAATTATCAATGAAGAGGCATTAATAAAAGCCTTGCAGGAGAAGTGGATCGCCGGTGCAGGACTGGACGTTTTTGAAAAAGAACCGCTTAAAAAAAATCATCCGCTGCTAGCATTTGATAATTTGGTTTGCAGTCCCCATATGGCATGGTATTCGGAACAGGCTTCTATGGATTTGAAAAGAAAGCTTGCTGAAGAAATTACAAGATATATGAATGGAGAACCTTTGCAATATAGGCTGAATTAGTTTTTATATATGTAACATATGAAGTGAATGTAAAAAAAGGAGAATGTATTATGTTTGACATAAAAGGAAATAACGCTGTTGTAACCGGTGCCAACAGAGGAATTGGAAAAGAAATTGCTATGGGGTATGCACAGGCCGGCGCCAATATCGTAGTTATTGATATTGAAATTTCGGATAAAACGATTGAAGATATTGAGCGATTTGGTGTTAAATGCTATCCATATGAATTTGATTTATCCAAATGTGAGAAAATTGAGGAACTGACGGAACAAATAATTAAAGAATGCGGCCAGGTTGATATTCTTTATAATAATGCAGGAACACAGAGGAGATATCCCTGTGTGGACTTTCCTCAGTCCGAATGGGATTTTGTTATGAATGTAAATTCAAAGTCCGTATTTTTTCTTTGCCAGGCCTTTGGCAAGCATATGATTGCAAGGGGCTGCGGTAAGATTATTAATACTGCATCCTTGCTGTCTTTTCAGGGTGGGCTTAATGTTCCTGCATATGCAAGCAGCAAAGGTTCCGTCATGCAATTTACAAAAAGTCTTTCCAATGAGTGGGCCGGATTAGGAATAAATGTAAATTGTGTTGCACCCGGCTACCTGGCTACAGATTTGAATACTGCGCTGCTGAATGATCCTGTACGCAGCAAACAGATTCTTGAGCGAATTCCGGCAGGCCGTTGGGGTACTCCTAAAGATATCGTGGGCACTGCAATTTTCCTGGCGTCCAAAGCGTCGGATTACATTAACGGAGTTGTTATTCCCATTGACGGAGGCTGGTTGGGCCGATGAATGATATGGATAATAAAACAATACAATCAATTCGTGAACATAGAATTGTTGCTATTGCCAGAAATATTGATCCCAAGGATATGATTAATGTGGCCCAGGCTTTATATGACGGAAACATCAGGCTGATCGAGATCACCTTCAATCAGAAATCGGATCGATGTATAGAAGATACCATAGAGTCCATACAATTAGTCCGGGAAGAATTCAAAGACAAGATGATTGTCGGCGCCGGTACGGTAATGACACAGCTTCAGTTGGTAAAAGCTTATGAAGCCGGGGCAGATTTTATTCTGTCACCTAATATCGATAAAAACATCATTAAACTTTCCAAGCAGTTGGGGTTGGTTTCGATACCCGGAGCTTTTACTCCTACGGAAATTGTGACGGCATACCGGTATGGTGCTGATGTTGTGAAGCTGTTTCCTGCCGGAAGTCTTGATGCCAGTTATGTAAAAAATATTATGGCACCGCTCAATCATATTCCTTTGATGCTTGTCGGCGGAATAGATGTACATAATATTGCGGATTACCTGAAAGCCGGAGTAACAAGTTTTGGTCTTGGATCCAATATTCTGAAAAAGGAATACATTAAAAACCGCAATTTCAGTGCAATTACGGAGCTGGCCAAAAAATATTCGAGAATGATAAAGGATAGTAAAAAATGAAACGTTATGTCATAACAATCGATACGGGAACAACGAACACGCGTACTCTTCTGTGGGATGAAGACGGCCAGGCAGTTGGCATGGAAAGGGCTTCTGTCGGAGTGCGTGATACTGCGAAAGACGGTAATAATAAAAGGCTGTCTGAGGCGGTGAAAGGATGTCTTGAGACGTTATTAAAAAAGCACGGCATCAGTTATGATGATGTGGAAAGCATTGTTGCCAGCGGAATGATTACTTCCAATGTCGGGCTTGTAGAAATTTCGCATTGCACAGCGCCTGTGGGAAAAAAAGAGCTGGCAGATGCAATTAAGCCGGTGCTTCTTGAAGATATATGTCCTTTACCAATCTGGTTTATTCCGGGAGTAAAAAATTCCGACGGCGATATCACGTTGGAAAACTTTGAAGCAATGGATATTATGCGTGGTGAAGAGGTGGAAAGTATCTCTCTGATTGAGGAATTTGGACCAGGTAAAAAGTATTTGCTTATTCTTCCCGGTTCACATACAAAATTTGTTGCAATAAACGAAGCGGGCAGAATAGAAGGATGCCTGACAACCTTATCGGGAGAGCTTTTATCGTTAATCATTAATGAAACCATCATTGCCGATGCAGTAGGCCGCAGCTATGTAACGAATGAAACCTATGATACGGATATGGTATTGAAGGGTTATAGTGCCGCTAAGAAAACCGGAACAGGCAGGGCTTGTTTCTCTGCCAGGATTTTGAATCAGTTTACTGTTAAGGACAAGCAAAAGGTGGCAAATTATATTTATGGTGTGGTAATTCAGAATGATATTTTTGCAGTGCTGAATACGTCTGCCATAAAAGTCGATTTAAATGCAACTGTTATTATAGGAGGCAACAACACTTATTGCCGTGCAGTATTTGACATACTGGAGAGCGAGCATATTTTTAAAGATATTATCAGCTGTACTTCAGCTGATGGAGTACCTTTTTCGGCAAAGGGAGCATATGTGATCTCAAAGGAAAGACATTTATCCTGAAGCGGCAGGAAGTCAGGAGGTAAAATTCGATGAGTAAGTTTTTAGATGATTGGAAAGTTGGCGAAATCTATATAACGAAAGGAAGAACAATAGGCGAATGTGATGTCAGCACTTTTGCAGGGCTGACCGGTGATCATCACGCTAACCACACAGATGCGCGTTATATGAGAGACAGTATTTTTGGAGAGCGTATTGCTCATGGCCTGCTGGGTTTATCGGTTGCGCACGGATTGATGATGCAACTTAATATCATTACCGATAACTCCATTGCCTTGTTGGGAATTGAGGACTGGAAATTTCATAAAGCAATTGTTTTTGGGGACACCATCTATGCAAAGATTTCGGTACAGGATATTATCTTCAGCCGCGGTAAGCAGGACCGCGGGGTATTGAAATTATTTTTTGAAGTATTTAATCAGAAGGATGAGCTGTGTCAGTCCGGCTGTAAGGTATTAATGATGAAGAGAAAGTCTAAGGAGGAGAATGGGAATGACTAGTAAAGTTGTAACTTTTGAAGAAGCGGTATCCTGTATTAGTGATGAAAGTGTTGTTTTCGTCAGCGGGATAGAAAATATAATGCTGCCGGACAGAACCCTGAAAGCATTGGAAGACCGTTTTCTGACCACCGGACATCCCAGAGACATGACAGAAATCCATACGACAATCCACGGTATGGGCGAAGGTGTCGGATTGGAGCGTTTTGCACATGAGGGTATGGTTCGCCGGGTAATCGGCAGTGGTTTCAGCTTTTTAAAGACATCAAAAATGACGTCAATGCTGCTGGAAAATAAAATTGAGGCTTATGTTATCCCGATGGGTACCATATTTGAAATATTACATAACACTGGCGCCGGTGAGAAGTATACTTTTAGCAGAACAGGAATTGGAACCTTTGTTGACTGCACGATAGAAGGCGGGCGTATGAACCGGATATCCGTGACCGATCTTTGTGAGAAGATAACGATAAAGGGTCAGGAATATCTGTGTTATGAGAATCCCAGGGTTGATGTGGCGATTCTCCGGGGCACGACAGTAGACGAATGCGGAAACCTGACTGTGGAACAGGAGCCGGTAAATGCAGGGATTTTGTCGGCAGCAATGGCGGCAAAGGCGTGTGGGGGCAAAGTAATCGTTCAGGCATCGCGTCTGGCTAAAAAGGGATCGCTGCATCCCAGACGGGTTCTTGTTCCCGGGATTATGGTCGATTACATTGTCATCGATCCGCAGCAGAGCGTTTCCGGCGGCAGTGCGGTGAATCCTTCTATTACGGGAGAAGTGAAAATTCCGGTTTCCGAATTGGTATCCCTTCCCCTGGATATCAAAAAGGTGATCAGCCGTCGTGCAGCTATGGAAATAGATGAAAAGGATCATGTTGTTAACCTTGGGGTCGGTATTCCTGCAATGATTCCGATGATCCAGGTGGAAGAGCAGGGGGAGATTACCAGTACTTTCTTCCCTGAGCATGGTTCCATCGGAGGTATACCTGCCGAAAGGAAGATTTTTGGGGTTAATATAAATCCGGATGTAATTTTAGATTCGGGATTTGTATTTCCGTATTATCGTGGCGGCGGCCTGGATGTGACATTCCTGGGATTTGGACAGATAGATCAATGGGGTAATGTCAATGTAAGCAAATTTAACAATATTGTCCCTGGCTGCGGCGGATTTATTGATATTACCCATACGACAAAGAAGTTGATCTTCTGCGGGACTTTTTCAGCAGTCGGCACGGAAATAAAAGTTGAAGACGGCAGACTGGTCATCCTTAAGGAAGGTAAGCAAAAGAAAATTGTGGAACAGGTCGAACAGGTCACATTGAATGGGCAGGCCGCATTGGCAAGGGGGCAGGATTTAACATATATTACAGAGCGCTGTGTCTTTAAATACACAAAATACGGTTTGGAGCTGGCAGAAATTGCTCCCGGCGTTGATATACAGAAGGATATTATCGATTTGCTGCCCTTTGAGATCAAGACAGATCATGTTATTGAGATGCCTGCGGAAATCTTCAAATAAAAGGCAAGGGAGGAGTTCTATATTGCAAAATAATTACAGGACTATATCTTGCGACATTCTGATAATTGGCGGCGGCGGTGCCGGAATGGCCGCGGCGATTGCAGCGGCCAAAATGGGAGTGGATGTGCTCCTGGTCAGCAAGGGTGAAAGCGGCCGCAGCGGTGCTACCTATTATGATATAGCAGAGATTGGCGCATACAATGCTCCCGATGGCACGGGAGATCCGACAGACAATGCGGAAGTCTTTTATGAGGATATAAAAAAAGCTTCCCTTTCAATGGCATCACTTGACCTGTGCAGGATTATTGCGGAACGGTCGTTGGAAACCCTAGAGTATATTACGTCAATGCCTGACGGCGACAGGATTTTTGAAAAAAACGGAGAAGGATATAAGGTTTTCCAGAGCTGTTTCACATCGAAACCGAGAGCGCATATCATGCACGACCATTTTCGTCCGTTGCTGGCCGTTTTGGGTAAGGAAGCAGTGCGGCTGGGAATTAAAACGATAAACGGCGTAACCGTTGCGGATCTGTTGGTTGAAAACGGCGTTTGCTGCGGTGCATATGGATTTGATCAGAATGGACAGGACATGGTGTTTGCAGCAAAAAGTGTTATTCTTGCGGCCGGCGGAGCAAGCCAATTGTTCCGACATAATATGTACCCTGATGATGTTATGGGGGATTCCTATGCTATGGCCCTGCGTGCGGGAGCGAAAATGACGAATATGGAATTTCTTCAAATGGGTATCGGAATGGCATATCCGTTTATTAATCTGTTTGAAAATTATCTTTGGGAATGCTATCCGATTCTTAAAAATGGCCTCAATGAAAAATTTTTGCATGGATACATACCGACAGGCATTACAGAGAAGCAGGTACTTCGGGATAAGCGTTTACATTTCCCGTTCAGTACAAGAGATAATTCTTCTTATGTGGAAATTGCCGTACAAAAAGAAATCAACGCAGGCAGAGGGAATCGTAACGGCAACATCCTACTGGATATTAATACGCCGGAATTCAGGGAGCTTCAGAAATATGAGAATAATTTCTCCCTGATGTGGAAGACGACTTACGACTGGTATTTGGGAAAAGGTGTTGATCTGCAACAGAAAAGCATGGAAATTGCATGCTTTGCACACGCAATCAACGGAGGGGCTCTGATAGATGTCAATGGGGCTGCTTCCATTGAGGGCCTGTATGCAGTTGGCGAGGCGGCGGCCGGACCACATGGTGCAGACCGTTTGGGCGGAAACATGTCGGTTGCATCGCAGGTGTTCGGAAGAATTGCGGGCGGGCACAGCGCTGTCCGGGCCAAGAAAACTCGAAGTATTCCGGACCTCTCAAAGGCAGTGCAGGAACGCAGGAACTTTTGGGCGGAAATTTGGCTGCCAGACGGTGCAAGTGAGGAAGAAATTCTGGCATCTGTCAAAAACGAATCGGATCGCTGCCTGTTGGTGGTACGAAACGAAGAGCAGCTGCTTGAATATAAAGGAATACTTCGGAAGCTGCAGAAGGCTTGCAGAAATGGGGATAGGTGCAGGCCAATGGACAAAAGCAGGATGGTCAGCTTATATAACTTAATGGAAACCGGCATTCTGATTGCGAGATCGGCGCTTGCCCGTAAGGAAAGCCGTGGAAGCCACTATCGGGAGGATTATCCGCTTATGCTTCCTTCCTATGGAGAAAATCTGATCATTGAAGCCGAAACCGAATATTTTCAAAAGATATAGGGGTTATTACTGCGGAGAAATGTATTGTTACATTAATATGATTTGACACATAATTCAATGTGCAAATATATAAGGAGGAAAAAACTATGAAAAAAAATGTATTGAAGACCCTGGCGATGATGCTGGTACTGGTAATGGTTTTGAGTATGGCTATGGGTTGCGGCAACAAAGAATCTGCAGACACAAGCACCTCTAAAAACGATACGGAAAACACCGAATCGACAAAAGAGGAAACCAAAGATCAATATGTGATAGGTTTTTCGCAGACCGGCACCGAGACAGAGTGGGTTACGGCAATGTCCGATGAAATCATCAAAGCTTTTGAGGGCAACGAAAATTTTAAACTGCTGTTCTCCGAGTCACAGGCTATTCAGGAAAATCAGATTAAAGCTGTTCGCAGTTACATCCAGCAGAAAGTTGATTTGATTGTCCTGCGTCCTACGGTTACGACCGGCTGGGATACGGTTCTGATGGAGGCAAAAGAGGCGAATATCCCCGTCATCCTGGCAGGGCGCAATGTAGAAATGGCTAACGATAACATTAAAGACTATTCCCTATGTTATATTGGTCCTGATAATGTCAGTGCAGGGGAACAACTGGCCGAAGCAATGTTAGCATGTGCCGAGGAATTAGAGGGACCTGTAAATGTTATTGTCCTGGAGGGTACGGTCGGTGCTTCTGCCGC
This sequence comes from Actinomycetes bacterium, assembly GCA_023460315.1. Lineage (GTDB taxonomy): Bacteria > Actinomycetota > Coriobacteriia > Coriobacteriales > Eggerthellaceae > JAEWQO01. The sequence goes on from JAEWQO010000067.1 coordinate 9,284, forward strand.
TACGGAGCGTAACACAGGTATACTGAATGTAGTTAACAATCAGGATAAGCTGGTAATCTATGGTTCGCAGTCGGCGGAGTGGACCAGAACCAAAGGGAAAGAAGTTACGGAAGCGTTCTTAAAATCTGCGGAAGCGGAAGGCATCAAGATTAAAGGAGTTCTCGCACATAGTGACGATATGGGTCTGGGAGCTATCCAAGCTATTCAGGAAGCCGGTTTAAAACCTGGTGAGGACATCTTTTTAATGGGTGTTGACGGAGCCAGAGGTTCCTTCGAGGCTATGGTGGAGGGTACTTATAATGCCACTATTGAGAATCCGTTGGGTTATGGTTCCGCTTTGGTTGATATCTGCACAGGCTATTTCTTAAACGGCAAGTCGCCCGACTCCTGGGTTGTCCTGCAGAACGTAACATGGATGCAGGATGAAGCCGCTGAGGCTTTGCCAAACCGTACATGGTAACCTGACAGATAAATCCGGCATAAGCATAGTCTGCCAATTAATACTGCGGATTTTTACATATGACATACAGGCGGGTAATTAGTTGGCAGACTTTGAAATGAATTTTAGATTATTTCTAAATCATACTGGAGGATACAGATATGGACAATGGTAAAAGGCTGCTTATTGAGATGAATAATATCTGCAAATCATATCCTGGTGTGCAGGCATTGTCGAATGTCCGCTTTACCTTACGGGAAGGTGAAATTCTCTCACTTTGCGGTGAAAATGGTGCCGGCAAATCTACATTGATTAAAATTTTAACCGGTTATGAACATAAGGATAGCGGACAAATTCTGTTCCAGGGAAAAGAAATTTCGCCGAGAACTACTCTGGAGGCACAAAAGATTGGTATTAGTACCGTATATCAGGAAGTGAATCTGTGTCCTAACTTAACGGTTGCGGAAAATATTTATATGGGCCGTCAACCCAGGGATAAGGTGGGGCTGGTAAACTGGAAGGAAATGCGTAAAGGTGCAAGAACTGCAATGGCAAGACTGAATATAGAATTGGATGTGGATGCACGTCTGGACGAATATTCGGTAGCCGTGCAGCAAATGGTGGCCATAGCCCGGGCTTTGGATATGGATGCCAAGGTGTTGGTATTAGATGAGCCGACATCGTCCCTGGATACAAATGAAGTAGAAAATTTATTTGGTGTAGTTAAAAATTTGAAGGCACAGGGAATGGGTGTGGTTTTCATCAGCCATTTCTTTGAACAGGTATTTGAAATATCCGATACCATTACTGTTTTACGAAACGGACATTACATTGGTACTTATGATATCAATGAGATTGATAGAAGAACCCTTGTCGAAAAGATGCTTGGTAAAGAACTGGCCGCATTTGCTAAGAAAGAGGCAAATGAAAAAGCCCGGACAGAAGAAAGACCTGTCTTTTATAAGGCAGAGAATTTGGGCAAAAAAGGCATGATTCCTCCGTTCGACCTGACAATTGAAAAGGGGAATGTTGTCGGTTTGGCCGGCTTACTTGGCTCTGGCAGAACCGAAACAGCCAGATTGCTTTTTGGAGTCGATAAGGCAGACAGCGGTGTATACTATCTGGGAGTTAAAAAGATTAAAATGAATTCTCCGAAGGATGCCACGAAGCATGGATTGGCATTTTGCCCGGAAAACCGTAAAACGGAGGGTTTAGTCCTGAATATGACAATTCGCGAGAATATTATTCTTTCCCTGCAGGGTAAGCTTGGATTATTCCATTTAATAACACGTAAAAGACAGAAAGAATTGGCAGAGGAATACATAAAAAAGCTGCGGATTAAAACACCGGGAGGCGAACAGATCGTCGGTAACCTGTCCGGCGGTAACCAGCAAAAGGTTTTGCTTGCACGCTGGCTTGCGACGAACCCTGATCTGCTAATTCTGGATGAGCCTACACGCGGTATCGATGTCGGTGCCAAGGCGGAGATTCTGAATCTGGTGCTGCAATTGGCAGAGGAAGGAAAATCTGTTGTATTTATTTCTTCCGAAATCAGCGAGGTTGTGCGGTGCTCGGATAAAGTCTATATATATAAGGACAGGCATATTATCGGTGAGTTGTCCGGTGACCGGTTGAATGAACAAAATGTTCTGGAAACAATTACTCAGGATACAAAAACCGGCAGCTTATAATTTGGAAAGAGAGATAACAGAATGGGACGAAAACTAAATTTTTGGAAAAGCTTTCTTGGTAGAACAGAGATTTTGACCTTTGCGGCGTTAATTCTGCTTTTGTTGTTTAACTTATTCTTTACAAAGGGATTTTTCAATATTGAAGTTCGCGACGGACATCTATATGGATCCTTAGTTGATATTGTGAAACGCGGTGCGCCGTTAATGATTACCGTAATGGGACTCACAACGGTAATTGCTACAGGAGGTACGGACATTTCCGTCGGATCGATTGCTGCAATTACAGGAGTTGTTGTTGCCTCACTGATTGGAGGAGACTATGTTTTTGAGGTTGGAGTGGAAACCGCAGCCAGGATGCCGATGGGGCTGGCAATTTTTATCGGTCTTTGTGTCGCCGTTTTACTTGGAACCTGGAATGGATTTATGGTTGCTAAAATTGGTATCCCGCCATTGATTGCGACGCTTATGCTACAGGTGGCCGGCCGCGGCATTGCGGAACTGATTGCCAGCGGTACAATTCTCACAATTTATTTTAGACCGTTTTACTATATCGGTTCCGGCTGGTTATTTGGACTCCCCTTTTCCATCTTCATCGTAATCGTTATCGGCTTACTTATGTGGCTGTTTGTCAGAAAAACGGCATACGGACTGTTTCTGGTATCCACCGGATCAAATAGAACAGCCACCACATTTGCAGGAATCAAAACAACGGTGATCATATGGAGTGCATTTGTATTCAGTGCATTGACGGCCGGTATCGCAGGGATTATTACGACCTCGGAGATTAAGGCGGCAGACCCTGTAAATCTTGGTTTATATCTGGAATTGGATGCGATTCTTGCATGTAATCTGGGAGGTAATTCAATGAAAGGCGGCCGCTGCAATCTGATGGGAAGCATTCTTGGCGCTATTCTGGTGCAAACGCTGACCACAACAATTTATTCTAAGGGTGTCCCGTCAGAAACCATTCTTGTGTATAAAGCGATTGTAGTAATTGCCGTCGGTTTGATTCAGGTGACAAATTGGTCAGGTATGATACAAAAACTGAAAGGAAGGACGAAACGTGAAGCTGCGTAATTTATTACAAAAGAAAAAAAGTGTCTCTTTTTTCAACATGGGCAGTATCAATAACATCACCTTGATTGCTGCGGTTGCTGTTTTTATAATGTTTTTCGCTTTCGGCAGTATTCAATACAAAAACTTTTTTGCCCTGCAAACGATTTGTAATGTATTGATGGATAACAGCCATTTACTCATTGTTGCACTTGCGGAAACGCTTGTTTTGATATCCGGAGGAATTGACCTTTCGGTAGGCGCCATGATTGCATTTAACTTTACCGCTGCCGCGCATATGCTGACAAATATGGGGTTGCCTCTTATTGTTATAATAATCATAATGCTTGCCGCCGGTACGGCGGTCGGTGCCCTGAACGGATATCTGATTTCATATAAAGGTTTCCAGCCTTTTATTGTAACGCTGGCAACGCAGTTTCTGGCAAGAGGCGCCTGCTATATGATCAGTACCGATACCATTGTTATATCCAGGCCAGTGATTCTTAAGCTTGCCGTTTTTAAGCTGCGTTTTCCCGGCGGTTATGTGACGTTCGGTGTTTTAGTTGCATTGGCAATGTTGATTGTTTTTTATTTCCTGACAAGGAAGACAAAATTCGGCCGTAATGTCTATGCACTCGGCGGCAATGAAACATCTGCGGAGATGCTTGGTATCCGAGTGAAGAAAACCAGAATGTGTACTTATATTATTTCCGGTGTGGCAACTTCGATCGCGAGTATGGTGTTTGCCGTAAATATTCTTTCCTCTTACGGCTTGCATGCGCAGTCACTGCATTTGGATGCGGTATCTGCCGCCGTGATCGGAGGTACGCTGACAACAGGCGGCGTAGGTAGTGTCATTGGTACGCTGTTTGGTGTCTTGACAACAGGTATTATTCAGACAATCATTACCTTCCAGGGAACTTTGACTTCGGGCTGGTCCAAAATCACTATTGCAGCGCTACTGTTAACCTTTATTCTGCTGCAAAGATTTATCGTTTGGCAACGCAACCGTAATATGAAGACCAAATCTGTGAGTATGATTCGCATGGATCAAGAAGAAAGCGTTGAATGAAATTCTCTTTCAAACTCAAAAATTTGCACTGAGGATTATGCAGGCACAGATTCAGATGCGTAAAAAATATGCGCGGAAATGGAGGAAAAGATGAAAGCAATTGTTTATGAAGGCTCTCAAAGAGTTTCATATAAAGAAGTTTCGATGATTTCTGCAAAAGAGGGCTGGACTTTAATCAGGGTATCACATGTAGGGGTCTGTGGCAGTGATATGACTATATTTTCGGGGAAGCATCCCAGAGCAAAAGCACCTTTGATCATGGGACATGAATTTTCGGGTTATATCGCATCTCCAAACCCGGATTTTACAGAAGGTACATTAGTAACGGTATTCCCTTATCTGCCCTGTGGCATTTGTGAACGCTGCAAAAATGGCCAGTTTCACGTATGTAAATCGCTTAAATTAATTGGTATCGATTTAGACGGCGGTATGGGAGAATATGTACAAGTACCGAATGATGCAATATATGCGGTGCAGAAAGGAGTATCGCCTGAATTGGCAGCTTTTATCGAGCCGGTAGGTATATCCGTACATGCGGCACGTAAAGGAGGATATCATCCGGGGGACAGAGTAGTTGTATTCGGAGCGGGTGGAATTGGACTTTCGACAGCAATAACCCTCCGTAGTTTTGGGGCAGACCATCTGATTATTTGCGAACCGAATCCGACCAGAAATGCACTTGCGAGAGAGCTTGGATTCGATGTATTAGATTCCGATAGAGATATTATAGAACAAATCTATGAACGTACTGATGGCGACGGTGCGGAGTTTATATATGATTGTGCCGGAGCACAGCCGGTAATCGATCTTTTACCAGATGCGGTTAAAATTAATGGGAGAATTGTAATTGTAGCAGGATATAAAAATCCTCCCGCAATGAATTTCCAGAAAGGTATGTTCAGAGAGTTTGATATTCAGTTTGTGCGAAATTGTACTCACCAGGATTTTAAAATTGCATGTGACCTGATTGGCAAGAATCTTGGATATGATCGGCTGCTGAATTATATCCTGCCGCTAAGTGAGGCTGAAAACGGTTTTGCACCGCCCTCTTATGCTTATAAAGTGATGTTTCGGGCAAATTGATCAAAATAAAATATAACAATTAATCCCTGTAACTATCGTGGTTATGGGGATTATTAAAATAGTCGTATGCAATATATATTATATCGATCATGTCAATATTATGGAATTTCATCATTTTTTCATTGAAATTGTCCTTGTTGCAGCCGGGACGGTTTTAATTTATCATTGTGTAGGTTTTAATTTATCATTGACACCACGACAGACCGTAGTATATAATATACTTAGCAAGACAGCCGGAGGATAGCTCGTACCTATCCGTCTCGGCGCAAAGTTATTAGATTATCGAAATAGTCGTCCTAAACTTTACCAGAGAGCAGGACGGCTATTTTTTGTGCTTGTCATTTCTGACAAGGGTTATTATAGCTACAAGCATAATTACAAAGGTGAATAAATCACTATATGTAATGTACATAAGCACCACCCCTTTCGCAAGACTCGAAACGGATGGCATGACCGTCCTACCGGCTGCCTGGGTAAGCATATTATATTGTCAATGTAGAAATACGGGATATAATTATTTAGTTTGAATTAAAGCACTTGGCATTACTGCTGTATTATCTTTAATATTTTCAATGATTTCATCGGCAGATGAATGTGTTTCAAGCCATAATTTTTCATCTAATTTAAGCTTTTCTAATAAGTAATCATATTTATAGAAGAAACATATAAACAGGCGGACGTAAGTTGAAAGGATGGGATTCTATGAAACTAATCTATGTGATAATTCGTAATACCGACAGCAGTCAGGTGATGGAGAGTTTAAACAGGAAGGGCTTTTATGTAACAA
>JAEWQO010000068.1 GCA_023460315.1 Actinomycetes bacterium
GTTTCTGGAGATGCGCGGCGCGCAGGTAGAACGACACGTCGGCATAAGCCTCCTTCGAAAGCAGTTCGAGGCCCTTGGGATCGACCTTGAGGATCTTGCGTCCGTCGCACTCCACGACCTTCACGTACTCCTTCGTCAAAAGACGGTACTTGGTTTTGTCTTCCCCCACGGGGAACGGCTCCTGATAGATGAAATCTGCCATAGTATTTATAATGTTTGTATGTTGCTTCCTGTCTGCCCGTCGCGGACCGCCGCCCATTCGCGGCTTTCAGCCGCGCCTGCAAATCCGGCCCGTCCGAAACCCGTTCCCGGGAAGGACTTGCCGCATACGGCCGGAAAATGCGGTCGCATGTCCCGCCCATCCGAAAATCCCTGCAAATTTACGAAAAACAATCCGGATTGTACAACGATTTCCCGGTTCGTCTGTTATTTTTTTCACAAAAAAGGCCTGTTATTTAGAATTTTTAGTAAATTTGTGCGGTTTTTTGAGTGCAACAAATTCACTAATATTTCAAATACTATGGTATCGTACAAAGATCTGGGTCTTGTGAACACGCGCGAGATGTTCGCCAAGGCCATCAAAGGAGGTTACGCCGTTCCGGCATTCAACTTCAACAACATGGAGCAGCTCCAGGCTATCGTCATGGCTGCCGCCGAGACCAAGTCGCCCGTCATCCTCCAGGTATCGAAGGGTGCGCGCAACTACGCCAACCAGACCCTGCTGCGCTACATGGCCGAAGGAGCCGTGGAGTACGCCAAGGAACTGGGCTGGGCCAAACCCCAGATCGTACTGCACCTCGACCACGGAGATTCGTTCGAACTGTGCAAGAGCTGCGTGGACATGGGATTCTCGTCGGTGATGATCGACGGTTCGGCGCTCCCCTACGACGAGAACGTCGCCCTGACGAAGCGGGTCGTGGAGTACGCTCACCAGCACGACGTGACGGTCGAAGGCGAACTGGGCGTGCTGGCCGGCGTCGAGGACGAGGTAGCTTCCGAGGTCAGCCACTACACCAAGCCCGAAGAGGTCGTTGACTTCGTGACCAAGACGGGCGTCGATTCGCTGGCCATCTCGATCGGCACCTCGCACGGAGCCTACAAGTTCACCCCCGAGCAGTGCACCGTAGATCCCAAGACGGGCCGTCTGGTTCCGCCTCCCCTGGCTTTCGACGTACTGGCCGCCATCGAGAAGGAGCTTCCGGGCTTCCCCATCGTGCTGCACGGTTCATCGTCGGTTCCCCAGGAGGAAGTCGAGACGATCAACAAGTACGGCGGTGCGCTGAAGGCTGCCGTGGGCATTCCCGAGGAGGAGCTTCGCCAGGCCGCCAAGAGCGCCGTCTGCAAGATCAACATCGACTCCGACTCGCGTCTGGCCATGACCGCTGCCATCCGCGAGGTCTTCGCCACCAAGCCCGCCGAGTTCGACCCCCGCAAGTACCTGGGTCCCGCCCGCGACAACATGAAGAAGCTCTACATCCACAAGATCAAGGAGGTTCTCGGTTCGGACGGCAAAGCCGAGTAAGAGATTCCCGCCGGAAGGAGCGTTCCTTCCGACAAACGAAAAAACCGGAGGTTCAGACCTCCGGTTTTTTCGTTCGTCCAACGGCTCCCGTCAGGACCGTCCCTTTCACGCAGTTCTCGGCGGCCGGGCGGTAAAGCCGCCCGCGCACTTCGGCCGGGAGTTTCCCGACGGTCTCCGCCAGAATCCGGCAGAAGGCCTGCGCCTGCTGCAAATCACACGCCTCCACATCGAGGGCGGCTCAATTCACTCCGGCCTGCCGCCGATATACCGACCCACGAACTCCCCGACGCGGCGCGTGTACTCCTCCCGGTTGTCGCGGTACGAATTGGCATGCGACGCTCCCGGCACCACCCACAGTTCCTTGTCGCCGGGCTTGGCCCCGTAAAGCGGATAGACCATCCGCGTCGGCACGTAATCGTCGGCGTCGCCGTGGATGAACAGCATCGGCAGCCGGCTCTTCTTCACCTGCTCCAGCGACGAAGCCTCGCCGAAAGTCCAGCCGTATTTCAGGCCGCACAGCCAGCTCGCCGCGTCGAGCAGCGGAAAGGCCGGAAGCCCGAACTGCTCTTTAAGCTCTTTCGAAAACTGGTCCCGGACGCTCGTATAGCCGCAATCCTCGACGAAACATTTCACATAGGGCTGCTGCTCCTCGCCCGAGACCATCATGGTCGTCGCCGCGCCCATCGAAATCCCGTGGACCACCATCCGGGTGTCGCCGCCGAAGATGTCGTTGGCAATGTCCATCCACCGCAGCACGTCGAAGCGGTCCTTCCACCCCATCCGGATGGCACGGCCTTCGCTCTGCCCGTGGTAATAAAGGTCCGGCAGCAGGATGTTGCAACCCAGGTCGCGGTTGTAGAGATAGCCGATCATCAGCATCCGCACGGCGTTGTCCGTATAGCCGTGGACGATCACCGCCGTCCGGTCCGTCGGACGGGGAGCCGCCGCATAGATCGCGTGCAGCCGTTCGCCTTCCGATCCGAGAATCACCGTGTCGCGCAAGGCCCCGGTGCGCTCCAGACTGTCGACCCACGGCCGCAGGAAAGGATATTCGCCGTACATATATTCATACGACGAAGCGTTCTTGGCCCGCATCGTCGCATCGGGCCGGAGCGAATAGGAGAGCATGTAGAGACTGCCGCCAGCGACAATTGCCGCAAGCAACAGCACAGAGACAACGACGATCCGGACAATTCGTTTCATAGGCTGTTCAGTTGCCGAAGCGGCCGAAATCGCCGCCTCTTTTCACTTATTCCGCACCCAGCTTCGCGCGGATGTGCGCCAGCATGTCGTCGGTCATGCGCGAGAGGTCCCACTCGGGCCGCCAGCCCCACTCCTCGCGGGCGCAGGTGTCGTCCAGCGAATTGGGCCAGCTCTCGGCGATCTTCTTCTTCACGGGATCGACGTTGTAGTCCATCGTGAAGGCGGGCAGACGCTTTTTGATCTCGGCGCAGATGATCTCGGGCGTGAAGCTCATCGACGCGAGGTTGAAGCTGTTGCGGTGGATCAATTTCGCAGGGTCGGCCTCCATCAGTTCGACGCAGGCGCGCAGGGCGTCGGGCATGTAGATCATGTCCATGTAGACGTCCGACGGAACGGGACAGGTGAATTTGCCGCTCCGGATCGCCTCGTAGTAAATCTCCACGGCGTAGTCGGTCGTACCGCCGCCGGGCAGCGTGACGCTCGATATGATGCCCGGGAAACGCACCGAACGGGTGTCGACACCGTATTTGTGGTGATAGTAGTTCCCGAGCAGTTCGCCCGTGACC
>JAEWQO010000069.1 GCA_023460315.1 Actinomycetes bacterium
GTATTAAAATAGTGCAAAATGTATAAAAGAAAAAAGGAATTAAAAATTTAGAAATTAAAATATCACAAAAATGTTAAATAGCCATTGACTTTTTTGGCGGGCTTCTTCTATAATTACGGACGTCACCAGGAAACGGCTGTGGAATGTAACCCGGCCCAGGCAAGTGATATAAGAGAAAGAGGTGTATATATGCTTACACTACGCTCTATCCTTCAGCAGATTTGTCAATTTTTCAGAGGGATGTCCTTTAAGGTCACAAAGCGAATGTATCATTCTTCCGCAGTTTTTATGGCGGGTGCGGCAATTATTACTGTTGTGGCGTTTACCTCAGCAGGATTTGGAAGCGGCGGCAGAAATGCTATAACAGCATTTGCGGAAACGCCGGAGACAGAAGACTCTCCGGATCAAGAAGCCGTGAAAGAGGAAGCCGTAAATGAAGAAGCAGGAATTGAAAAAACCGTTGTCCAGGAAAAAGATCAAATAAAACTACCAGTAGCCAGAATGCAGGCTCAGCAGCTGGCCGGTGATTTTCTGGAGAAAGATGTGATTCAGAAACAGGAACAGGCGGAGGAGTCCAAGGCGGAGATTGATCGAATCAATACTAAGATCGCCATGGAGGAAGAAGCAAAACGGCAGGCAGAAGAAGCGGCTATAAAAGCGGCAGAAGCAAAGAAAGCGGCAGAAGCGGCAGCCAAGAAGGCAGAGGAAGAAAAGGCAGCTCATGCCACATCGGTGTCTCAGGACGATTACCAGGTCTTGCTGAGGATCGTGCAGGCGGAAGCCGGTATTTGCGATGACAAGGGAAAAATCCTTGTGGCTAATGTGATTATTAACCGCGTAAAGAGCGGAAAGTTTCCCGATACGGTGAAAGGAGTCGTCTATGAACCCTCTCAGTTTTCACCGGTATCAAACGGCAGTATTAACTCTGTAAAAGTGACAGATGATACAAAACAGTGTGTTGACCGTGCGCTGTCAGGAGAGGATTATTCAAGCGGAGCCCTGTATTTTATGAATCGGGGAGGCTCCAGGAGAGGTGCGATCAGCTGGTTTGATTCCCATCTGACTTATTTGTTCCAGCATGGCAACCATGAATTTTTTAAATAAAAACATTGTAGAATATTCTGCTTTAGGTGTATACTAGATGTGCATGGCAGGTCCCATTGGAATCTGCGGCCAAACTATACGATACATAAAAGGAGAGTAGGATTATGATTTTTGATTCGGCAAAAAACCTTGATTTTTACAAAAGCCTTGGAGTGGACGGAAGATACGAAAAGGCAGTTGATTTTCTTAAGAACACTGATTTAGAGAGCCTGGCGCCAGGCAAATATGAAATTGACGGCAAGAATGTTTTTGCTAATGTAACAGAGTACACAACGGTTCCTTGGGAGGAAGCCAAGTACGAAGCTCACCATAATTACACAGATATTCAATATATGATATCCGGTTCTGAAACCATGACTTATGCACGGATCGATGAACTGACGGAAAAGGTACCTTATAACGAAGAAAAAGATGTTGTATTTTACGACAATGAAAATCCAGGCTTAAAAGTAGTGGTAAAGGCTGGAGAATATATGATCTTTAATCCATGGGATGGTCATAAGCCAAAGGCAGCTGCAGGTGAACCGGCTATGATTAAAAAAGTGATTGTTAAGATCAAAGAGAACTAATTTAAAACGGGATCCGATCCTTTTAATAAGGGATCAGTTCCCGTTTTTTGTTTACGGATTCCAGCCGTCCGGACCGGATAGGACTGCTTCTTTAGTGAAACGTTTAAGATCAGCTTTCGTAAGCCGGTGAATCCAGTCCGGCCGTTTTTCCATTATAGCACCAGGACCATAACTGCCGTATTCGCCATAGAAGGTATGTTTATGGGCTGCTTCCTTATTCCAGTCATGCCAGCCTTCCTTGCAGATGTGATCATCCATGTAGCAGTTAATCAGCACGGTTTTCCCATACTCCCTCCAAGGACGCCCTAGGTAAGCGTTGTCAGGAGGGCAGTTGCTTTCAAATCGGCAGTTTGCCATGACATAGCCGAACTCCTGCCCTTTTGGAGTGGAAGCGGCAGTTACATAGCTGCTGATCTCCATTCCCGTATATTTGGAAAAAAAGGTGCAGCCTTCAAAATAAGCGGTAGCGCTGCCGAAAATAAAGTCAATATCTCCCTCCAGGTAACAGTTTTTGTAATAGTGCCGGCCATTGATCCGGGGGGAATGCTGCTTTGGTCCGATAAAGCCATTGGGTTCGATTTCCTTTGGAGGAAGAGGGCCTGTAAAAAGAGTATCCTGGTTTCCTAGAAAACGGCAGTTTTCAAAAAACAAACGGTCTCCATCAGCATAAAGGGCCAAAGCCTGTCCAACATCAGTACCGATTCCTGCGCTGTTCTCGAATGTAAGATTCCTGGCGGTAAAATCATGGGTATCGATCAAGGAGGAATAGGTGCGGAAGGTACCCCGCTTCATCCCATCCTCCATAGGCATGCGGGCGTAAAGGCCGTAGGAGAGAATGGTGTTTTCTGCATCTTCCCCGACAAAGGTAACGTGAGGAACCGTGACGGCAATCTGTTCTTCATAAAATCCTTTGTGTATGTAGAGGATCTGTTCCCCTGTATAATCGGTTGGAAGAGAACGAAGTGCCTCTCCAATGCTTTTAAAATCTCCTGTAC
>JAEWQO010000070.1 GCA_023460315.1 Actinomycetes bacterium
CCCCCGCGCCCGGCCCCCCCCCCCCCCACGCCTCGGGATGCCTCCGCCCGCATGGCGGTTGGCAGGTGATGGGATGATGCCGAAGAACGGCGAGAGCGGGGCGGGTCCCGACCGCCTGGCGGCAACGCTTTTGCTCGACGAGCCGGTCGGCCGCATTCGCCTGGTCAGTCCGGCGCGGGCTCGCACGCTCGAGACGATGGGCATCAGGACGGTGCGTGACCTGGCGACGCATTTCCCCCGTCGTTACCTAGACATGTCTCACAAGGTGAAGGTGGCCGAAGCCCACATCGGCGAGCAATGCACCATCGAGGGAACCGTGCATGAAATCAAGCTGAAGCATCCCAAGCCGCGCCTTTCGTTGGTGGAGATCGCGGTCGTCGACGATTCGGGATTGCTCATGGTCACGGCGTTCAGGCAGCCGTGGCTCATGGACTCCGTCAAAGCCGGCGCACGCATTGCCGTTGCCGGCAAGCTTGAGTTCAATTACGGATTCAAGCGCATGACGAATCCCTTTGTCGAGGTGCTTGAAGGCGGCGCTGTTGCGCCGGGGCTGATCATTCCCGTCCATCCCGCTTCTGAAAAGCTTTCGACGGCTTGGGTGCGTCGGCTGGTGGGCAATGCGCTTTCCTCCCTCGAGGGTCTGTATGACCCGCTTCCGCTTGATCTGCGGGCGCGATACCGTCTCATGAGCCGCGGTGCCGCCCTCGAGGCCATCCATTTTCCCCAGACCATTGACGAGGCCTCCGAAGCCCGCCGCCGGCTCGTGTATGAGGAGCTTCTTCTCTTGGAACTCATGCTCATGAGCGAGGAGCATGCTCGCACTGCCGGCTTTCCTGCGGTGTGCCATGTCGTTGACGGGCCGCGCTTGCGAGCCTTTGCGGCAGCGTTGCCTTTCTCCCTCACCGACGAACAGGTCGCGGCACGCGATGACATGCTGGCGGTGCTGGCCGCCCCGAAGGCGGCAAGCCATATGCTTCTCGGAGACGTGGGAACGGGAAAGACGATCGTTGCTGCCTTTGCCCTGGCGGCAGCTTCCGATTCGGGGGGCCAGGCGCTGTTCATGGCGCCCACCGAGGTCTTGGCCCGTCAACATGGCAAGAGTTTGGGGCCTTTGCTCGATGCGGCAGGCATCACCTGGGAGGTGCTCACGGGCTCGACCTCGGCGGGGGAGCGTGAGGCCATAGTCGCGCGTGTCGCTGGAGGCACGGTCGACGTGCTCATCGGCACGCATGCTCTTTTGGAGGAGGACGTTGCTCCCGCCCGTTGCACGCTTGTCGTCATCGATGAGCAGCAGCGGTTCGGTGTCGATCAGCGTGCCGCCCTTCTGGCCAAAGGACAGGCTCCCGATGCCCTCTATCTGACGGCCACGCCGATTCCGCGCACGTTGGCGCTTGCCCTGTTCGGAAACCTGACGCTGTCCTATCTCCTGCATCGGCCCTTTGACACGGCGCGACGCGAGACCTTGGTGCACCAAAAGTCAGAGCGCGGACGCGCCTACGATGCGGCCCTCGCGGCCCTCGCGCGTGGCGAGCAGGTCTATGTCGTGTGTCCCTTGATCGGGAAATCGAGCGAGGAGCGCGACGCGAAGGGGGGCGGGCGAACCAGGGAGGCTGACGAAGAGGGCACGGACTATGCGACCATCAGCATCGAAAGTGACGATGATCTGGCTGGAGACGACGTGGCGGCCGCTGAGCGGGAAGCTGCATTCCTCCAGGCAAAAACCTTTGCCGGCTATCGCGTCGACCTTTTGCATGGCCGCATGACGGGCAAGGAGAAGCAGGAAGTCATGCGTCGGTTTTCAACGGGCGAATCGCAGGTGCTTGTGGCCACCACGGTCATCGAGGTGGGCGTCGACGTGCCAAACGCCACCGTCATGATCATCGAGGATGCCGATCGGTTTGGCCTCTCGCAGCTTCACCAGCTGCGCGGCCGTGTTGGGCGCGGTGCCAAACCAGCGGAGGTGCACCTGATTTCGGCTTCGAAATCCGACGCGGCGCTCACGCGCCTGGCGGCAATGCAGCGGACCGACGACGGCTTCGAGCTGGCCTCTTATGACCTGTCGCTGCGCCGCGAAGGGGATATCTTGGGAAATCGCCAGCATGGCGCAGGGGGGCTCAAGCTGGTGAACGTCATGCGTGACGGTGCTGTCATCGAGGCCGCCCACGCTGACGCGGCGGCCATCATGGAGGGGGATCCCAGCCTGAGCTTGCCGGGCCATCGCGCCCTTGCGCGCGAGATGAGGTTGGTTTTTCCTGTCGAGCATCTGGTACAAGGAGGTTGACGTGCGCATTATTGCCGGAGCATATCGTGGCCGGGTGATCAAGGCCCCGAAGGGAAAGGACACCAGGCCAACCACGGATCGGGTTCGCGAGTCCCTCATGAGCTCGCTTGGCAGCGCGCGCGGCGGCTTCGACGGCGCCATCGTCCTTGACGCATTTGCCGGGTCGGGGGCGCTGGGTCTGGAAGCATTCTCGCGCGGGGCGGCAAGCGTGCAGTTCTGCGAACGCGATGGAGCAGCCTTGAGGGTGCTGCAGGACAACGTGGACCGTCTTGGCCTCGCTGCTCCCGCCGTGCGGATCCGGCGGATCGACGTGTTGCGAAACCCTGCCGTGCGCGCGCAACCGCCCTTCGACCTCGTTCTGCTTGACCCGCCGTATGCCTGCCCGGCCATCGATGTGCTGAATCTCGTCTCCACGTTGCGAAGCAGCGGCTCCCTGTCACGGCAGGCCCTTGTGTCCTATGAGCATTCCGCGACGACGTCCGGACAGACGGACGAAGCTGTGGCATCCTGCGGTTTTGTGCTTGCATCTCGCAGGAAATACGGTGATACTGTCGTGGATATTCTGAAAAGCGAAGAAGGAATGCCAACACCATGAAACGTGCACTCACTCCGGGGACGTTCGATCCCATTACCAGCGGGCACCTCGATGTCATCACGCGCGCGGCCCAGCTTGTCGACGAGGTCATCGTGGCGGTGGCTGCCTCGCCTGGCAAACAGCCCCTCTTCACGCTTGAGGAGCGCGTGGGACTCATCCGTCAGGCGACGAGTCACCTGCCGAATGTGCGTGTTGAGCCGTTCGCAGGCCTGCTGGTTGATTTTGCCCGGGAGATGGATGCGTCGGTCGTGATCAAAGGGCTTCGCGCCATCACTGACTTCGAATACGAGTTCCAGATGACGGCGCTCAACTATCAGCTTGATCAGCAGCTGGAAACCCTGTTCATCATGTCTCCTCCGCAGTATATGTACCTCTCGTCGTCCATCGTGCGTGAGATTGCGAGCCTGCATGGGGACGTGGCACAGTTTGTTCCCTCCTGCGTGATGGGCGCGCTCGAGGGGAAATTCGACTGAGCTTGGTCGGGCCCGGCGAGGACTTCTGGTTCTGCATGGCGCGAACCGGGATTGCTCGCATGGTTTTGAAGGGGCTTTCCCCTTCTCCTTTTTTGACGCACGGCAGGTGCGCGGAGGCGCTCGATTCGCGAGAAACCTGCCCGATAAAATCAACGATACGGTTCCGACGTGGTGAAATATGCGCGGTTTATGCAGTGGCGCTTGGAATTGACCGCAAACCTGCTAGAATATCTTGACGCATGCGCGGAGGCGGTGGTGTATGCATTGATGCAGTTGAAACGCAGCACGCTTGGGTGGAAGGACTATCATGGACGAAACAGGAGTCTTGGGGCTGCTCGAGGAGCTCTCGATTCTTCTTGAAGATTCGAAGCCGGTTTTCGGCAAAAACACCATGCGGCAGGTGGATATCGCCGCGGTATTCGAGATCATGGATGAAGTTCGCGACACGTTCCCCAGCGAGTTTTCTCAGGCCCGTCAGATTGTGCGTGAGCGCCAGAGCCTTCTCGACGATGCCGAGGCTGAGGCAAACCGCATGATTGAGGACGCTCGCAGCCAGGCCATGACCATCGCGAGCGAACAGGAAATCGTCCGCATTTCGCAGCAGCAGGCGGATCAGGTTCTCGCCGATGCGCGAGAGTTGGAACGGCAGACGCGTGCCGGTGCCGAAGATTACGCTGACGAGGTGTTTGGTCACGTCGAGCAGAGCCTTGACACCTTGCTCAACAACGTGCGTCGCTGCCGCGACCGCCTGAACGCCAATTCCCTCGCTGCCGGACGTTGATGGATTCCACGCGCATCCATATTCCGAACGAACTGTTCGCCCCGGCACACTGCGTTCGCTTTGACGGCGAGGTTGTGTTGCCCGTCATCAGGTCAGGCCCTGATTCATATCGGTTTGCCGACCCGTTGTCGTGGCGGATCGATGTCACGAACACCGGCGACGCCCTGCTCGTCCGCGGCACGGTCGAAGGCGAGGCGGAGACGTCATGCGCCCGGTGCTTGGATGATTTTTCCTTTCCGGTCGCGGGAGACGTCGAAGGGTACTTTCTGCTGAAAGCCGATTCCGAAGTGCCCGAAGGCTTGGATGAGGATGAATTTGACGTGTTGCCTGAAAGCGGCATCGTGGATATCGAGCCGCTCATTGTCGCCGGGCTTCTCTTGGAGTTTCCTCTCGTTCCTCTCTGTGACGATCGCTGCAAGGGTCTCTGCCCGACGTGTGGCGCGGACCTCAACGCCGGCCCGTGCGAATGTGAGAGGGATGGCGGAGAGGTGAAGCAGGACGGGGCTCGGCAAAACCCGTTTGCCGCCCTTGAGGGTTTTCCTTTCGAAGAAGGGCGATAAAGCCCGACGGTCTCTGTTCCTTCCGGCATTTCCCCGTGCGGATCATGCCTCCGTATCGATTTCTGGCCGTCTTTCCCGCAGGTGGGGTACAATGACGGCATGGACAACGAGAAAGAAATGAACGGGGCCTCTGAGCCGTATGTGTCTGCGCGCGCCGTGCTTGCCCGCTTCGTCACCTATTATCGGCCTTATCGGTTCCTCTTCTTCTTCGATCTGTTTTGTGCGGCTGTTCTTGCGGCAGTCGACCTTGCTTTCCCCCAATTCCTCAATTTCTTCACCAAGGATTTCTTTTTGGAATCGCCTGCAGTCATTCTGGCCTCGCTCGGTTGGATAGCGCTCGGGTTTGTGGCGCTGTATGCCCTGAGGACCGGATGCCAGTACTTCATCACGGCATGGGGACATATCATGGGGGCCCGCATGGAGGCTGACATGCGTATGGATCTGTTCACGCAGTATCAGCGCCTGAGCTTCTCCTACTACGACAGGAACAACACCGGCGAGATGATGAGCAAGCTTCTGACCGATCTGTTTGACATTTCCGAATTGGCACATCACGGGCCGGAAAACCTCTTCATCTGCATTCTGAAGATAGCAGGATCGTTCGTGCTGCTGTTCATGATCAATGTGCCGCTTACGGCCGTCATGCTGGTCGCGACGGTGGCCATGGCGGCATATGCCCTCTGGCGCAACTATCGCAAGCGCATCATCTTCACCGAAAACCGGAGGAAGATGGCCGACATCAACGCCCGTCTGCAGGATTCTCTCGGCGGGATTCGCGTCGTGAAGTCCTTTGGCAACGAGGCGGTGGAAATCGAGAAATTCGACCGGACGAACGTGCGTTTCGTGGACACCAAGGAGAGCTCCTATCGGTTCATGGGCGCGTTCCATGCGGTGAACTCGGCATTCACGGGCGTGCTGTACACCGTGACCATCGTGGGGGGAGGCTATTTCGTGGCAACGGGCACTCTCGCCACCACCGATCTGGCCATCTACGCGCTGTATATCGGCATCTTCCTCTCTCCCGTCGAACAGCTCATCAATTTCACCGAGCAGTTCCAGAAGGGCTATGCCGGTTTTCGCCGTTTCATGGAAGTGCTGGCCGTGCGGCCGGACGTGCAGAACCGTCCGGAAGCCGTGTCGCTCGAAGAGGCGCGGGCGGGACGGCGCACCGGCTTGGTCGCGGGCGAGGTGCGCTACCGTGACGTGCGCTTCGGCTACGATGGCCGACATGAGGTGCTGAGGGGGTTCGACCTGACGATTCCGGCAGGATCGACCGTTGCGTTTGTGGGGCCGTCAGGCGGTGGCAAGACCACGGCGTGCTCGTTGCTGCCGCGCTTTTATGACGTTCGGGAGGGCGCCGTGGAAATCGATGGGATCGACGTGCGCGACGTGAAGGTCGACACCTTGCGCGAGGCGATTGGCATTGTGCAGCAGGATGTGTATCTGTTTGGCGGCACTGTTCGCGAGAACATTGCCTATGGCAAGCCGGATGCCTCGGATGCCGAGATCGTAGAGGCTGCGCGTCAGGCAAACATACACGGGTTCATCATGGGGTTGCCGGAGGCCTATGAGACGTTCGTCGGCGAACGCGGGGCACGCCTGTCGGGCGGCCAGAAGCAGCGCATCGCCGTTGCCCGCGTGTTTCTGCGCAACCCGCACATCCTCATTCTGGATGAGGCGACGAGCGCTTTGGACAATGAAAGCGAACGGGCCATCCAGTCGTCGCTCGACGAGTTGTCCGAAGGGCGCACGACGCTCATTATCGCGCATCGCCTGTCCACGATCCGCGGTGCCGACCTCATCGCCGTCGTCGACGAGGGACGGGTGGTTGAACGGGGAACCCATGAGGAGCTGCTTGCATTGGGCGGGACGTATGCCCGCTACTACGAGATGCAGTTCGGCCCCGTCGCGGGCAGGACTCCCTGATCCGGCCTGTTCTCTGCCGGCATTCGTTCGACGGTCGCCCGTCCCGTAGCCCCACGCTTGGACACCATGCTCCGAAGGGCCCTTGTGCCTGTCGTTTGCGTGTCGTTGGTCATTTTCATGGTGATCGGGGCTTGCGGCGCGAAGCAGCCTTTGGTACCATACTACTTCGCGTGTTTATCGAAGCGAAACGGACAGGTGTGACGCACCGTCCGGCTGAAGAAGGAGTATAGATCATGGCAGTACCTAAGCGCAAAATGGGTCGGTCCCGCACTCATGCCCGCCGCAGCAGCAATGACCGGATTGTGGCGCCAGCGCGCTCCGTTTGTCCGCAGTGCGGGGAAGTGAAGCTTCCTCATCGCGTGTGCCCGAACTGTGGGTTCTACAAGAACCGTGAGGTCATCGAGACAGACTAGCTCCAGCTGCGCATTTGCGCACGGGATTGCCTGCGCCTGACAAGCCCCTTCGTTACCTCGCGTTCACGTGAGCCGGCGAAGGGGCTTTCTCTGCTCGGTCTCCTTTGACGGGGCTGACGTTTGGCGGTGCAAGCATTTCCCGCGTGTCTTTCCCGATTGATGCAATCTGTGGTGTCGTTGCGGGTTTGGCACGGAATGCGCCGTCGAACGAAGGGATCACTATGTCAGAGAAGGTCACCATCGCCGTCGATGCCATGGGCGGCGACCATGCTCCCGGCGTTGTCCTCGGGGGAGTCGCCGATGCCCTTGTGGCCGACGAGGCGCTGCATGTCGTGCTCTGCGGTCCGGCCGAGGTCGTGGAACCGTTCGCGTCCCGTCATGAGCGCTGCGTTGCTCGCGTGACAACCGAGGTCATCGACATGGGGGAGCATCCGGCGAACGCCGTTCGCAAGAAGAAGGACTCCTCCCTTGTCGTGGGCTGCCGCCTGGTGAAAGAGGGGGAGGCCCAAGGCTTTTTCTCAGCGGGTTCAACCGGTGCCTGCCTGGCTGCCGCCACGCTGGTCATGGGACGCATCAAGGGCGTCTCGCGACCGGCCCTCGCCACGGTCATTCCCTCGCCGGTGAAGCCCGTCGTCATGTGCGATGTCGGGGCGAACGCCGATTGCAAGCCCGAATACCTGGTGCAGTTCGCGCAGATGGCAACGGTGTATATGGAAAAGGTCATCGGCGTGCCAAACCCCCGCGTCGCCCTCCTGAACATCGGCGAGGAGGAGGCAAAGGGCTCGCAGTTTGCCCAAAAGGCTTATCTGTTGCTCAAGGATCGCGTGCCGAATTTCGCCGGAAATGGGGAGGGGAGCGACATCCTGCCAGCCACTTATGACATATTCGTCACCGACGGATTTACCGGCAACGTGTGCCTGAAGACCATCGAGGGGACGTCGAAGACGTTGTTCAAGACCCTCAAGGGCCTTATGCTGAAGAGTCCGGTGACCAAGCTGGGAGCCCTTGCCATCAAGGGCGGACTGAAGGACCTTGCCGCACAAGTGAGTCCGGACACGTACGGCGGCGCGCCCCTGCTGGGCGTCAAGGGTGCCTGCATCGTCGGCCATGGCTCGTCAAATGAGACGGCCGTATGCAATGGCGTGCTGACCACAGCGGGTATCGTGCGGGCAAACGTTTCTGAAATAATAGCGCAAACCGTTTCAAAACGGGGCACCTCGGCTACAATGGATTAGTCGAGTTGCGCAGGGCACGAAGTGCGCGCTCGTCTCTGCATGACAATCGAAAACGTTTTTTACCAGAAGGTCCGAACACCTTATGACACTGACTGAAGAACAACAGCGAAAGCTGGAGCGCGCGCAGGCCATTCTCGAGTACCGTTTCTCCCATGAGCAGCTGCTCCTGTCTGCCCTGACACATCCGTCCGCCACCGAGGGCCGGTCGGTCAAGTATTCCTACGAACGCCTTGAATTTTTGGGTGACAGCATACTGGGATCCATCGTCGCCACCATTGCGTTTGACCGTTACCATGATCTCGACGAAGGGGGCCTCACGCGCATCAAGGTCGCTCTGGTTTCTGGTGCGAGCTTGTCCAACGTCGCCGATGGTCTTGGTTTCGCCGACATCATCGTCTTCGGCTCATCGGAAACGGGCACAGGGAAGCGCGGGCTCCATTCGGCTCTCGAGAACGTCTATGAAGCGGTGGTGGCTGCGCTCTATCTCGATGGGGGCATCGAGGCTGCCCGTGCATTCGTCGAGCGAACGCTGGTGCCTCGCATGTCTTCCGGCATGGCGCGCGAGCCGGAGAACCCTAAGAGCGCCCTGCAGGAAAAGCTGCAGGAGGATGGCATCACGCCGACATACAAGCTGGTCGAAACACAGGGCCCACCTCATGACCGCACCTTCATCGCCCAGGTGTACGCAGGCTCGCAAGGGCTCGCCCGCGGGACGGGACGGACGAAGAAGGAAGCGGAGAGCCAGGCGGCCAAAAGCACCCTTGCCCGCCTTGGAGAATTTCTTGGCCTTGGTGTAGACGAGGGCGCGCGTGCCGAAAAGGTGGCGGCCACCAAACAGGCGAAGGCGGAGAAGGCCGCTGCGAAAGCGGAGGAGAAGGCCCGCAAGAAATCCGAGCGTGCCCAGGCGAAGCAGCGCAAGCAAGGGTAGCGCATGTATCTGAAGTCGCTTGTCCTCAAGGGGTTTAAATCGTTTGCCGACCGCAGCGCGCTGACGCTCGAGCCGGGTATAACCGCGGTCGTCGGCCCGAACGGATCGGGAAAGTCCAACATATCCGATGCGGTGCTGTGGGTTCTTGGGGAGCGCAATGCCAAGAACCTGCGCGGACAGGCCATGGAGGATGTCATCTTCGCCGGATCCTCGGCTCGCAAGAGCGTGGGAATCGCCGAGGTCGACCTTGTGCTGGACAATTCAGACGGCACGTTGCCTGTCGACTTCGACGAGGTGGCCATCACGCGCCGCATGTACCGTTCGGGGGAGAGCGAATACCTCATCAACGGTGTCGTCGCGCGTCGCATGGACGTGCTGGACATCCTGCATGACTCCGGTTTGGGAACGGGCACTCATTCCATCATATCGCAGGGAAGCTTGGATTCCATCCTGCAATCGAAGCCGGAAGACCGTCGAGCGATCATCGAAGAAGCCGCTGGCGTGCTCAAACACAAGCAGCGCAAGGCTAAAAGCGAGCGTAAGCTTGCCGCCATGGATGTCCACCTCTCCCGAGTGAAGGATGTGACCGCCGAGGTCGAGCGTCAACTCCGACCTCTTGAGCGCAAGGCCAAGCGTGCCCGTGACTACCAGGGGCTCGCTGCCGAGTTGAGTGAGCTCAACCTGGCCCTTGCCGTGGACGACCTGAGGGCGTTGCGGCGTTCGTGGAACGACGCCGACGCGCGCGAGCATGCGCTTGCGGCCGAGCTCGACCAGCGGCGGGCGGCCATTGCCTCCCTCGAGGCGCGCGTCGAGGAGCTGCAGGAGAGAATCAGGCGGGAGAGCGTCGACGCGGGCGAGATCGCGCGAAACCATCAGCGGGCATCGTCGGTGGTTGAGCGCATCGACGGCGCCATGCTTCTGCTGCATGAGAAACGTCGCGCCGCCCAGAGCTATGAGGCCGATCTGCGCGTTACGCTGGAGACCCACAAGGTCAAGAAAACGCAGGCTGAAGCGGATCGAGCTCAGGCCGAGCTCCAGAAGGCAGAAGTGAATGCGGAGCGGGGACAGGCTGACGCGAATGTGACGCGCCTTTCCGAGGAACGGGAGCGGCTCCTCGCGCGTCGCAGGGAGCTTGACCGCGAAGCGTCCTCCCTTGAAGAGGGGCGGCGCACTCGCGAACAAGAGCGCGAGCGCAGGCGCCGAGAGCGCGAGACGACGCGTGAGGCCTTGGCGAATGGGCTCGCCCACGTCAAAGTGGTTGCAAGTCGTGGGAAGGAGCTTGAGGCCCAGCTGGACCGCGCACAGGTCGAACTCGCTTCCGCCACGAAGGCGGCGGACGAGGCTGCCGCGGCCCTTGCCACGCTTGGGGAGCGGGAATCGTCGGCGCGTGCGGCTGTGGGCGAGGCGTATGCAGCCCGCGAGGCGGCGCGCGCCTCGCTTGATGGCGCCCGTGACGAGGTCTCGCTCATCGGCTCTGAGATAAAGGCTTTGGAGGAGGTCGAGCGCGCGAGCGCCGCCCAGTCGGGACCTGCGCTTTCCTGGCTCGTGAACCATGCCGAGAGCTTCGATTCGTCCCTTGCTCCCATCGCCCATGCGGTTCATGCGCCAGAGGGGGAGGAAGCGCTGGTCGAACGTTTGCTCGGGGCCGACATCTCGGCTTTGCTCGTGAGCGACGCGCAGGCTGCGAATGCCGTTGCAGAGGCGCTGGTCTCACGGGGCGAGGATGGCGAGGTCGTCCTTGTCGCGTGCGACGATGCGGCGCGAAATGCCATAGGGCCAGCTTCCGCCGCCGCTGCACGCGCTGCGGCACGCGCTTGTGGCGGGCGAGCCCTTGTCGATGACCTGTCATGCGATCCCGGAGTCGCGTCTGCGGTGGAGGCGTTGCTGGGGGACGTGGTTGTCTGCACCGACCTTTCTGCCGCGTTTGAGGCCCATGCGAGCTGTTCTCAGCCCGTGCGTTTTGCCACGCCTGACGGCTGTGTGGTGTGGCCTGCCGGGAAGGTGGCGGTTGGAGGACCCGTTCGAGAGGATGAACAGGGAGCCCTTGCGCGCGCTCGTCGCCTTGGGCAGTTGCGGTTGTCCAAAGTCGCCGCCGATGACGCGCAGGGCGCGGCGGAGCGCGCAGCGTCTGGTGCCGAAGAGGCCTTGCGCAGGGCGCAAGGGGAAAGCCTGAAGCTCTCTCAGGAACTCGCATCGCTCCGGGGTCGGACTGACTCCATGAGCGCTGAAGCGGTGCGTGCGGAAGAGAAGCTTGCGGCAGTGCGCGGCGAGCTTGAAGACGTCGAGCGCCAACGTGCCGAAGCCGAGCGCACCGTGGCAGACGCGCGCCCGTGCGTCGATGAGCTTGAGGGGCGCCTTGCAGAGCTGGAGACAGAGCTTCAGGCAGGTGCCGAGAAGCTTGTTGCAGCCCAAGATGCCGTTGGACCTGTTCGAGTTGAGGTTGCACGGGTTTCGGAAGCGCTGTCGGAAGCGAAGCTCAGGGCGGCGACGCTCTCAGAGCGAGAGACCTACGCGTCTCGCGTCGTGGAGGCGCGCATGCGTGAATTGGAATCCCTTGCCGCCTCCGATGCGGAAGCGCGTGAGACCCTGGCTCGGAAGACGATGGCTCAGCGACGCATAGAGCCTCTGCTTGCCCTGTTTGGGGAGCTGTCTGACAGCGCCCGTCGCCTGGCGCGTGGCCTTGAGGAAGAGGCTTCGTCGGCGCAGGACTCGTCGAGCGGCTTGCATGCCGCCGCGAACGAGGCTCGCAAGGAAGCACGAGGCGCCCATGATGCCTTCGACGAGGCAAACGCTCGCCTCTCGTCTGCCCGCGTTGACAAAGGTCGCCTTGAAGTGCAGGTGGAAGCAGGGGTTGCCGCCATTGTCCACGATTGCGAAACGCCTCTTGAGCAAGCACTTCTGATTCCTGAGCTCCAAGATCGTCCCGTGACGGAAGATGCGGCCTTCAAGCTGCGTCGGCGCATCGCGAACATGGGCACCATCAACCCCGACGCGGCGGAGGAGTATGAGAGCCTGAAGGGGCGCTACGACTATCTGGCCGCCCAGCTTGCCGACCTCGAGGGGGCCCGCCGTTCGCTCACGAAAATAGTCCGCGTCATCGACGCGCGCATGAAGGACGATTTCATCCGCACCTATGAAGCGGTGGATGCGAACTTCCGTGAGATATTTGCCGTCCTGTTCCCGGGCGGATCCGCTCACCTCTCGCTTTCCGATCCCGATGACCTGGAGAACACGGGCGTGGAAGTTGAAGCTCAGCCGCGCGGCAAGCGCATCACGAAGATGATGCTGATGTCGGGCGGAGAGAAGTCTCTCACGGCCTTGGCGTTGCTGTTCGCCGTGTACCGCATCCGCACGACTCCGTTCTATATCCTGGATGAGGTTGAGGCAGCCCTCGACGATTCGAACCTGCGCCGCCTGACGGCTTATCTCGATGCCTTGCGCGATGCGACCCAGCTCATCATGATCACGCACCAACGGCGTACCATGGAGATGGCGGACGTGTTGTTCGGCGTGTCCATGCAGGCCGATGGCGTGACGAAGGTCGTCAGCCAAAAGCTCGACCATGCCCTGAGATACGCGGAGTAAGCTTGCTGCACCGACGGCGTGCCTTCCTGCGTGTTCCCGGCGCAGCGGAAGGATGACGTGCCGGTTGGGCGATTGGGCTTCAAATGATGGAGAGGTTTCTCACAGACGACGACGTAGCTGCTGTTCTTTGATCTCGTTTTCCAGTGATGTGTGAATGATATTGGAAAACGGACCGACCCCCTCCAATATGCGCCTTTGGCCCGGTGTTTCTACCCGGTGAAACACATAGGAGAGGAAAGCTCCGGCATAAAACTCCGCCAAGAAGTCGATACTTGCATCTTGCAGGTGGCGGTTGCTCAGAATGAACCGTATGTCGTCGCGCAAGGCTGGTACGTATAATCTATACAAGTAGTCTTTCAGCGGACAGCTTGTTTGCATGCGAAGAATCTTTATGTAGTATGAGCGACGTTGTTCGAAGGTCGCGGCAAAAGCGGTGAGGAAATCAGCGCCGTCAAGCGACCGGACTCCTCTTTTGACAAATGTGTAGTAGGGGAGTTTCGTGCAGGGATCATCGCCTTGCTCCTCGTAGACGAGTTCGTCGGGAGCGAAACGACTGAGCAACTGACCACTGAGATCGTGGCGAAAGATCCAGACGATCAGATGATCCTTGTCGATGAAGTGATAGTAGAACGTCTTGCGGTTCTTGCCTGCCTGGGCAATGATGTCGGAGACGGTAATTTTGTCCGGAAGGGTGTTCTTGGTCAGGAACACGAATGCTTCAGCAAGTGCACGTATCGTATCAGTCGAGCTCATAGCGGCCTCCTTGCCTCCGTGAGATGATGGCGGGGCATTCGCTTCCATCGTGCGGCCGAGACGCTGCCGCCCGGCTGCTGCTGGAAACCATGATACGATCCTCTCGCAGGAAAAATAACCGACATAAACAAAATTATGTCTATCGAATATGTCTAAACTCATAGATAGAATCTATCTATGCTGCCAGTTTGATCAACAGCCTGAAGAAAAAATCCACAAAATTGAATATTTGACTACCGAATGAAAAGATAATCACCCAAGATGAGGAATTTGACCGTCCCCCTTTGAAAGTGCGACGCGTATTCTGTGAAGCGAGCGAGCCCCGGAGAACTCGCACCGCAACGTTGTTATGGGGGTGTGCTGGTTTCGGTGCATTCATTGGATCGCTCCTGAAAGACGATGCGAGCATATGAGGATTTGCAGCCGAAGGAGGCACTATGGATTTCTCTTTGACAGACGAGCAGGAATTGCTATTAGAAAGCGTGCAGGAGTTCTGTGATCGCTACTTCACTGAAGATGTTATTGCCGAGATGTACCAAACTCAGAAAATGCCGGACGAGGTGGCCGAAGCCTATCGCGACGCTGGCTTTGGACTCATGGGCATTCCTGAAGAGTATGGTGGAATTCCTGCTGACAAGGTGACGTTGGGCTTGATGATAGAAGAACTCTATCATCGAAGCGGATGCAATCATATCCTGTATCAGAACTCGCTTACTATGTTTGACATTGTAGAGTTCGGAACGTCTGACCAAATCAAGATGTGCATGGATGCCTATTTGGAAACAGGATGGCCCCTGTGCTCGCTGTCCATTTCTGAGCCAGGTGCCGGGTCTGACAATCGCAGCATGACCTGTGCTACCAAGAAACAGGCAGACGGTACGTATCTGCTGAGTGGGCAAAAAACCTGGGTTACCATGGGCGAATATCTACCCTATACCATTGTGGTGGCAAAGGACGAAGACCCTTCGCGCGATAATGACAAAATGAGCTTGTGGCTGGTCAAGATGGATCGGCCTGGCATCAAAACCGCGCCGCTTCATAAGATCGGTCAACAGTGTATTCCTTTCTGCGAGGTTTACTTCGATGATGTGAGGCTCACTGACGAGGATCGCATGGGCAATCCGGGTGATGGATTCATGATGCTCATGAAGAACTTCGAGGTCGAACGAGCTTTCTTGGTTGCTGAGCAGGTGGGGCTTGCGCAGGTTGCACTTGAGGACGCTGCAGCGTATGCCAATCAGCGCATAGCCTTTAACCGGCCCATTGCGAATTTCCAGATGATTCAGGAAAAGCTCACCGAGATGGAGATTCGCGTGCAAAACACACGCAACATGCTGTACAAGGTGCTTTGGGAGCTTGACAACGGGATTTCTGTTCAGCTGGACTCGGCCTTGCTGAAGCGTTACGGTTGCACGGAGTGCTTCAACGTAGCTGATATGGCTCTGTCGATTTACGGCGGTTTAGGCTATACAACCGAGGTGCGCATCGGTCGTCTCTGGGCTGATATGCGCGGCAACCTTTTTGGTGGCGGAACACCTGAGATCATGGCGTATATCGCCGGCCGTCAGGTGGCGAAGAAGTATCGTCCCTAGTGTCTATTTCTTGCCTATGTTTGAGTAGCCTTGATCTGCTTGAACGCGTGGGACAGATCAAGGCAACGCTCACTTTTGCTAAGCATGGCTAACGTGCTGAGCGGCAAGGACAGCGAAGCTGGGGCAACTGGCTGACGGGCCGAATGCTTTGCGAAGGACGGATATGCACGGTAAACAGAAAGAGGATCGGATTTTATGAATATCATAGTTGCATTCAAAGTGGTGCCCGATGATCAGGATATCCAAGTATCTGACGACGGAAGCCTTGATTTTTCCAAGGCTCATCAGATTGTGTCAACCTATGATCTGAACGCAATCGAGGCTGCTGCGCGTCTTGCGGATGGAGGATCGGTTGTCGCCATAACGGCAGGTACTTCTGCTATTAACGACTCCAAGCTTAAAAAGAATGTGCTTGCTCGCGGTGTTGACCAGCTTTTTATGACGGCCGATGACGCATGCGCCGACATGGACGCCCATGCAACTGCTGCAGCGTTGGCAGAAATCGTTGCCAAGGCTGGGACATATGATCTCATCTTATGCGGCGATGGCTCTGCCGACAACTACGCCCAGCAGGTTGATGTGCAGCTGGCGGCAAAGCTCGGTCTTCCTGTCGTGAACGGCGTCGTGAAGATTGTGCCCGGCGAAGGCGCGGTGGACGTTGAACGCGTGCTGGAGGACGTGGTAGAAACGGTTCGTGTCCCGTTGCCCGCCGTGGTGTCGGTGTCACCAGATATCGCGCTTCCTCGTATTCCTGGCATGAAGGACATTCTTGCTGCTGGTAAGAAGCCCATGAACATTATCGGCGTGGAGGAGGCTTGTCCCGCGGCAATCGAAGTCGTGGAGTGTGGTGCCCCCGAAAAGGTCGCCCGCAAATTGGATATCCTCGACACGTCTGACGATGGGTCCATTGCCCAGTTTGCCGCAGCCATCAAAGCAGCACTCTAGAAGGAAGTAGGTCATAATATCATGAAAGCATTTGTTCTTGCCGAGCACTCAGATGCCGCCCGTTCTCTCGCCGCGGGCGCTCGTTCCATGGCTGATGAAGTCGTTCTTGTTGCCATTGCCGGTTTGGAGGTAGCAGATGCCACGGCTGATAAGATTGCCCATATCTCAGTGCCTTCGGGTGCTGTGTATGATGATGCGTCCGATACTGTCGTGTCGTTGTTTGATGCCGAACATCCCGACGTGGTCTTGGCGGAGCCTACTCGCCGCATGAAATCTATCGTCGGCAAGGTCGCTGCCCATGCTGGCGCGTCCGTTGTGACTGACGTCATGGAGCTTTCCGCTGATGGCGCAAAGAGCCTGTACTTTGGCGGCGTGGCTGAACGCGTCCAGAAACCCACGACCAGCACAGCCTTTTACACTGTTGCCCCTGGCATGTTCGAAGGTCTTGAGCCCTCTGGCGCAAACGAATCGGAGGATATCGCTTGGGTCACCCCTGCTGCTCCGCTTGAGCTTGTAAGTTCTAAACCAGTTGAGAAAAGTGACGTGGATCTGGCCAAAGCCGATGTTGTCGTTGCAGCTGGGCGTGGGTTTTCAGATGAAGAACAGCTGGATCTTGCTCGTGATCTTTGCGAAAAGATCGGCGCAGGGCTTGGTTGCTCGCGTCCCTTGACTGAAGGTGTGAACTGGTTGCCGAGCGAGCTCTACATCGGCGTATCCGGCCAAGTAGTGACTCCCAAGGTCTATATTGCGGTTGGCATTTCCGGTCAGATGCAGCACATGGTGGGCTGCAATCGGGCAGGCACGATTTTTGCCATCAATAAAGACAAGAATGCACCGGTGTTCAAGCAGTGTGACTACGGTATGGTCGGAGATCTGAAAGAAATTCTGCCTGCACTGATCGCGGCATTGTAGAGAGGATGCAGATATGGCTGATTTCGATGCCATCATTGTCGGGTCGGGGTGCGCGGGATCGGTGGCGGCCTATGAGCTGGCTAAGGCGGGCAAGAGCGTGCTTGTTGTGGAGCGTGGAAATTTCGCTGGTGCCAAGAACATGACAGGTGGTCGCATCTACACACATTCATTGGAAAAAGTGTTTCCTGATTTTCGGGATGAAGCGCCTCTTGAGCGTCGAGTATCTCATGAGCGTATCTCGATGATCACCGACGATGCGAACTTCACGATGGACTTCACAAGCGAAGACATGGCGATTGAAGGCCAAGAGTCCTATACCGTGTTACGTGCACCTTTCGATCAATGGCTGGCCGAGAAGGCGGAGGATGCCGGCGCTGAATTCATCTACGGCATCGCGGTCGATGACTTGATGAAGGACGAGCGTGGAAAGGTGTGCGGTGTCGTTGCAGGCGAGGACGAGATCACCGCAGAAGTGGTGCTCCTCTGTGACGGCGTGAACTCGCTTCTTACGGAAAAGGCCGTGGGAGCAAAACGCCCTCCGGCGTCCTCCATTGCCGTCGGAATCAAGCAGACCATTGAGGTGCCCGCCTCTGTCATCACCGATCGAGTCTTGGCGATGTCGGATGAGGAGGGCGCGGCCTGGTTATTCAGTGGCTACTCCACGCACGGCACGTTTGGCGGTGGTTTTGTCTATACGAATAGCGATTCCATTTCTTTGGGCATTGTGGCCGGCATCGGAGACACCATGAGCCATGGCAGGGTACCTGTTTACCAGATGCTCGAGGATCTGAAGGCGCATCCAGCTGTCGCTCCGCTCATCAAAGATGGCAAGGTGGTGGAACACTCGGGTCACATGGTTCCGGAGGGCGGCATCAACATCATGCCCGATCTCACGGGAGACGGGGTCCTTCTGGCTGGCGAGTCTGCCATGATGTGCGTGAACCTGGGATATCAGGTGCGTGGCATGGATTACGCCATAGCCGCTGGCTCTCTAGCTGGGATTGAAGCCGCCAAGGCGCTTGACGCCGACGACACGAGCAAGGCGGGTCTACAGGGTTACCTCGACGCGCTTGAGGGTTCCTTTGTGATGAAGGACTTGCGGCAATTTCAGAAAGTGCCTGCATTCATGGAGGGCTTCGGCCGTATGTTCGATGGATATCCACAGATGGTTCGCGATATGATGAATAAGATGTTCATTGTGGACGGCAGCCCTGTGCAGCCCATGAAAAAGCAGATGATGCCCATTGTAAAGGGCATAGGCTTCATGAACCTGTTCAAAGACGTGAGGGGAGCGATGAAGGCCCTATGAGCGACATCCGATTCACGGTCAACGTTGACGAGTATCTCGGCGTCAACAAATATGAGGTTGACGAGGAAAGCGCGCATATCGAGCTTGTGGACAACCCATCCGACGAAGAATTCGACAAGCTTGTCCTTGTGTGCCCTGCGGCTCTTTACAAGAGAGACGAGAACGGTGTCAAGTCTTTCGACTACGCCGGCTGTCTCGAGTGCGGCACGTGCCGCATAGCCTGCGGAGACACAATCATCAAGAAATGGCGCTACCCCCAGCCCACCATGGGGGTGGAGTACCGCTTCGGCTAAGATGGACGATTACTTGAGAGAAGGTTGCTTGAATCACCTGAGTGATCTCGGGGGATTCCGTGAGGTTCGCAACGACGAACTTCGTCCGGGGTTCGTTCGAAACGTCGTAACGGTTCCCCCGGAGGCCGCGAATCTCTATCGGGCAGCCCATGGTGGCTTTCTCATGCAGCTTGTTGACGTTGCCTCCTGCATGGCTGCGTGGTCGCTTGGCCGCCGTGTCGTGACGCAGCAGGTGAGTCTCAACTTCGTGCATGAGGTGAGGCTGGGTGACACGGCGACCATCGAGGCAGAGGTGGTGCATTCCGGAAACTCGACGGTTCTGATCGAAGCAGCCATACGCGATTCAACGGGAAGGATTTGCCTTCTTTCGACGGCTATGCTGTTCGTTATCGGGTTCGTGCAGCCAGACGATCCACTTCCCGAACCGTATCTGGGCCGCAACCCCGGGGTTTGATGCCATGTTCAGGCAGCGGAAATCTGCTCGACGTTGATCGAAGCATCGGATACACTGGTTGCGGACAGGAAGGACATGGCATGGAGTTTGGACTTTCAGAAGACCACCGTGAGCTGATCAGAACAGTTCGGGCATTTGGGAAACAGCATTTTACTCCAGAAACAGTCAGGCAATGGCAGCACGATGCAGGCTTGCCTGATGAGGTGGTTCGTGATTTTGTCAACCTTGACTTCAAGGGATTCGGGGTCATTCACCGCCGCAACCACGTTGATTATGATCTGCTCGCCCAGGTGCTTGTGCTGGAAGAGCTTGCTCGCGTGTCCGGGGCAACGTTGCCTTTTCCTAACGATTTTCTCAACTTGCAGATCATGGAAGAGTTTGCTGGGTCCAATGAGTTTGAGTTCGTTCGTGAGGGTTATCAAAACGAAGGCAGGCTTGCGTTCGCTCTTGCCATTTCCGAACCCGAAGCCGGCTCTGACACGATGAATATGCGTACTTCGGTTCAAACGATTGGCGGACAGGTAGTGCTGTCTGGTCGAAAGACATTTGTCAACAATGGCGAATTTGCGCCTTATCTTCTCGTGGCGGCGGTCGATCATGATGCACCAGTGGAGAAGTATCCTGCTCTGTCTCTGTGGCTCGTGCCGCACAATCTTAAGGGGATCGAGGCATACCCCATCATGAAGATCGGTCAATCCATGCTGCCATTCTCGGATGTGGTGTTTAATGATGTGCCTCTTGCGGAAAGCTATCGGTTGCATGGAAAGCGCAGCGGGTTCCCCCAATTGTTCCATTTGTTCGAGATTGGCCGGTTGTTCTCGTGCGCAACGGCACTTGGCCTTGCACAGGCGGCAATGGAGGATGCGGCGGCCTATGCGCGGGAACGCATGGCATTCGGAACGCGAATTGCCGGATTCCAGCAAATCCAGCAGAAGTTCGTTGACATGGAAGTGAAGCTAGAAAATATGCGAAATGTCGTGTATAAAGCCGCTTGGCTGCTTGATGAGGGGGAGGGGAGCGAAAAGACCAGGTTGGCCGTTGCCCTTGCCAAGCGCTACGTACCTCAAGCGGCAACAGAAGTTGCTTCCGATGCCATGCAAATACTGGGTGGCCGCGGCTATACGGCGAATCAGCGTGTATCGTCTATCTGGCAGGATTGCCGTGGTTTCCAGATAGCGGAAGGGACCGATGAAATCATGGTCTACATTGCCGCGCCTCTCGTTATGGACAAGTATGAGTTTGATGACTAGGGCAAGGCTGCTTGTTTATCCTGATATATTCAATAGCTTTCTTGCACGGCATCATGTGGCCAAGATATCCCTTTGAGGTTTTAAAACAGACGGATGCTTTATTTCAAGCACCTTCGTGCTTCATTTTGCATGTTTCAGTGACGCTCTTCGGCGAACAGTCTTATCACCGTTTTCACTCATAAGCTATTTCTATTAATCTTTACCCATAAGTATCATATTGATGGTGCCCTTTTGCCGGAAAAAGGGACATGATATCTGTTGTAAGGGTTTGATCTCGGGCAGCGGTTCCAACAAGAATTCCGTCAATCTGAATTGTGAGCGCTCACTGGCAGGGGCAGCAGGCGAAAAGATGGGCGGAGGATTAAAGGAGGATCACCTTGAGTTCGCAAGCAATGCAAAAAGCAAAGATGAGCTGGCGGCATGTGCTGCTTATCGTCACGGGCATCATGTTGACGTTTGGCTGTTCGGCGCTCACGTTTTCTACGTGGACAAATTTTCAGCCGGTCGTATCGGAAGCGCTTGGACAATTGACGGCCGATGGAAAGATCAATACAGCCCCGTTTGCGCTCTATATTACCGTGCTGTACTTGACGATGACCATCGTATCGCCGATCGCTGGCAAGCTTATCCAAAAAATGGACATACGTATCATTTTGACCGTATCGGCGGCATTTGTCGGGATTGCGTTTATTCTCATGAGCATATACACCGAGATATGGCAGTTCTACATTTCGGGCGTTCTCCTTGGTTTAGGTGAGATATCCATTCTCTGGTTGGCCATCCCCACGCTTATGAATCGCTGGTTCAAAAAAAGTGCCGGGTTCTTCATCGGCATCTGCATGGCCATGACTGGTGTTGGTGGCGCCATTTGGAACTCATTGTTCACCGCGCTCAATACGAGCGGCATGTCTTACCAGACCATCTATCTCATTTGGGGTATTATCGCACTTGTGACGTCGTTGCCGTTCACGTTGTTCTGCGTTCGCTCCACGCCTGAAGAAGTTGGCCTTCAGCCTTATGGGGCAGAGATTGCCGAGGATGGTACGGTTGAGAAACCTTGGGGGCTTTCGGCGGCTAAAGCTATGAAGAGTCCCGTGTTCTATGCGGTGTTTATCTATGCTGGCCTCATCAATTTGCTAACCATTATCGCTCCGCAGTTCCCTTCCTACATGCGTTCGCTTGGTGCTGCAGGGACTGTTGCCTATGACGTTGCCGTTGTCGGAGGCATCATGTCCGTCGCCGTCATGATTGCTCAGGCAATTTCAAAGGTTGCTATGGGCGGTTTTGCTGACAAGAATGCCAAAACGACGATGGTTGCTGCGTTTGTGGCTGGCATTGCAGGCATCCTCTTGGTATGGCTGGGAGCCCAATCGGAGATCACGCTTTATGCTGGTGCTTGCATCTACGGCTTCTTTTTCGCCAGCGCTGTGGTGCTGTGCCCTATCGTCGTGCGACAGATCTTCGGTACTCGCGAGTACTCTGAGATCTACTCTCGCGTTTCGGTGTTTGTAAATCTTATGGGAGCGTTTGGCGCGACCATATGGGCATTCCTCGGATCGAATTTCGGCTACTCAAGCGTGTTCATCACGGGGCTTGTCGTGCAGGTCATCGTTCTTCTCTGTGGTCTTTATGCTTTCAAAAAGCAGAAGGACATCAAAGCTCAGTGGACTGATTAGCGCTTATGGATGGAGCCTGACCGGATGCAGTCCGGCTCCATCGTCTGTCTCCGCAATGCTTGCACAGGAGGACTCAATATGACCCATCGACAAGCTGCTGCCCAACGCATGACGTGGTCCCACCGCCTCATCGTGCTCACAGGGGTTTTGCTCTGTTTTGGCCCGGCGGCTATTGTATTCAGTTGCCCTGGACTGTTCTATGCGCCGGTATGCAGCTACCTTGGCGTGGCTACTGCCGAGCTCACGCTCTACATGACCATCATCTATTTGACAATGATGGCGTTGGCGCCGCTCATGGGTAGCGCACTCGAGCGCTTCGACGTCCGCATCGTGTCCACGGTATGTGCGATATCGGTCGCGACGGGGATACTTCTTATGAGCACCTATACGCAGGTCTGGCAATGGTGGTTGTCTGGGATTCTTATCGGTTTTGGCGAGATCTGCAATCTCTGGCTGCTTGTGCCAGTGCTAGTGAACAGATGGTTTAAAGAAAAAGCCGGCTTCTGCATTGGGCTATGCATGGCATTCACCGGCATCGGAGGCGTCGTATTCAATCTGGTTGGCCAAGCGATCATCGGGCCCGACCTCTCCAATTGGCGCATGACCTATCTTGTGTTCGGGATTGCAGCCTTTGTGCTCTCGGTGCCCTTCACGACCCTTTGCATTAGAAGCTTTCCTGAAGACAAGGGTCTGCTGCCCTATGGGGCAACGGCCAGTAGCTATGAAAATATAGAAGGGCGCGCGAAACCCCATCTGACGGGGCTTACGGCACATCAGGCCATGCGCACCCCATTTTTCTATACTATCTGCCTATGCGGCGGATTGTTTAACATTGTTGCCATCATGGCTCAGTTTTTTCCTAAGTATGTCGTCTTTCTATCGACTGATAACTTTGGAGCACCGATTGCCGCCTTGCTCGGTTTGACTGGGACGCTTGAGTCGTTCACCATGGCTGGCCAAGCGAGCGGGAAGGTCGTGGTGGGAGCAATTGAATCGCGCACGCTCAAAGGAGCATTGATGTTCTCGTGCTTCTGTGGCATAGTGGGGATCACGGCGTGTTGGCAATCAGCAACCTTGGCGTCTTTGCCCGTGCTGTTCGGAGGTGGATTGATCTTTGGGTTTTTCTATGCGAGCGTTACAGTTGTCATGCCATATCTTGTGCGCGTCGTGTTTGGCATGAAAGATTACGACCGTATTTATTCGCGCGTGCAAGTGGTGGTTAACTTGTGTGGGGCATTCGCGGCGGTAATGTGGGCGTGGGTTGCCGATAATCTCGGTTTTCCCATAGTGTTCATACTTGGGTTATGCCTCATCGTTTGCATAGTCGTTCTCTCGCTTTATTCTCTTCGGGCAGGGTTGGCCGCGCACCGAAGTCCGGTTGTGCCTGAGCGAGGCGTGTTCGATCGTGTCGAATCGGGCGGCGCTGCTGCGGCCTTTGAGGAGCAGTAGAGTCTTTCGGACACTTTGCAATGGACTCGCATGACGAGAGGGCGTTTGGGTCGTCCTCTCGTCATTGCTCTTTCGACTCTGATTGCTGGTAAGATGGAGAGGGACATTGGTTGCACCATCTTTAACAGACGAGTAGGTCCTGGTCAATAAGGGACTTGTGCGCAGGGGGCGTAAATCTCGAGTGGAGAGGCAGGGCATTTTCTTTGAATCTTTCTCATTTGTACTATTTCGCCAAGCTTGCCGAAAAACAGCACTATGCCCAGACAGCGAAAGAGCTCTATATCACTCAGCCCTCATTGACTCACGCGATTAAATCGCTTGAGGCGGAACTTGGCGTGCCGCTATTCGAACGTGAGGGACGCACGGTAAAACTGACCCGCTTTGGCGCTGAATTTCGTGACTGCGTGAATCGTGGTTTACGGGAGATCGAACGAGGGGTTGACCTTGCCCGTGAATATACCGGTGGCTTGACTGGCTGCATCAATATAGGGGCGATATTTACCGTACAGGGAGATTATCTTCCTTGCCTTATCAAGTCTTACCGTGATGTGTATGGCGATGGCGTGCAGTTCAACATGTTTCAGGGGTTTTCGATACCGCTTGTCGAAGGCCTCGAGCGTGATGAGTACGACCTTGCGTTTGTGGCGAAGGTTCAGAACAAACCAAACCTATGCTATGAACACGTGGTGTCGCATGAGCTTGTCGTAGGTGTCTCCCGGCAAAACAAATTGGCGGAATACGATTCGCTCACCCTTTCCGACCTTCGCGACCTCACCGTCTACACGTATCGGCGTGGTACTCCTATCGGAGAGGAAGTGAACGACATTCTTGTTGACGGTGGGTTGACTGCGGTCCAGGAATATGAGGATGAGATCACGCTTGGCGGGATGGTTCTGTCGGAACCTGAAGCGTGCGGCCTCATGTGCTTCTCCATTGGACTGAAGCCTTTTACCGATCTTTCCATTATTCCTTTGCGAGATGTTCCCAAAGATTTTCATCGTATCTATCTCGCATATAGGCGAGATGAATTCCGTAGTAGAGCGGTGGAGACATTTATCGAGTTCGCCCATGATTTTGTCCCTCCGCGAGGGGCGGTCCCCAGCACGGGAACCGGATAGACCGGTCGATCTTCTCGACTTTGGAGCGTTTTGCTCCCTTTCATATGACTTTGTTCTGGGGAAGCTCATACCTGTAAAAATGAATTTCCATCCATGGCACGCTTTCGATACCAATTATAGATTTGGGGTTTCGCTAAGCGGTCTGAGGATAAACATGGTGTAGGTAGCCTCGGCGAGAAGCTTGCCGCTGCCGTGCACGACGCGGCAGCGTATGACAGATGTGCTGCGCCCCCTATGGATGGTTTCGGCGAAAACGCTGACTTTGCCCTGTCCCGCCGCCTTGATGAAATTCGTGGCAGCGGCGAGGGCAACATTGCTGACTCCGTAGCTGTACGTGGCCATGCCGGCTGCTATTTCGCAAAGCGTCGAGATGAAGCCGCCATGGATGGATCCATGGTAATTGAGGACGCTTGAGGGGATGTCAAGATCGAAATGGACATACCCAGGGTCGGCTTCGACGATATGAATCCCAGAAAGTTCTTCTTGGGGAGGCGCGTTACGAAGCAGGCCCTCGACAAACGTTGCATCAAGCTCTGATACCGGTGTGTGATTCATGAACTGTCCTCTCGTCAACGGGTTGTTTCTGTTTTGCCGGTTGCCGTGGCGCGATCAAGAGGCATGCGGGCAATGCCCCAATCCTCAATTGCGGCGTAGATGATGAATCCTCGTTTACACATGAAGATACATTCAAGGCAGGGGCTTTCGTCACAGTAGGCATAAGCATCCTCGTCGGCGAATGCAAACAGCAAGGGGGAGCGTTTTTTTGGCAGTACATATTTGAGTTGCAGACCCGTAAATGTCTTTACAGCCACCCAGGAGAGTCTGTATTCCACGTTCTCGTCGATTTTCCAGGAGACTTCAAGGGTGTTGTTGTTGAAGCCCCCGACGATGCGGTAATCGAGACCTACTCCTTCAGGCAGACTGGTTGCAGGATGCGTTTCCGCCATGCTAAGTTTTTCGTTTGCGAGATGTGCCGAGAAGTTGTCATAGGGCAGAATGGCTGCAGGAGCACGACCTCCTCCCTCAAAATGTGCCGGTTCGGATCCGGCTACGCCCAGAAAAGTCAAGGTGTTGTCGGAATTGAGGAAAAAGGGCAAATCGTCTTCAGCGACACGTGGCTTCCATGTCGCTTTTGTACGTGTGACACTGAACGTTTGGTCGATCATGTCTATTGTCTCTTTTCGTTACCTGGCCTGTCTTGGCGGTCTTTGCTTTGGTTTTTGTCGGCCCGGCCGGTTTGGTCGTCAGGGGCAGGCTTGTTGCGACTCATCCGACTGGCAAGTTCGTCGAACAGCTGATTCCGCTTTACCTTTCCGCTTTCCGTACGGGGTATGGCATCAATATACTCCACACGTTCGGGGCGCAAGCGTTTCTGCACCCGACGGCTGTCAAGATATGCTGCGATTTCAGACACGCCGGGATGCTCGTCGCCAGTTGGCACTGCGAAGAGGCAGATGCGTTCACCCAGCCGGGCATCGGGCATGCCGATAGTTGCATGATCTCCGATGCCGGGGCACCCGGTCACCACATCATCCACTTCGGCAGCGCTGATGTTTTCGCCTCCCCGAATGATGATTTCCTTTTTCCGCCCATTGATGCGGATACGCCCTCGCTCATCCATGGTGCAAAGGTCACCACTGGCGAACCAGCCATCAGCGGATAGGGCGGCATCGGTCGCTTCGCGGTCTCCGAGATACCCCACAAACACATTCGGGCCTCGGGAAAGTTCTTCTCCTTGGATTCCAGGCTCTACGTCGTTGCCTTGTTCGTCAACGGCGCGGACTTCGATTCCCTTGAAAGGCCGGCCAGAGAAACGTCCATTCCATCCCAGAGCATACGCAGGCGGCACGAACACATGTGGACAGCTTTCGGTCGATCCATACACCTCGCACAGCACGATGCCCTGTTCACGCGCTCGGTGGACCATCGTGCCGGGTACAGGAGCGCCTCCGCAAAGATAGAAGCGCAAGTCTTTCGGCCGTACCCCAGTGCAATCCATGCATTGCAGCAGGTCATAGATGAACGGAGTGGCTCCCATAGACCAGGTGACGCCTTCAGCGTTCATGAGATCGATGGCTTCCTGGGCCTTGAACTTCTCTTGGAGCACCACTTTCCCGCCCAGCAGGAGCGGAGAAAGCAGTCCATGGTTGAACCCGGTTGCATGGTTGAGAGGCGCTGGCATGAACATGATGTCGGAGGGCCCGAGTTCCAGCTCTTCGGTAAAGCACCTCTCTGAAAACAGCAGGTTGTTGTGAGTGAGCAGCACGGCCTTTGGCGTGCCCGTCGTTCCGGATGTCGAGAGGATGAGGGCAACGTCGTCGGATGTCGTGAGTGCGGGGCGTGTGGTGAGTGGCTCATACTCTTCCATGATGCGTTCGACGATGGGGAAAGGAGCGATAGCCGGTAGATCTCGATCAAACACCGCTATGCCTTTGAGCGAGGGAATGTTTCTATATACCATTTCGATCTGTGTGTCAAAGCGATAATCAAGTGAGGTAGCTGGGCAAATGAAAGCTGCGCTTTTAACCTGATTGAGGACGATGAGAATATCGCGCTCGTTGAAGGTGCGGGAAAGTGGGTGCATGATGGCACCTATTTTGAGGCAAGCCACGTACACGATGCAGAACTCTGCCCATACCGGCATTTGGAAACTGACGACATCGCCTTCCCTTACCCCGATGTCGTCAAGCCAGGCCGCCAATCGTGCTGCAGAGTCGTCGATGAATGAGTAGGTGTATCGGTTGCCACGGTCATCGACGACGTATTCATGCTCTGCTCGTGCCTGTGCCTGTCTGGTCCAGACGTCTCCAATCGTCTCGTGGGTCCAATATCCTTGCTCGTAATAAAAGCGTTTGCGCCCCTCATCGATTCTAAGGCCAGAAACCATCCCCGTCTCCTTACTGCTGCCTCATAGCATTTCTACCCTCGCATATGAAGTCGGCTCGACCGTCTGCGACTTTATATGCGAGGGTGCGCATAGCACCGCCTGCCGTTTGACAGATTGTCGACGGCAGGCGGAAGACCTGTCACGCAAAAATTGAGGTGCTGCCTCGCACATCTC
Source organism: Actinomycetes bacterium (assembly GCA_023460315.1). Lineage (GTDB taxonomy): Bacteria > Actinomycetota > Coriobacteriia > Coriobacteriales > Eggerthellaceae > JAEWQO01. Next base: position 27,590 of record JAEWQO010000070.1, read on the forward strand.
CACGTTCTTCAGCTGCAGAAATTTCGTCGGGTGCATAGCCAAGAGCGGACATGATCTCTTCAGTTTGAGCGCCCATGCTGCCGTAGTTCACGTATTCTGGAGCTCCGGGCATTGAATCAAAATGAATAGGACAGGTTGCCATGATGCGGTCTCCCGAGGGATAGGGTATCTTTGTCAGCATATCGTTATCCCAGCAGTTCTGATCTTCGTAGATGTCTGTCGGTGTCGCGGCAGGTTCACAGGGCATATCGTTGTTTTTAAAGGTTTCGAGTATTGCCTCTTGCGTGAATTTAACAAAATTAGCGTCGAGGATGTCGACCACGCTTGGGTTGAGCTTCTTTTCATTTACCTTAGCACAGATATTCGCTTCAGGATCGATTGCAAAGAACTCCTGTGGATCAATGCCAAGGGCGTTACATACTTTGCCGAAGTCACGATCGTACTCAGGCAGGCAGACGCATACCCATTTGCCGTCGGCGCAGCAATACATGTTGTTGAAAGGATTAGGAACTTCACGCCGATTTTTGGGATATTCGTTGCCGTACTGCGCAGAGATGATTCCCGTTGACAGCGTATAAAGGCCGGCGTGCTGCAAAGGTACGTTGACCCGATCGCCCTCTCCCGTACGTGTGCGGTTGAACAACGCGGCTGCTATGCCCGACGCCAAGAACAGCGAGACGCCGAAGTCCCCAAGACCGTTTGTGGGGATGAGAGGCGCATCTCCACGGTTCACCGTTGTGCCGAATACGCCACCGCGAGCCATGTAACAGGTTACATCAAAGCCTGCGGCATCCTTTTCGGCGCCTTTGTCTCCATAGCCGGTCACTTGGGCAAAAACAAGCTGAGGGAACTTTTTGTGGAGCGTTTCGTAATCGAGGCCCATTTTGGCAAGCGATTTGGTGCGGTTGCTGGTAAGGAACACATCAGCTTCGGCCAAAAGCTTCAGCATAACTTCCATGCCGGTTTTACTTTTGAGATTGAGTGTCATGAACTTTTTCCCAAAATTGGCGAAATCGAAAGCGAGGTTTTCGTCATCCGACATCGGCATATTGAAAACGCCAGCTTGCCGACGGGCAGGGTCTCCTCCAAAAGACTCTATCTTCACGACGTCGGCTCCCCATTCGGCCAACACGCGACCAGTTGTCGGTGCAGCAAGATAGCTCGTCAGATCGACGACTTTGATTCCCTCCAGTGGTTTCATCTGGACCTCCCTGTTTGGTTTCATGATCGAAAGGACAAAGGGCCATCCGCAGCGTGCGGACAACCCTTTGTGTGTAAGAGTTACGGTCTCAAGTGCGATCTCGATGCGAAAGGGCTAGTCCTGGTATTCCACGACACCGCCGAACTTCTGGCAGTTGCGGGCAATCGTGATACGTTGAACGTTCGGGGCACCCTCTTCAAGCCACATGGCGCGCGCGTCGCGGTACAGACGCTCGGTCGGACCGTACGGGCTGTCCTCAAAATAACCGTCTCCGCCGAAGATCTCCAACATGCCGTCGGATACTATACGAGTGGAGTAGATGGAGAACAGCTTGCACATAGCTGCCTTTTCCTCAATGTACTTGCTCTTCGGATCATTATCATACTCTTTGCCGAAGTCGTACACCATGCAGCGCAGCGCATGGGTGTAGGTCTGCATCTCAGCCAATTCGCGCTTGATCATCTGACGGGAAGCGATAGGCTTGCCGAACGTGATACGGTCGTTGGCGCGAGCCAAGCTCATTTCCAGCATCCGCTGGCACATGCCAAGGTTGGAGGCGGCGATGTGGGCGCGAGAGACAGACAGCGAATGGATGGCGATCTCCATGCCCTGTCCCTCTTTGCCTAGCAGATATTTTTTGTCCAGCTTCATATTGGTGAATTTAAGACCAGTATGAGCAGCGCCACGCGCTCCCATCATGTGCGGCATGGGGGTGGTTTCATAGCCCGGGGTGTCAACGGGCACGAAGAAGGCGGACAGACGCTCGTCGCCTTCCTTGTCTGGGTCGGTGACGGCGATGACGTAGGCAAACTCGCAGCAATCTGTGTGAGAGATGAGCCACTTCTCACCATTCATGATGTAGTCGCCGTTCTCATCCTTTATAGCCGTCGTATGGATGTCGGCACCGGTGCCGCCGGACTGCTCGGTCAGTGCGAAGCAGGTGAAGATGGTCTTGTCCTGGAACTTGTCCATGTATTGAGCCTTGAGCTCTTCCGAACCATAGTCATCAAGAATGCGCCAGTTCAGATCGGCGGCATAATGCAGATGCATGCGCATGCCGCCGGGGCCGCGAGAGAACTCTTCCTGAACTTTGAGGATCTCAAGTTCTGAGAGATCCCATCCGCCGTATTCTGAAGGCAGCGCAAAACGATACAAGTCGTTCTTGATGGCAAGATCATAGAACTCCTGCGGAAACTTGTTGGTCACCTCGATTTCCGGCTGCATTTCCTCGAACGGCCCCTCCGCCAGTTCGCGGATTTGCTTAAGGTAAGCCTGAAACTCCGCATCGGTCAGTTTGCTCATATGAACCCCTTTCTTAAGGTTGGAAAACCTTGCCCTTTATCAGCGATGAACGTTGCTGACGTGGTCATTCTGAACCCATCAAAGGGGCAGCGTCTAATGCGTGTTTTGATGTAAAACGGTCTAACCGATAGAAAAGGTCTATGAAATGGCCAAAACGAGGGGTAACACAAGGTGGAAGAGGGGGGCCGATGAGCCGTGAGCGGTCCAGGCAAGGCGCTTGGATGGATAAACGTTCCTCACATCCTTGATGTTGTGGGGGAGGCCCGTTCTTCTTCCCGGAGTTGGTTGTTACCCAATATGGGTGATTTGGGTAATATATCTCTCTCTTTTGTCAGGACTTTGTTAAGGCCGATACGGTGGTCGAAGGTGCTGGTATCCATTTGCCGTTTGGACGTCCGCTATGCTGCCCGTTCATGGGATACTGAAAAGTCAAAGCCATCGGAGGATCATACGAGAGGTTGGAACTGCCCATGGAAACCAAAAACAGACTTGGCCGGAAGATCACGACCCTTCGCACGGCGCATCATCTATCGGCGCAGGATCTCGCCGACCGATGCGGATGCGACGTGTCGGTCATCGAGGGCCTGGAGGGCGGCGGGCTTCCTCCCTCCCTCGCTCCGCTTATCAAGATCACGCGCGCCCTTGGCGTGCGCTTGGGCACGCTCATGGACGACGACGAGGGCTTCGGTCCCGCCTATATTGACAAGGAACAAATGGAGGAGGTCGCGCGCCTGAAAACGCTCCAGACGGCAAGCGATGCCGGAGACTTGAGCTATTTCAGCCTGGCTGCGGGCCGTCCTTCCCGCCATATGGACCCGTTCGTCATCGCGGTGACTCCCTCGGGCGAGACGGACCACGAGCTTGTGGGACATGAGGGCGAGGAGTGGCTCTTCGGCATGGAAGGCTGCATCGAGATCGAGTACGGGAAAGACCTCTATGTGCTGCATCCTGGCGAGAGCATCTATTATGACTCCATCGTCCCGCATCAGGTACGCGCCCATGACGGCCAAAGCGCGAAGTTCCTCGCCGTGGTGTACACCCCGCTCTGACATTGGTCAGACCTGCGATAGTGAAAGCTGACACCCATGTCTGAAATCATTGAGCCAGTTCCAGGCGATCCCCGTTATCCGCTGCACTCCGAGAAGACCATTGGCGCCTACTTCAGGGATCAGGTGGCGCAAGATCCCGACCACGAGTTTGTGGTCTATCCCGATAGGGACCTGCGATGGACCTATGGGGATTTCGACACGCGCACGGACAACCTGGCGCGCGGCCTTATGGCCATCGGCTTCGAGCCTGGCGATCATTTGGGTGTATGGGCGCGCAACATCCCCGATTGGCTCACGTTCATGTATGCCACGGCAAAGATCGGCGTGATCATGGTCACGGTGAATCCGGTATATAAGAGCCATGAGCTTGACTATGTCCTCAAGCAATCCGACATGAAGGCGCTTTGCATCATAGATGCCTACCGCGACGTCGACTACCTGAAGATCATCCGGGACCTTGTGCCTGAGACGCTCACGCAGCAGCGTGGCCGGCTCGAGGTGGACCGCTATCCCTTTCTCAAGCATATCATCTACATGGGGCCCGAGAAGCATCGCGGCTGCTACAGCGTGCCAGAGCTTCTGCTCCTTGGCCGGCATGTGCCGGAAAGCAGGCTTGCAGACGCGGCGGCGCGCTTCGACAACGAAGACGTGGTCATGATGCAGTACACTTCAGGCACGACCGGCTTTCCCAAAGGCGTCATGCTCACGCATCGGAACATTCTCAACAACGGCTTCTATATTGGCGAAGGCCAGAAGTTGGGGCCAGCCGACAGGGTCACCCTGCCCGTGCCCTTCTTCCATTGCTTCGGGTGCGTCTTGGGCGTCATGGCCAATCTGACGCACCGATCGACCATGGTCATCGTGGAGGATTTTGATGCGGGCTTGGTCCTGCAGGCCATCCACAAGGAGCGTGCGACGGCCGTCTATGGCGTGCCCACCATGTTCATTGCCGAGCTCAACCATCCCGATTTCGACACGTTCGACCTCACGAGCCTGCGCACGGGCATCATGGCGGGCAGCCCCTGTCCTCCCGAGACCATGCGCGAGGTCATGGACAGGATGTTCGCGCGCGAGATCACCATCTGCTATGGCTTGACCGAGACGAGCCCGGTGTTCACGCAGACGAGTGCCGACGACGACCTCAAGCACAAGTGCGAGACGGTCGGACGCCGCCACCCGCCGGTGGACGTGCGCATCGTCGACCCGGGCGACGGTCACCTCTGCGGTCCGGGCGAGCCGGGAGAGCTGTGCTGCAAGGGGTACAATGTCATGAAGGGCTACTACAAGTTACCCGAGGAAACGGCCCAGGCCATCGACGCCGACGGATACTTGCACTCGGGCGACCTGGGCACGGTGGACGAGGACGGCTACTATCGCGTCACAGGCCGCATCAAGGACATGATCATCCGCGGAGGAGAGAATGTCTACCCGTTGGAGGTTGAGAATTTCCTCCTCACCATGCCTGGCGTTTTGGACGCGCAGGTGGTGGGCATTCCCGACGAGCGATTGGGTGAAATCGTGGGTGCATTCGTCCGGACGCGCCCCGGGTACGAGGGCATGACCGAGGAAGAGGTCCGCGCCTTCTCCATCCCGCGCATCGCCCGCTACAAGGTGCCCAAGCGCGTGTTCTTCGTGGACGACTTCCCCATGACGCCTTCCATGAAGGTGCAGAAGTTCAAGTTGAGGGAAATGGCCGTGGAATTGGTTCAGGAAGGCAACTAGACGTCAAGAAAGATGCCGGGCGGTCATCGCCCGCGCTGGTCGAGGGAGGCTCATCATGATCATAGAATACAAAGGCTCGGTTCCCGATGTTGCGAAAGCCGCGTTCGTCGCGGAGAACGCCACCGTCAGCGGAGAGGTCGTCGTCGGCGCGGGCAGCTCGGTCTGGTACGGAGCCGTCCTGCGCGCCGACATCGCCCCGATTGTCATCGGGTCGGACAGCAACGTCCAGGACAACGCGACGCTGCATGTCGACTTTGATCTGCCGGTGATCATCGGCGATCGGGTGACGGTGGGGCACAATGCTATCGTCCACGGGGCGGTTGTCGAGGACGACGCGCTCATAGGCATGCATGCGACCGTCTTGAATGGGGCGCGTATCGGCAAAGGCTCGATCATCGCCGCTGGTGCGCTTGTCAAGGAGCATGCGGTCATTCCGGAGCGGTCTCTTGTCGTGGGCGTTCCTGGCAAGGTCATCCGCACGTTGGAAGAGGATGTCGTCGAGGGCAACCGCAGGAACGCCGCGCTCTATGTCGAGGAAGCCGGGGAGCATGCGCGAAGCCGCGTCGTCGGATAGACGGGATCCATGCACGGAACGTTTGTGGGGAGATTGCGATTGGCCTGGTCGCGTTACTAGGCAACGACCCGGTAATATGGTATAAACTACACAGCAATGCGTACAGAACGGGTTCGATGCGTGCGCACCATACTTTCGAAACGTGAGAAAGTGGGCTTGTTCCCGCTTTCTTTGTTTGTAAAGGCCTTGCCGGCGTCGAGAACCATGCTGGCGGCAGGTGCGGAGGAACCTGAGGTACAGACAGCCCGGAGTGGTTCCGATTGACAAAGAGGAGGAAGCGTGCTCAGCAAGAAAGAACAGCAGCTGCTCGACGCGCTCGCTCCGCGGGCTGCTGAAGAGGGCATCGAGATTGTGACGGTTGAAGTGGTCGGCGCCAAGAAGGCACCGACCATCCGCGTCTATATCGACACCGACGAGGGTGTGGGGTTTGACGAGCTTTCTGAGGCTCAGGCTTGGATCAATGAGCTCATGGACGAGCTTGATCCCTTCCCCGGCGCTTACCTGTTGGAAGTTTCGTCCCCTGGCATCGACCGTCCGTTGCGCACGCCGGATCATTTCATGCGGTTTGCGGGGCAGACTGCCGTGGTCAAGGCGACGGCACCGCGGGATGGACGGAGCGCGTGGACGGGCACTATCGTGCGCGCCGATGCCGCTGTCGTCGTGCTCGATGTCGAAGGCGAGATTGTCGAGTTGCCGATCGAGGCCATCAAGCGTGCCCATCTCAAAGGCGCGATTGATTTCAGCACGCATTAAGCTGTGGATGAAAGGAAGCGAAAGACGTGGCAAGTTCAGAATTGATCGAGGCTCTGCAAGCCTTGGCCCATGAACGGAAGATCGACGAGTTCTACCTCATCGAGCGTCTGGAGGCATCGCTCGCAAAAAGCTATCAGCACATTCTCGACCTCGAGTGGGATGCTCGCGTGACCATCGATCGCCAGTCCGGGCATATTTACGTGTATGAACTTGTCCCGGTGGGAGAACCTGACGAGGAAACGGGCGAATACGCCGAATTTGAGGAACGCGACGTCACGCCTGCGGATGTGAGCCGCATCGCGGCCCAGAACGCCAAGGGCGTCATTGCGTCCATCGTTCGCGAAGCGGGGCGCCAGTCCATTTACGAGGAGTTCTCTGACCGGGTGGGAGACCTGGTGACGGGCACGGTGTTGCAAGGCACCCCAGACTTCACCATCATCAAGATTCGCGACGGCGTTGAGGCCGAGCTGCCTCACTATGACCTCAAGCGCAATCCCAACGAGCGCAACGAGCGGCCGGCCAACGAACATTATCGCCACAACCAACGTCTCAAGCTTCTCATCATCGAGGTTCGCGACCCGAACTCCGATGCGCCGAAGATGCGGGGGGAGCAGGCTCGTCCCGCCATCGTCGTGTCTCGGACGCATCCGGACCTCATTCGTCGCCTCTTCGAAATCGAGGTTCCCGAGATCTATGACGGCATGGTGGAAATCAAGTCCATTGCCCGTGAGCCCGGTGCACGAAGCAAGATTGCCGTGTCGTCGCGCGAAGCCAATCTCGATCCGGTCGGTGCTTGCGTCGGGCCCAAGGGAAGCCGTGTGCGCATGGTGGTCGAAGAACTGCGCAACGAGCGCGTTGACGTCATCCAGTGGCACGAGGACCCGGCGGCCTATGTCGCCAACGCCCTGTCTCCCGCCAAAGTGACCCGTGTCCTGATCGATGAGGAAAACCATTACGCCACCGTTGTCGTTCCCGATGATCAGCTGTCGCTCGCCATCGGCAAGGAAGGGCAAAACGCCCGTCTCGCCGCTCGACTGACCGGTTGGCACATCGACATCAAGAGCGCTTCGTTCGCGGGAGAGCCTTTGGCTGCCAGTGACAACATGCTTATCGACGAAGAGGGCGACGAAGAGGGCGAGGTACTGTGCTCCTTTGTGAGCGAGGACGGCGTCCGGTGCCGCAACCATGCCCGTCCGGGCAGCAGGTACTGCGGCGTGCATGCCTATCTCGACGAGGATTAGCGGAAACGGTGCGGGCGATGACGATGGAAACCGTGAAACGGCAGCGCAGCTGCATCGCATGCGGAAAGCTTGCAGGCAAGACCGAGCTGTATCGCATCGTGCGCACGGGGGACGGATCTGTTGTGTTTGATGGAACCGGTCGTGTGCCAGGGCGGGGAGCTTACGTGTGCTCCGAGGAATGCTTCGCTGCCGCATGCAGGAGCAAAAAGCTGGACCGGGCGCTCCGAGCGGCGCTCGGCAGCGATGATTACGAACGTATCGCCAGCGAAGTGGCACAGGCGCTGCGTGAAGCATAAGAAAGATGAGGAGTGGTATATGGCGAGCATGCGCGTACACGAATTGGCGAAGGAATTCGACATATCGAGCAAAGACCTGCTTGACAAGCTGCATGAGATGAAGATCCCCGCGAAAAGCCATGCGAGCGTGCTCGCCGATGCCTACGTTGACAAGATCCGCAAGAATCTCGCACCCGAGATCAAGCAGCGTGCGGGTCAGCTCGAGGACGCCGAGGCGGCTGAACTGGCAAAAGAGCATGCTGAGGCAGAACGCAAGAAGGCGGAGGAAGAGCGTGCGCGGCGTGATGCCGTAGAGAAGGAGCGCGCTCAGCGCGAGGCGGAACGCGCCCGGCGCGAGGCGGAGGTTCCGGGCGACGAGAACCATGGTGAAGGCGAGGACCAGGCTTCGAAGCAGAAGAAGGCTTCGTCTCCGTTTGAAGGGCTGGCGAGTCAGATCGAAAGCGAAAAGGAGCGTGTGGCGCGGGAGGCGGCCGAGGCCCGCGCGCGGGCTCGGGCTGCAAAGGCTGCCGCCGAGGTTGCCAAGAAGCAGTCCGTCGAAGAGGCGTTGCGCCAGCGCAGCTCAAAGCGGCAGAAAGGCGCGAACGGATCTTCGGCGCAGGCATCCAGGAAGAAGCCGGCACCCGTGCTCGGCGCAAAGAAGTCATCGGGGTTTGACTCGCTCCTGTCTCAGATCGAGTCCGAGAAGCAGCGCATCGAGTCGCAGAAGAGCCAGGCTCCCGCCACGCCCGCCAACCGTGGGACAGGCGATGCCCGCGGACACAAGGGAAAGCAGGCGCGTGGCGACAAAAAGCACACCAAGCATGTGCCCAGCACGTTCGAGCCTGTCGTTCCCGAGCTGGAGGTTCGCCAGACCAGCACCGAGGACCGCTATGCCCAGATGGCCGTCCAAGCAGAAAAGCTCCAACGCGACAAGGTGCTCGCTGAGGCGCGCGCAGCTGTTGCGGCCGCCACATCCCATGAGGGGGAGGGGCGACGCAAGAAGCGCAAGGAAAAACGTGTGGCCGAAGCGCGTGAGCGCGCCGAGATCGAGGCGATCGAAAAGGGGCTTGACCCCACCCTCGTGCTGGATCACTCGGTCGTCGAGATACCGCAGGGCGCAACGGTCGCGAAGTTTGCCGACCTCACGGGTGTTCAGCCAAACGATGTCATAAAGCGGCTGTTCATGCTCGGTCAAGTGCTCACGCTCACTCAGTCCATGAGCGATGATCTCATTGATCTTATTGCCGACGACATGGGGCGCAAGGTGCGCGTCGTGTCGCCTGAAGAAGAGTACGCTGTCGTGTTCCATGACAAAGAGGAAGATCTCAAACCTCGTCCTCCGGTGGTCACCGTCATGGGCCATGTCGACCATGGCAAGACCTCGCTTCTCGATGCCATTCGCCATACGGGCGTGGTCGCGAGTGAGGCCGGCGGCATCACTCAGCACATTGGCGCATCGGTCGTGGAGATCGGGGGCCGTCAGATCACGTTCATCGACACTCCGGGCCACGAGGCCTTTACCGCCATGCGTGCTCGCGGCGCCCAGGTCACTGACGTTATCGTGCTGGTGGTGGCCGCTGACGACGGCGTCATGCCGCAGACGGTTGAGGCCATCAACCACGCGAAGGCGGCCGAGGTGCCCATTGTCGTGGCGGTGAACAAGATCGACAAGCCGGGAGCAAATCCCGATCGCGTGCGTCAGGAATTGACCGAGTACGGCGTTATCCCTGAGGAATGGGGCGGCACAAACATGTTCGTCGAGGTGTCGGCTAAGCAAAAGCTCCATGTCGACGACTTGTTGGAGACCATCCTTCTGCAAGCCGACGTTCTTGAGCTCAGGGCAAACCCCGATGCCGATGCGTCCGGGTTTGTCATCGAGGCGAACCTCGACAAAGGCCGCGGACCCGTCGCCACCGTTCTCGTGCAGCGCGGCACGTTGCATCCGGGAGACATCGTCGTCGCCGGCACGTCGTATGGACGGGTCCGTGCGCTCGTGGATCCCCATGGCGAACACATCGAGCAAGCGCTCCCTGCCGATCCGGTGGAGATCCTCGGTCTCAGCAGCGTGCCCACGGCCGGTGACGAGTTCCGGGTCTTTGAGGATGACCGCGATGCCCGCAAGCTGGCGGAAGAACGCGCGCTGCGCGCCCGCCTTGCGGAGCAGGACGCCAAATCCCATATGAGCCTGGATGACCTGTTCAGCCGTATCGAAGAAGGCAAGCAGACCGACCTTAACCTCATCGTCAAGGCCGACGTGCAGGGCTCCATCGAGGCGCTGCGCGACGCATTCGAGAAGATGGACCAGTCTGAGGTGCGTATCAACATTGTGCATTCGGCCGTCGGCGGCATCACCGAAACCGACGTCACGCTTGCCTCTGCTTCCGATGCCATCATCATCGGCTTCAACGTGCGTCCGACGGGCAAGTCGAAGGTCCAGGCCGAAAAGGAAAAGGTCGACATCCGCCTGTACCGTGTCATCTACCAGGCTATCGAGGAGATCAATGCCGCCCGTGTCGGACTGCTTTCTCCCGACATTGTCGAGGAGGACACGGGCATCGCAGAAGTGCGTGAGACCTTCAGGGTGCCCAAGGCAGGCACCATTGCCGGCTGCTATATCACTGAAGGAGAAATCAGCCGCGACGACAAGGTGCGCATCGTGCGCGACGGCACGGTCATCTTCGAGGGATCGATTGACAGCCTGCGCCGCTTCAAGGACGATGTGAAGTCCGTGAAGCAGGGATACGAGTGCGGCATCGGCATCCACGGCTATCAGGATATCAAGGTGGGCGACACCATCGAGGGATATGTGGTGAAGGAAGTCGAGCGCACGGAGTAAACAGGCCAGCCTGTTCGCTATGCTTCATGCATGCGATCCAACTTGGACAATTACCTCTTCGAAGGGAGATGGCGGCATGAAACAAGGTTCTTCCAACCGCAAGGTTAATGAGCAGGCGCGGGAGGTCATCGCAAGCATTCTGTTGTTTGAGATATCGGATCCGCGTCTGGAACTGGTGACCGTCACCGGATGCGAGGTCAGCTACGACCGGAGCGTGTGCAAGGTGTTTTACGCCGCCGAGCCTGAAAAGTATGAGGAGGTGGCGGCGGCCTTTGGCGCCGCGTCGAGACGAATTCGCTCCCTCATGGCTAAAAAGCTGTCATGGCGGGTTGCCCCCGAGCTGCGCTTCATGCTGGACACGAGCGTCGATCAGGCTGAGCGCATTGCCTTGGCCCTCAAGCGCGACGCTGCGCGCAATGCGGGATTTGTGCGTCCGGAGGATGAGACGGGTGCGGCCGATTGCGGCGACGATGACACTCGGGACGAGGGAGACGGTGGCCGCGCATGAGCGTGACGCTCCAGACCAACGTCGACCTTGCGGGCATTGCCGCGGAGCTGGCCGAGCGGGATGATTTCGTCATCTGCGGCCATGTTAGTCCCGACGGCGACTGCATTGGTTCCCAGCTGGCGCTCATGCACGCATTGCGTGCCAAGGGCAAGCGTGTGGCGTGCGTGCTGGCAAAAGACGAGCCCATCGATGTGCGCCTGTCGTTTTTGCCCGGTGCCGACGAACTCGTTCCCGCGGGCTCTTACGATGGGCCCGTCGGCACCTTCGTCGCGGTCGACGTTCCTTTGCGCGATCGCATGGGAGCTGCAGCTTCGTCGTTGCTTGATCGTGCTTCCTTGTCCGTGACGATTGATCACCATGCCAACGACCTGTCCATGACCGATCTTGTCTATGTCGATCCCCACGTTGCATCGACGACGATGCTCGTTTGGGACCTCGCTGAACTCTTGGGCAGCGCCCCATCCTTCGATGTGGCCCTGTGCTGTTACACCGGTTTGGTCACCGACACGGGCAGGTTCCAGTATCAAAACACGGATGCGGCTGCCCTGAGGGCTGCAACCCACATGGTGGAAGCCGGTGTCGACCCCTCTGCGGTCTCCCGTGCCATTTTTCAGAACCGTTCCCTTGCTTCGGTTCGGCTCGAAGGCGTTGCCGTCGATCGCATGAGGCTGGGGGCGCGGGGATCCTATGTTCTCAGCTGGCTCACGCGCGATGACTTTTCCCGCTACGACGCCAGCAAATCCGATGCCGAGCCGCTCATTGACACCCTGCGCTCGCTGCGTGGCGTGCGCCTTGCCTGCATGTTGCGAGATCAAGGCGATTCCGTCCGAGGGAGCTTTCGCGCGAAGGACGACACGGACGTCGCAAAGCTCGCTCGCTCGCTCGGTGGCGGCGGACATCGTGCGGCGGCAGGGTTCACTATTTCCGGGCCCATCGAGGAAGCCGTCGAGCGCATTGACGCGTTGCTGTCGCAGGAACTCTGCGAGAGGGCCGCTGAGGGGATGCGCGCGGAGTGAAACGCGGTGCATCTGGCCTTTCGCTGGTCGTAGGGGTCAACAAGCCCCGCGGCATGAGTTCGCATGACGTCGTGAACCGCTGTCGCCGTATATTCGGAGAGCACCGGGTTGGCCACACGGGCACGCTCGATCCTTTGGCGACGGGCGCGCTTCTCGTGTGCGTGGGGCCGGCTACCCGTCTTGACGCCTATCTGTCAGGACATGACAAGCATTACCGCGTGCGCATCTCCTTCGGAGCAAGCACGACGACTGACGATGCGGCAGGGGAGGTCGTCCGCACGGGTGCCGTGCCTCCGGACGTTTTGAACGACGGGTTTGCCGCCGCGTTCGTGGCTGGGCTTGTCGGGAAGCATCGGCAGATGCCGCCCGCCTATTCTGCCATTAAAGTGAAGGGAACGAAGGCCTGCGATGCTGCCCGCAAAGGCGTGATCATCGACCTTGCGCCGCGAGATATCCACGTGTATGAGGCAAAGCTTCTTTCCGTCAACGACGCAGACGAAACCGGGTATCCTTCATGGGATGTCGCCTTCCACGTTTCAAAGGGCACCTACATTCGATCGCTTGCGCGTGACGCGGGCGTCGCTGTCGGGTGTCCCGCCCATGTGGGTGCTCTCGAACGAACGAGGGTTGGCGCTCTGCAGCTTGACGAGTGCGTGACATTGGAGACGCTCGAGCAGCTGCGGGGCAGAGCGGCGCTCGATCCTGTCGAGCTGCTCGGCTATCGCTTCTCATACGCAGAGGGAGAGCGCGAGGACGCCGTGCGAAATGGCTCGCCGATGGCTGCGGGCAGCCTCCCGCTTTTCGAGCGGCGACGGGGAACTGCACAGGCGGCGCTCTGCGCCTGCACGGGCGGGGTGCGCGAGAGTCCTGAGGCACCGCGCGATGGTGAGATCGTTTCGGTTATTGTCCGGAACAGGCTGGCGGCACTGTATGCATACGACGAGGATCGGGCTTTGTTCCGCGCCCGATGCGTGTTTCAGACGGGGGTTTCACGTGGCTCGGATATTTAGAGTTGACCATCAGATTGATCCCGGGTTTTTCAATGGATCGTCATGCGCGTTTGGGGTCTTCGATGGCGTCCATAGGGGACATCGCTATCTGATCGATTGCGCGCGCGCAACCGCGCGCAAGGGTGGGGGGCGTTCCCTTGCGCTCACCTTTGACATCGACCCTGACGAGCGGCTTCATCCGACGCGCCTGAGAAAGCTCATGACCAACGAAGACCGTCTTGCCATGCTGGCCGAAAGTGGGGTGGATGCCGTCGCCGTGCTTCCGTTCACTGACGAGTTCGCTTCTTCCGCCCCCGACGATTTCCTGCTTCAGACCTTCAATGGCTTGCCCCCGGCGTTTTTGCATGTGGGATTCGACTTCCGCTTCGGAGCCAAGGCTGCTGGAACCGTGAAGGATCTCGACGCATGGAGCGCCGCTGTGGGTACCCAGGTGTGCGCACATGACCTGAAAGGGGCCGACGGCTCTCCCATCACGGCCACGCGTATCCGGCTTCTGCTTGCCAAAGGTGACATTGAGGAGGCAAATTGCCTGTTGGGACATCCGTATTTTATGTCGGGGATCGTGGAACCCGGACGCGGGGAGGGCGCTGACCTTGGATTCCGAACGGCGAATCTCGTTGTGCCCGAGCAGCTGAGGCCCGTGGGCGATGGCGTGTATGCCGCTTGGGCCGAGGTCGAGGGAGTGCGCTATCGGGCTGCCGTGAACGTTGGTGTTGCGGCCACCTTCTCCGACCGGGCAACCGCCACGTGCGAGGTGCATCTGCTTGATTTCGAGGGAGACCTGTACGGCAAACCGATTAAAGTTGAGTTTCACCACTGGCTTCGGCCCATGCGCAAGTTCGACGATGTGGAAGAGCTTATCGCCACGGTCAAGGGCAATATAGCGTGGGTGCGTGAGAATCTGTAGATGTCGATGGCGGAGATGCGTGCGAATCGAACACACCCAAGACGTTCTGCGCGCCTCGCAACGGCTTTGAAGGCCGCGGGATCCACCAGGACCCTTCCATCTCCACTCTGCTGATGCGTCCAACGACGCTGATCCATGATAGCGCATAATAAGGCGTTTACCTGAAAAAACCGCTGCGCGGAAGCGGACGGCATCGGGCGGAGTGCGGTTGGCCCGATGCTGTCCGCACGTGGTTTTCACCTGAAGTCGGCCGTACGTTTCCTTCAGCGGTTCAGCACCCGCCGATCGCCGTCGCGACGAGTCACGCCCTGCGCGTCGAAAAACTCCAGAAGGGGAATGGCGTATTTGCGGCTTACGGCCATGGCATCCCTGAGCTCGGCGGCCGTCGCAGGGCCTTCGGCCAATCTGCATCGTATGGCTGTCTCCAGCTTGGCCAGCGCCTCTGCATCGAAGTAGAAGTCTTGGCCGACCTTGCGTGTGCGGCCCTGTTTCTCCAAAAGACCGAGAGCCCGGTGGGCGAGGGAAGCGTCCAGCCCGCTGCCGGAGATGAGTTCGGTGAGCGTCGGGGGGGTGACGTCCGGCTTTGCGAGTGCTGCCCACAGCTTCTCGGCAGCTTGCTCCTCCATCTTTCGTGCGCCACTGCCCGCCTTCGGATGGCTTGCCAAGCCGTCCGACAGCAGGACGACGTTGCGCTTGGCACAGTGGGCGAGCACGGCGTCGAAACAAGGTTCCGTTGCGCGGGGCAGACAGCGGCGGCGCAACGCCTCCTTGGCAATTCCCGGCTCCGTTGGCTGCTCGGCATGAAATTTCAAAAGCTCATTCTCAAGCGAGGAGCAAAGCTTTTGGAGGAGCCTTCTCGAGAGGTGATACGCAGCGTGCCCTCCCGATTCCAGGCGAACGGCCTCATTGCTCTTCACCAGGGCATCAAGTTCCCTTGTGGCCGCTTGCACGCTGAGCTCCGACGCAAAGGCGAACTCGACGGCCGTCAGGGGGAGGGGAGCGAGGCGGAGTGACGTGCGGGCGATTTCCGCCTCGTCTCCGATGCGCAGAGCTTCCAGCAGCATGCGCTCTTCCGACGTGAGCGTGGTGGTGCGGCGGGGGTGGGTGCGCAACACCGTCCCGCCTCCAATCACGTGCATGGGAGAGTAGGAACGGAGGACGAAGCGGTCGCGCCACATGACCGGCAGAGGCTCGTCGAGACGTACTTGCGCCAGACCGCGGCCTCCGGGGCGCAGGGCGTCTTCGCCCATGAGGAGCACCCGGCCCGTCACCTCGCGCGTGCCGTGCGCGACATGGACCCGCACGCCGCTCTCAAAGGGTTTGTCGTGCCCCGGCAAGCCCAGGTAGGTCACATCCGCATCAAAGCGGTCAGTCGTCCTCGCCGTGCCCGGCGACGTGAGAAAGTCGCCGGGACGGATATCGGAAGTGGCGAGCGCGTTCAGGTTGAGGGCCACGCGATGGCCGGCCAGGGCTCGTTCGACGGGTTGTCCATGCACCTGTATCCCTCGGATGCGGGCGTGCAGTCCGGAGGGAAGCGCCTCAATCTCATCGCCCGGAACCGCTTCTCCGCTCCACAGGGTGCCGGTGACCACCGTGCCCGATCCCTTGATGGTGAACACGCGGTCAACCGGGAGACGCAGCGTCGTCTCCGCCTTGGTCCTTCGCGTGGATCGCGCTGCCTGCGCGATGGAGGCCTTGAGCTCGGCTATGCCTTGTCCGGTTTTGCTCGAGACGGCGACGATGGGAGCGTCGGCGTAGGGCGTGTCCGACAGGCGTCCGCGTATCTCGTCTTCCATGAACAGGAGCCACTCGTCGTCAACGAGGTCCGCCTTCGTGAGGGCGATCACGCAGGAGGGGATGCCGAGGAGCGCGAGAACGGCAAGGTGCTCGACGGTTTGGGGCATGATGCCGTCGTCGGCGGCGATGCAGAGAAGTGCCAGGTCGATACCGGTCGATCCGGCGATCATCTGCCGCACGAAGCGTTCGTGTCCCGGCACGTCCACGACGCCGAGCGTCGTTCCGTCAGGCAGGTCGAGGCGCGCGAACCCGAGCTCGATGGTTATGCCGCGTTGCTTCTCTTCGGCCAATCGGTCCGGATCGATGCCGGTGAGGGCCATCACAAGGGACGACTTGCCGTGATCGATGTGTCCCGCCGTTCCCATCACGAGCGAGGGAAACGTGTCAGTCATGGGGCGCTCCTTTCAAACGTGGTTGGGCGTCTGTGCCGCCGTGCCGCCGGCTCCGTCGTCCGGCGCGGCGTCGGTGAAGTAGTCGCTCAAAGCGTCGGCTATCTCGACGTATTCGCTTTCTTCCGCAAGCGTCCTCACATCCAGGAGGAGCGATTCTTTCTTGATGCGGGCGATCACCGGGACCGTGCGCTTGCAGACGATCGACCGTTCGCACGACAGCGCGTCACCGCGGATGAACTCGACGCGTACGGCGAAAGTGTCGATATCGCACATGGGCAGCGCGCCGCCTCCGGCGCGCGCTATCTCCGGTATCACGGACAGGTTGACGCACGCGGGGGGGACGCGGGACGCGATGACGCGTGCCAGCTCCTCCGCCCGCGGCCGCAGGGAGTCGGCGGGAGTCGAGAGCATCGCCAGGGTGGGAATGTCGGTGAAGGCGCGGTCCCCGTCGAGATAGATCCGCAGCGTGGCCTCGAGTGCGGCCAGCGTCATCTTGTCGAGGCGCAGCGCACGGGCAAGCGGACTCTTCTTCAGGCGGTCGATGTGGCGTTTCGCGCCGACGATGATGCCCGCTTGGGGGCCCCCGAGGAGCTTGTCACCCGAAAATGAGACGATGTCACATCCTCCGTGCAGCGATTCGGCCACGGTTGGCTCTGCGTACTCCCCGAAGCAGTCGAGGCGGATGAAGGCACCCGACCCCTGGTCTTCGTAGACCAGCACTTCCGGGGCCGTGCCCGCGGCGGTTGCGGAGGCGCTTCCGCCCGCGCGGCGGACGTTTTCCCGGTCGGCGATCTCTCTGAGACGCTTCACTCCGACGCACTCGGTGAACCCGATGAGCCGATAGTTCGAGGGATGGACTTTCAGAAGCATGGCGGTGTCAGGCGTGATTGCGCGCTCGTAGTCGGCCGGGTGGGTCTTGTTCGTCGTGCCCACCTCGATCATCGCGGCATGCGAGAGGGCCATGATGTCGGGAATGCGGAACGATCCCCCGATCTCGACCAGCTCCCCCCGTGACACGACGGCCTCATGTCCGGAGGCGAATTCCGAGAGGACCATCATGACGGCGGCGGCATTGTTGTTGACCGCGATGGCCGCCTCTGCTCCCGTGAGTGCGCAGATGAGCCGTTCGCAGTGGGCGTGACGGCTTCCGCGCGCCATCGCATCGACGTCATACTCGAGGGTGGAGTAGCTGCGCGCGACGTCGGTCACGGCGCGAACGGCTTCTTCCGCGAGGATGCTGCGGCCCAAATTTGTGTGGATGATGACGCCTGAGGCGTTCACGACCCGGCGCAGGGAGGGCTGTTCGAGACGGAGGGCGCGCAGGGAGACGTCTGAGGCGAGCGCGTCGCTGTCGACCGTGTGTGCCGACCCTTCGAGGATGCTGGACCGTGTCTCGTCTATCGTGTCTCTGACCAGGTCCACGACGATGGGCCGGGGAAGTTGCTCAAGCAGCCGCGCCACCTGTGGCGTCTGCAGCAGTTCTTCGACTTGGGGAAGCGCGCGAAGCAGATCGCGCCGTGGTTTTTGATCCATTGCACTGCCTTCCGTTGTTTCGCGCCGCCGTGGCGTGCGGGCCGCTTGTGGCAAACGGCCCCACCTTGGCCGATTTCGGCCGTGTGCACATGCCTTTCCTTTTCCGCGCCGCGCTCAGTAGGTTACCATGTTGGGTATGAAGATACTCCACATAACCGCGCAAAAACCAGATGGCACCGGCAGCGGCGTCTATCTTTCCGAACTGGTGAATGCGTGCGCGCGCGCCGGGGTCGACCAGGCCGTCGTTGCGGGCATCGGGCCCGAGGACCGGCCGTCGTTTCCTCCTGGCACCCGTTTCGTTCCAGTTCGCTTCGAGACGGACGGCGTGCCGTTTCCCGTCGTGGGGATGTCTGACGAGATGCCCTATCGGTCCACCCGGTATCGCGACATGGATGCCTCCATGGTGCGGCTCTTCGATGCGGCCTTCACGCGGGCCGTGCTCGATGCCGTTGAGGGGCTGCATCCGGATGTGGTGATATGCCATCATCTGTATCTACTCACGGCCCTGGTGCGCGATCTGCTGCCGTCCGTGCCGGTGGTGGCAGTGTGCCATTCCACCGATGTGCGTCAGATGCGCCAGCATGATTTGGAGCGCGACCGCATTCTGAACGCGATGCGGAGGCTCGATGCCGTGCTCGCGCTGCACGAAGCTCAGAAATCTTCGCTCGAGGAAGTGTATGGAATCGAGGGGAGGCGCATCCACGTGGTGGGGACGGGGTTCAACTGCTCCGTGTTTAACGGGCGCGCCTTTGAGGAGGGCGAAGGAGGGGTGGCGTGTCGTCCGGGCAAAAGGAGCGGGGGATCCGCCATTGAGATGGTGTTCGCCGGCAAGATAACGGGAAAGAAGGGGGTTCCCAGCCTCCTGCGCGCCCTGGATCTGCTGCCGTACGGTCCCGATGGGCTCCGCCTGAGCCTTGCGGGCGGTCATGCGGGGGAAAGCGAGTATCGCGCCATCCGTGCGCTGGCACAGCTGAGCCGCTACGATGTCGCGTTTTTGGGGAAGCTGTCCCAACCTGATCTCGCGCGCGTCTACTGCTGCGCCGACGTGTTCGTGCTGCCCTCCTTTTTCGAAGGGCTGCCCCTCGTGGTCGTCGAGGCGCTGGCGTGCGGCTGTTCGGTGGTGGTCTCCGACCTTCCCGGCATCCGCCCTTGGATCGAAGCTCATATACCCGGCGCTCCCGTGTGGTATGTCATGCCCCCGCGTTTCCGGGACGCAGACGAGCCGGTTTCCGACGATCTGCCGGCGTTCGAACGCCGGCTCGCGAACGCGCTCTGCCAGGCGGCATCCGCCGATGCGGCTCCTTGTTCGCCGGCCCATCTTTCATGGGACGCGTTGGCGGGCCGTGTCGTCTCCCTCTGTTCAAAGCTCCTTCTTGACCGTCAGGCGCACTGACGCTTGCCGCCGTCTGCCCTGTTGCCTGACGGCTCTTGGGCCTCGGCCCCTTCTCTTTCCCGTGAACTCGCTTACGGGATCATCCGCTTCAAGATGGCTTTGTCGAAGCTGAGCACGCGGTAGCCTCGCAGGACGTTTCGTGCCATGAGCAGGCAGTCCGTGAAGTCGAGCGGCATGGTGCCGAAATAGCGGCAGGCGAGCATGATGACATCCTTCTCGCTCACGCAGATGTCGTCAAGCAGCATGGTGAGCGTCTTGCCGATCATGCTGCGAGGAACGTGGTAGACATCGCGGAGCGTGACGGCCACGCGTGCGAGGATCTCGGGGTAGGTGTATGCGCGTCCTGTCGCTATGACGTCGGCTGCTTCGTTCGCGTGCCGTTTGTTGTCGTTGAGGACATAGCGCAGGATGACGGTCTCGTCAATGATGGTGAACACCGCTTCTCCTCTCACGCTGCTATCTGTGCAGCTCGCTTTCGGCTTTCATGCTGAGGGATGCGACCCAGGCGTCGCGCTCCTTCTCTCGTTTCGTGGGGCTGGCAAACACGTTGAGCGCGCCGAAGGCCTTTCCTGCGCCCCTTTTCCGGAGGCTGGTTGGCGTGAACGGCATCTGTTGGTCAAGAATGCTTTGGTTGACAAACATTCTGACCGCTTCGGAAAGGCTTGTTCCCATTGAGGCGTACAGCGCCTCCGCATCGCGCTTCACCTCGGGATCGATACGGACCTGCAAAAGTGCGTCTTTTGGCATGGTCATGCCTTCTTTCTGTGAAAATATTCACAATTCGTACTTCAATAGTATTACAAAATGTGAATGTCGTCAAACGGGAAACAGGGAGAAAATGCGGATAGAAGCAGGGCTTGACACCGTACGGACCCCGTTTTCACCTTTTATGAAAAGCTGTAGAAAATTGATATTGATCAGGTGAAATAAGGGAGTTTGACGGGAATACGCTCTTTTCTCATATCGTTCTTGACAACGCGTGATGGAGCACTTTATCCTCAAAGGCAGTACAGATTTGGAGAAAATGTGCAGACTCAAAAGAAGGGGGTGTCGGTCTGCCGGTCTGCACGGCATTGCACCTGTCCTAAAGCCTGTGAGAACGCTGTGGGGGATTTGACCTCTCGGCAAGGTTGCACGGATGGCGTTCTTGCAAGAAACGAGAGAAGAGCATATGAGCGACAAATTTGTCATAGCGGATCCCGGCACCTGCATCGGATGTAAAACCTGCATGGCTGCCTGCCTATCCAAGCATGACACGCCTGGAGATGTCGCCGTGGCGCGTCTTAACTTGGTGACCACGCTCAGCGTCTCCGCGCCCATCGTCTGCCATCACTGCGCTGACGCGCCCTGCATTGCCGCCTGCCCGGTTTCGGCCCTGTATGAAGACGAGGCGGCTGGGCGCGTGGGCATTCGAGAGGATCGTTGCATCGGATGCCAGAGTTGTGTCATGGCGTGCCCCTATGGGGCGGTGACGGTGACGACGCGCAACGTGTCGGCGCGCTTGGGCAACCTTTCCATTTCCGCCTATGAAAAGCCCGTGGTCATCAAATGCGATCTTTGTGCCGATCGGGTTGGTGGGCCTGCGTGTGTGCAGGCCTGTCCCACGAAGGGTCTTGTTCTGGTGGATCAAGAAATGTTGGACGAGAGCGTAAAAAAGAGGAATCGAGAAGCGGCCGCTGCATCAGCGACGTATTCGAGCGTGCCGCTTAACCCGACGTTAGCGTAGGAGGTATGCATGGAAAGGCATATGGCTGTTTGCCCGTACTGCGGTGCTGGCTGCAAGCTTGATCTGTTGGTTGAGAATGGACGTGTGGTAGGGGCCGAAGGCCTGAACGGTCTCACGAATCAAGGTGAGTTGTGCCTCAAGGGTTTGCATGGCTACGATTTCATCAATGACACGAAGATATTGACGCCGCGTATCTATCATCCCATGCTCCGGCGCCAGAAGGGCGCACCGCTCGAGCGGGTCAGCTGGGACGAGGCGCTCGACTTCACAGCGAAGAGGCTTACGGAAATCAAAGAGAAGTATGGCCCCGATTCCATCATGCTCACGGGTTCTTCCCGCGGTCCGGGCAACGAGGCAAACTATGTGATGCAGAAATTCACGCGTGCCTGCATCGGGACGAACAACATAGATAACTGCGCTCGAACTTGACATGGCCCAACAGTCATCGGTCTGATGGACACAGTTGGTTCTGGTTGTATGAGCTGCTCGATCCCCGGTATGGAGGATGCGGGCTGCATATTTCTGTTCGGATACAATCCGTCGGCATCCCATCCCATCGTCGCGCGTCGTATCGTGCGTGCGAAGGAGAAGGGGGCCAAAATTATCGTCGCTGATCCGCGCGTCATAGAGACGGCGCGTATCGCCGACATCTATCTTCCCATCAACAATGGGTGCAACATCGCGTTTCTCAATGCATTCGCTAACGTCATCGTTTCCGAGGGCCTTGCTGACAAGAAGTTCATCGAAGATCACACGAACGGCTTCGATGAGTGGTGGGAGACCATCAAGGAATACACGCCTGAATCCGTCGAGCACATCACCGGCGTGGATCCCGAAATGCTGCGTAAGGCGGCACGCATGTATGCAACCGCCGAGCCTTCCTCCATCGTGGGATGGGGCATGGGCGTCGCTCAGCAGAAGCAGAACGTCCTCACGGTTCATACGTTGGCGGCCATCGCGTGCATTTCCGGCCAGATCGGCAAGCCGAATTCGGGCCTGGCTCCCGTGCGTGGGCAGAACAACGTTCAGGGAAGCTGCGACATGGGCATGCTGCCGAATCTGTATCCTGGCTATCAGAAGGTCGAGGATCCAGCGGTACGCGAGAAATTCGCGCAGGCGTGGGGCGTTCCCGTGGAAAAGCTTTCGGACCATGTCGGCTACAAGCTCACCGACGTCGGCCACAACGTGGACGAGGGCAAGGTGCATGCGTTCTATAACTTTGGCGAAGATCCGCTGCAGACCGAGCCGGACGCCAACGAGCTCAAGCGACAGCTTGGCGACCTGGATTTATTCATCTGTCAGGATATCTTCATGACGCAGACGACCCTTCTTGCCGACGTCATATTCCCCGGCACGTCATGGGGCGAACACGAAGGGGTGTTTACCGCGTCAGACCGCACGTTCCAGCGCTTTACGGCCGCGGTTCCGCCGAAAGGCGAATGCCGGCACGACTGGCAGATATTCCAGGAGCTCTCAACGCGCATGGGCTACCCCCTGCACTATGAGAACACGAAAGAGATATGGGACGAGGTGCGCGAGCTGTGCCCAAGCTTCTATGGAGCGACGTACGAGAAGATGGAGGGAGTCGGTCACGCGCAGTGGCCTATACCCACGCTCGAACATCCCGGCTCTCCCGACATGTTCCTCGGCGGTACGTTCACCACGCCCGACCATCGGGCGGTGCTCATGGCCCACGATTGGGAGCCTCCCACCGAGCTTCCCGATGACACGTATCCGCTCGTTCTCTGCACGGTGCGCGAGGTGGGGCATTATTCGTGCCGTTCGATGACGGGCAACTGCCGCGCTCTCTCGCTCTTGGCCGAAGAGCCGGGTGAAATCCATATCCATCCCGAGGATGCCAAGGGACGTGGCATTGGAGATGGCGAGCTTGTCCGCGCCTTTTCGCGCCGCGGCGAGGCCATGAGCCGGGCGGTGTTGGACGAACGCATCAACAAAGGCACGGTGTACATGACCTACCAGTGGTGGATAGGCAAATGCAACAATCTCACGCTCCATGCCGTCGATCCGCGTTCACACACGCCCGAAGACAAGTTCAGCGCATGCCAGGTTGAGGCAATCGAGGACCAGGTATGGGCCGAGCAGCATCTCCAGGAGCTTTACGGCTCCCTGAAGCAGGAGCTTGCGGAGACGGCTTCCGCTCAGGATGTCGATCCGATCGCCATCGGCCAGACCCCTGGCGCGAAAGTTGCACATCAATCTGAAAACGCGCTTGTCTAAAACGCGTTGCGTGCGTATGCCCGGAAGCCGTCCGGCTTCCGGGCCGTCAGAGATCAAGGAGCGGATGTGAATCGATTCATTGCCATACATCCCGACCGGTGTATAGGCTGCGGCACCTGTCGGGCGGCATGTAGCGAGGGACATCAGGAAGTCGGAATGCAGGGCGAGCCGCGGATCGCCCTGATTACGACGCGCGAGGTGTCCGCTGCTGTCACATGCCATCATTGTGAGGGGGCGCCCTGCTTGCAGGTGTGTCCCGTCAACGCCATCGGTCGCCAAGACGGTGCGGTGATCGTGAGCGAGCAGCGTTGTATCGGATGCAAGCTCTGTTCTGTCGTCTGTCCGTTTGGAGCCATCCACCCATCCGGCACGTCTATCGCGGGTGTCGCGGGAGAGATGACGAAGACGCCGACGTTTCCGGCCAGCTTGGATCCGATACTGCGGTGGGAGATCGGCGTCTACACGTGCGCGGTCAAATGCGACCTGTGCGGCTATGACGAGACGGGCCCGCATTGTGTTCCCGCTTGCCCCACGAACGCTCTCGAGTATGTCACGCCCGACAGCGCAGTGGAGGTCGGCAAGGACAAGCGCGTGCGTGCCGCGAGCCAAAACGGGTCCATGGCCCCTGACATCGCGACGATAAGGAGGATGAAATGAGCGCTTCGACCCTGTTTCTGATCTCCATCGCGGTGTCGTGCGTTGGGGGTGTCGTGTCCATTCTGCTCAAGCGCGCCGAGGTGGCATCCAAGAATGTCGGTTGCGTGTTCGGTGCTCTCGCGGCGCTGTTCGGGCTTGCTGCGGGTCTGGCGGCCATATTCGGCTCTCCCGAAGTGGTGAGCGCGACGACGCCGTTCTCGTTCGCGTCGTTCACGTTGCTGTTCAATCCCTTGGCAGGCCTGCTCGTGACCGTCATCTCGCTGCTGGCCCTCGTCGCGTGGATATACGGGCTCACCTATTTCGACGAGTATCGGGGCAAGGGCATGGGCACGGCAGGGTTCTTCATGAACCTGTTCGTCGCTTCCATGATGCTGGTCATCTGCTCCGACAACGCGTTCTGGTTTCTCGTGTTCTTCGAGCTGATGTCGTTGACTTCGTATTTTCTCGTCATCATCGAGCAGGATGAGAATTCCATACGTGGCGGCTTCCTCTACCTGATCATGGCGCATATCGGGTTTCTGCTCATCATGATCGCGTTCTTCACGATGGCGGGCATTACGGGGAGCTTCGAGTTCTCCGCGTTCCGCGAAACGCAGTTTGCGGCACCGGTCGCCTCGCTCGTGTTCATGCTCTCGTTCATTGGATTCGGATGTAAGGCGGGCATGGTTCCCTTCCATTCGTGGCTTCCGCAGGCCCATCCCGCCGCTCCTTCGAACGTGTCGGCCCTCATGTCGGGCGGCATGATCAAGATCGGCGTGTTCGGCATGATCAAGGTGGGGCTTGACCTTTTGCAGTCCTGCCCGGTCGAGCTCTGGTGGGGCATCGTGGTGCTCGTCTTCGGTGCGGTGTCGTCGGTGCTTGGCGTGGTCTATGCGCTTGCCGAGCATGACATCAAGCGGCTGCTTGCCTACCATTCGGTCGAAAACATCGGCATCATCCTTCTCGGCGTTGGGGTCGGCTTTGTCGGCGTTGCCGTCGACCAGCCGGTGCTGGCCGCGATCGGCATCATGGCGGGGCTTTACCACCTGCTGAACCATGCCATGTTCAAGGGGCTGCTGTTCCTCGGCGCCGGCTCGGTGCTCTACAGCACGGGCACGCGCAACATGGAAAAGATGGGGGGCCTTGCCCGTGTCATGCCGGTCACGGCGATGTGTTTCCTCATTGGGTCGCTTGCCATCTCCGCCATTCCTCCCTTGAATGGGTTCGTGTCCGAGTGGTTCACCTACCAGTCGATGTTCAGCGCGGCGTTTGCCGGCGATGCGATCGTGAAGGTGTTTGCGGCGTTCGGCGTGGTGGCCCTCGCCATCACGGGCGCGCTCGCGGTCACGTGCTTCGTGAAGGCGTACGGCGTGACGTTCCTGTCGGCGCCGCGCTCTCGAGCGGCCCGGAATGCCCATGAGGTGGAAGGTCCCATGAAGGCGAGCATGGTGTTCCTTGCCGTGATCTGCATCGTCTTGGGCGTGGGTGCACCGTGGATTGCCCCGGTCATGGCATCCATCGCCTCGTCTGTCCTCGCCGATCCCAACGTGACGGTGGCGGTAGGCGGGACGCTGGTGAATCCCGACCTGGGTTCCGCCGTTTCGACGCCGCTCATGGCGGTGCTGCTGATCGCGTTAATCGTCTTGCCCGTCCTCCTGCGGGCAGCGCTTGGCAGAGGGGGAGTGGGCGAGCGGCACGATCCGTGGGCGTGCGGTTACCAGCCTGACGCGTCGATGCCCGTTGTGGCGACCAGCTTTGCCTCTCAGGTCGAGATGTTCCTTGATCCGCTCTATCGCGTCCGTGCTGCGGTGTCACGGCAGAGCGGCAAGTTCGTCGCCCTGTTCGAGGGCACGGTGAAGGGTGCCCAGGTGGCTGAGACGGTGGGCGACAAGTATCTGGTCGACACCGTGGCGGCGTTTGTCAACTGGCTCAGCCGCAAGGTGCAGAGGATTGAAGGCGGCGACTTCCGCGTATACATCGTGTACATCGTGGTGGCGCTTGTTTTCTTTCTCTGCCTGACCATTCTGGTTAAGTAGGAGGTGTGCAATGACTGAAATCATTATCGCGATCGTGCAATGCCTCCTGCTCGTGGCGTTGGCTCCGCTTGTGTCGGGGACGGCGCGCTGGATGCGCGCCAAGATGCACACGCGTCGCGGGCCGTCCGTCCTGCAGGATTACTACGATCTCTTCAAGCTGCTCAAGCGGCAGGACGTTCACACGGCCGATTCGAGCTTCGTCTCTCGGCTGATGCCGCCGTTGTACTTTGGCACGATGCTCGTTTTGGCGTGCGGCATGCCGATGCTGACGCGGCTCTGTCCCGTTCCGGTGCTCGGCGACATCATCACGATCATCTATCTGCTGGCGCTGCCGCGTTTCTTCTTCGCCTTGGCCGGCGTCGACAGCTCGAACGCCTATGCGGGCGTCGGCGGCATCCGTGAGCTGCTGGTGGGCGTGCTGGTTGAGCCGTCCATGATGCTGTCGCTTCTGGTGGCCGCCCTTGCCACGGGCACGACGAACATCGGCCAGATGGGGCTTGCGGTCGGTTCATTTCAAACCGGCTCGCCGGTGGCCGTGGTGGTGGCCGGCGTGGCTTTTGCCATCGCCTGTTACATCGAGCTTGGGAAGTTGCCCTATGACATGGCGGAGGCCGAGCAGGAGATTCAGGAGGGGCCGTTGGCTGAGTACTCCGGCGCGTCCCTTGCCATGGTCAAAGTGTCCATGTCCATGAAGCAAATCGTCGTGGCGAGTCTGTTTGTGGCCGTGTTCCTGCCGTTTGGCAGCGCGGTCGACCTCTCTCTTCCCTCGCTCGCGATCGGGTTGGTCACGTATGCGGTGAAAGTGGCGCTTGTCTTCTTCGTGTGTTCGATCGTGGAGAATCTCGTCGCTCGTGTCCGCTACAAATTGATGGGCCGCCAGACATGGACGGTCGTGGGCGTCTCGGTGCTCGCGTTCGTGTTCTGCGTGCTCGGCGTCTAGGCGAGAAGGAGGACATGAATCATGATTGAAACGACGCTTTCGGTTCTCGCCATCGCTTCGATAGCCGTCCCGTTCATGGGGGCTCTGCTTATCGTGGTGTGCCCGCAACGTGCGGCGAAATGGATCTGCGTCACGGCCGCTGCGGTGTCGACCGCGCTCACCGTCGGTGCCTGGTGTGCGCTGGGCGGCAGCGGCGAGGAATCGGTCTCGGTGACGGTTGCGATGTTGGGCGATGCCGAGATACTGGGGTTTGTGTTCGACAAGATGAGCGTGATGCTCGCCGCGTGCTTTGTCAGCATTGGCCTGCTCATCTCAATCTACTCAATCGGGTATATGAACGCAGGCAACCGCGAACACCCCGATGTTCCGCGCAGGAGGTTCTACGCGTTCTTCACCGTGTTCATCGGGGCTATGGCCGGGGTCGTGTTCAGCTCGACCGTAGTCGGCCAGCTGGTGTTCTTTGAGATCACCGGCGCCTGTTCCTGGGCGCTCATCGGCTACTACGGCACGCCGACGGCGCGCAAAGCCGCAATGAAGGCTCTCATCATCACCCATATCGCTTCGCTTGGCCTCTACATTGCTGCTGCAGCACTCTACGTGCAGACCGGCACCTTCGCCGTGACGGCCATCGCGGGGCTCGATGATTGGTGGAAAGCGTTCATCTTGCTGTGCGTCCTGTTTGCCGCTTGGGGCAAGTCCGCCCAGCTTCCTCTGTACATGTGGCTGCCCTCGGCCATGGAGGCACCCACGCCGGTGTCTGCCTACCTGCACGGAGCCTCGATGGTGAAGGTGGGCGTGGCGGTGTTTGCACGAGAACTCATCGGAGCGGGCACGGTGCCTGAGGTTGTGGGATGGGTTGTCGTCGTCGGCGCGATTGCCACGATGCTGTTCAGCTTCTTCATGTATCTGCCTCAAAAAGACATGAAGCGCCTGTTGGCATTTTCGACCATCTCGCAGCTCTCCTACATTTTTCTTGCGTTTGCGTTCTTCATCTTTGGGAGCAACCTCGCTTTTGAGGGCGGCATCATGCATATATTCAACCATGCATTCGCCAAGACGCTGTTCTTCTTGGTTGCCGGCGCGTTCAGCTACACCTTGGGCACGCGCATGCTGCCCAAGATCAAAGGGGTGCTCAAGAAGCAGCCGCTGCTCGGCGTGGGCTTTGCCTGTGCGGCGCTCGCCATTGCCGGCGTGCCGCCCCTGAACGGTTTCTTCAGCAAGTTCGCCATCTTCTCCGGCAGCTTCCAGGTTGCGGAAGGCAACTGGATCCTCATGATCATTGTGGTGGTTGCCTTGTTGGAGACGGTCGGTTGCTTTGCGTGGTTTCTCAAGTGGATGGGCAGCGTGTTGCCAGGGGAGCCGTCTGAGACGGTGGCCGAGGCGACGCCGGTGCCGAAGCCCATGGTGGGCGTGTTTGTGGTCCTGATCATCATGACGGTGGCGTCGAGCTTCATCGCCGCAGCGTGGTTGGGGTGAGGAGACGAAATGACTGGATATTCGTTGGTAAACATATTGGGCGGCCTGCTCATCGTCACCTCGATGCTCGTCGTGTTGGCCAAGACGCCCCGGCGGGCGGCGTACCTGTATGCGGCCCAATCGCTCGTGATCGTGTCGCTGTTCGTGGCGCTCGGGGCGACGACCGGCTCGGATGAGCTGTTCACTTGGGCCAGCACCGCGTTCGTCACCAAGGTGCTCATCGTCCCGGGCATCATCCTGTACACCGTCCGCAAGATGGGCGACGCAGGGGCCGGCCTTGCGCCGAAACTCTCGCCGGTGAAGACCATTGTGGTCATCGCCATCGAGGTGTTTCTGTGCTTCGTGGTCGTCCAGGGCGTGCACTTGCCCATGGTCGAAGAAGTCAAGCCCGCGTTGGCGATATCGCTCGCGCACTTCTTCATCGGCCTCACGTGCATCGTCACGCAACGCAACATCGTGAAGCAGATATTCGGGTACTGCCTCATGGAGAATGGCTCCCATGTGACGCTGGCGCTGCTCGCGCCTCAAGCCCCCGAGCTCGTGGAGGTCGGCATTGCGACCGATGCCTTCTTCGCGGTCATCATCATGGCTGTCATGGTGCTGCGCATTTACCGCACGGCGCACACGCTGGATGCCGACGATCTCATGGAACTGAAAGGGTAGGGGAATGACCATGGACTACTCAATGTTGGTCGTCGTGCTCATGGTGGTGCCGCTCGCCGCATCGCTCATCATCGCCGCATTGCCGTCGAAGAGCGTGTCGCGCGGCGTGTACGAGGCCGTGCATCTCGTGTCCCTCGCTGCGGTGCTCGTGCTCTCGCTCTTCTTGGTCTCACAGGTCGTCTTCTCTGGCCAGGCGATCAATGCCGTCGGGCTGTGGTTCCACCTTGATGCCCTTGGAAGCGTGTTTGTCGCCTTGATCGGCGTCGTCGGGTTCCTGACGGGCTTCTATTCGTTGTCCTACATCCGCAATGACGTCAAGATCGGGCACATGGATGCATCGCACGTCAAGCAGTACTACGCATTCTTCAACTTGTTCGTGTTCTCGATGCTCGTTGTCTCCCTGTCAAACAACATCATCATGATGTGGGTCGCCATCGAGGCGACGACGCTGTCGACGGTGTTCCTTGTGGGTGCCTACACCACCAAGCTTTGCCTTGAAGCAGCATGGAAGTACATCATCGTTTGCACGGCCGGCGTGGCCTTTGGCCTCTATGGCACGGTGTTGGTCTACGCCAACGCGGCCGACGTCATGGCGGACCCCCATCAGGCGGTGTTCTGGACGTCCCTGTTGCCGTATGCCTCTCAGTTTGACGTCGTGCTCATGGAGATCGCCTTCGTGTTCGCGGCTATTGGTTTCGGCACGAAAGCGGGACTTTTTCCCATGCACACCTGGCTGCCCGACGCGCACTCCGAAGCGCCGAGTCCCGTCTCTGGTCTCCTCTCGGGAGTGTTGCTGAAGTGTGCCATGCTCATCATCATCCGGTTTTATATTTTGGCCATACAGGCGCTCGGATCGACGTTTCCGCAGACAGTCATGCTTATTCTTGGACTATGTTCAGTCGTTGTCGCCGCTCTTGCCGTGTTTTCGCAAGACGATATCAAGCGTAAGCTGGCCTATAGCTCGTGCGAGAACATCGGCATCGTTGCGCTCTGCCTGGGCTTCGGCGGCTCGCTTGGCGTGGCGGCCGCGTTGCTGCATTGCATCGTACACGGCCTGACGAAGTCGTTCATGTTCTGTCTGTCAGGGAATCTGCTCGTTAAATACGGGACACGTGACCTCAAGGCTATCAAAGGAGTCATCCAGGTCGCGCCAGTCACGGCGGTGTTGCTGTGCATGGGGTGCTTCGCGCTGTCGGCGTTTCCTCCTTTTGCATTGTTCATTTCCGAGGTCATGGCGTTTGTCGCCGGCATCGTCAGCGACAAACTTTGGATTGTCGTCGTCATGGCCCTGGCCTTGACCGTTGTAATTGCCGCGTTTGTCAAAGTGGCAGCTGGTTCGGCTTTGGGAAAGGCGCCGGAAGGTATGGAGAAGAAGGATGTCGGGGCGCTTGCCCTTGCTCCGGAGATCGTGCTTATCGTAATGATCCTGTGGTTCGGTGTGGCCTTGCCGCAACCGGTGCTCACCGGAATCGAGTCCGCGACAGCCATCGTGCTGCAGGAGGACACCGACGTGTTGCATCAAGCCCCCCTGTTCAAAGATCTGTTTGCCGCAACCGACCAGGCGCATGCGTCTGCGTCGGTGGAGGAGTGAAGTCCTGTGAAGAATACTGCTGAGAAAAAACGTGTGGGCGAAAGCCATGTCGAGGCGGTGCGCGAACGCTTCCCCGGTGTGCTGAAAGACGTTGCGTGGCAGGCTGAAAGCCAGGTCACGGTCACCGTTGCCACCGACTCGCTGCCCGATGTGGTGGAGTTTCTCTATTTTGGTCGCGGCGGTTGGCTCCCGATGATGGTGGGCAATGACGAGCGGCCGCTCAATGGGCGCTATGCGCTGTACTATGTCCTGTCGATGGAAGAAGAGGATCCGTGCTTCTGTATCGTGCGCGCCGAAGTCGATCCGACGACGTGCGAGTTCCCTTCGGTCACGCCACGCGTGCCCGCCTGCGTGTGGAGCGAACGTGAAGTGCGCGACATGTTCGGTCTCCATCCCGTGGGACTTCCGGACGAGCGTCGCCTCGTGCTTCCCGACGATTGGCCCGATGGTCTCTATCCGCTGAGGAAAGATTCAATGGACTATCGTAAGCGGCCGACACCGGTTTCGGACGTGGAGAATTACTCGTTTTTGTCCGACACCGGCGACCATGAGACCACCGAGATGCCGATGGGTCCGCTCCACATCACCTCTGACGAGCCGGGGCATTTCCGCCTGTTCGTCGAGGGCGAGGACATCATTGACGCCGACTATCGCCTGTTCTATGTGCACCGGGGGATGGAGAAGGTGGCCGAGTCGCGTTTGAACTACGATGCGGTCACGTTTCTGGCCGATCGTATCTGCGGGATTTGCGGGTGCGCCCACTCGGTCGCCTATGCGGAGGCTGTCGAGAACGCCCAGGGCATCGTCGTGCCTGAGCGCGCCCAGTTCATTCGAGCCATCGTGCTCGAAGTCGAGCGCCTGCACTCGCATTTGCTCAACCTGGGCCTCGTGTGCCACTACTGCGGCTTCGACACGGGTTTCAACCACTTCTTCCGCGTCCGTGAGAAGTCGATGGATCTGGCCGAACTTCTAACAGGACATCGCAAGACCTACGGATTGAACCTCATCGGCGGTGTCCGGCGCGACATCCTCTCGGAGCAGCGCCTGTCGACCATAAAGCTGGTTGACGAACTGCGCGATGAGGTGAAGGCGCTTGTGGAGGAGCTTATGTCCACTCCCAATTTTCTTGCCCGCACGGAAGGTGTCGGCATCCTTGATCGAAGGGTTGCGCGCGCGTTCAGTCCCGTGGGACCCTGCGTGCGCGGCAGCGGGTTTGCGCGTGACGCCCGTTTCGATCACCCTTTTTCCGGGTACAAGAGCCTTCAGGGAGCATTCAAGGCGCGTGTCCACGACGGGTGCGATGTGAAGAGTCGCACGCTCGTTCGGATCGAGGAGTTCTTGGACAGCCTCGACATGATCGAGAACCTGCTGGAAAACGCGCCGGCTGGCCCGATCCTGACCGAGGACTGGGTCTACACGCCTCACCGGTTCGGCTTGGCGGTGACGGAGGCGCCTCGCGGCGAGGACGTGCATTGGGCCATGGTGGGCGATAACCAGAAATGCTATCGCTGGAGGGCGAAGGCGGCGACGTACAGCAACTGGC
Source organism: Actinomycetes bacterium (assembly GCA_023460315.1). GTDB lineage: Bacteria > Actinomycetota > Coriobacteriia > Coriobacteriales > Eggerthellaceae > JAEWQO01. The sequence continues at coordinate 59,948 of JAEWQO010000070.1, forward strand.
CCGTGCTGCGCTACATGTTCCGCGGCAACACCATCTCGGACGCCGCTCTTATCGTGGGCAGCATCGATCCCTGCTATTCATGCACCGATCGTGTGACGGTGGTCGATGTTCACAAGAAGACGAGCACGGTGTTGACGAAGACGCAGCTGGAATCGTACTGCCGTCGTCGCACCCATTCTCCTTTGAAGGATTAGGGAGCTGCTATGCTGAAGACGTTGCAAAACATCATCAAAACCGGAGATGCGACGGTGAAATATCCCTTCGCCCCGTTGAAGACGGCACCGAACATGCGCGGCAAGCCGGAGCATGACCTCGAGCGATGCATAGCCTGCGCGGCGTGCGCCGTCGCGTGTCCTCCCAATGCCATCCAGATGTCAACCGATCTGCGCAAAGGGACGATCACGTGGTCCATCGACTATGGCCGCTGCATCTTTTGCGGACGCTGCGAGGAGGTGTGCCCTCTTGAGGCCATCAAGCTGGGATCGGAGTTTGAGTTGGCGGTGATGAGCAAGGCTGACCTCAGCGAGACCTGCACCTATCGATTGCAGGCATGCTCGGAATGCGGATTGTTCTTCGCACCGAGCAAGGAAGTGGACTACGCGGCACGGCTCTTGGCGAAAGCCGAGTCCGGTCCTGGCGTGCCCGAGGCGTTGGAACTCATGAGCGTGTGTCCCCGTTGCAAACGCCGTGCCGACGGACTGGCTGCCAAACGGAGCGCCGACGCACAGGGAGGACGATGAGGATGGCTGGAACATTCATGGTTCCCGAGAGCCTGCAACACCGGCTCGAGAAGAAGGAGCTTGATGACAAGATCGTGGCCGCGAAGGCAGCGCTGCTGAACGACATAAAGCGATCGGTGTATATCTATCGCGTGGATTGTGGCGGATGCAACGCATGCGAGATAGAGATATTTGCCACCATCACGCCGGTGTTCGATGCCGAGCGCTTCGGCATCAAGAACATGGCGAGCCCGCGCCATGCGGACATCCTCGTGTACACGGGAGCCGTCACACGCGCCATGCGCATGCCGGCGATTCGCGCGTACGAGGCGGCGCCGGATCCGAAGCTCGTGGTGAGCTACGGAGCCTGCGGATGCACGGGTGGCATATTCCACGACAATTACTGCGTGTGGGGCGGCACCGACAAGCTGTTTCCGGTTGACGTGTACATCCCCGGCTGTCCTCCGTCGCCGGCGCAGACCATCTACGGTTTTGCCATCGCCCTGGGCATTCTTGGCCAGAAGCTCCATGCGAAAGACCTGGTCGAGGGTGAGGGTGAACAGGCGCCGTTGCTGCATGGCGGCATTCCCTATCGGTTGAGGGTGCAGCTGGAACGTGAGGCGCGGCGCATGGCCGGCTACCGCTATGGGCGAGACCTGGTTGACGCGTTCATGGAATCCCTCGAGCCTGCTGACGGCGATGTGTTCTCGTCGCTTGCATCGCTGATCGCGCATGAGGACGATCCGCGAAAGGCCGAGATCTACGCGGGTCTTCAAGAGCTCGTGCGCTCCAAGGTGACGGGGGCCGACTCATGAGCGGCGGTGTCTCTTCTTCGGCGGCGGTCTCGTTCTATCGGCTGACGAAGAAGTTCGTCGACAGCGAGGCATCGGTGCCTGACGATGCGCGCGACGTGTTGTATTACACGTTGGCCGTCGGGCATCACACGGGCGTGATCGACTGCTTCGAGGAAGCTCTGACAATGCCGCTCGAGTCATATGAGCGGCTGATCGCACAGCTCGATGACGAAGGGGCGCGTCGCAAGCTGGAAGGCGTGATGCGGTTCGGCGAGATAGAGATCGACAAGTCGCATGTTCCGGTGCTGCTCGCTGCCACCCGTGCGACGCTTTCGGGCCTCGACGTGTTCAATGAGTTGGGAAAGACGAAGCTGCCGCTTGATGCTGCCGACGTCAAGCGACTCGTGGCGATGGTGGACCTGCTGCTCAAGGTGCGTGACGAGCCTTCGGTCTACCTCATGGTCAGGAGGACGGCATGAGTAACATGATTTTCACGGCGGGGAGCGTGTTGCGCGGCGACGACGCCGCCGGCCCCATGCTTGCGAAGATGCTGGAGGACAGTCCTATCGAGGGGTGGGACGTCATCGACGGTGGGCAGACGCCCGAAGACGACCTCGCGGTCATTCGCCGTCGCGAGCCTGATCGGATACTGTTCGTCGATGCCGCCCAAATGGGGCTTGAGACGGGTGCGGTCAGGCGTTTGATGGCCAAGGATGTGGCGACGCAGTTTCTCATCACCACGCATTCCTTGCCGATCACCTTTCTTTTGAACGAGCTTGATCGGATATGCGATTTCGTGACGTTCCTGGGCATCCAGCCGGGAACCTTGGAGTTCTTCGATCCCTTGTCGCCGGACGTGAGAAACGCGCTCGACGATGTCGTGGCCTGTCTGCGTGCGGGTGGTGATTTCACGCGGTATGCCACGATGGGCTGATGTGATAGGGTATTTCGCTCGCGAGTCCGGTTGCCGCAAGGACCTGCCGGGTAAGACGGAGGCGCGGGATGCTGGCGCGTGAGCGAGGCCGCCTCACGGCGCGCCGTTTGGGGTGAGAAAGATTACGATTTAGGTGAAGGGAAAGAGGAAGTAACCATGGGTATGACGGAACAGGAAATCAAGGCGCTCAGGCCCGATGCGCTGTCGCCGGCTGAAACGGAGGAGAAAGCTGAGGCCCTCGGCAAGACGAAAGCGGCAATGCCGCCTGCGAAGTGCTTTGTCTCGGCCATGCTCGCCGGTGCGTTCATCGCGTTTGGCGGACTGTACTTCTGCGTGTTCTTGGGAGATCCGACGATGCCCTTTGCCGTGCAGCGTGTGGTGGGCGGCATCACCTTTTGTCTCGGTCTGGTTCTCGTGCTGTGCTGCGGCGCGGAGCTGTTTACCGGTAATGTGCTTTTGATCTGCGCAAAGGCATCAGGTGGAATCTGTTGGAAAGAGACGTTCAAAAACTGGGTGCTCGTGTGGGTCGGCAACTTCTGCGGCGCTCTCGTGGTGGTTGCTCTCGTTTACTTTGCCCATATTGCTGCCATGAACGGGGGCGGAGTCGGCGAGGCCATGGTGAGCACGGCGGTAGGCAAGGTGTCTGCCGACTGGGTGGTACTGTTCTTCAAGGGCATCCTGTGCAATATATTCGTGTGCCTGGCCGTGTGGATCGGCTACTCGGCGCGCACGGTGGTCGACAAGGTCATCGGCATCCTGCTTCCCATCTCAGCGTTCGTTGCATGTGGGTTTGAGCACTGCGTCGCCAACATGTTCTTTCTTCCCATGGGCCTTCTGCTCAATTCGCTCGGGATCGGCTCGGCGGGTGCGGTGACGCTTGGAGGCGTGTTCTACAATCTTTCGGCGGCAACGCTGGGCAACATCATCGGCGGTTTGCTCGTCGGCCTGGCGTATTGGTTCATCTATCACAAGACCCATGAGGCGAAGCGGGCAGTCAGGTAAGGGCATGCCACTTCTCGCAGGAGGGATCGGCCTTGATCCCTCCGCTCGCCGGCCTGCCGGTGGTGAAGCGGCATCCTTTCGCATCGCCTCTTCGACGTTGTGGGTACAATGTGCCAAGGACATGATCGCCGGACGGGCTGCTGAGGCGCGTCCGGCTTGACGGTCGGCCCTTGCGACCGTGGCGCGTGAGATGGAAGGTTTGGACTGGATATGGAAGGCGAAGCGTACCTTGACAACGCGGCGACGACGAAACCCGATCCTCGGGTGGTCGAGACCGTGTGTGCGGTGATGGAGGATGGCTTCGGCAACGCATCGGCCGAGCATGCGCGCGGTCGGCGGGCTCGGACGCTGCTGGAGGAGAGCCGCCAGACGATTGCGGATGCTTTGGGTGTTCAGGCTGCGGAAGTGTATTTCACGTCGGGCGGAACCGAGTCGAACAACCTTGCCATCACCGGTTCGTGCCGCGCTTGCCGCGGCGAGCGGACCGAGATCGTGACATCGTCTCTTGAACATGCGTCGGTGACGAAGGCCGTGCGGGGCCTCAAGCGCGAAGGATGGCCGGTCCATTACGTGTCGGCCCGCGGTGGCCGGTACGATTCGGATGGGTTGAGCGCCTGTTTGAACGAACGGACTGCCCTTGTCACGACCATGCTTGTGCAGAATGAGATCGGCTATATTCTTCCCGTCGAGGAGATTGTCGCCGCCCGCGACCGTCTGGCGCCGCGGGCCCTTGTGCACACCGATGCCGTGCAGGCATTGGGAAAGATACGGCTCAAGCCCCGTGAGCTTGGCGTTGATCTTGCCAGCATGAGCGGGCATAAGATCGGGGGGCCGCAGGGCATCGGAGCCCTGTATGTGAAGGCGGGCACGGCCATGTTCACGACGGCGTTCGGCGGGGGGCAGGAGCGCGGGCTTCGGTCGGGCACCGAGGCCCTGCCGCTCATCGCGGGTTTTGCGAAGGCGATCGACATCTCCTTCGGGCAACGGGAAGAGGCTTTCAGGCGGGTGAGCGCTCTGAAGCGCATGTTGCTCGACGGGGTGCTCGCGCTCAAGCCCGACACGCGCGTGAACTCGCGGGACGACGGGTCTCCCTATATCGTGAGCGTGTCGATACCCAACATGGACAATACGGCGATGGTGTCTTTTTTGAGCGAGCGAGGCGTGTACGTCTCCAAGGCCTCGGCGTGCGAGACGTTGCATCCCGACGTCCCGCCCGAGGACTGGCGCACGAAACATCCGCTTTCCCTTCGTCTTGCGGGGGTGCCCGCCGCGTTGGTCGATTCCACCTTGCGCGTGTCTTTTTCTCCTTGGAGCACGGAATCCGACGTCGCCGTGTTCCTGGAGCAATTCAAGGCCTACTTCGATCAGGCGTGCTGCCATTGATCGGGATTTGAGAGATGCCATGAAAGAGAAGGCGGTCGTTCGCATGGATGCTCACGGGGCGCTTGAGAGGCTGAAGGCGGGCAATCACTCGTATCGCGAAGCGTCGCTCAATGAAGGCGACATCTCGCGGGCCGCGCGGGCCGCCACCTCCCAGGAAGGTCAGCATCCCTATGCCATCGTGATAGCCTGCTCTGACTCGCGGGTGGTTCCCGAGCATATTTTCATGGCGGGAATCGGAGAGCTCTTCACCATCCGAGTTGCGGGAAACGTCGTTGGGCCTCTGGAAGCAGCGAGTGTGGCCTACGCGGCCACGCATGTGCAGGTTCCCCTTGTGCTCGTGCTGGGACACACGCGGTGTGGGGCGGTGGAAGCGGCTCTCTCGGGAGGCGCACAAGGGTGCATGGTGCCGCTCACCGATGCTATCATCAAAGCCATAGGCGACGAGCACGACGATCATGCCGCCTCGCGGCTCAACGTGCTTTCGCAGATCCGGCGCCTGCTCGCCGTTGATGAGATCGCCGAGCTTGTCGACGGTGGATCTCTCGCGGTGGCGGGCGCCCTCTATCGCGTCGAGGATGGCGAAGTCGAATTTTTCCAGTGACGGCTCGCTCCGTCTTCCTCCCGGTGCCGTGAGCAAGGCAGGCATTTCGATGCCATTGCCGTTGAACGGGGGCAGTTCGCCCTCTCAGAAGGGATGCATGCATGAGGATTTTGAAGATCGCGGTGACCGCGATGGCCATTGGGTTGGCTGTCGGGGTTCTGACGCTCGCGCTGAGCGTTTCCGTCGATGCTGCCTTCGCCGGTTTTCTGCAGGGGAAATGGCTCGTCTTTGTGCTTCCGCTTGCCGGTGTGGCGTCGTTGGCGTGGTATCGGCGTCTTCACGTTCCTCTCGATGAAAGCACGTCGTCCGTTATCGAGGCATCGCGCCGTTCGGAACCGGTGCCCTTGGCGCTGGCTCCGGCCATCTTCGTCGGAACCTGCCTGACCGTCGTATGCGGCGGATCGGTCGGCAAGGAAGCCGCCGCTCTGCAGCTGGGAGGCAGCGTGGCCTCGTCGTTGGGAACCCGGTTCGGACTGCATCGGGCGGACTACCAGGAGATGATCGTCATGTGCGGCCTCGCCGCCGCTCTGAGTGCCGTCCTGCTCGCGCCCGTCGCCGCCTTTCTCTTCACGGTCGAGGTCATGCATCGGCGGTTTCGCCATCCTCTTCGGCTTGCGGCCGTGGCGCTTTCGTCGGCCGTCGCCTATCTGGTCATGCGCCTGTTTCTGGGCGGAGGCTCCCTGCCGGTGTCGTCAGGTTCCGTCGACGGCAACGTCGACCTGATGGTTGTGGCGATTCTGGGCGTGGCCGCCGCCATCGTCGGCGGCGCGTTTTGCGTGTCGTTGAGGACGGTGCGTCGCCTTCTCTCGCGGGTGCCCCTCTCTCCTCTCATCCGCATCGCAGTCGGTGGGGTGCTCATCGCCTTTCTCGTGAGCGTCGCCGGGATGGATTCGTATAGCGGCACGGGAGCCGTGCAGATAGGAGTGGCCCTGTCGGGCGGATCCCTCGAGGGCACCGCCTTCTTGGGGAAATTCGTTTTGACGGTATTGACTTTGGCCTTTGGTTTCAAAGGCGGGGAGGTGATGCCCGTCCTGTGCATCGGCGCCTGTCTGGGAGTGACGTTTGCCGGGGTGGTGCACGCCGATTCGGCGGCGTTGGCGGCGTTGGGGATGGTCGCGTTGTTTTCCGCGTGTTCAAACTGTCCCCTTGCGTCGTGTGCGCTTGGCATCGAGCTGTTCGGCATCGGCATGGGACCCGCCTCTGCCCTTGTCGCCGTGATCGCGTTTGTCTGCTCATATCGCTGCAGCCTGTTTCAATCTGCCTGCATCGACTGGACGCCCGCTGGCATGGTCCGCCAGATGTATGCCCGCCATCGGCGGAAGAGGGGGCGGGGTGCGCCGCCGGTCCATGGCGCGTGAATCGCCCGTCCTATGCCACCGGCGCGTGCCGTGAGGCTCCTTGCACAAAAGGGGGTGGCTGTTCCGTGGAATGTCGGGGAGAACTGCGCTATACTGATTCCATTGGCTTGGCGGTTTGGATGGATGGCTTCTGCCTGTGCCTCATCCGGCATCGCCTTCATGCGCGGGTTCGACCTGCGGCCATGTCACGCTTCGAGGGAAGCGGGCGAGCGTACATCTGCAGTGCGCCGCTCTTTCTGCACCGCCGTTCCGGCGGTTTTTTGCATTCTGCCTGAAACGGTCTTTACCTGACGAGAAAATCATGATTATGCAAAGGGGATGCTATGGCCGATTATAGAGAGATGTGGACCAACCTGAACATGGATTTGGACACGCACGACCAACTGTGCGCCGTGCTGCCCCAAGCGTTCGGGGATACCTACCTTTCACAGGACGGACGGCCCGAGAACATGGCGTTCTACGACTTCGTGGTATCTGAGATACACGGGGTGCGCCCAGCGGAACTCATCGAGTTGCAAAAGGCGGGCGGCAAGGTGTTCGGCACGTTTTGCGTGTACGTTCCCGACGAGGTGGTCGTGGCGTGCGGCGGAGCCGTGACGGGATTGTGCGGCGGCTCTCAATTTTGGGTTCCCGAGGGGGAGAAGGTGCTTCCCACCGGCGTGTGCCCCCTTGTCAAAGCTTCGCTCGGCGCGCACTTCGGACGCACCTGCCCCTATTTCAGCGTGGCTGACATGTATGTGGGGGAAACCACCTGCGACGGCAAGAAAAAGGCTTACGAGATTCTCGGCTCCGACAAGCGCACGTATGTGATGGATATCCCTCAGATGAAGCGTCAGAAGGATATCGATGCTTGGACGGGTGAGATCGCGGCGTTTGCCAAAGAGGTCGAGGAGTTCACAGGAGTCGCCCTGACGCCGGAGAATTTGGGCGATGCCATCAGGACCATCAACGCCAAGCGCCGCGCCCTTGCCCGCGTATACGAGGCTCGCAAGGCCACGAACTGCATACCCATCAGCGGCAAAGACGCGCTCCTGATGATGCAGATTGCGTTTTTCGACGACCCTGTGCGCTGTGCGGAGAAGGCCAATGCGCTCGCCGACGAGCTTGAGGAACGCGTCAGGCAAGGCGTGAGTGTGTTCCCTGAGGGGACGAAGCGCATTCTCCTGACGGGCACGCCGCTTGCCATACCGAACTGGAAGCTCCATCATCTCATCGAGACGAGCGGTGCGGCGGTCGTGTGCGAGGAGATGTGCACGGGAACGCGGTACTTCGAGAATTTGGTCGACGAGAAGGCCTCCACGCTCGAGGAGCAGTTCGCCGCGCTGTCGGAGCGCTACATGAAGAACAACTGCGCGTGTTTCACGCCCAATCCCGGACGCATCGAGGACATCGTCCGTTTGGCGCGCGACTATCGAGTCGATGGCGTGATCGACGCCAACCTCAAATTCTGCACGCTCTATGACATCGAAAAATCGAGCGTGGCCGCAGCTCTTGAGAAAGAGGGCATTCCGGTTCTTGGGCTGGAGACCGACTACACCGACAACGATGCCGAGCAGCTGCGAACCCGCATCGGCGCATTCGTCGAGATGCTGGGTTAGGAAGCCGCCCTGTCGACCGGCGTCTCCTGACGGGAACGGGCAGGGCCGCTCGAGAAGGGATGGCTTTGGGCGGCGGGCCCGCCGAAGGACGCGGGGGAGGTCGTGCAGGTGGTCGAGGAGGGTTACACTGTCACCAGAGACAAAGAAGTGGGGGGAGACGCCCGACTGCATCCTGGACGGCTCCCCCCCTCGGGGCACAAAGCGGTGGCGGTGCCGTGAGAGGCGGGTTTCGGCATCGACGAAAGCGTCAGGAAGGGAAGAGCGATCAGGCATGATCTATTTCGACAATGCGGCGACCACGTTGATCAAACCGCCGGAAGTTGCTCAGGCGGTCCTTGAATCCCTGGGGACGTTCGGGGGCGTGGGGCGGGGGGTGCATGAGGCGTCGCTCGATGCCAGCATGGCGGTGTATGAGGCTCGATCCGCGCTGGCGCGCCTGTTGCATGCACCTTCGGCTTCGCGCGTCTCGTTCACCTGCAACGTCACTGAGTCGCTTAACATCGCGATTGCCGGGCTGCTCCATCCGGGTGAGCGGGCAGTCACCACGGCAGCCTCGCACAACTCCGTGCTTCGCCCGCTGTACCGCAAGCGTGACGAGGAAGGATGCGAGGTTGCCATCGCTCCCATCATGCCCGACGGCGGTCTTGACTATGGGGAGTATTCCCGCCTGCTGAAGTCGGGAGCGAAGCTGGTGGTGGCGACCCATGCTTCCAACCTGACAGGAGATGTGTATGATGTTGCTCGGATGGCGACGCTCGCCCATGAGGCGGGCGCCCTGTTTGTGCTCGATGCCGCGCAGACGGCGGGACTGATGCCCATCGACATGGAGCATGACGGCTTCGATGTGGTGGCGTTCACCGGGCACAAGAGCTTGTATGGGCCACAGGGCACCGGTGGTCTGGCAGTGGCTGAGGGCGTGTCCATCCCGCCGTTCAAAACAGGAGGCACGGGCACGCACAGCTACGACGAGCATCATCCCGGCCGCATGCCCGAAAGCCTTGAGGCGGGCACGCTCAACGGGCATGGCATCGCTGGTTTGGCTGCCGGTGTGGTCTACCTCGACCGCACCGGCATCGATGTCGTTCGGCGGCGCACGTCCTCGCTGCGTGCGAGGTTCCTCGAGGGCTGCCGCGGGCTGTCGAATGTGCGGGTGTATGGAGGCGGCGGCATGGCGAACACGGGCATCGTGGCGCTGAACGTGGGAGAGGTCGACGCGGCGCAGGTGAGCGATGCACTCAGCGTCGATTACGGCATCTGCACGCGCGCGGGCGCCCATTGTGCGCCGCTCATGCACCGCGCCTTGGGCACGGAGGGGCAGGGGGCGGTGCGGTTCAGCTTCTCGCATTTCAACACCGATGACGAGATCGACGAAGGCGTTCAGGCCTTGGCGTCTATCGTGGCTGCGTGCTCGTGACATGGGCGTCCACGCTGCGACCTACTACGTGCTGTTCCACGACCACACCGAAGGTCTGGCCCTGTTCGACCGGGCGAAGCGGGAGGGGGCCGACGTGCGCATTGCGCCGGCGCCCCGCGAGGCGACCGCGTGTTGCGGCATGTCGCTCCTGGTCGCGGATGACAGCATCGCTGCCGTGCGTCGCCTGATCGACGGGGGAGAATGCAGCTGCGATCGGATCGTCCGGCTGGGTAACCGGATAGACCCTCATCGCGACACCTATTGCTGACGGGAGCCATGCGCATGCACTACGTGGGAATTGACATCGGTTCCACCGCCACGAAGGTGGCGGTGATGGATGAAGGGAGCGACCTGGTCAGGACATTCGTGTGTCCGACGGGGTTCAGCAGCGTGGACGCGGCGGCGCGGGCACATGAGGCGCTGGAGGATGCCGGCTTCGCGCTGGATGGCTGCGCGGTCGTCGCGACCGGGTACGGTCGGGTGGCTGTGCCGTATGCGGACAAGACGGTGACGGAGATCACCTGTCACGGCCGCGGCGCAGCCTATCTGTTCGGGCGGGATGGCGTCGTGGTGGACGTGGGTGGCCAGGACACGAAGGTCATCGTGCTCAAGGGAGGCGTGGTGAAGAAGTTCGTCATGAACGACAAATGCTCGGCGGGCACGGGCCGTTTTCTCGAGATCATGGCGGATCGCCTGGCGGTGAGCCAGACGGAGCTCGCGGACCTGGCGCGTGGGGGGCGGCCGACGACCATATCAAACATGTGCACGGTGTTTGCCGAGTCCGAAGTCATCTCCCTGGTGGGCCGCGGCGAGCCGCGCGCGAACATAGCGAACGGGGTGATCGAGTCCGTGGTGGGACGCGTGGCCACGCTGGCGATGCAGTCGCCGGGCGAGGAATACTTTCTGACCGGAGGGCTGTGCGACAACTCCTATGTGGTGGGGCGCCTGGCGGCCCGCTTGGGCAAGCCGGTGGACACACGGCCAGAGGCGCGCTACGCAGGTGCCATCGGGGCGGCGCTGTGCGCAAGGGAGGCAGGGGGGCGAAACGTGCGGACGGGAGCGTGAGGGTGGGGCCTCGGATCTTGCGTGCCAGAGGAAACGACGTGGGGCATAATGCCCCAGGAAAGGAATCGTGATATGAAGGTCATCGATGCATTCGGGCTGCAATGCCCCAAGCCGATCATGCTGGCGAAGAAGGAGATCGACGCAGGGAACCGCGAGGTTGCCGTGCGGGTTGACAATGACACGGCGGTGAAGAACCTCACGCGCCTCGGCGGCAAGACGGGCCTCGGCGTGTCTGTCGACGAGATCGAGGGAGGCTGGCTCGTGACGCTCGCGGAGGGTGAGGCTCCCGCATCGGCGTCGCCCGTTTCTGTTTCCACGGGCGGCGGCGCCTGTCCGACATCGGGCGGGTGCGGCTATGCCGTGTTCGTGGGGAAGGATCGCGTGGGCGAGGGAGATGCCGAGCTGGGACACAATCTCATGAAGATGGCCCTCTACACGCTTGCCGAAAGCGGTGACGCTCCCGTGTCGCTTCTGTTCATGAATTCCGGTGTCAAGCTGGTCGCCGGGGGTGAGCCGCAGGTGATTGAAAGCGTGAACAGGCTGGTTGAGCAGGGAACCGAGGTGCTCGTGTGCGGCACGTGCCTCGATTTCTATGGCCTGAAGGACCGGCTCGACGCCGGCGAGGTGTCAAACATGTATGACATCCTCGAACGGATGCGCGAAGCCGCGAAGGTCATCACGCTGTGAGCGACAAGCGGAAGACCGGGGAGGGTTGTTGTGGCTCGAACGCGAAGAGCCTGCCCAGCTTCGTGTTGGCCTTCGAATCGACGCATGCCGCCATGGCTGCCGACAAAGTGCTCGCGGGCAGGGGAGCCGTGCTCATGCCCACCCCACGCGCCATCAGCGCCGGGTGCGGTATGTCGCTGCGTCTCAAGGCCGTGGACGAGCATGAGGCCAGGGCGGCGGGGCGGTCTGTTCCTGAAGCGCGTGGCCTCATGGCCCTCTATCGGATCGATCCCGGAGGAAGCTATTCGCTTGTCGGGAAGCTGTGACGGGCTCCTTGTCCGTCACAGCTTCCCGAGTCGGATGGTGCCGGCCTCGTCGGTGACGACGAGGCCGATGCGGGCCGGCCTGCGTCCTGACCGGCTTTCGAACTCGGCCTCGAACGTGCTCGCCTGCTCAGGAGGTACGGACACCAGAAGGCCTCCCGAGGTCTGCGGGTCGCAGAGCACGCCCATGCGGTCGTCGAACTCAGCGTCGTCCAGGTCGCCTTGTCGCACGAACGCTTCGGCCCACTCCTGGATCTCAAAGCTGCGGGCCGGTCGGCAATAGGCTCTCGCGAGTTCGCGCACGCCGTCGAACAGGGGAAGCGCGTCCCAGTCGAGCAGGGCGCCCGTGCCGGACGCATCCATCATCTCGTGCAGATGCCCCGCCACCCCGAATCCGGTCACGTCGGTGGCCGCGTGCACGCCCGACGCGAGCATGGCTTCGGCAGCCGCTTTGTTCAGCTCCCTCATTGATTCGACGGCGGGGCGCATGCCGGCTTCATCCACAAGCTCAGCCCGCAACGCGGAGTTCATGATGCCGGTTCCGATGCGTTTCGTGTAGAACAGCACATCGCCGGGCTGGGCTCCGGCATTGCGCACGATGGCGTCGGGATGCACCGTTCCGAACACGGCCAGGCCGTACTTTGGCTCGTCGTCGTCGATGGTGTGTCCTCCCACCACGAACGCTCCCGCCTCGGCCACCTTGTCGGCTCCGCCGCGCAGCACCTCGCCGACCACCTCCGTGCCCAAGTTGCAAGGAAAAGCCGCGATGTTGAGCGCACACAGAGGCACCGCGCCCATGGCGAACACGTCGGAGAGGGCGTTCGCGGCGGCGATCGACCCGTATTCATAAGGATCGTCGACGACGGGGGTGAAGAAGTCAAGCGTGAGCACGCCGGCCAGATCGTCGCGGAGCCGGTAGACGGCAGCATCGTCCGACGTGTCGAAGCCCATCAGGAGATCGGGGTTCGGAGCAGGCATGATGCGTTTCAAGATGTCATTGAGGTCGCCCGGACCCCATTTGGCCGCTCAACCGCCTTTCGACGTGAGCCGGGTCAATCTTATACGCTCGGCTTCGCTCATGGCCTCCTCCTTTCACGCGGTGCCGCCTCTCGGCAATCTAACGGTAAGTATAGCAGTCTTACCGAAGGTCCGGTTCGGGTGCGACCGCTTCCGGGCTGTCGGACAAGCACTGCTCTGCGCTGCCGCTGGCTGTGATAAGGCAGCCGCTCGCGGGCGGGGATCATCCGCAAGATGCCACTCGCCGAAACCTTTCGTACTACCTGTGGTGGTTGGAAGGAGCTGTTCTTGGACTCCATGATAGGCTTTCTCTCAAGCTGGGTGGTGGGGGGTCGCCGTTCCAGACGTTTCATAACAACGGGCTTGCGTCGTGCAAGAGTGGTCGTGAGCGCCTGGGCACTTCGTTCGACGCAGAGTCTCAAAGCAGGACCCCATTGGACGAGGGAAAGGAGAATGAGGACATGAATCTGTCACGCAGAGGCTTCTTCAAAGCTGCCAGTGCGGCGTTCGCCACAAGCATGGCGTTCGAGCTGTCCTCGCAGTCACCGGCATTCGCGGTCGAGCCGTCGACCGAATGGAAACTGGTGAACACCGAGGAGTACACGAACACGTGCTGCTACTGTTCGGGCGGATGTGGTCTCATCTGCTCGACACGTGACGGCGAGCTGATCAACCTCGAAGGAGATCCGGACAATCCCATCAATCGTGGAGGGTTGTGTCCGAAGGGTGCGACGATGTTTCAGCTGCGCAACGTCATCGATCCCGAGACGCGCGAGGTCATCAAGAATCCCAATCGCAAGACCAAGCCGATGGTGCGTCGCCCCGGCGCTTCCGAGTGGGAGTCCATCTCTTGGGCGGATGCCGTCACGGAGATTGCGCGCAAGGTGAAGGACACCCGCGACGAGACTTTCACCGAGGTGTCGAATGGCATCACGGTCAACCGCACGACTGGCATAGCCAGCCTGGGCGGATCGCAGCAGAATTCCGAGGAGGAGTACCTCATCCTGAAGATGATGCGTTCGCTTGGCATCGTCGCCATCGACAATCAGGCGCGCGTTTGACACAGCCCCACAGTTGCCGGTCTGGCAGCTTCATTCGGTCGCGGCTCGATGACGGGCCATTGGTGCGACTTCGAGAATGCCGACGTCATCATGACGATCGGCTCAAACAATGTGGAAAATCATCCCGTTTCGACGAAATGGGTTAACAAGGCTCTCGATCATGGTGCGACGTGGATCGTGGTCGACCCCCGCTACACGCGTTCGGCAGAACTCGCTGACATCTATTGCCCGATACGTTCGGGCACCGACATCGCGTTCTATGGCGGCATGTATAACTACATCATCGAGCACGATCTCTGGCAGCACGAGTACGTGCTGAACTATACCAACGCCTCCTATCTTCTGGACAAAGACTATTCCTTCGACGTTGACGAGGGCATCTTCTCGGGCTTTGACGAGGACACTGCCACGTACAGCAACCATTCCTGGCACTACCAGGTGGAATCCGAGAAGGAATGGGACACCTCCGCAACGGGCAGCTATGCCTGGGTGAACAAGCCCAACGTGCCTGCCTTCACTCCACCGGTCTTGGAGGTGCCGAAGAAGGATTCGACCCTTCAGGATCCCCTGTGCGTGTTCCAACAGTTCAAGAATCATTATTCCCGCTACGACCTCGACACGGTGTCGAGCATCTGTGGCATGGACAAAGACCTGCTTGAAAAGGTGTATGCCACCTTTGCCTCCACCGGTGCCCCCGAGAAGTCGGGGACAATCCTCTATGCGCTCGGCCAGACGCAGCATCACTACGGTGCTCAAAACTGCCGCGCCATGTGCATTCTCCAGCTTCTGTTGGGCAACGCCGGCATGCCGGGTGGTGGCGTGAACGCCATGCGCGGCGAGCCGAACGTGCAGGGGGCCACGGACATGGGCATGATGGTCCACGAACATCCCGCCTACCTCAAATGGCCGACCGAGTATGGCACACCCTCATTGCGCGCGTGGTGCGAGAACGAAACCTATGCGGACGGGTATTACACGAACAAACCGAAGTTCCTCGTGTCGAGCCTCAAGGAATGGTGGGGCGAGAATGCGACTGTCGAGAACGACTATGGTTATGACTGGTGGCCCAAGGTTCCCAAGTCACCTGACTTCAGCATCATCTCGACGTTCGAGCTCATGAGCCAGAAGGTGATCAAAGGCTACTTCAACTGGGGCATGAATCCCTGTCATTCGGCTCCGAATGCCGGGAACGTGCGCAGGGCCATGGCCAACCTTGACTGGCTTGTCGTGGCCGACTGGGTGGAGACGGAATCAGCCTCTTTCTGGAAGGCTCCCGACATGAACGCCGCCGACATCGACACGACGGTGTATTTCCTGCCCGCCGCATTGGTCTATGAGAAGCCGGGCATCATCCTGAACTCGGGACGATGGCTGCACTATCGCTACCAGGCCGTCGAACCGTGGGACGAGACAAAGCCCGACTACGAGATATGCGACCTCATCTGGACCGAGATCGTTGACCTGTACCGGCAGGAGGGCGGCGCGAATCCCGCGCCGGTTCTGAACACCAAGTGGGACTACTACGTTGACGGGAAAATCGATCCCCGTCCGGTTGCCTGGGCCTTGAACGGCTACAAGGTTGCCGACTCCGACTTCTCGGAGGCGAAGGTCGACCTGCTCTCGACCTATGGCGATCTGCAGGCCGACGGGTCGACTGCCTGCGCCATGTGGATCTATACGGGTTTCTGGTCAAACAGCAAGGCACCGCTCGAGCCGGCCGAACAGCCGGTGGGCCGCCGTGGCACCGAGGACAAGTCGGGCGTTGGCCTGTATTCCGAGTGGGCGTTTTGCTGGCCGAGCAACCGGCGTATCCTTTACAACCGTGCTTCGGCAGACCTTGCCGGCAAACCGTGGAATCCCGACAAGAAACTCGTCGAATGGACGGGCGAGAAGTGGGATCAGGTCGATGTTGCCGACTTTGTCGTGGCGAAGAACGGCACGCCCGTTCCTCCCGACAACAAGGCGTTCTTCATGCTCTGGGAGCAGAATGCCCGCCTCATGAGCTATGGCATGAGCGATGGGCCGGTTCCCGAGCATTACGAGCCCTTCGAGTCCCCGGCTGAAAATCACCTGAACGGCTCTCAAAACTCCCCCTGCATCCGCTTTACCGACTACGAGTCAGTCAAGCGCGGCGACCGCTCCGAGTATCCTATCGGAGTGACCACCTACTCGGTTACCGAGCAGTGGCAGACCGGCAGCCAGACCCGCTCGTGCCCCGCTCTTGTCGAGGCTTCACCCGCTCAGTTCGTCGAGATATCGCTCGAATTGGCTGCCGAAAAGGGCATCGAGAACGGGGACATGGTCCGCGTGTTCAACAACCGTGGGTCAGTGAAACTCAATGCGCTGGTGACGCCGCGCATCAAGCCCTTCACGGTTCACGGCGAGACCGTCCATCAAGTAGGCATGACGCACCACTATGGTTGGGCGGGAGAGTTCGGCACCGGCGACGTGGTGAACGATCTTCCACCCAACGTGGGCGATCCCAACACGTTCGTTCCGGAATACAAGGCATTTCTCGTTGACGTCGAGAAGGCATAGGAGGTGGATGGTATGAGTGAGAAAGCTATCCTGTTTGACACCTCCCGCTGTTCGGGATGTCATGGCTGCCAGGTTGCCTGCAAAACGTGGAATGGCCTGCCCTCTCCTTTGGGAAAAAATGAGAACAAGTTCACCGGCTCCCACCAGAGTCCGATGGATATCAACGGCGACACGCGGCTGATCATAAGTTTTCACGAACGTGAAGGCGGGCCGAAAGGGGTGATGTGGGCCTTCGGGCGCCGCAGCTGCCAGCATTGTGGCGACGCGCCCTGTGCCGCGGTCTGTCCGGGTGGAGCGCTTACCAAGGATGAGGAGACGGGATTTGTCGCAGTCGATGAGTCGAAGTGCATCGGCTGCCAGCACTGTGCGGCCGCCTGCCCCTTCGACGTGCCTCGCTACCATGCGGGCGCGCGCAGCCTCATCAACAAGTGCACCGCATGTCTCGACCGTATCGGTCAGGGACTCATCCCAGCATGCGTGAACACCTGCGCTCCTGGGGCCCTGAAGTTCGGGGACCGCGACGAGATGATAGAGCTCGCCCACGAGCGGCAGGACTACCTGCTGTCCAAGGGATACGAGGATGCGGTGGTGTACGGCGAAAACGAAGTGGGCGGCCTGCATGTCATCCAGGTGCTCAAATACGGTGTCGCCGCGCACGGGCAGGTGGAAAACCCGCAGGTAAATCCGACTGTCGCGCTCACACAGATCATGAAGCCAGTCACCGGTGCAGTCACCGGCCTGACGGTGGTGGGCCTCGCTGCCATGTTTGCCTTGGGCGTGGGCTATCGGCGAGACAAGCTTGCCTACAATCCCGAGACCGAAGACACGCTCAGCGTCGATACCGGCAACGTCGTCAAGCATGGCGACGGCCAGGATCCCGAATCGGTGAAGGAGCACATCTTCGAAAATCTGGGTGGCAAGAAGGGAGGCCACAATGAGTAAGGGACCTGTCGTGGTTTCTGCCGAGGATGCCGCGAAAAACCGCGCTTTCCTTGAGGGCCTTGCGGCGAGCGGCGCAGAGCGCCGCATCAAGCGGCATTCGCTGCAGGCGCGTCTCACGCATGGCATCACGGTGAGCGCCTGCATCCTGCTCTGCATCTCGGGTCTGTTTGTGTTTGTGCCCCAGCTGGCGCACGCCGTCGGGGCCGACACGGTGTTCGTCATCCGCATGGCTCATCGCGTGCTTGGAGTCCTCTTTGTCGCCGTGCCTTTGATCAGCGCCCTCATGGCACCCCGGGGAGTGGCCCATATCTTCAAAAACCTGTTCGATCGGTGGGATTCCGATGACAGGAAATGGATGATCCTGTTCTTTCCCTATCTGTTCATGGCGAAGTGGATCCATATGCCTGACCAGCATGAGGTGAAGAGCGGTCAGCGATTTGCCGACGGCATGCTGTGGCTCGCCGGTGCCTTGATGGGGATCACCGGCATCATCCTCCTTTTGGGGACCACCGTGTTCGACTTTGGAGCCGGGGTGCATGGGGTGGTGCTCTTCCTGCACGACATCGGCTTCCTGCTCATCGCGGTGTTCGGGTTGGCCCATATCTTCCTGGGCGCGGGCATCTTTCAGCCGTACCGGGGCACGGCCAAGCTCATGTTCGGCGATGGCACGGTTTCTGAGTCCGATGCCCTGTACCATTGGGGTCACTGGGCTCGCGAGGAGATCGCCAACGGAAAGAATGTGGTCGAGAAGAAGGCGTGACGAAAGTCCGTCTCCGTTTCAGGCCGTGCGGGTCAAGCAACAGGGCGCGCACGGCCTTTTGGATGTTGCAGGGGGATGTGGGGGGATCCGTCGCCTTTGCGGCGGATCCATGCGGTGGCCGGGAAGGCAAGGCGCCTGTCGGGGCCGCAGGGTGCGGGAAACGGACTTTCGGCAAACGAGAGAGCGAAAGGGTCAACGATGAATGAGAAACAGGTTGATGCGGCAGTCGCCGCTTACGAGGGGATGCTCGATCCGTCCGACGCAGCCCGTCTGGACTTCTTTCGTGCGCTGTGGGAGAGGCTGCGTGCCTGGGCATCGGACGGTGCGGGCGGATATGCCGTTCCGGCCGGCGACGACCTTCGCGCGTGGTATGCGGCTGGCAAGCCGGTGTTTTCCCAGGCGCCGGTTCGGATCGAGCCTGAGAAGCTCGCTGCCGCGCTGAGCGATCTGACCTCCTTCGCGAGTGAGCGAGGCGGCTTTCCCGAGGATGTCAGGGCCGCTTTCGAGCGCACGAAGTGGGACCGCATTGTGGCGGCGAGCCCTCTCGAGGAGGCGGGCCGCGCTCCTTTGGCGTATGTGGAAAACCTGGCCGGACTCCTTGTCGACGACGGGATGGACGAGGAACAGGCGCGCACCGCGGCGCTTGTCGCTTCCCTTGTGCTGCGTGCCCAGATCGAAGGGGCTGCGGCCGCCGTCGCCCGCGCGTTGTTGACCGACGTTCCCCGGGGTGCCCGGCCTCTGGCCTGTCCGGTATGCGGAGGCATGGCGAGCGTCGCGCGCGTGGGTGGAGAGGACTCCACGCAAGGCAGGGGCAAGACCCTCTGGTGCGCCCAGTGCGGGACGTCATGGGAGATTGAGCGCATCCGCTGTGCTCGCTGCGGCACGCAGAATCAGACGCATCTGCATTATTTCAATGTGGAGGGGGACGAGGCCCATCGAATCGCCACCTGCGACGAGTGCGGCGGGTACATCCGCACGGTGTACACGGACGAGACGCTGGCTCCCTTTTCGTTCGATGTCGAGGATGTCGTCATGGCACGTCTTGACGCGATTGCCCTTGATCCGCGTTTTGCGGGAGGAAACGGGGTGTCCTCCGCTCGTTAAGGGGTGGTTGGGCGATGCTGACAGCGGCGGGTAAGACTCAGGGGTGCTCGGGATCGGGCATCGGGCGTGCGCCTCGCGACCTTTGTCTGACCCGGCAACGTGACGGAAGCAGGGCGGCCCGCATGTTCCTCCTTCCTCGGTCCATAGGATATAATCGCAGATGACTCCATCACGTCTGGCGCGATTCGCCGGGGGAAGAAGGCTGTCATGTCGATAGAGAGAACGGACGTCGTCATCGTCGGCGCCGGTCCTGCCGGGATATTCTGCGCACTCGCTTTGCTTGACCGTGGTTTTTCCGGGCACATCGTCGTCGTCGAGCGAGGACTGCCCATCGAGCGGCGCGCTTGCCCCAGGCAGTCGAGCGGGGTGTGCGTCGGATGCGAGCCCTGCCATATCACCACGGGATTTTCTGGTGCGGGCGCGTTTTCCGACGGAAAGCTTTCGCTTTCGAGCGAAGTCGGGGGCGATCTGCCGGAATTGATAGGAGCTCAGGCCGCGCAGGCCGCCATTGGTCGCGTCGACGATATCTATCTCTCGTTTGGGGCCGATGCTCATATTGAAGGTTTGGGGGCGCGGGATGAGCTTGATGACATTCGCAGGCGTGCCATCAAGGCCGGACTCAAGCTTGTCGACTGTCCCATTCGCCATCTGGGAACCGAGAAGGCGCGCGACCTGTATACGCTTGTCGAGAGTCATCTCATCGATGCCGGAGTCGACTTGCGGTTTTCGACCGTATGTCGACAAGTGCTCATCGAGGGCGACGAGTGTGCCGGCATCCTTGTCGATGGTCCGGAAGGCTCGCAAGAGATTCGTGCACGGCACACGGTGGTCGCCACAGGACGGCGTGGCGCCGATTGGCTCGAGCGCATGTGTCGAGAGCATGGGATTGCCCACGGCCCAGGACCCGTTGACATCGGGGTACGCGTCGAGGTGCGCAGCGAGATCATGGAGACGGTGAACAACGTGCTGTACGAGGGCAAACTCATCGGCTATCCGAAACCCTTCAAGAACAAGGTGCGCACGTTTTGCCAGAATCCCGGTGGTTTTGTCAGCCAGGAGAACTACGATGGCAGCTTGGCGGTGGTGAACGGACATTCCTACAAGGAACGCACTTCGCCGAACACGAATCTGGCCATCCTGTGCTCCCAGAACTTTTCTGAGCCCTTTGACCAGCCCATTGCCTATGCGCAGAAGATTGGCGAGCTAACCAACATGCTTGGTGCGGGACACGTCCTCGTACAGCGCCTGGGCGACATCCTTGACGGCAAGCGCACCTGGGAAAAAGAGCTGCGCCGCAGCAACGTCGTTCCAACGCTCACGGATGCCGTGGCAGGCGACATCACCGCAGCCATGCCGTATCGTGCCCTGACGAACGTTCTCAACTTCATGTTGGCGGTCGATGAGGTGGTGCCGGGCTTTGCGGCAGAGGAGACGCTTCTCTATTCGCCCGAGCTGAAGTTTTACAGCAATCGAGTGAAGATGGACGAACGCTTCCACACGAGCGTGCAGAGGCTGTCGTGCTTGGGGGACTCGAGCGGCTGGACGCGTGGGCTCATGATGGCAAGCGTCATGGGGTGGCTTGCCGGCACGATACTTGCAGAAGAAGATACGCCGTAGAGGGTGCAAACCCCCATTCCGCCTTGCTTTTCAAAGGGCTTTGCGGGGAGCAGATGGACGAACTGTGTGCTCATCGCGACGGGTGGGCGCAGGCAATGCGCGCGCGTGTGTCCGAGATATCAAGCTTCCTGCCTGCGCAAACACCTTATACTCAATTTGCATGACAGCAGCGGGGGATCAGCTGTTTGAGAAATCAGCGTTCTGCACGATAGCGTTCGGAACGCACGTTCCCCATACTTCGATCCTGTCATGCACCTGAAGCCACTTGAGGAGGCTCACATGAAAATACTTGGAATGGGCATGCCCGAACTGCTCATCATCCTGGCCGTCATCCTGCTCATCTTCGGTCCCAAAAACCTTCCGAAACTCGGTTCGGCGCTTGGACAGACCGTGAAGGGTCTGCGCGAGGGCATGGGAGGAGACAAGAAGAACGTCGAGGCTGCCGAGGACTCTGACGACGAGGCCGTCCTCGCCGAGGAGCCGGACGCGAAAGAGGAAGAGGCTGCCGGCTCTCGGACCAAGGTCGCGAAAGTCGTGAAGAAGAAGGCCCCTGCCACGGAGACGGTCTCCTAGAGAGACCTCCGGCTGCGTTTGCCGCTTGGCAAGGCACGCGGTTTGGCAGCGCACCCGTCTTGCGCTTCCCGCCATGGCGGAGAGATGTCCCGCTTTTCCGCCATGGCGTCCTTCCTTTAGATATCTCACTTTTCCGCCCTGGAGGCCTTCCTTTCATGGCGGAAAAGTGAGATACGGAGCGATCCCGCGACGAGCCACCTTGCCGATGAGCAGCGCAAGCAGGTGGAGAGGCGGGAGATAGGGAGCGATCCCGCGACGTTCAGCTCTGCCTCGTATGCAGTCTTCCCTTCACGATGGAGAGGAAGGGGTTTCCGTCGTGAAGAAGCGGGAGATGTCCGTCCGATTTTTCGTGGTGGAGAAGCGGGAGGTCTCCGTCGGATTGGATGAGAATCGACGTTAAGGGCAATTTTTCCGGAAGGGAAGTCCCGCAGTTTTTTCTGAACGGGGGCTTTTCGCCGCTTCCATGAAACGGTCGTTGGAAAACTGCCCATTTCTCGTGCCTTCTGCCAATCCGCGTGCTTGTCGGATCAATGCGCCACGGCCAACTCCTGAGGATGGCTGCATCCTTTTCGCTCTCCTCACGTGCTCGTTCCCACGCACCTGCTCTGCCCCTGCTTTCGCCCTACATCGCTTTTGCCCCTGTCCCGTTCCGCTCGCCCTTGCCCCCGCTCCTGCCTTGCTGCCCTCCGTCTGCTCCCGTTCCTCTCCTCTCCTGTCCCACCCCTGCTCCTCTCCTGCGCGAGCTCCTGACTCGCCTTTCTCCCGTTCCGCTCCTGTCTCGCCCCGCGCCGGCCCCTGTCTCGCCTCTGCTCCTGCCCCACACCAGCTCCTTTCTTGTTCCTGTCTTGCCTGGCCGGAGTCAGTATTGGATCCCTGTCAAGGAACTGCCGATGCCGCTTCGGATGACACCGTGCATGGAAGTCCTTTTGCGCGTTTTCTAAAGGTATGCCTCCCGCAACTCAGTGGCCTCCGGCTCCTGCTATCATAAGTTCTTCCAACTGATCAGGAGAGGGGGAGGCTGCGTGCGCCTGAACCGCATCATCGAGCGAAAAGATCGCCTGGCTGTCCTTTGCACCATCTTGGGATTTGCCTGTAACCAGGGATTTGTGTTCTCCTTGTTTTACATGGGGGAGAACAAGGCCCTTGCTATCGGATCGCACGTGTTCGAGCGCGCCGACTTGTTTGGGACCTTGGTGCTCATTGGCCTCTCGTTTCTGATTTTGCGCCTTGCGTCTCCCAAGGCGCGCATTTCTTTGCTGACCAAATCCCTGGTCTGGTTCTACGCCGTGCTCCTGGTCATCGGGTCGCTTGTTCCCGGCTTGGTCGGCGGCAATGAGGCGGCGGGACTCGTTGTCGAATGCGTTCTCATTGGCATTCCTTCGGCCCTTATGCTTGCGGCATGGGGAAGAGCGTTTGGCGCACAGCCTTTGGGACGTTGCATCGTCGAGATATTTCTTGCTTCGGGATTGGGAGCAATTGTCTGTCTCGCACTTGCGGCCTGGTCTTTTGCTCCCCTCCTGCTCGTGCTGAAGCTCCTGCCGCTCGGCAGTGCGCTTGCTCTGAGGAGCCTTCTTCCCGACTCGGTAACTGGGGGAACTGCCTCTGGCCGAATGTCGCCGGGCGACCTCGATGATGACGGCGAACGGACAGACGATCAGGATTCCCGTGCATCGCAGCTGTCGCTCGGAGATCTGTTCTCCACGCCGGAACAGCGTGACGAGACGGCGCGGCTGTCGAAGAAGATCGTTGTCGGCACCGTTCTGTATGGGCTTGCCGCAGGGTTTATGGAAACCTATGGATCGGATCCGGGCATGGCCTCGACGCCGACGTTTCCCGCAAGCCTTCTGCTGTTCGTCCTTTTTTGCGCCGCAGCCTTGCAATTCATTGCGCCCGGAGGATCGGGAAGCCTGTCTGGCCCTTCTTCGGACGCCTCCGTCGCGCAGGTTGAGCCCGAGGGGCCGCTGGATGGCGTGTATCGGCTGGCGCTCCTTGTCATGATGGCGGGTTTCCTGTTCGTTCCCGTGTTGTTCGATTTCGGCGTGCCAGGCGAGGCTATCGTGCTTGCGGGATACCTGGGGCTCACGTATGTCCTGATATCCCTGTTTTTGGTCATGGCTCGCTTGACGGATCAGGATGCAGCGTTGTCGTTTGCCCGTGGGTTTGCGGCGCTGTATTTGGGGGAGGCCGCGGGAATTGGTTGGGGAAACGTCATTGACCTGGTTGGCCAGACGGGACAAACGCCCTACGTCGTGGTGGCCTGCGCCGGGCTGGCCACGCTCTTCTCCTACCTGTTCCTTTTCACCGAGCGCGATTTCCGCGCCTTGTCCGTCATCGCTCGCGATGCAGACCGCTTCGAGGATGTCTGTCTCCTCATCGCCCATGAGCATGGGCTGTCCAAGCGGGAAGCTGAAGTCCTTCCCCTTGCGCTCAAAGGCCGCACGGGAGAGCGCATAGCTGCCGAGCTCTTCATTTCCAAAAGCACGGTGGACACCCATCTCCGGCGCATCTACGCAAAGACAGGGGTGCATGGGCGCCAAGAGCTCATCGATCTTGGCGAGAAGATGACGCGTGGCACCTCCTTTCATGGATAGCCGCTCCCTTTCAGATCCAGAGCTTTTTGGTGAAGGAGTTCCCCGTATGTTGTAAATACAACATACGGGGAACTCCTTTCGCTGTTCAATGGACGAAACGGAAAACATTCCCTGAGAGCACGGAAGAAGGGCGAGCGCCATGCTGAGAAAGATCATAGAAATTGACGAGGATTTGTGCACGGGGTGTCGCGCCTGCGTGGATGCCTGCCACGAAGGGGCCATTGCGCTGGTGGAGGGCAAGGCAAAGCTTGTGCGTGACGACTACTGCGACGGGCTCGGCGACTGTCTTCCCGCCTGTCCAACCGGCGCCATCTCCTTCACGGTCCGTGAGGCGGCCGCCTATGACGCGGAGGCGGTGTCGATCCACCAAAATGAGCCGGCACCGGCCTCCGTCCCCGAAGGGCCAGCTGCTGGCTGTCCGGGTGCCCGCATGCGCTCGTTCGCTCCAGCTTCCGGGTGCCCTGGATCGCGTGCTCGCTCGTTTGGGACGGCGGGCGCGGAGAACCCTCAGGAAACGGATCGGGAAGATGCGGGTCCGCAGCGTTCCGCCACTCCCAGCGAACTGCGCCAGTGGCCCGTCCAGATCAAGCTCGTCCCGGAGCGGGCTCCCTATTTTGCGGGAGCAGATGTGGTGGTTGCCGCAGACTGCACGGCTTTTGCCTATGGCGGTTTCCACACGGACCTGCTGCGTGGCAAGATACTGCTCATCGGATGTCCAAAGCTCGATGAGGGGGAGTGGGCTGACAAACTCCGGCGCATCGTGGCACAGAACGACATACGGAGCCTCACGGTCGTTCGCATGGAGGTGCCGTGCTGCGGCGGCCTGGAACGTGCCGTGGCTCGAGCGGCTGAGGAAAGTGGTCGTGACCTGCCGGTATCCGTGGTCACGGTGACCGTTCAGGGAGATCTGGCGGAGCGCAGGGCATAGGGACGAAGGGGGGAAGGCTGGCCTTCTAGGCGCGTGCGGGAGGAGGGGAGAGCTCTGGCTTGCTACCCTATGAGTCAAAAACTTCCTCAACGATGGCGCGTAAAAGGTGGTCGGCCGTCTCATCCAACGCGTCAGCATGCAGGTTCTCCGCATTTAAATACAGCATGGCAAGGGTCTTCTGAAGATTGGCGAGCACCTTCCAGTTCGCGTTGGGACTCGCGTCGCGCGCCATGCCGAGTATCCAGAGGCATGTTTCCTTGTCAAGCTCTGGATTGAACGCCCTCTCGCGAGGCCAGGTTGCGCTCAGATATCGCCAGCCCTCCATCGTGATGGCGCGATACAGCTGGCCTCCTTCCTGCCACATCGTGCGGAGCCAACGCTCGAACCCGGCACGATCGACCGTGCCGCTGCCCGCTTCAGCTGCCTGCTTGAGTTCTTGTGCGACCCGGACGCGTCCGCGTGAGACGATCTGATACACGAACTCCTCCTTCGAGGGGAAGAAGCTGTAAAACGTGCCCTTTGCGATGCCTGAACGCCTCGTCACCTCGCTCACGGTGAGATGTTGCACGCCTCTTTCGCGCATGATGTCAAAACCTGCGGCCAACATGGTGCTGCGCATGGCCGCACGGCCTTCTTCGTCGAATATTGCCGGCATCGCGTCCTCCCGTCTTTCGAGCGCTTCCTTCTGCGACATCCTATCCTATATGACCAATTTTTAATAGATGGTCATTTTATTCTTGCAGTCAAAGTTATCTCATGGTAACTTTAATGACCGAACTACGGTATATGGTCATTTTTATATCTGCGGAACGAAAGAGGAACGCCCATGGCGACAAAAACGGCTTACCGTCCGGCGCTGTCAACCGTGTATTCGGATGCTCAGCAGCGGTTTTATGAGAGGAGCGGGCGATTGCGGGATGTGCCGGGCCAGGCACCTGACCCCTCGGATCCTGAGGGGCGTTGCGCCTCTGTCTCCGACGACGGGGCGGCATCGGAGAAATCGCCTTCGGGGCTCGTCGAAAAGTCTGCAAAGGTATCCGCGAAGCCGGCGCGCAAGGAGGGGATTGCACGGCTCATGGAGCTGGCGGGACGTCGGCGCGGCCTGGTGGTCGGTGCTGCCGTGCTGGCGGTTTTGGGATCCGCCGCCCGCCTTGCTCCCTTTGTCGCGGTGTACCTCATGATGAACGAGCTCGTTCTTCATTGGGGGGATCTCGGCGGCATCGACTGGTCGCTCATGGGAATGCTCACCGCTGCCGCTTTCCTGGCCGCCATCGCCTATGGCGTGTTTCAGTATCTCTCTACCATGCTCGCGCATACCGCCGCATTCAACATTCTCTACGAGGTGCGGGTCCATCTGATGGACAAGTTGGCGCGCGTGCCGTCAGGCTTCTATTCTGACGTGCGACAGGGCGAGGTGAAGAAGGTCATGAACAACGATGTCGAGGAGATCGAGGGCTTCGTCGCCCATCATCTTCCCGATGCTGTTTCTGCCATCTCCCTGCCGCTCATCACCCTCCTCTACCTGTTCACCGTCGATTGGCGTTTTGCCCTCGCGCTCGTGGTCCCCATCGTCTTGGCGTTCCTGCTGTTGGGCGGGGCGCTCAAGACGCCTGAGGGAAAGGCCTGTCAGACGGCCATGCGCGTTTCCGGCGAGACGGTGGCGGGCACGACGGTTGAATACGTGCACGGCATGCCGGTGGTCAAGGTGTTCAACCGCAGCCTTTCGGCATTCAGGAGGTTTGAGGCTGACGCGCGGGAGTTTGTGGGCAACATCAAGTGGGCAACCTACTTCAATGCGCCGGGAATGGGCCGGCTTTACGCGGTCATCGGGGCGCAGGTCCTGTTTTTGCTGGCAACGGTCCTGGCGGTGCTTCCCGCCGTTGACGTGACGGATCCCGTCGCCTATGTGAAATTCCTGTCCACCGTGCTGCTGTTCTTTTTGGTGGGAGCGGGCATGAAGGAGCCGGTCATGCAGATGGTCTCCCAATCGCTTCAGCTCAACGCCGCGAACGCCGCAGTCGCCCGAGTGGACGAGATACTTGACTATCCCGAGGTGGTCGAGCCCCTGCGCCCGGCCACGCCCCGCGATGCAGGAATCGAGTTCGAGCAGGTGAGCTTCTCCTATGCCGGCGAAGAGGGCCCCCGCGCTCTTGACCATGTGAGCTTCCGGCTGCCATCAGGGACGGTGACGGGACTGGTAGGCCCTTCAGGAGGAGGAAAATCCACCATTGCCGCTCTCATCCTGCGTTTTTTTGACGTGCAGGAGGGTTCGGTCCGCATTGGCGGGGTGAATGTGAGGGACATCGCCTACGAGAACCTCACGGATCTCGTTTCCTTCGTGTTCCAAGATTCGTTTCTGTTGGCTGACACGCTTGAGGCCAACCTGCGCATGGGAAACGAAGATGCGTCGCGTGAGCAGGTGATGGATGCCGTGAGGGCCGCTTCTGTCGAGGATGTCGTGGAACGCTTGCCCCAGGGTCTGGATACCCTCATCGGCCCCGGCGGCACCTATCTCTCCGGCGGCGAGGCGCAGCGGGTGGCCATTGCGCGCGTGCTTCTGAAGGACACGCCCATCGTCGTGCTCGATGAGGCGACGGCCTACGCCGACGCTGAGAACGAGGGAAAGATCCAGCGGGCGTTTGCCCGCTTGGCGCAGGAGAAGACCGTGCTCATCATTGCGCATCGCCTCAAGACGGTGGAGGCGGCGGATCGCATTCTTGTGATGGAGGAAGGAAAACTCGTCGGCCAGGGCGTGCATGCGGAGTTGCTGTCTTCGAGCGAGACCTATCGTGCGATGGTCGCCGCAAACGAGATACGCGACACCTGGGACCTCAGCACCGGAAAGGAGGCCTGCCATGAGTAGGCTGGTGGAGACGTTGAATCGGCTTACCCTCAGGCGTCCGGGGAATTACTTCAAGATGACCGGCTGGCGCATGCTCGACACCATGGTCAGCTCGCTGCCGTCAGGCATCATGCTCATCGCCGTCTACGTTCTGCTCCAACCGGTGGCGGTGCCGGGAGCCGCGCTTGACGTGGCGGCCCTCTGGATGTGCCTGGCGGCGCTCTGCGTCCAGACGGTCCTCTCCTATTGGTCTTCGAAAAAGATGTACATCCTCACCTGCGCGGGAACGGCCGACATCGTGCTCGAGGCCCGCCTTGCCATGGGCGAGAAACTTCGGCGGCTTCCCATGGGCTTCTATAACAGGCGTGATGCGGGAGACCTGACCTCGGTGCTCATGCGCGACTACAAGACGGTGGAAAACTATGGGGGCGAAGTGCTTGCGCAGGTGGGTTGCATCCTCGTGAGGCTCGTCGTGTTCTGCGGCGTTCTCGGCGCCTTCGATTGGCGCATGGCGCTTGCCCTGCTCGCCGTCGTGCCCTTGGCGCTCCCGTTCCTGTGGCTGGGCGCCCGTGCCCTGTCGCGCGTGTCGGATGACATGGCGCACGCCCTGCAGGTTGCCGACGCGAAGAGCATCGAATATGCTCGCGGCATCCGCACGCTCAAGGCGTTCGGCCTCTCGGGGGAGCGGTTTGCCTCGCTGCGGGAGAGCTTTGACGAGCTGCGGCACGTGTCGATCCGCAAAGAGACGGCCTCCCGACCGGTCGCCGTGTTCGGACGGCTCGTGCTGTCGTGCGGCATCGGCGTGGTGATGCTGGTGGGCACAAGCCTGTTGGCGGGAGGGGACATCAGCCCGTTCTCCTTCATGGTGTTTCTCCTCATCGCTCTCAACCTGTACGAACCCATCATCTCGCTGTTCTACTTCCTGTCTGATTTTGCGAATGCCGACAAGGCCGCACGCCGCATCGACGAGGTGCTCAATGAGCCGGAATTGCCCGAACCGGCAGCGGGTGACGATGTCATGCCGGCGTCATTCGGGTACACGCTCGACGACGTGCGCTTCGGTTATGGCGAGCGCGAAGTGTTGCAAGGCGTGTCGCTCAAGGCCCCGCAGAAGGGGCTGACGGCGCTCGTCGGTTCGTCGGGATCGGGCAAGTCGACGGTCGTGAGGCTCATGGCCCGTTTTTGGGATCCGCAGCAGGGCACGGTGCGATTGGGCGGGGTGCCGCTTGACCAGATGCGCACGGACACGCTGCTTTCGAACGTGAGCATGGTGTTTCAAGACGTCTACCTGTTTCAGGACACCGTGGCCGAAAACATTCGCATGGGACGGGAGGGTGCGAGTGACGAGGACGTGCGTGAGGCGGCGAGGCGCGCCGCATGCCTTGAGTTCATCGAGCGGCTGCCGCAGGGCTTTGACACCGTGGTGGGAGAGGGTGGGTGCACCCTCTCCGGCGGGGAGAAGCAGCGCATCTCCATCGCGCGCGCCCTGCTGAAGGACGCTCCGGTCGTGCTTCTGGACGAGGCAACGGCATCGCTTGACCCCCAGAACGAGGTGTTGGTGCAGCAGGCCATCGCCGAGCTCGTCCGAGACAAGGGAGTGGTGGTCATCGCCCATCGGCTTAAATCCATTCGCCATGCCGATCGCATCCTCGTCATGGATGAGGGGTGCGTGGTCGAGCAGGGCACGCATGGGGAGCTGGTGGCGTTGGGAGGACGCTATGCCTCCTTGTGGCACGACCAGCAGCAGGCGGGCGCGTGGAGGCTGTTGGGAAAGGGAGGTGTCCGGCGCGCGCCTACGCCAGTTTCCAGCTGATCGCTTCCTTGCGGGCGTTGAGGAAGTCGGTGTAGAGGCCGGGTTTGCCGACGAGTTGGGCATGGGTTCCACGCTGCACGATGCGTCCTTTCTCGAGCACGACGATCTGGTCGGCATGCTGCACGGTTTTCAGCCGATGCGCGATCATCATGATGGTCTTGTTATGGGTCAATGCCTCGATGGCCGCTTGGAGCTCCGCCTCGTTTTCGGGATCGACGTTGGCGGTGGCTTCATCGAGAATGATGATGGGCGCATCCTTCAGCAGGGCACGCGCGATGGAGATGCGCTGCTTCTCCCCACCCGACAGCGACCCGCCGCCCTCTCCCACCACGGTGTCATATCCCTCGGGGAGTGCGCTGATGAAATCGTGGCAACAGGCGGCGCGAGCAGCGGCCGTCACCTCGTCACGCGTTGCGTCGGGCCTGCCGAAACGGATGTTGTTCTCGATGGTGTCTTGGAAAAGATAGACGTCCTGGAACACCAGGGAGATGTTGCGCATGAGGCTGTCGAGCGTGTAGTCGCGCACGTCCCGGCCACCGACCCTCACGTCTCCTGCGCTTGCGTCCCAGAAACGTGCGGCGAGAGAGGCGAGCGTGGTCTTACCGGAGCCGGAGGGACCGACGATGGCGCAGGTGGTCTTTTCGGGGACAGAGAACGTCACGTGATCGAGGACCGGGTCTCTTCCGTAGGAGAAGCTCACGTTCTCGAAGGCGATGGAGGCATCGCTTGGCGTCAGATCCCGTCCGTCCGTGTCCATGAGGGGCGTGTCGTCGAGGGCGTTCGCCGTGTCAAGGGAGGCACCGAGCATCTGCAGCATCGATGACATGTTTCCAGCGTTTTCGAGATCTTGGAACACCATGAACGCCGCTATGGTCATGACGAGGCAGTTCGCAAGGGTCATTTCTCCGGCGCCGTACAGCACGAGCGTGCAGACGGCCATGGCGACGCTCGCGACGCGCACGACGAGCGACTGCAGGCCCATCCAGGGAACCGCCGAACGCTCCACGCGCAAGTTTTTGTCGCAGCTTTCTTCGATGGATCGCGCAGCCTGTGCGTATGCCCCGCTGGACAGCCCGAATGATTTCACCACGCCCATGCCTTGCACGTATTCGAGCACGGCCTCGACCAAGCTTTCTTGGGCCGCCTGTCGTGCCGGTCCGGTCGTGCGCGTATGGCGTTGCGAGAGGTCGGTGACCACGAGGTAGACCGCGATGCCGGCGATGCCGACGAGACCGATTCTCATATCGAACGCGCACAGCGCCAAGACGAACGCACACGAGGTGATCAATCCTCCCAGAATGGTTGCGCAGCAGCGGGCAGCCATGTTTTCCACATCGCTCAGGGTGGTGGTCACGACGGCCGTGATGCGTCCGACGTTGTTGTCGTCGAAGTATCCCAGGGGGATGGACCTCAGACGGTTGCCGATATGGACGCGCTTTTCCGCCACCATGCAGTAACCCGTCTCGGTGTACGCCATCATGTAGCGATAGGCGAAGAAAGACTTGCCCGCAACGGAGAGAACCATGATGAGCGCGGAGAGCCACAGCGCAGAGCCCAGCTCGCCTGAGACCAGGGCGTTGACAGACACGAACAGGGCTGCGAACTGAAGGGCGGCGAACAGCGCGCCGACGAACGTGTACAGAATGGAACGTCCAAGCAACCCGCGCCTGCTGCCGGCGAAGTCGAATATCTTGCGAAAGAGGGTGAGCATGCTATCTGCCTTTCTGCGCGGTCGTGCCCGGCGAGGGTGATGCCGCATCTTGGTGGGGGACATCGGGCGCGGCATCGCGTGAGCCGAGATGCGCCGCCCACATGGCGGCATAGAGCGGGCAGTTGGCGAGCAGTTCGCCATGACGGCCCTGCGCCGCTATGCGGCCGTCCCGCACGACGACGAGGTTGTCGGCGTCGGAGACGGTGGACAGGCGATGGGCGATCACGATGAGGGTCTTATTGCGCGTCAAAGCGGAGATGGCCTTCTGGATGAGGGCTTCGTTTTCGGGATCGATGGATGCGGTCGCCTCGTCGAGTATGACGATGGGGGCATCTTTCAGCAGGGCGCGTGCGATGGCAATGCGTTGGCGCTCTCCTCCTGATATCTGGCTCCCAGCGGCGCCGACGCGCGTGTCGTAGCCGTGGCCGAGTGCTCGGATGAACGTGTCGCAGCCCGCTGCCTTTGCACAGGATTCGACCTCGGTGTCGGTCGCGTCCGCGCGGCCCATGCGGATGTTCTCGCGGATGGTTTCATCGAATAGGTAATTGTCTTGGGATACGTACGCTATCATGCTGGACAGCTGGTCGAGCGGGATGTTTCTGGTGTCGGTTCCGCCGAGAAGGATGGATCCCGAATCGATGTCCCACAATCCTGCGATCAGGCGCGCTATGGTTGATTTTCCCGATCCTGACGGGCCTACGAGCGCGGTGACGGTGCCGGGCTCGATGGTGAGATTGACACCGTGCAAGATTGCGGTGGGAGGCCGGTCTTCTTGGTCCGTCGCCTGATGATAGGAGAAACTCACGTCGTCAAGCACGATGCGGGTGCCATCGAGCGTGGCGGGCGCATCGGGGCGTTCGAGCTCTTTGGCGTCGAGGATGGTGGCAATCTCGCTGACGTTCGTGCCGAGCGCGGCGATGTCATCGGTGAACGTGAATGCCGCCATGATGGGGCCGGTGAGTCCGAGAGAAAGTGCCACCACGGTGAGGAAGGTGGCGGGCTCAAGGGTTCCCTGCGACCAGAAGAGCAGCCCGAGGGGCAAGACGAACAGCAAAGTTGCGGGAATGATTGCCTGGTACACGCACATGGTTCGCATGTTCTCACGCATCCACCCGACGTAGTAGTCAGCGTTGTGGTTGACCGCGTCGGCATACTTTGCGTACGATCCGGCGGACCGGGAGAATGCCTTCACCACCTTGATGCCGCCGATGTATTCCACGATGGCGGCCGCCATGCTTTTACCTGCCGTCACGGCTCCCGCCCATTTTGCAGGATAGCTGCGCATGCCGATCGCCATGATGACAAGGCCGGCGGCTGTGGTGAGCACCGAAGCGAGCGCCATGCGCCAGTCGAGGGAGAACAGAAAGGCCAGCAGGGCGACCGGCACGAGCACGTTTGACGTCATCTCCGGAACGAGGTGTGCGAACGTGGGCTCCATGCCCTCCACGCAATCGACGATGGTCGTCTTGTAGTGGGCGGACGGCGTGTCGATGACGGTTCCCAGGGGAAGGTTCGCCAGCTTCTTCGTCAGCGCGCTGCGCAGGTCGCGCAGCGTGTGGTACGTGGCGGTGTGCGACACCGTGGTCGACAGGCCGCCCAACGCTACCTTTCCCGCATACCCTGCGAGCGCGATGCCGCAGAGGGGCAGGAGCGTCGCAGGATCCGTCGCGCCCGACAGGAGTGCGGTCAGGATTCCAGCAATGCAAAAGTAAGGAATCATGCTGCATGCCACGCCTCCCACCGCGAGCGCGATGGAGCCGTAGAAGGCTCCATGATACGGTCCAGCCCAGTCCCAGAGCCTTCTCAACGGTGAGGGCTCACGTGTTTCTTCCATGCCATCATCTCCTTTGCGACGCGGTCCTTCCGCCATCGCCTTGCCTAAAGTTATAATTGGCTAACTCGTGCTGAAAGCAATTCCTTTGAACGCAGCTCGGCTATCTTTCATCGGGCGCGAGGGTTCTCTGCCACCTCGCGCCTCGCCCGATGGACGTCAGAGGCTATCCTATGGGCAGATTGAGCAGCCGTTCCCATCCTGCTGCATAGAACTCTTCCAGCCGTTCCATGTACCGCTCGGCCTTGTTGCGGGGCATATCGTGCATCACCGTTTCGAAAATGCCTGTGAACAGCATGTTCGAAACGATATGCACCAATTCGGCGTCAAGGGGCTGCGTGCGTTTTCCGCAGGCGTCAAGCGAGGCGAGAAAAGGCATGGTTGCCTGTTCCTCGATGTTGGCGAGCTTGTCGGGGTATCCTTCCCAACGCGTTCCCGCCGAGCTGCAGGCTATGAGCTTGAAGGCATCGAAGTGGTCGTAGATGAACCCAATCATCCAACGCGCTCCCACGGTTCGTTCGGGTCCCAATTGCTTGATCTGTTCAGCGGGTGGGCGTGCTTGAAACGAGGCGTGCTCCGCACGATAGCGCTCGAGCAACGCCTCTGCCGGTTCTGAGACGATCGCGTCGAAAAGCGCTTCCTTGTCGGCGTAATAGCGATAGATGGCGCCGGTGGTGGCTCCGACCGTGGTTGCGATGGTGCGCATCGAGGCCCCTTGAAAGCCGCGGGACAGGAATTCCTTTTTGCCAGCTTCCAAAATTGCTGTTGCCAGCTTTTCGTTCGTCGGACGCATGTGGTCCCTTCTCTCCGTTCCTGTCTTTCGCGCCGTCGGTCTTGAACCGATGCTCTGACGTATTCCGGTCTGTTCGGGCGCGGGGCCGTTGCGGCGGCCTGTCAAGCGATCAGCCGGCGTCAGTGATTAAATAACACCGTTATCTTAAAACGGGAAGAGGGGGGATGCAACCCCTTTTTGTGGAACAGGCGAGAAAAGCGCCGTGGTGGAGCCTTCTGGGAAAGCGACCGCGCGGCATCTCTCGCCGGTATCTGGGCGACGCGCGGGCAAACTGCGGGTATGATGGCTAGGTGAAAAACGCGACCCATTCCCATTCGCTGCTCGATCAGGAGGAAGAAACCATGTATCTCGCTTGCTTGGATCTGGAAGGCGTGCTCGTGCCGGAGATATGGATTGCCTTTGCCCAGGAGGCGGGCATTCCGGAACTGAAGCGCACGACGCGCGACGAGCCCGACTACGACAAGCTCATGGCCTATCGGTTGGGGATTCTCGAAGAGCATGGCCTCGGGCTTCGTGAAGTCCAGGAAACCATTGCAGGCATCGACCCCCTGCCGGGCGCACGGGAGTTTCTCGACGAGCTCCGCACCCGCGTGCAGGTCATCATCATCAGTGACACGTTCACGCAGTTTGCCCATCCCCTGATGAAAAAGCTCGGCTGGCCGACGATCTTCTGCAACGAGCTTGAGGTGGCGGAGGATGGGAGCATCACGGGATTCAGGATGCGCTGCGACCAGTCGAAGCTCACCACGGTCCGGGCATTGCAGTCGTGTGGCTTCGAGACGGTCGCCGCGGGCGACAGCTTCAACGACCTCGGGATGATCAGGGCGAGTGCGGCAGGGTTTCTCTTCAAGAGCACGGACGCCATAAAGGCGGACAACCCTGATCTTGCTGCTTATGAGGACTATGACGAGCTGCTCTCTGCAATTCTGGGCATAGTGGACGACCGGTCGTAGCACGAGGCTCGGTAGATGCTCGGCGTCATGCCGAGCTCTGTTGAGAATGCGGCCGCGATGATAGGCGAAGGTGTGCCACTGGGGTTGCTTGGTGGGCCGTCAAGAGCCAGACGATCTCGAGTGCCTGGCATTGCAGGCGTTCGAACCGAGCCCTCTCGTCAACGGTAGAGAACGAATCGAGCAGGGCGGCTATCGTTTCGTCCGGGGTGAACACACGGCATCCTTCTTTCCCCGCATATCGTGTACGGAAGGCCTCGAAGTCGAGTTCTTGCGCGAGAGGATTCGCTGAAAAGGCAGTGCCGTCTGCGTTGTGTTCAACGCAAGACGTAAGCATCCTGGAAGAACAATTGAAAAGAGAACAAATGTTTCACGTGAAACATTGAGGTCGTTCGTGTTTGGCGTTCCACCAGAAGATCGTGCGGCCCCCGGCTAGCTCCCCCGTCCCCGAACGGGCGGCGCCACGGCGCAAGCGGATGGCGGCGGGCGCGGGAGGAGGCGAGGGGGAGCGGAGGCGAGGGGGAGCGGAGGTGGCGAGGCGAAGCGGGCCTCCTGGCATGGCTTCACGCCTTTTTCAGAAGCTTCTGGCCAGGCGATTTGCCGAAGGCGAGACGGATGCGGGCCCGCCGCGCCCGCTCGATGGCCGCAATCGCGCTCTTGGCTGTCGCAATTGATGCGAAAAGGGTGCCGCCAGGGGGATTTGCCCGAACCCACAACCCGCCGATTCCGCCAGCGGCGGGTCCGAGGGCGAAGGGCCGACATCGCGGAGGGGAGAGGTGTGGCCCGGTTGCCGCAGAGGTGTGCTACCTGCTGGAAACAGCGAAGGGCCGACATTGGGATGCTCGAATCGACAGGGGGAAGTAGCATCGGGTTCGAGCAAGATGCTGCGAATGCAGATGGTCCATCACGCCTAGATAACCGAGTTGGGTCAGGCGGTGTGTCCAGACCCCTCAACTCATGTTCGAGAATCTTTCGACTGCTTTGGTGAAATTCTCGATGGTCTTATCGGGGTCGCCGTGTTCGATGCCGTCTCGCACACAGTGCTGGATATGGCCTTCCAAGACAACTTGCCCGCATTTATGCAAGGCTGATTTTGCGGCATTGATCTGGGACAGGATATCCTCGCAGGGGACGTCTTCGTCGACCATGCGATCAATGGCCTGCACTTGTCCGATCACTTTTCTCAATCTGCGATGCAGGTTGTCCGCATCCATGCACTGTCTCATGGAATCCTCCGTTAAACTGTTTCAATGCCTGTCCTGTGCTCCGGTCCCTGTGGCCCGCGCTGACGGCCGCCATGCCTGTCGTGGCGGTTTTTGCCAGCCTTTCCGGGGATGCCGCAGTTTCCTTTCTCAAACTCAGCATGTGCACCCGCCAGTCGAATTTTTGCCAAACTGCTGCAGCGCACCCATGCGTCTTGTGTCCATTTTACGCGAAATGCGACCAATTCGCCCACGGGGCGGCCACTTGATTTCCTCGGGGTACTGTCAAGATTATTGCGCACTTTTTCAATGAGCCCCTCAGCCGTCGGCATTATTCGCCTTCGAACAAGGATACGTCCAGATAGCGCCTTGATCCCCATTCGCTCTCGGCGACGTGCTTCAGCCTGGCGGTCACCAGCATGAGTGCCGAATTGCCGTCGGGGAAAGTGCCCACCACACGCGTGCGGCGCCTGATCTCCCGGTTCAGCCTCTCGATGGCGTTGTTGGTGCGTATGCGGCGCCAGTGGCCCATCGGGAAGGCAGTGTAGGTCAGCGTCTCGGCGATTCCTTCCCTGACGGTCTTGGCGGCTGCGGCAAGCTTCATCTCATCGAGGGCCGAGGCGACTTCGGCCGCCTTGCGCTCGCTGGCCTCACGTGATTCCTGCGCGTGGATCGCCTTGAGCATGGCAGCCACCCCGCCGCGCTTGGACTTCGGCGCCTTGGACAGGACGTTGCGGTAGAAGTGCACCATGCAGCGCTGGTATTTGGCATCAGGAAACACCTCCGCGATCGAGCCGACCATGCCGGCCGCCTTGTCGCCGGTGAACATCCTCACGCCGCGAAGTCCGCGGCCTTTCAGCCATGAGAGGAAGTCTCGCCAGCACTCAGACGACTCCGTGAAACCCTCGGCACAGCCGATGACCTCGCGATACCCCTCCTCGTTCACTCCGGTAGTGTGCCGGAAAGTGGTGTAAGGCTCGGTCTCAGGCTGGTCGAGCTAACCGAGAACCACCTAGAATGCTGTCATTCTACAACAACCTATGCCACCTTCATTCCTGAAATCTGATTCTCGGCA
>JAEWQO010000071.1 GCA_023460315.1 Actinomycetes bacterium
TTGCATCTTAAGCCTCTGGTAGGCGGTCATTGGATTTTCAAGGGCAAAGCCTTCGATGCGCACCCGCATAGCGGGTGGTTCTTTGTCCTGCGCGTTCCGCACAGGACAGGCTCACGAGCCTGAAAAGAGCAGCGCCACCCGAAGGTGGCGTTGCGGCTAGATCAGCTTCATCTGGCTGAGGGTTGCGTTGAACCAGTGATCGGCATTGGGCGGACAATATTTCGTCGCTGAGGAATAGGTCAGGGAATACCCATATCCGGTAGCAAGGCCAGCAACCTGGGCATTGATGGCCTCTTCCCAGCTGCTCCACCCCGTCGAGCCCCATCCCCATGCGTTGTAGGGAAGGAAGCAGTGGGCTCCTTTTGAGCTCTCGGTGTTCGCTATGGCAGGAGACCAGCGGGGATCAACCCCGTTGTTCCATGCGGCGACTGCAAACGTGACGCCTTGGCCCGCAAGAGGCGACCCTGCGAGGTACGAATCAATGCGCGAGCCCCATTCGGCCACGAAGGTGTCTTTGCCCACGCTCCAATCCACATCCGAGAGGGCTGCCAAGGCGGAAGCTGCCGACTCTTGAGCGGCAGCCGTCTGCTGTTGTTCCTTCGCTGCCTCAGCGGCGGCGATACGGGCGGATTCCTCCGCACGCTGGGCTTCCTCAGCCGCGCGACGCGCAGCCTGTTCCTGATTCTCAATGGATTCGATGCCTTTGGAAATGTCACGGGAAGCCGTGCTCGTCAACACCGTGGATTCGCGGGTCTCGACGTCAGAACTTTCTGAAAAAGAATCGGTGTTTGCGGAAGATGCTGACTGCGCCGCGTCGATGCCAAACATATCGGCATCAGACGACACGCCGCCTCCAGCAGAGGCTATTCCGAAGCCAATACAGCCGGCAAGCACAAATGATGTGCAGCCAACGGCGATGATCTTCGCAGCCAAGCTAGATTTCCGCTGTTTATATCGTTTTACGGCCAAATCGTCGTTAACCTTTCGTTTTCGCAGCACAAAGCCATCCCGCCGAAGCGGTGACAGCGTGGTGAATTGTAAAGGGGGTTTGCTGCCGATGGGCACTATGCTGTTGTATCGCAGCGTATTTTAGCCCAGACCACATCCCGAGAGCAATAAAATGTGGAGAACGCCTCCATGTTTTGTTCGCTTGACAAATCGAAAAAACGCACAAGGGCAGATGAAATTGGGGAACGCCTCCCGAAATCCCCGGCGAGAAGCTCCTCCCTACCGAATCGCAAACTCATGTTGCCACCCAAACGGAGCAGTGAGGACAAAGGAATCGGTTTGGCCTGGCAAAGAGAACAGTCCCAAGCCAACGACGAAGAACGCCACGAAACAGAGCCCTCCTGCCAGCGTCCACCCTGGAAGGCTCAGTATCTTGCCGAGAGCCAACGACACGACCCCCGCCACCAGCAAAGGCCAGAGACGCGCAAGCATAATTCCAACTGAACTCCAGCTCACAACGTCAACGCTCATGGCAAGTAACGTAATCCCCAAGAAAAAGAGAACGACGCCTCCGGCAAACCGGTGCACGCGACTGCCCGATTCGCTCGGAACAACCACACACACGATGCCCGCAATCACAAGGCTTAAGGGCCAAAAACGCCACCACGCCATTCCCTCGACAAGATTGGCCAAGACAGCAAGGACACTGAAAAACAGAAGAAGCGACCCCACCCAAAGCGCAGTCTTCACGGCAAGCGGCCGCCCCTGCTGCGAAGTTTGCGATGAGGCGGTCTTTTCGGAGGGAAACGAATGGGTCGACGGATGCCCCCCGTCAACCGGCGAAGCTCCATCCGTCGATGCCGGCCTCAAAGGAGCGGCGGTCCCTGAGAGACCCCGAGCAACGCAAAGCGGCGGTTCGGGAGGCAGGTGCCCCACGCCCCGATGTGCAACCCATGAAACATCAGCCTGGTCGCTGCCATGCTTAGTACCCGAAGAGACGCACTGAAAGCCATCCGCACTCCACTCGATCCGACCGTATGTCTCAGAATGCACCGCTGCTGGCTCCACGTCAAACGGGCGAGAAGGCATCGGTGCCTTCGGCAGCATGAGCCACAAAGCGAGATAGGCGAATCCCAACACTCCACCGGTGAGCAGCGTGAGGACGACGACGATGATGCGCACGATGATGGGATCGACGTTGAAGAAGTCGGCAATGCCCGCGCACACTCCTCCCACGAGCGCGTTTCGCGACCGATAGAATCGTCTGTGGGCCACTTCAATCCTTTCAGAACCGCACGAGCCGCCTCACGCAGGCAGCACAGAAGAACTCTCGTCAGCTTCGCTCCCTGGAGCACTAGGACATCTCGCCTCGGCCTCGGCCTCACCCAGCACGCCCGGCAGCCGTTCGATGCGGATTTTCGAAATGCGGCGGCGGCGCATCGCCTGGATCCGGAAGCGATAGCCTCCGACATCGAACTCATCGCCCACCTGCGGAACAACGTCTATCATGTCCAACAGCCAACCGGCGATTGTCTCGTAATTATCAGACTCACGAACAGGAAATCCGGCCGCCATGGCATCTTCGACCGGCAAACGCCCGTCCGCAAGCCATGTCCCGTCGGATCCCCTGGAGACGTATTTGTCTTCCGAATCCGTCTCATCGACAATCTCGCCGACGATTTCCTCCACGATGTCTTCGACCGTTATTAAACCATCGGTGCCGCCGTATTCGTCGACGACGATAGCCATCTGTTGCCTATTCGTTTGCATTTCTGACAGCAGCGGGTAAAGGTCCTTGGTCTCGGGAACGAACAACGTCTCGTAGGCATAATCGCCCACCGGATCGTTTTCTTTGCCATCCATCAAAGGCGACATGAGATCCTTGCAATGCACGATTCCCACAATCTGGTCATAGTCCTCGTGATACACCGGAAGACGCGAATAGCCGGTGCCGCGCATGCGCTCGACAGTCTGCCTGACTGTCTCCACATCTTCTGCCAAGATCATGTCAACGCGAGGCTGCATGACCTCGCGAACCGTCATGGCACCCAAGTCGATGATGTCATGGATCATGCGCTTCTCATCGTCAAGAAGCACATCGTTGCCCGTGACCATATACTTGATCTCATCTTCCGACAGATTCTGCCGATCGTCAGCGCTCTTGACGCGGAGCAGCCGCGAGAGACCGTCAGCCGATGCGGAGGTGAACCTGACCAACGGTGCGATTATCTTCTGAAAGACAGACAGGGGCCCGGCGACGGCCTTGCTGACGCGCTCGGCATCGGCAAGGGCAATGCGCTTTGGCACCAATTCTCCGACGACGATGCTCAAATACGACACGACCAACGTGATGAGAATGGGGGCGATGGCCGGAGCAATGAAAACGAGCCAATCCACGCCAGAACTCGCAATCCATCTCGAAAGCGGATCGGAAAGGTTCGTCGCGGCCGCCGCCGAGGCAAAAAAGCCGACCAAGGTGATAGCTACCTGTATGGTTGCCAAAAAGCGGCTCGAGTCACCGGCAAGCGCCAGAGCACGCGCCGCCCGTCGGTCTCCGTCCTCGGCCTCCTTTTGCAAAAGCATGCGGCGCGCATTGACCAATGCCATTTCTGACATAGAAAAATAGCCGTTGACAAGCACAAGCACGAAAGTGACGGCAATGCTTAGACCAATATCCATAATATGAGGTGTTCACTCCTTTGCAAGCAGGTCCAACGACGCGAATTCAACGTCGCAATCCCAAAGCGCAACACACAGGTGCCGCATTCGATCCGCTTCGGGCAATCATGGGGCTGTCATGCCCGCGCGCTCTCGCACGCACCGCTTACATGATGAAAAAGGCAATGGCAAGAAACTGACAGATGCTTCCGGCCAACACCCAGAGATGAAATATTGAATGCATATAAGGAACCTTCTTCAGAACATAGAAGATGCAGCCGATGGAGTAGCAGAGCCCTCCCCCGACAAGCAGCCATAGCCCCGGAGCGGGCAAGAGCTCAACCAACGCCGGCAGAAACCAGACGACGCTCCACCCCAAGAGAAGGTAGAGCACCGCCGAGATCCAGCGGGGACGAAATACCCAAAATGCTTCGCAGGCAACACCGACAAGCGCCACGGCCCACACGAAAATGCACAGTGGGACACCACCTGAATCGATGAGGGTTATCAGACAAAACGGGGTGTAGGAACCGGCGATGAACAAATAGATGCAACTGTGGTCCAGAACCTTGAAGACCTTCTTTGCCTTGTCGACGGCAAGGGCATGGTATAGCGTGGACATCGTGTACTCAAGCAGCATGGTGAGCGTGTATACCAACGCGGCAAACAGATAAAGGCCCCCACCGTCATCGAGTGCCCGAACGGCGAGGATGGGAATGGCGGCAATGGCAAGCAAAGCTCCGATTCCATGCGAAATGGAATTCGCTATCTCTTCGCCCAGCGTATACTCGCGCACGTTGCGCGCCCTGTTCGCCGCGCTTGCTGACGTGTTCGATGACTCGTCGGCAAGCGCACGCACCTGCGCAAGGTCACGAGGCTTGAATTGAGAAGGCGTCCAAGCAGGAGGCGGATCATGAACGACAGTGGGTTCGACGGTGTCAGACGTAGTCTGCACAGGCTGGTTGCTTCGACCGCCTTCCGAACCGGATGATGTCGCCTGTGTTTTCATTGAAATTCATCTTACCATATTCTCCCGCGGCTGAAGCCATTCCAACCAGGCACGAGCATCTTCTTCACGCACATCTATCAACCGAACGGTGGTGCCCCCTATCCCCGCAGCCGTGCGGGCATTGACGGTGACGGTGCCGGCCATCCGTTGCAGGGGATTCGTCTTGGTGAAGCCGTACTGTATCTTCTTGCGAGGAAAACTGACCGTCTCGCGTGAAAGGCCGCCGTTGCTCACCTGCATGAAGCGACGGTTAAAGGCAAATCCCGACTCGCGAAACCAGAGGAGTGCCCCCACCGCATCAAGAATGATCAGCACCAAACACAGCGCATAGCCGACGAATGCTCCTGCATTCACGAACGACACGGCAGTGGAGCCGTCGCCAGCCGAAGGCGCGAGCACATTGACTCCTAGTTGAATGGCGACCACGATCACGGCAAGCCAAAAACCCTCACCTTGCACGATGCAGCGGCGGATGAGGGCACGACGGCGTGCAACCGGGGCAACCTGCATGTTCTCAACCGGCACATCGGCAAACTCAGGAACAAGGCCTGCGAGTATTTCGGGGACGCGGCTCATCTTGACAAAGGGATGGATGACAAGCCCCTGGCTCAATCCCGCCTGCTGTTCGTCCGTTCCTTCGGCCGCCGCATCGATCTTGCCAAGCGAGATCTCCCCATAGCCGATCAGCCGTCTGATGAAGCTCTGCTTCACAATGACGGACTGCACGCGATCGACATCGACGCCCTGGAAATGATGCTGAAGAAGGCCCCGTTCGATCTCGATACGGCTATCGCGGCGACGTGCCTTGAAACCACCGTACGAGATGCACGTCCCTATGATGGAAAACAACCATATGACCAGCATGATGGCGATGAAGATCGCCACGCCCGCAGCGATTGCGTTGCCGCCGAACAGCTTGACCCCCACAGTGACAACATTGCCCACAACCGGCTCAAGCATGCCTGCCATCAGCGGGGCGATCTGACCGGCAAACTGAGCGACAGCCCCCAGCACGCCCAAGACCATCAGGGCAAAAGCCGTGTTGTTTGAAAGGCCCGTCAGCACAAGTTCTTTATTGCCCAAGCCGTACTCATACGAAGGTTCCGCCTCTCCGTACGCTGCCGACCCAAAGATCCCGCGGACGTCCTGGATGATCTCCGCCGGCATATCGAGCACGTTCGCGTTTTGCGCCCCCGCAGGAACCCCGCGATACGAAACCGCATCCTGAGACGCAGAGGATACCCCTGAACCCCCCATCGACCAATCGATTGGCGCGGCATCGGCTGAGCCCTTCCCGGCTTGTACGGCTACCGCGTGCTGCTTGCGCGCGAACAGCTCCGAGCGCAACCACTCGGCTTGCGTGTTCTGCAGATAGGGCACGACGATGGCTTTGTTGACTGAGCCACCCGCCGTGTCCACATGAACCGTGCACACGCCAAAAATACGCTGGATGAGCGTGGCCTTCTGCTTGACCGATTGAATCCGATGGTACGGCACATGCACGCGCTTCTTGTTGAGAATGCCCGAGTAGAGATTGAACTCCTCAGATCCCAATTCGTAATAGAGGTTCCTATAAGAAAGCCACTGCACCAGTGCGATGATTCCCACAACGACCAAAAGGGAGATGATCCCGCTCACGCCCAACGCAGCCAACAGGGGCACCCCGCTTGCGCCGATGGACTCACCCCTGGACAAGGAACCAGAAATGCCTGAAACCGCCGAAACCGCCACCACGATCACCAGGGTGAACAAGGCTTGGATGCTTCCCAGCCAAATATAGCTATGGTGCACATGGAAGCGCGTCACCGGTTGGACATCCTTTGGTTGATGAGAGGGGAAGCCTTGCTCAGCCATCACACATCCTCCTGAGCAAGACGCGCCAGCTCGGCGGCCTTGTCGCGCATCTGCTCGGCGTCCTCGGTGGCAAGGCCTGGAATCTCATGCTCTCCCGCCGCCGTCGCAACGGTAACGCTCGTCAGGCCAAACGCCCGTAGAATAGGCCCCTGGCGCGTATCGGTGTTTTGCACGCGAATGAAGGGAACAATGAAACGTTTGCGCCAAATAATTCCTCGGGCGATGTCAAGATAGTCACCGGACAGCTCATAGCGCCACCGCATGAAACGGATCGGGGGCAGCACGACAAGCCAGATGACCAGTGCGATCACGTAGACACAGACAAGGGCGCCCAAGGAGACAAAGGCCCACGAGGCAGGTTCCGTCCTTGCGGCAATGGCAAGCGGGATGAAACAGCACAGGAAAACGACCGTGATCCACAGGGCATCATTGATGCGCCAGACATTCTTGATCTTTGGGTTAAGCTTGTTTGTGGGCAAATCTCTCATATGATCCTCCGGCGGCTTGCTGACATGCCATCATCATACCAGAGCGTATGCGCCATGGTTTTTCTTTCCTTCGCCGTTACGAACTCTCCAACCAGGTGGCATGCCTGACGTTCACCCAGCTTGTTGTATATTAGTTCAGAAGACAGCAAAGGAGCCCTCATGGTTTGCCTCAATCCCGCTCGGCATGATACCGGATTCACACTCGCCGAGCTCCTCATAGTCATCGCCATCGTCGCGGCGCTTGCCGCCCTTGCCATTCCCGTCTTCGCCTCCTCTCTCGGCAAAGCCGAAGAGGCAACCTGCGAGGCCAATCGCCGCACCTTGAAGGACATGGTTGTCACGGAGTATCTGGCAAGTGGAGACACGAGAAACATCGACCAATCCTTGCTCGATGAATGCATGACAAAACTTGGTTCCTCCGACCACGAGCTCTGCCCAAAAGGCGGATCGTACCGGATCAAAAGCGACCCGGAAAGCAACAACGTCGTGATCGTCT
This sequence comes from Actinomycetes bacterium, assembly GCA_023460315.1. Lineage (GTDB taxonomy): Bacteria > Actinomycetota > Coriobacteriia > Coriobacteriales > Eggerthellaceae > JAEWQO01. The sequence continues at coordinate 7,454 of JAEWQO010000071.1, forward strand.
GTTCAGAACATGGGTTAACCGTCGAAGACGAGATGTCCTCTTTCGTCGACGACCAATCGACTTGGGGAGACGATCAGAACATACGCAACGTCTACGCCACCCAAACAGGTTCTGACACATGGCCGGAGCTCATCGGCACCGACGGAGAAAAGGTCTATCTACAATTCAAAAGCTATAACAGAAAGTCCTCAGGCGTTTTCCTGTACGCCAACAGCTTGGGAACGATCGATACGCGCGGACAGCGCTGGGTCGCCCAGTATATCTGCGACAGCAACGGCCTCATCGGCGATACAGGCCAATGGTATGAAGTTCCCAAGAACACCGGCGTCGCCATGACGGGCGATACGGGAGAAAGCCTGATGAAGAGTATCCTTGAGCAGTATGCCGCCAACAAAGTCAACCTTGTGAATGGAACGTTTGAGAAAGCGTAGCGGCCATGCCTTCATGCCCTCATGCCCTCATGCACCATGTCCGCGCAGGCTTCAAAAGAGCAGAGATCAGAACCAGGGATCGAGGCAAAGCAAGATCTCCTCACTCCTGCGGTATACTGACAGGCGAGTCAACGCAAGCGACGTGAGGAAAAGAGAAGCATATGCAATACCAAGACCTCAAGGACGAGATCAAGAGCGCAATGAAGGCCAGGGACAAAACCAGGCTATCCATTCTCAGGCAGGTACACGGAGAGATCAAGAACATCGAGGTTGACGAACGTCGCGACATCACCGAAGCCGATGTCGATGCCATGCTGAAAAGAACGCTCAAGCAGACGAGGGAAACGCTTGACGGCTCCATCAAGGCAGGAACCAACCAAGAGCGCACCGACATGCTAACCGAACAGGTGACCATACTTGAGGAATGTCTGCCTCAACAGGTATCTGGGGACAGCCTGACCGCCCTTATCGAGACTGTTTTGTCAGAGACGGGAGCATCGTCAAAACGGGACATGGGACGAGTTATGGGCGAGCTTTCGCAGAGGACGGGCGGAAACTTCGACAAAGCGGCCGCTGCACAGGAGCTCGGAAAGAAACTTTCCTAAAAGAGCGATCCTTCCCAATGCCCCTGAAAGAAAAAGAGGGAGGAAATATCCTCCCTCTTTCATTCATGCTCCGCCGTCGGCGGAACGGAAAAGCCTAATAATGCCCAAGATCCTCCTCGGTCACACGACCGCGGAAGGTGCGGTAGATTATGACATGGTACAGCAGCACCAAAGGCAGGCCCACGCAGGTGATGATCGTCATCCACATGAGAGCAAGCTCGGAAGACGCCGCGCTCATGAGCGTGATGGTCGGACCGATGCTGTCGGCCGATGCCACCACCAAATTCGGAAAAAGGGAAGCAGCCAAAAGGCCCACCAAGAACACCGCAGAAGCTGACTGGCCGATGAAGGCGCCCAGATCGCAGTCTTTCTTAGCTGCCAACACGATCGATGCCACAACGCCAATCAGAAACAGAAGGGCAAACAGCCACCGCAGCACTCCCAGTGCCGGATCCATGGCTGGCTGGATGACAAAATGCCCGTACACCGAAACCGCCAGGAACAGCACCAAGACTGCTATCTGAATGGGAAGCCGCAGCCGTGCGGCTCGCGCCTGAAGACCCGAAGGCTTGGGTGTCTTGAGAGAGAGCCATGTCGCGCCCTGTGCGAGAAACATCGCGAGCCCCAGCAGTCCGGTGAGCAGGGTGAACGGAGTCACGAGGCCCAGCAGCGGAATGCCCATGTAGTCACCATTGGCATCCATGGGAATGCCAGCATAGACGTTTCCGACCGCAACGCCCAACAGCAATGCGGGCAGCAGGGACCCCACGAAGAAACACCCGTCCCACGCACGCTTCCACGCCTGATCATGCCCGCGAAACTCAAGGGACACCGCACGAACGATAAGGCCGAACAGCACCAGCATGATAGCCAGGTAAAACCCGGAGAACGTGGTGGCGTATGCGGGCGGAAATGCCGCGAACAGCGCACCGCCTGCGGTGAGCAACCAAACCTCGTTGCCATCCCATACGGGGCCGATGCTGCGACGCACGATTGCCTTTTCCCCATCGTCCTTTGCAACAAAGGGATAGAGGACGCCCGCGCCCAAATCGAAACCATCGAGAACAAAATACCCGGCGATCAGCACGAAGATCAACATGAACCACAGGACTTGGAAGAAGGTCATCTCCATTCCTATTCACCGCCCTTCGCAGGGGCCGCCGGCACGCGCGCGGAAACCCCTGAGTCCTCTTCGCCATCCGCCGGTCTCACAACCGGTCCCTCCTTGATGAAACGGCCCATGACCCGTGCCCAAGCCACCATGAGAAAACCGTAGACCAGCAAGAACAGCACCATGGTCAGTAGCAATTCCGGCGCGGAGACCGACTGCGAAACGCCATCACTCGTCAGCAGCACCACGCCCTCGGGACCGCTGGTGGACGGATAGACCACCCAAGGCTGACGGCCAACCTCGGCGGTGAACCAACCGGCTTGGATTGCCAACAAGGGAAAGAGCGGCGAGATGATGATGAGGCGCTGCAGCCATTTCATGTTCTTTATTTTCCCGCCTCGCATGGAAAACACGAGGGCGAGCACAACCGTGATCAGAATGAGCCCAAACAAAGCGACCATGAGATGATAGCTCTGGAACATGAAGTTCACCGGTGCCGTATCGGGGTCGAGGTCGCCGTACTGCTCCGTCTGCGCCAAGTCATTGAGACCCTGATACTCCGTGTCCCACGTTCCCGTGGCCAGGAAACTTGTGCCCCCTGGAATGTAAAACGGCGTGATTACCTGCTGCGTTTCCTCGTCGACCCAGCCGAAGAGATATAAGGGGGGAACATCGGAATCATACATGCCCTCCATCATGGCCAGCTTCGTCGGCTGTTCCTCGGAAACCACGACAGCCGAAGCATGTGCGGTGACCAGCATGAGCCCCGTCGTGACAATGCCCACCACAGCACCGAGTCTCATCGTCTTCATGGCGAAATCAGCATGTCGACCTTTGAGCATATACCAGGCGCCAACCGCCATAGCCACAAACGCACCAACGATGAGCAGGGCGACTACCGTGTGGGAATACCGTGCCCAAAGCGACGGATTGAATGCCGCGGCAAAGAAGTCGCTGATGACCGCCCGGGACCCATCGGCGGAAAGTTCTGCGCCAGCCGGAGTCTGCATCCATGAATTCGCAATGAGGATCCACAACGCGCTGAGGCAGGATCCGAGCCATACCAACCACGCTGAGACCAGATAGAATTTTGGTGAAACGCGGTTGCGCCCAAACAGCAAGACGCCCAAGAAAACCGATTCCAGAAAGAACGCCAGCAAGGCTTCCGCGGCAAGCGGGGCACCGAATATGTCGCCCACAAATCGCGAATAGTCCGCCCAGTTTGTTCCGAAGGAGAACTCCATCGTGATGCCCGTGGCCACACCGATCACGAACGTCGCGGTGAAGATCTTCACCCAGAATCTGCTTGCGGCCGCATCACGCTCGTCTCGTGAGCGGTAATACCGCGTCTCATTGATGGCAAGGATAAGACCCAGCCCGATAGACAGTGGCACAAAAATGAAGTGATACGCCACCGTGCAGGCAAATTGAACACGTGCCAGCAATGTCGGATCAGAGAAAATATCCATCGCACACCCCCTTCTCTCGCTTTGCCCTCCGCATCAACTGACCCCGCAGCCGATGCGCCTTTAATTGCCACTATATTAGCATCATATATGCATATCCGCTACATTTTTGATGACATTCTTTAATGACAAAAGACAAACAGCGACCTCGGGGGATCGTTCGCCACCCATCGCGATGATACGCCGCAGCGCTGAGCGGTACGCCCTTCGTAGTGATTCCGTTGAATTCGACAGTACGGGCAGGAAGGTGTGAGGGAGCATAAAAGCGCTGAGCGATTCAGCATGCCGACGAGACGAACCCGTTTCGACCGACGTTTTCCAAAACAGGCGGCGGCTTTCGCTTGCCTCCGTCAACTCAGCCGTCGCCCCGTCAATCCGCCAGCTCGGCCGTTGCTCGCTGGTTCGTTCCACCCCTTCCCCCCGGTTATGGTCCATCGATAGGTGCAGTTGTAAGCCGCGAACGCGAGAAATGGCAAGATCTGCAGCTCCAAAGCCTTGTCTGTATATCAATGCCAAAACAAATAACCAGTTCAGAAGGTCATCGGAATGACTCGTCTGCGAAAGGCCTTACCATTTCTCGGGTTCGCGGCATCGGTCTGCGGGCCACCGGCACGCCTGCGGGCCACCGGCACGCCTGCGGCTTCTTTGCCCACCCGACAAGAAGGGGACTCGCCCGACCGATGCCCTCGCTTCAACCTCAATAGTAGCGATAGTATGCGGCGCAGCTGCCCTCACTCGACACCATGCAGGGACCGATGGGGTTCTCAGGCGTGCATGCCTTTCGGAACAGGGGGCACTCGCTTGGAGCCATGATGCCACGCAGCACATCGCCGCAGCAGCAACCCTTGGGCTCCCGCGTTGGCTCAACCGAAGGATGGAAGCGGCGAACCGCATCAAAATCGGCAAACTCCTCGCGGATACGATACCCTGAGCCGGGAATCTCTCCCAACCCCCGCCAAAGTGTCGAACAGGTCTCGAACACCTCATTTATGGCTGCGACGGCAACGGGATTGCCTTCGGGCATGACTCCACGAGCATAGGCTATCTCGATTTCAGCGCGCCCTTCATGCAGCTGCCGCGCGATCATGGCTATGCCCTGCAACACGTCAACCGGCTCAAAGCCCGTGATGACACCAGGAATGCCATATTTTTCCGCAAGAAACGCGTACGGCTTCGCGCCAATGATCGTGCTGACATGTCCCGGTAAAATGAGCGCATCGACCTTGAGCCGTGGGTCATTGATGATGGCCTCCAGCGCTCCAGGCATGTTCTTATGAGCCCCGAACACGCTGAAATTCCTCAGACCGGCATCGCGAGCCCGCTTGATGGCCATGGCAACCAACGGGGTCGTCGTTTCAAAACCCACTCCCACAAAGACAATCTCGCGATCGGGATGCTCCTGCGCCAGGCGCAGAGCATCGAGCGGCGAATACACAATCTCGATGGAGCGTCCCGCAGCCTGTTCTTTGAGCAGGCTTGAGGTAGATCCTGGAACCCTGGTCATATCCCCGAACGTGGCGATGGTGACATTCTCCACGCGAGCAAGCGCGATGACGGTGTCTATGTCGCGATTCGGGGTCACGCACACCGGACAGCCGGGGCCCGATGCCAACCTCATGCCTTCAGGCATGAGGTTGCGGATGCCATTGCGCGCAATTGCCACCGTGTGGGTTCCGCACACCTCCATGAGCGTCGCGCTTTCAGGCGCGAGCTTGCCAATGGATTCGATGAGTCCACGGGCAAGCATCGGATCCTTGAACGCGGCGAGCTCGGCTTCCATGATAGCTGCGTCAGTCATGCCACTCCCCCTGCTTCCGTCACTGAGGTATCTCGTCTCCGATGAGCTCGGGGAACTGGTTTATGAGATCGATCGTCTCCTGCGCATAGTCGGCATCGACCACTTCGATGGAAAACCCTGCGTGCACAAGCACGAAGTCACCGACGCCCGCCTGTGGGGTGAGATCCAGAGAAATGTCACGCGTGACTCCCAGGATGTCAACAGTCGCCAGATGGCCCTCTTTGAGCTCGGTGACTTTCGCAGGTATAGCTAAGCACATAATTCATGCCTTCTTCCAGATCGGTGGTGCATCCGCTGACAGGACGCCTCTAAACGCCGTCGGCGACGGCACCTTCTTCGCTCGAGGCCCATGCTATCACAGCTTGGCCGAATGAAAGGCATCCGTCGTTGGGCGGTAGGTCGCGGTTGACGGCCACCGTGAATCCGGACGACTCAAGGGACGCGAGCGCATGTTCAACAAGATATCGATTCATGAACACGCCGCCGGACAGCGCAACGGTCGAAATTCCGTAGACACCCCGAACCAGTTCCGCAACCTGCACGATGGCCTGCACGAATGCATCATGGAAGCGTCGGGCGATGACACCGAGGGGAACGCCCGCCAGCTTGTCGTCAAGCAAGGCCGCAAAAGCGGGTGCCGCATCAAGCACGACAACGGAGGTATCCTGCGCCGTGCTCTCGGCTGTCGCCGTGTTTTTCATGATTTCAATGGCATAGCGGGAACCCTCATCAGCTCCTGCGCCAGTCCCCTTTTCGCCGTCGTCGTCAGCCGTATCCCGCATCGACGCTTCCAAGAGAACAGCTGCCTCACCCTCGTACCGAGGTTCCACACATATACCCAAAAGAGCACTCGCCGCATCGAACAGACGACCGACCGAAGAGGTCAGAGGAGTGTTGAGGCCACGGTCAATCATGTGCGCACAGACCGTCGCCTGATCACCAAGCGCGGCCAACGAATCTGCCGCAGCGGGATGATCCAGCAAGTCAAATGCCCACAGGGCTCCGTAAGCCATGCGAAGGGGATGGTGCACAGCCGCCGCACCGCCCGGCATGGGCACGTAGGCGAAATTTGCGAACCGTTCGAATGCGGTCAAATTCGAAAGCAGCACTTCACCGCCCCAGATGGCCCCATCCATACCGTATCCCGTTCCATCAAAGGCGATGCCACACACGGGTCCCGCAAGGCCGTGCTCTCCCATGACCGAGACGACATGTGCGTGGTGATGTTGCACCTCAACAAGCGGCAAGCCCTGCGCGTGCGCCCATTTCGACGTGAGGTATTCGGGATGAAGATCGCAGGCGATAAGGGAGGGCTTCACTTTGAACAGCTCCTCGTAACGAGCCTTCGCATCGAGCCAGGCGTCATAGGTCTCGACATTCTCCATATCGCCCACATGCTGCGAGACGAATGCCTCTGAACCACGCGTCAGAGTGAACGTGTTTTTCTGCTCAGGTCCAACCGCAAGAAGAGAGGAGCACCGGCAAGCTGACTCATCGCCCTGCTCCTCAACCGCCACCTCTGGCAAAGCGAGGGGCAACGGAGCGTAACCACGGGCCCGACGAATGAACTGCACGGCCTCACCGGCCGTTCCAGCGTGAATCACCCGCACGACAGAATCATCATAGCGCGCACGAATAGCCCGATCATGTCCGAGGAAGGCATCGGCCACCCCCGACAGGCGCTCATAAGCATCGGCGTCGTCAATGACGATGGGCTCGTCGTGCAGGTTGCCGGAAGTCATGACGAGCAAAGGCACGCTGCCATCACCGGCTCCAAAGCCTGCCGACAGGAAATCCCCCTGCCCAACGTCGTGGGCAGGCTGCGGCTGCCGAGCAGCAACCGCAGCAGCAAAGTCATGGAGAAGCAGATGCTGAACAGGCGTGGAGGGGAGCATGACCCCCAGCTCTGGAAGGCGGTCGGCCAATCCCGGCGTGAACGCAATCCCTGAACGTTTGCGGAGCAGCACGATGGGACGCTGCGGTGCCTCCAGCGCAGATAGCTCCCCTTGCCCCACGTGGCAGATGAGACGCGCTGCGTCGACATCCCGCAGCATGACGGCAAACGCCTTGCCTTCACGGTGCTTGCGTGAGCGCAGGCGTGCGACAGCCTGTGGATTCCCCGCATCGCACACCAGGTGAAAGCCGCCCAGGCCCTTCACAGCCACAATCTTGCCTTCCACCAGCAAATCCACCGCACGTCCAAAGATGGCGTCGCTCTCTTCGCGCGTTTTCCCCCACGTCACAGGACCGAGTGGCGAATCAGCGCCAGCACGGACATGCTCGCGCCAGCTTACGTGCGGCCCACACGCGAAGCACGCGTCGGGCTGCGCGTGAAAACGGCGGTCGAGGGGATCGCCGTATTCGTGCGCGCATTCCTCGCACAGAGAAAAGTCTTTCATGGAAGTGCTTGCCCGATCATAGGGCAGCTTTTCGATGATGGTGAACCGGGGGCCGCAGTTTGTGCAGTTGATGAACGGATAACGATAGCGTCGATCCGTCGGGTCAAACAGCTCATGCGCGCAATCGTCACAGGTGGCGAGATCGGGCGAGACAAGGGTGGTCCGTGAAACTTCCTGATCGTCCGAGAAACGAATCTCGAACGTCTCGAACTGTTGCAGCGGCACCTCCTCAATCTTGATCTCCTCAACCTTCGAGGCAACCGGCGGGTGTTCCGAAATCTCCAGCACAAATTCGTCAAGCAAGGAGGTCTCGCCTTCGGCGTGGATGAAAACACCTTCCACTGCGTTGAGAACCCAACCGCTGATCAGGTATTTCTGAGCAAGGCGATAGACGAAGGGACGAAATCCCACCCCTTGCACAATGCCGTGCACCTGAAGAAAGAGCGCTTCCCTCATACTATGCCTCGTCGAGAGATTCCAAGACGCCTATCACCACTTCCGACAGGCCCCGCAGCGTCGCCCCGGAATTGTCCGGGAGATGCAGATGCACGCAGCGGCGCCCCCGGTCAGCAAGCGTGAGCAAGTCTCCTGAAGCCTGGGCCTTTGCAAGTGCCCCAAGGCTCTCGGCTTCCTGCTTCAAAGGAATGTCTTTCAGCTCGTCCGCCGACAGGATGAGGAACACGCCTGAGTTCGGTCCGCCTTTCTGCAGCTGGCCGGTTGAGTGGAGATAGCGGGGGCCAACCTCGAGGCACGACACGACATGCCGCTTGGCCGCAACGCCATGGCGAATGGTTTCAAGTGCCTCGCGACGCCCCTCCCCCGTATACGGAAGAAACGCATTGAGGGCAAAATAGTCTCCTGGCTGGATGCTTCCGAGCAGCGCGCGCAAGGCGGCACGCACATCGGTGCAATCCTTGAAGCACGGCGCCAGCCGCACCTCAACCTCGCCCATATTCACATCTCCGATGAAATCCTGCACAAAGTCGGGTTCAGGCTGCCCATCCCTCAGGATGTCGAGGACGACCGCCTTTGCCGAAGCGACATCAGGCTGGTCAAAGGGGCACAGTCTCATGAGATACCCGCACATGGCGATGGCGTATTCCCACATGACAAAATGCTCTGCCAGCTCTTCGGCCGAATCGATGCGAAAATTCACCCGGGGAATCGCAGGGTCAATGTAGGATAGGCTCATCTCAAAGTTCTTACGCTCGTCCCACAGGTCGGTCTTCGTCTGGTACATGATGACGGCACGGTCCGCGGGATCCTTCTTGAGCAGCAGGGAATCAATCTCTATGTTCGGCAGAATGCCCTGGCCACCTTTGCCAAGGCTCTCCGCAACCAGTTGCTCGATCCAGAGCCCCAATACACGGCCGCGCTTCGGGGTGAGGAACGAGAATTTGTTACGGCCCTGCAGGTAGTTATCGTACAAAAACGCCGCCAGCCCAATGGCCGGATTGTCGATGGCGTCTTCGCTGCACTGGCGCTCCGCCTCAATGGCATGCCCCATGAATTCCGTGAGATCGATTCCCACCAACGCAGCGGGCAAAAGCCCGAACACCGAAAGCGCCGAGAATCGACCGCCGACAGAGGGTTCTCCAGGGAAAATGGCAGCCCATCCCTCCTCCTGCGCCTGGCGTTCGAGGGCCGATCCGGGATCGGTGATGGCCACCAGATGCTTGACCAGCTCCTTGTCAGGCATGCAATCTGCAAGGGCAGCGCGGACTGCCTGAAGGGCAAGTCGCGGCTCTATGGTGCCGCCGCTCTTCGACGAGATGATGAAGAGCGTCGTCTCCGGCCTCACGTCGGAAAGGATGCCGCGGACCCGAACGGGAGAATCGGAATCGAGCGTCCTGAATTTGACTTGGGAAGAGTCGGCCTTGTTGTATTTCGTGATGGTCATTGGAGCCTGGGTCGACCCCCCTTGCCCGATGAGCACCACCGACTTGAGGCCCTGTGAGATGATGGAGTCAGCAAACTCCTGTATCTTGCTCAGAGGATACGGAGGATTGCTCGCGAGGTCAGTCCACCCCATATAATCCCCCGCACATGCCTGGGCCTCTTCGGCAAACGCGTACAAACTCGCATCTTTCTCGAAGATGCGGCTGGCAATGCATTCCTTCACGAGCGTTTTCGTGGAAGGATAAAGTTTTTCCATATCGCCGGACAGCATATGACCTTCTTTCAGCGGAATTCTTCTTATTCTAGCAAACGAGAAGACCCTCTGCTTATCCGGTTTCCGCTTGTGATGGAGTTATGGACGCAAACGATGCCAAAAAACACCTCGAAAAGCACCTGACAGGCAAGAAAGAACCTGTCGGCCGGCATGAACCGGCTGGAGCATGAAAGAGCCGCCCTGCCTCCAAGATCGACAGGCAGCCTAGCCAAGCGCCATCGCAGGGGGAGCACAATGAGGGTCGCCTTCCGCCGTCCGCCAGCAGAGCGGACACTTGACGTGCGTGCGTGCGTCTTCTGCGACTGGCACACAAGCCGCACTCAGGGGTGCAGGCCACGCATCACGCGTCCTGCACCCCTGCATTATCTATGCCTGTGCCAGATCATGGCCGAGCAGGTAGCCAAAAGCGATGCATCTGCCATGGCTGTTGCCAGCGACGTTGATGGGGTAGTCAACAGCGGCGGCATCGCCCATGCAGTTTCCGAGCGCGTAAAGTCCCTCGACAGGCTCGCCATTGCCGTCAAGACATGCAAAATCGACATTCGTGTGCAGTCCGCCCACAACGGTGAGAAGGGCAGGGCCCACCTTCAGCGCATAGAACGGGCCTTGCTTGACCGGCGTTAGAAAGACGGGCTTTTTGTAGTAGTCCGTGTCCTCCCCTGCCGAACACATCCCATTGTATCGGTCAACGGTTGCCGCAAGCGTTTTGGAATCACATCCGATCTTTTCGGCGAGAGCCTCAAGCGAGTCCTCCTCATAGGCAATTCCCTGCTCGATATAGGCAGGGATCTGGGTCTTGAAGTAGTCTGCCGCGAGACTGGGATCAGATCCATAAGGACGGAAGCTGTCCCAAAACATGCCGCCGCCATAGGGCAGTCCGTTGACAAGATCGGTCGGCCAGTTCGCGTCGAAAACAGACCATGCTTCCCCGTTGGGCTGACGATTGATGGCGAGGGACTTGCCTTGCACCCAGGTATCCTCGCACATGAAGCGCTCGCCATTGTCATTCACGAAAAGGAACGGGCCATGGAACCAGCAAAAAGCCTGAGGGTGCATCATGGTTGGCAATGGCAAATCCTGCAGCACCGCACCGGCCCACATGCCCATTTTATGGCCATCTCCCGTATTGACCCCCATCGGCGTGTATTGGCTGCGCGGTTGGCCATACTCCACGCAGATAGGCGCATAGGCCTCGCACATTTCCTTGTCACCGCCGATGTCGCCGGTGCTCAACACGACGCCCTTCGAGGCATTGTAGCGAACATATCCTCCATCTTGCTCGCAGATACAGCCAACCACCCGGTCTCCTTCCTTCACCAGCTGGACGGCAGGAGCGTCAAACACAAATTGCGCGCCCGACTCAACGGCATCGAGATAACAGAGTTCAGCTCCGACGAATCCGGTTGACGTGAGGTCGCTCCCCTCTGCGGCCATCACCATGTGATAGCCTGGTTGCTCGGCATACACATCGTCATGACTATAGAAAGCGCCCACCATGACGGAGCAACCCCTCTTCTCAGCTTTGTCGAGCAACCAGTTGGCCGATTCTTCGGAACTGTTGAAATACTTGACGATCAGATCCTCGTTTGCACGACTCGCGCACTGGGCAATCCAATGCTGCTTGGCGTTCACCTTGTCGACCACAATGCCTTGTGCATCCATGTAACGGGAATTGATGGCACCAAACCCGCCGCCTCGACCGTTCCAAGTCGACGTCTTCTCGACAACGGTCACCTTGCCGCCCTTTTCGGCCGCCGCACAGGCACAGGCGCATCCCGACAATCCGGCACCGATGACAAGGATATCGGTATCCACCTCTTCCTTGACATCGGTGATCGCAGCAGGAGCCTCTTCCCACGAGTACGTGCTCGATCCCGCAGCCGCAGATTCATTTCCCGCAGCAGCGGTGTCGCTTTTTGTCGCCGGTGCACAGCCCGCGAGCCCAGCTGTTCCAACGGCAGCAACCGCCGCCGTTGCGCCAAATCCCAAAAACGCGCGGCGTGAAATGCCCTCTGGCTTTTCCTTCATGTTGCACAGCCCCTTCCTATAAAGCCGCGAAACCGGATGTCCCGCGGCAAACGTACAGGAATGCACGCTGCACGCACAGCCGAAGGAGACCGCCTCCCAAGGCGATCTCCGCGCAGCGGTTTTCCTGCCGACCTCATCTTGTTCACGAAGGAGAAAACTGTCATCTGCCCATCTGGCCCATTTCCATAAAATGATTCTGGGCCATTATGGCCCATGCCGATGACCGGACTGCATGCTTGCGCCTTCCCAGCAGTTTTGCTAGCGTTGTGGCGGGAATTTGATCGAGGGACGGGGTGCGCATGCGCGCAGGACAGCAACAAGGGGAACATCCACGGTTTTCAAGCTGGCGTCTTCTGGGGCTTGGTTTCTGGCAGGCTTGGCAGATGATCAGCATGTGCACACCGACGCTCCTCCCCACCACGGATCGTTATCCGGGGCTTGGCAACACGACGCTCTGGGTGCTTGCCTCAATGACCCTGGGATACCTCGCCGTCGTCCTCGCGTCGCGGAAGCTCTCTCCCTTCCTCGGACAGCTCGCTTCTTTCGTCCTCGCGGGAGGTCTCACGGCAACGGGCACCGTCGTCGTCCCCTGCGCTTTGCTGTTCGGCAGCGGCGCATCGGGATTGGCCTGTTTCCTCGCGGGAACCGTCGCGCTGTCGCTCGGCAACGCCCTGCTGCTCATCATGTGGGGCGAACTATGGAGCACACTTGCCACCGGGCGTGTGGGACGCCATCTCTACGCTTCCTACACCTTTGCCTTCGTTTTGTTTTTCATTGCTTACACGCTGCCTCAGGAACTCGCAGTTGCCTTTACGGCAGCCCTTCCCCTCGTGTCCGTCGCCGTTTTGGCCGACTGCAAAAAGGAACCGCGCCGAGCGCCTGCCGTGCTGCCACTTGAAATCAAAACCATCCCGGCCCGGCGCATCTTTACGTGTATCTTCGTCATCAGCGTCATTTATGGACTCTCGCAGGGAATGGTCGGCACTTTCGCCGAGGGAGATGACCCCTTCCTCGCCAAAGCGCTTCTGCTTGCAGGTTGCGCCATCGCAGCCATCACCTTGTCAATGGTTGTCGCCCCCTCGTCTGCGGAGCCGCTCGCTCTGTACCGCCCCGTCATGCCTGCCATGATTGCTGGCATGATCTTTCTGATCATCATGCCAGCCCCCTACCGCTTTGTCGGCGCAGGACTCATCGTCGCCGGCGTTTACTGCCTTGACATGTTCATGATGCTCGTGTCGACCGACGTGGCGTTTCGCGCCCGCATCTCCGTGGCGTTCTCCTTTGGGCTCGCCATCCTGTGCGCCCGAACTGGAACCCTCATCGGCTCCCTCCTGGCTGACGGGACGCTTCGTTCAGTGTTCTGGTCCCCCTCATTGCGGTCGGACGTCTTCCTGCTTGGTATCCTTGTGCTCGTGTTTGTGGGAATGCTGTTCTTCACTCAGGCCGACGTGCAGAAGCTCTACGCAACGTCACGGGCAGAAACGGCTGACGCCAGCCTTGGGCAGAACTGCGCCAACATCGTGCACCTATGCCGTTTGACCAACCGCGAGGCAGAGGTGTTGGTGCTTCTGGCGCGAGGACGCACCGTGCGATATATCTGCGACGAACTGTCCATTGCCCAAGGCACAGCCAAACACCACGTGAGCAACATCTACCGCAAGGTGGGCGTCTTCGATCGACAAGGCTTGTTGGATGCCATAGAACAGGGAGGGATCGGCAAACCCGGATGGGAATGAGCCATCCGTCCGAAGCCGCTCATCTCCGACCATGACGGGAGCGACAAGGAGACGCATTCGGTCAAACGGCAGCCAGCACGCCTCAAATCAAATGTTTCAGTTAGCGATTGGCAAGATAATCGGTGATGGTGGCTGCATCCTGGTCGCTGATTGTCGTGGTCTTGTCCTTCATGCGATCAACCACGTCCTTCCACTCTTCAGCGGTCGAGTATGAGGCGTTGTCAACCGTGCTCAAGCTGTGGCAAGATCCGCATTTGTTTTCGTAGAGCGTAGCAGGATCGCTCGCGCAGCCCGCCAAGAACAGCAACCCAACAGTCCCCAGAGCGAACGCCGAAGCAAGTACCGTGACGCGGCCGACGTGTGACGTGCGAAAATCCCTCTTCATCATGAGCCTCCCTCTCGCTTGGACATACCCCATGAATATCCGGTCAGCGCACGCTCATCCTACCATATCCCCCAAAGTCTCCCCATTGCCATGACGTTACAGCGCCGTAACGGTGTTTGCACGCTCCGCATTTCTTGCCAAGGAAACATCACGGCAGGGACGTATGCGGCCCCGACTGGCACCGTGCCCGTTAGAGGCCAAGGGCCTTTTTCAGGGCCGAAACGCGGCGGCGAGAGACGGGGATCTTTTCCTCGACATCGTTTAAGGTGAGCAGCAACGTGCCACCCGACACCGACTCGATTTCTTCAACCATGGAAAGGTTCACCAGGTAGCCACGATGCACGCGGAAAAACCCATGGCCATCAAGACGCTTCTCAAGTTGAGCCAAGCTCACCGTGGAAAAATAGCGGTCGGTGTCCGTCTGCAGATAGGCATAGTCGTCACGGGCCATGACAAAACGAATCTTGTCGATTCCGATGAGGATTTTCTTGCCGCCCTTTTCGACGGGAATGCGCTCGGACTTCTGGGCTTGCATGTGCAGGGTCACATGCTCGCGAACCCGGGAGATGGCCTGCGAAAGGCGCTCGGTCTCAACCGGCTTCACCAGATAGTCGATCGCGTTCACCTTGAAAGCTTCAAGCGCGAATTCGCTGTAAGCCGTCACAAACACGATGGCGGGAGGAAACTTGAGATGCTGCAACGCATCGGCGAGCTGCAAGCCTGTCGCCTCTGGCATGCTGACATCAAGAAACATTACATCGCAGGGATACTCTTTGAGCTTTTCAATAGCCTCGCGCACGCTCGCCGCCTCAGCGACTACCTCAGTCTGCCCCAGTCCATCAAGCAGGAACTTCAGCTCTGAACGCGCGGGAGCCTCGTCATCGACGATCATTGCTTTCAACACTTGAGCCTCCTCTAGCTTTCTCAGACGTGCACAGGCTTCGCCCACGTTTGCCTTATTATAGAGGAAGGAGAAAGCAAAGCGGCAAAAAGCATGAGATACTTGGGTAAAGCGGCATATATGACGAACGGGCGAGCAGCCTCAAACGGCTCGGCTTCGCTTTCGCTTCCTGCCAGCCGTCGAATCATACCAAGGACGGCCCCGAGAATGCCGCCGCCATCGGGGCCGTCCTTTTCGCCATCATCGCAGTTCAAGCTCCATGAGTTTGGGAATAGTCAACGCGTATATCTTGAACGCCTGCTTGAGCAGATCCTCGCTCACGCCTTCGTCGGGACCGTGCATCGTCCCCACCCAGTCGGGATTCTCAATCCAGGGCTTCTCAGGACCAAAGCTTGCTCCCGACGTGAACTCACGGGCATACGTGCCCCCTCCCATCGTGAACGGCTTCGCCTGTTCCCCCGTCGCCTCGTTGTAGGCATCGAGGAGGGCTTGGATGACCGGAGAATCCGGCTCCATCAGGAAAGGCTCCATGAGCAACGTGTTTTCGAACGATCCGCCGATCTCGGCGGCCAGCTGCTCCATGCGATCCGTGATCTCTTCCGCTGTGATGGATGTGGGAAAGCGGCTGTCGAGCGTCTGAACGAAACGGTCGTCCTTGATGGCCACCGTGCCGCCGACGATCGTCAGAGGACCGAAATGCTCGTCTTCGCTCTCCAAGCCCAGACCGCTGCCATCGGCATGGTTGAGAAGCTTCTGGTCAAGAGCGAGGAAAGCGCATTCGTCAGCAGTGCACAGTTCGTGCTCAAGCAGATAGTCGACGATGAGACCAATGGCGTTCACGCCGTCCTCGGGCATCGAGGCATGGGCGCTTTTGCCGGCGGCATCCAAGCGAGCGCAGCCGGAACCAGCCTCGGTGACGTTGATGCGGTCGGTTTCCGGAAGATCCTTGGCATCAGCCCTCACGATGGCATATGCCTGGCCAGGAACCGCATTGGTCGCGGTTCCCCCCTCAAATTCCAGTATGACACGGTCCGCCGCTGGCATGGACCTGCTCATGATCACGCCATCATAGCCGCCCTTCTCGCCGTAGCACACGGGAAATTCCGCATCGGGCGTGAACAAAAAGGCTGGATCATCGTAATGGCGGCGATAATATGCCACATCGGCCATGCCCGATTCCTCGTTCGCTCCAAACAGAAAGCGCACCGTATAAGGAAAATCAACGCCCCGATCCTTCCAAAACTTCAAAGCATGCAGGGCCACGACGCTCGGTCCCTTGTCGTCAAGGGTGCCCCTCCCCACGAGATACCCGTCCTTCCGCGTGACCTCATACGGATCAAAACTCCACCCCGGCCCGGCTGGGACAACGTCCATGTGGCCGACAATCCCGATCTGAGTCTCGCTCTTTCCCTTAAAGTCAGCGAACCCGATATAGCCCTCCGCATCGTGCACGGTGAAGCCCATCCGTTCAGCTAGCGCGAGTGCCGCCGAAAGCGCCTGTTTCGGCCCAGGACCAAACGGGGCACCGTCCGCCTTCTTGTCATCCTCCTGGAAGCTGGGAATGCGCACAAGCGATGCGATGTCCTCCACCATCGCCTCCCAGTTCTCCTCCACATAGGCATCAATGCTCTCAAGCACTTCTTCATGCTCCACGGCAACCTCCTGACCAGTTGATCACATCTGCATGTCTCGGCAAGAACAAAGTCGTGCGGACACGCCCAAAGATCATCCCATTATGCTTCATGCGGCGATGTTCTGCCAGAGCCCTGAGAACCTGTTGCCCGTTTGCTTTCGGATAAGGCAGACACCGCATGGCACAGGCTACGTTCGAAAGCGAACAAGGGATGCTTCTTGTCAAAGCTTGCTCTATGGCACCGCAATGCCCGATCGGAAAAACCGTGGTCAGAAATTTTTCGATTGACAGCGAACAGCCGGCATCCATTTCCCCCTCGACGGCGTACCGGGTATCCGGTATACTCTCGTGTTGCGCCCGAGTGGCGGAATGGCAGACGCGGCGGTCTCAAAAACCGTTGTCTCACGACGTGCGAGTTCGACTCTCGCCTCGGGCACCATCCGTATCGTAAGCAGGCTCGTCGAGGAAAACCTATGCCTCGGCGAGCCTGATGCCTTTTATGCCTTGATCGCGCCGCCAGCCTTGCGAGACGGAACATCTTGCCCGGTGGCCGCCATACGTTCCTCATGCCCCATCATTGCAAGCTCCTCGACGTGGGCACCGTCCAATCCCAGCGCCTCGGCCAAACGCGTGCCATATTCGACGTCGGCCTTATGGCAATGGGCCGCATGACGGTATTTGATGTTCTCGGTTGCCGGCCCGATGTCGGCTGCCGTGTTCGAAACGAGCGCGGCACGTTGGCCCTCGTCCATGAGCCGATAGAGGTCGCCCGGCTGATAGAACGTGTCGTCGGTTGGATCATCCGCAGGATTCCAGGCATCCAGGGGACCAAAGAGGTCGAGGGGTGGCTCCGCCGCGTCGGCTTGTTGTTGCCATTGTCCATAGCTGTTCGGCTCATAAGCAATCGCGGCACCGAAATTGCCGTCGGTGCGCATGTGCCCATCCCGATGGAACTCGGCATAGGGGCAGCGTGGCCTATTGACCGGAATATGGTTGTGATTCACGCCGAGACGATAGCGTTGCGCATCGCCATAGGCGAAAAGACGACCCTGCAGCAACTTGTCCGGCGACAGCGCGATGCCAGGAACCAGGTGGGTGGGAGCGAATGCGGCTTGCTCGACCTCGGCGAAATAGTTTTGTGGGTTGCGGTTGAGCTCCAACTCGCCGACCTCGATGAGCGGGAACTCCTTATGGCTCCACACCTTCGTGACGTCAAAGGGGTCCTCCTTATAGTTTTTGGCGGTAGCTTCGTCCATCACCTGGATATAAAACGTCCAGCGGGGAAAGTCGCCTCGCTCGATAGCCTCGAAAAGATCGCGCTGATGGCTCTCGCGGTCATGCGCGATAACCTCAGTCGCCTCCTCGTTGGTGAGATTCTTGATACCCTGATGAGTCCTCAGATGAAACTTGACCCACACACGCTCGTTTTCCTCATTGATGAGACTGAAGGTGTGGCTGCCAAATCCGTGCATGTGACGATAGCTGGCGGGTATGCCGCGATCGGACATGACGATGGTCACCTGGTGCAACGCTTCGGGGAGACTCGACCAGAAATCCCAGTTTGATTGAGGGGAGTGCATATTCGTATGGGGATCCCGTTTGATCACATGATTGAGATCAACGAACTTCTTCGGATCGCGCAAGAAAAAGACCGGCGTGTTGTTCCCCACAAGATCCCAATTGCCGTCGGGAGTGTAGAACTTCATGGCAAAGCCGCGGATATCACGTTCGGCATCGGCGGCACCACGCTCGCCGGCAACGGTGGAAAACCGAAGAAACACGTCAGTTTCAGTTCCCGGCATGAAGACTTTCGCCTTCGTGTAGGTGGTGATGTCCCCCGTCACCTTGAATGTGCCATAGGCGCCTGATCCTTTGGCGTGCATGCGCCGTTCCGGAATGACTTCACGGTCGAAATGCGCCAATTTCTCGACCATCCAGTTATCCTGCAGCACCAGGGGGCCGCGTTTGCCTGCCGTGGTCGTGTGATTGTTGTCGGCAACGGGATTGCCAACCTCGTTCGTAAGCTTGCTGGTGTCCCAATCGGAATCAGTCATGAAAATCCCCTCCGTTCATGTACGGCCATGCCCATCCCGCGCACGGCTCCTGACGTTACCTCATGGTACCCTCTGCCCTTTCTTCACCACGAACCGGTTACCATCTTATTGATAACGTATCTTGACGAATGGACACTTTGCTTCGATGAATGGATATTGACGATATACGGAATGAGGATGGCCAAAAACGGGCAACCCTCTAACAGCGGCGGAATCCGTCCCGCGGCACATCATGCCCCTTGCGTGAGTGACCATCACAAGAGGGGCGCCGGAATCCTCCCTCAAGCGCATCATCTGCTCCACCCCTGAACACCTGAGACCCGAAATCCCAGAGAAAGGCGGCAAGCAAGGCGAACTCGCACAAAAAAAGGTGCCCCCTCGTACAGGAAAGGGGGCACCTTTGATGCTCAAAGGAGCAGCAGCCGTTCGAAGGCGTTACAGGGAGAAATCCTCGTCACCGTTGAAGACGTCGAGAGCGTCCTCGACGCTGTAATCGGCAAGCGTGATGGCGCTGATGGCCTTCGTCAGGCGCACCGCCTCATCAAGAGAGCGCTGATGAAGGTTGCGTCCGGTAGCGTTTCCGCAGGCATTGCCCACGTGAATCTGGTCATGAAGCTGCGTGAGAAAGGTCTCGGCGTCAACCGTCGAACCGCCAGCACACACAAGACCTGTCCGTCCGGCGGCCATGGATGCTATCTTGAGAGCCTCTGCCGGAGCGGTTCCATCCTCAGGCTTCGGCGGATTCACCTTGACGAAATCCGCGCCCAGGCAAAGTGCGACGCCCGCCGCGCCGGCAATGAGGGCAGGATCCTTCTCGGCGCTCACGGCCTTGCCACGCGGATAGATCCACAGCACCACCAACAGCCCGTTAGCATGCGCCTGCGCGATGAGCTCGCCCGCCTCAGCCATCATCGTGGACTCATACTCGCTGCCCAAATAGATGGTGTAGCCCAAGCCGACAATATTCACGCCCGCTTCACGCATAGCCAGCACGGCATCGAGATCATACAGCTGCGGCGAGTAAGGATCGTCCTGCTTCGTGCCGACGAGGTTCGTCTTGGAATTCATCTTCACAAGATAGTTGATCTCGGGATAGTCAGCAGCATACTGCGCAATGAGACCGCGCTGTCCGGCCAACACGCCAACGACCCCTTGACGCCCGATTTTGAAAAGATGCTCCGGCTCTGCATCGGCGATATCGATGCCCTCACCATAGAAATCCTTGTTCAGATGCTCGATCTTCTGATCACACGCGAACAGCATGAGACGTCCGGTGCCGCGCGTTGCTTTCAGATAGTTATCGATGTACACCTCCCGTGACTCCGGCATAACATCAGCCGGCACCCTTACCTGATCACGAGTAATTTTTGGCATGGTTTCCTCCTTTAAGGATGTCCTTGTGTAAAAGGCATTGGCTTTATTCTAACGAAAAAGAAGCAGACCGCCGTCGCATTCCATAAGAAAACCCGCTGGCGGCGCAGGTCAGGAGAGAGAAGTTGATTCGCAAGCTGAACCGTACACTTTGTTTTTTCTCTCGAACTCAGCCTGACGCGTGCGGCTGAGTTCGAGAATTCCTTTCCGGAGGGCGGGCCCATGGGGGACCTGGCCAAGAGAGAGGAGC
>JAEWQO010000072.1 GCA_023460315.1 Actinomycetes bacterium
GCCTTGTTGCTGCCCAGCAGCAGGCCGAGCGCGCCACCGCTCATCGCGCCCTTGCCGAAGTCCGAGCCGAGCATGCCACCCAGCCCGCCGCGGCCATCGTTGCCGGTGATGGTGCCGGGCGCGGCCGACTTGAGCAGGTGGTCGAGGAATCCGTTGAGGTTCTTCATAGGGCGTCTCCGGTCGGGATCGCGCATCCTACCCGCACAAATGAAAACGGGACGGCAAGCGCCGTCCCGTTCCAGCCACATGAAGCGGGGATCGCTGCGATCAGGCCGCGGCGTCCTTGAGCTTCTTGAGCGGACGCACCTTCACCTTCACCGAGGCGGGCTTGGCGGCACACCACTGCTCTTCCTTGGTGAACGGGTTGATGCCCTTGCGCTTGGGCTTGGCCGGCACGCTGACGGCGCTGAACTTGGCCACGCCCGGGAGGGTGAAGCTGCCGGCGCCCTTCTTGTTGAGCGAACCGTGGATCGCGGTCTCGAGCGCGCCCAGCATGGCGCGGACGTCCTTCGCCGCCAGGCTGGTGGACTCGGCGATGTGCGCGACCAGGCCCGACTTGCTCAGGGCTTCCTTGATCGCCTTGGGGGCTGCAGGCTTGGCGGCCTTCTTCGGAGCAGCCGCCTTCTTGGTCGGGGCCTTCTTCTTTGCCATGGGTACGTGTTCCCTCGTCTGTGTCTGTGGTCTGCGTTCTGTTGTGGCCGAACGTGCCGGCAGGCGCAATGTAGGGCATCCGCAACGCCCCGCCAATAGGAAAACGCGAAAAAACAGGGGTCCGCGCGTCCTTTTCCACGCTCAGCGCGGCGGGCCGGCGCGGCGCCGCCGGGGAGGCCAGCGCCACCAGCTCGCCAGCACCACCACGGCGAAGGCGGTATAGGCCGCGACGAACGCCCACCACGGCGCCTCGAAGAAGATCAGCCGCGACAGCCAGTGCTGGATGAAGGAGCCGCCGTAGGTGTCCTGTCCGGCCCGGGAGCGCAGCGCCTGCTCCCAGCCGGTGAGCGGGCACAGTCGGCCCAGCCAGGCCTGCAGCGCGATCAGCAGCATCAGCGCCAGGTGGGCCGCGCGCAGCGCGAGGCTGCGCACGACGGGCCAGCCCAGCGGGCCGCCGACCAGGATCGCCAGCGTGCCCAGCACCACGAAGGCGACCACACCCGCGTGCAGCACCAGGATCGCGTCGGCGAGCGCGGCGGCGCGGGCCGGCGTCGCCCAGCCGTCAGTCATCCTCGTGGCGCGGCGACCAGGCCGCGACCAGCGCCTGCTGCACCTGCGGCGGGGCCGGTTCGTAATGGCTGAAGTCCAGGCTGTAGCGGCCGCGGCCTGCGGTGATCGACTTGAGTTCGGCCGCGTAGCCCTCGAGTTCGGACAGCGGCACCTGCGCGCTGATCGCCACTTCGCCATCGCCCGCGCCGTCGGTGCCGTTGATGCGCGCGCGCTTGCCGGCCAGGCTGCCGCTGACATCGCCCATCGCCGCCTCGGGCGCGTGCACCACCAGGTCGACGATCGGCTCTAGCACCTGCGGCGCGGCGCGGCCGACCGCGTCGAGGAAGGCCTTTTTGCCGGCGGCGATGAAGGCCACTTCCTTGCTGTCCACCGGATGGTGCTTGCCGTCGTGCACGATCACCCTCAGGTCCTGGATCGGGTGGCCGGAGACGGCACCGCTGCGCAGCACCTGGCGCACACCCTTCTCGACCGCCGGCAGGAACTGGCCGGGAATGACGCCGCCCTTGACCTGGTCGACGAACTCGAAGCCGGCGCCGCGCGGCAGCGGTTCGATGCGCAGCGACACCTCGCCGAACTGGCCGGCGCCGCCGGTCTGCTTCTTGTGCCGGTGGTGGCCTTCGGCGGCGACCGAGATGGTCTCGCGGTAGGCGATGCGCGGCGTCCGCGTCTGCACCTCCAGCCCGAAGCGCTCCCTGAGCCGCTCCAGGTTGATGCGCAGGTGCAGGTCCGACAGCCCGCGGATCACCGTCTCGTTGGTCTCCTCCTCGTGCTCGACCTGGAAGCAGGGGTCCTCCTCGGACAGCCGGTGCAGGGCGCTGGCCAGCTTCTGCTCCTGACCGCGGCTGCCGGCGCTCACCGCCAGGCCGAACATCGGCCGCGGGAACGCCACCGGCGCGAGGTGGATGTGGTCCTCGTCGTGGCTGTCGTGCAGCACCGCGCCCAGGTGCAGTTCCTCGACCTTGGCGATCGCGGCGATGTCGCCGGGCACGGCGCGTTCGATCTCCTCGTGCTCGCGTCCGCGCAGCCGGAACAGGTGGCCGACCTTGAATGGCTTGCGGCCGTCGCCGACGAGCAGCTGCAATTCGCGCCGCACGGTGCCCTGGTAGACCCGGAACACGCCCAGCTTGCCCACGAACGGGTCGTGCACGATGCGGAACACCGTCGCCAGCACATGCGCCTGCGGGTCCGGGCTGGCGGCGAAGGGCCGGGCACCGGTCCCTTCTCCCTTGAGGAAGGGGGGAGCGTTGCCCTCGCCGGGATGCGGGAACAGGCGCGCGGCCACGTCGAGCAGGGCGGCGATGCCGGTGCCGCTGCGCGCGGAGGCGAAGCACACCGGCACCAGGTGGCCCTCGCGCAGGCACTGTTCGAAGGCATCGTGCAGCTCGCTCCCGGACAGCCCGCCTTCGCCGCCTTCCAGATAGTGGTCCATGACCGCTTCGTCGACCTCAACCACCTGGTCGAGGATGCGCTGGTGCCAGTCGGCCACGGGACCGAGGTCGCTGTCGCCTTCGGCCTGGCCGAAGCAGTCCACCACCTGGTTGCCGCCGGCGGCGGGAAGGTTGAGGGGCAGGACCTCGGGGCCGAACACCTCGCGCAGCCGCTCGAGCACGCGCGCCGGGTCGGCGCCGTCGGCATCGATGCGATTGACCACGATCGCCCGGCACAGGCCGCGCTCGCGCGCCCGCTCCATCAAGC
>JAEWQO010000073.1 GCA_023460315.1 Actinomycetes bacterium
CGTGTGGAGAACAACTGCCAGAACTGTGGTTTCCCCCAGGTGCGCATCAATGGCTTGGAAGGTCCGTATTCGCAGATATTGATAAACAGCCGTCCCATCATCAGTGCATTGAGCGGTGTGTACGGACTGGAGCAAATCCCCGTGAACATGATTGAACGGGTAGAAGTGGTGCGTGGTGGAGGCTCTGCCTTGTTTGGAGCTAATGCTGTGGGAGGCACCATCAACATCATAACCAAAGATCCCATCAACAATTCCTTCCAGGTATCGAGTATGTTCTCCAATATGGACGGCAAGTCCTGGGAGCAATATATGGGTGGCAATGTATCGCTGGTTGCCAAAGATAACTCCTACGGCATTGCCCTTTATGAGAGTTACCGCAACCGTAACCCCTACGACCGCGATGGCGATGGCTTTTCCGAGCTGGGCAAGCTGAACATGAATACCTTCGGTTTCCGTGCCTATTACCGTCCTACGCATTTCAGCCGCATCAATCTGGAATACCATACTACTAACGAACTTCGTCGCGGAGGTAATAAATTTGATTTGCAGCCGCATGAGACGGACATTACCGAGCAGACCAAGCATATCATCAATAGCGGAGGCGTGAGCTACGATTTATTCTGGAAAGAGTACAAGCATAAGATTTCAGCTTACACCTCCATCCAGCACACCGATCGCAACAGTTACTATGGTGCCCAAAAGGACATGAATGCCTACGGCAAGACGAAAGACTTGACTTGGGTTGCCGGTGGCATGTATGTAGGCAATATGGACAACTGTTTCTTTGCTCCCGCTACCTTCACCAGCGGACTGGAATATCAGAACAACTCCCTGCATGACATTATGACCGGCTATCATCGTGACATGGAGCAGGATGTCCGCATTGCCAGTGCTTTCGTGCAGAATGAGTGGAAAATGAATGTACTGACCATGTTGGTCGGCGCCCGTCTGGACAAGCACAACCTGATTGACAAGCTTATTTTCAGTCCTCGCGTCAACCTGCTCTACAAGCCGACAGATGATTTTCAGGCACGCTTGACTTATTCTACCGGTTTCCGTGCTCCGCAGGCATACGATGAGGACTTGCACGTAACGGCAGTAGGCGGTAAGGGTGTCCAAATCAAACTGTCCGACAATCTGCGTGAAGAGCGTTCCAACAGTTACAGCGGTTCGGTAGACTGGACTGCCCATTTGGGGCACTGGCAGGCAAACATTCTGGTGGAAGGTTTCTATACAGACCTGCGCCATGTCTTTGTGCTCGAAGATATCGGCAAGAACGAAGTAGGGGATGTTATTAAGGAGCGCCGCAACGGAAACGGTGCACGTGTATATGGTGCCAATCTGGATGCGAGGATTGCCCATGGTAAGGAGGCGCAGTTCCAACTCGGATTTACGGCACAGCGCAGCCGCTATACCCATGAGGAAGCTTGGACAAAGGTGGACGGAAAAGACCTTACCACTAAGCGCATGCCCCGTACACCGGATTATTACGGGTACTTCACTTTCTCTTCCGCACCGGTAAAGAATTTTGATTTCTCTCTTTCCGGCACTTATACGGGAAAGATGATTGTTCCGCACTACGCACCGGAAGATGCTCCCGAGGGTGCCTTCTGTAATATCACTTCAGACCGCATGGAGCATACTCCCCAATTTCTGGATCTGAATGTGAAGTTGAACTATACGTTTGTGCTTCACGACCATATCAAGCTTCAGTTGAATACGGGTGTACAGAATATCTTTAACAGTTTCCAGAAAGACCTGGATAAAGGGGAATTCCGCGATGCGGGTTATTTCTACGGACCGACGCAGCCGAGAACCTTTTTTATCGGTTTCAAGATAATGAACTAAAAGTTTCCATTTAAGAATTTTTAGAGCTAAATTCCGCAAAATAGTCCTACATTTGTCGCCAAAGCACAAAAACCATGGATACTAAGAGAATACGGAATGTAGACATTTCCCAGATACATCATTTGCCGATGATTGATTTCATCGGCAATGATTTTGCTATTTTTAATGACATCAAGGATATGCCTTTGAGCTCTTATCCCACCCGTTTGAATGCTGCTTGCCTGACTGTCTGTTTGAAAGGGTGGTGCAAACTGGAACTCAACCTGCAGCAATGTGAAATGCGGGAAGGTATGTTGGGCATTATTCTTCCCGACCAGATTGTTCTGCAACGGGAACGCTCCGAAGATTTTTCCGGACTTTTCATTGCCGTTTCAAAGGACTTTATGGATATGGTGATACCTACCATGCAGCAGCTTTTCCCCATGTTCTTTATGATTAAGGAACGGCCTTTTGTCCACATCACTCCGGAGGAATCCCAATCATTTCAGGAGTATCACTCTTTTCTTTGGAGCAAGGTGAAGCTGAAAGACAACCCTTTCCGTAAGGAAATCACCCAGGGGTTGCTGTTGGCCCTTTTTTATGAGATATATAACATTTATCAAGGGCATGTCGTTCAGGAACGCATTCCCAAAAGCAGGAAGGAAGACTTGTTCGAGCGCTTTATCCGTGCCGTTTCAGAGTCTTATAAAGAAGAGCGAAGTGTGTCCTATTATGCCGATAAGATGTTCCTCACCGCCAAGCACCTTTCCACCGTAGTGAAAGAAATCAGCGGAAAGACGGCAGGCGAATGGATTGACAGTCTCGTAGTTTTGGAAGCCAAAGCCTTGCTGAAGTCTTCCGAAATGAGCATTCAGGAAATTGCGGACGAGCTGCATTTTGCCAACCAGTCCTTCTTTGGTAAGTATTTCAAGCATCACACCGGCATGTCACCTAAAGAATATCGCCGGCAATAGGTTCAATGTGACGGAATAATGTTTATTTTTGCGGTAAAGATTTACCCCCAAAATAAACTATCATGGAAAAAAGAGAAATTGACCTTACTGTTTCCT
>JAEWQO010000074.1 GCA_023460315.1 Actinomycetes bacterium
CACTTGCATCTTAAGCCTCTGGCAGGCGGTCATTGGATTTTCAAGGGCAAAGCCTTCGATGCGCACCCGCATAGCGGGTGGTTCTTTGTCCTGCGCGTTCCGCGCCGGGCAGGCTCACGAGCCTGAATGCAACACGACCCCAAGCCGCCATACGGCTTGAGGTCGTGAAAACGATCTGTGCAAGGCCGTCATCGAACAAGCAAATCGCGTGTCCGATGCCGTGAAGCTCCTCTGCGTCAGTTGGCGAACATCGCGATGGAGTCGCCTTCCTTGAGCGTGACCATAGCCTTTTTCCAGGCGCGGGTCTTGCCGAGTTGATAGCGGACGCGCTTGGGTTTCGGCTTCACGTTGAGCGTGTTCACCTTGACCACCTTCACGTCAAAAAGTGCCTCGATAGCCTGACGAATCTCAACCTTGTTCGAATCCCTGGCCACCTCAAAGGTGTAGGTGTTCTTCTCCATCTGGTCATAGCTGTGCTCCGTGATCACGGGGCGGATTATGATCTCGCGGGGATCCTTCATTATGCAAGCACCTCCTCGATGCGCTTCAGTGCGGCGGTCGTGAAAACGAGCGCCTTGTTATCGATGAGCTCATAGGTGTTCGCTTCCGCAACTGGCAGGATGTTCACCTTGGGGATATTGCGGAACGACAGGTACGTGTTCACGTCGTCGTTGGCGATGACGATGGTCGTGCGCCCCTCCAAGCCGAAAGCCTTCAGCATGGCGACCGCAGCCTTCGTGGACGGCTTCTCGAAAGACAGCCCGTCGACCACCTGCAGCTCGCCGTCGGCCAGTTTCGCCGAAAGCGCCGAGCGCATGGCAAGCTTGACCTCTTTGTTGTTCACGCGGAACGCGTAGGAACGCGGGTGTGGACCGAACACCACGCCGCCGCCAGCCCACTGAGGAGCGCGAATGGTGCCCTGACGGGCACGGCCAGTGCCCTTCTGGCGCCATGGTTTCTTGCCGCCGCCACGAACCTGGCCGCGGGTCTTCGTGTCATGCGTGCCCTGGCGCCATCCCGCGCGCTGGGAGCGCACGACCTGGTGCATGACAGGCACATTCGGCTCGATGCCGAACACGGAAGCGGCGAGGTCGGCGGCACCGGCCTTCTTTCCGCTTGCGTCTTTGATGTCAATTGTCGTCATGATGCATAAGCTCCTTTATCGTTTCAATCTGCGTTACGCCATGCGAACGCGAACGATGCCGTTCTTGCCGCCGGGAATGGCGCCTTTGACAAGGATGAGGCTCTGATCCTCGTCGATGCGAACGACCTCGAGGTTCTTCACCGTCACCGTGTCGCAGCCCATGTGGCCAGGGAGCCGAAGACCCTTGAACACGCGGGACGGAGTGGCGCACTGGCCCACCGAACCGGGCGCACGATGAAAGTGTGAGCCGTGGCCGCCCGGGCCGCCACGGAAGCCGTAGCGCTTCATGACGCCGGCAAAGCCTTTGCCCTTGGATGTGCCGGTCACGTCAACCTTTTTGGTGTCGGAGAAGTCGGCCACCGTCACCTGGTCGCCCACGTTGTATTCGCTGGCAGCTTCCACGCGAACCTCACGCAGATAACGCGCCGGCTCCGTGCCCTGCTTGGCAAAATGTCCCGCCATGGGCTTGTTGACCTTTTTCTCCTTGATGACGCCGAAGCCCAGTTGAACAGCTTCATAGCCATCGGTCTCAGCGGTCTTGACCTGGCAGACCTTGTTTGGCTCGGCCTGTATGACCGTCACGGGAACGACGCGGTCGTCTCCGTCGAAAATCTGAGTCATGCCGATTTTCTTGCCGTAAATGGCATTGATCATTGTCGTATACCCCCTTACAGCTTGATTTCGATATCGACGCCGGCGGGGAGATCGAGACGCATCAGCGAGTCAACCGTGTTCGGGGTCGGCTCAAGGATGTCGATGAGACGCTTATGCGTGCGCATCTCGAACTGCTCGCGCGAATCTTTGTCCACATGGGGACCCTTGACGACGCAGTATAGGTTGCGCTCCGTCGGCAGCGGGATCGGTCCGGACACTTTTGCACCCGTTTTCTGGGCGGTGTCGACGATGAGCTTCGTGGACTGGTCCACGATCTCATGGTCATACCCCTTCAGGCGGATGCGAATCTTCTGGTTAGCCACTTGCCTTACCTCCATCATGCTCGAGCGATGACGCCTACGCGTTGCCGCCGGCCTTGCTGATAATTTCTTCCGCCACATTTTTTGGCACAGCCTCGTACGAATCGAACTGCATCGTGTATGAAGCACGGCCCTGCGTACCGCTCCGCAGATCGGTAGCGTAGCCGAACATCTCACTCAGGGGCACCTTCGCATGGATGGTCTTCGCGTTCGCGACGTCGCCCATGCCTTGTATCTGCCCACGGCGGCTGCTCAGGTTGCCCATGACATCGCCCATGTACTCTTCGGGAGTTTCCACTTCGACAGCCATCATCGGTTCGAGGATGACCGGAGAAGCCTTCCGGAGCGCATTCTTGAAAGCCATGGAACCGGCAACCTTGAATGCGGCCTCGGAGGAGTCAACCTCATGGTAGGATCCGTCGATCAGCTCGACCTTGATGTCGACAACCGGATACCCGGCGAGCACGCCAGAGTTGAGCGCCTCTTGGATGCCCTTGTCAACCGGAGTGATGTATTCTTTGGGAATAACACCGCCCACGATCTTGTTTTCGAACTCATAGCCCTTGCCCGGCTCCTGCGGAATGAGATTGATGACCGCATGACCGTACTGGCCGCGACCGCCGGACTGGCGCACGAACTTGCCTTCGACGTTGTCGACCTCTTTCGTGGCCGTCTCACGATAAGCGACCTGCGGCTTGCCGACGTTCGCCTCAACCTTGAACTCGCGCAGAAGGCGATCGACGATGATCTCGAGATGCAACTCGCCCATGCCGGCAATGATGGTCTGTCCGGTCTCCTGGTTGGTGGACACGCGGAAGGTCGGGTCCTCTTCGGCCAACTTTTGCAGGGCGATGCCCATCTTGTCCTGCTCGGCCTTCGTCTTCGGCTCGACGGCAATGTCGATGACCGGATCGGCGAATTCCATGGACTCCAGGATGATCGGATGGTCGGCGTCGCACAGCGTATCGCCGGTTGAAGTATCCTTCAGGCCGACGACTGCAACAATGTCGCCCGCCGCGCAACCATCGATGTCAACTCGCTGGTTCGAATGCATCTGAAGCAAACGTCCGATGCGTTCCTTCTTGTCCTTGCTCGCGTTCGTCACATAGGAGCCAGACTCCAGGCTGCCTGAATAGACACGCAGGTAGGTGAGCTTGCCGACGAACGGATCGGTCATGATCTTGAATGCAAGAGCGGAGAAGGGAGCCTTGACGTCGGCAGGACGCTCGTCCTCTTCTCCCGTATCGGGATTCGTGCCCTTGATGGGGGGCACGTCAACCGGAGAGGGCATGTAGTCCACAACGGCATCGAGCAGTTCCTGCACACCCTTGTTCTTGTAGGACGAGCCCACGAACACCGGGTGTATCTTGCATTCGACCGTTCCCTTGCGGATGGCGGCCTTCAGCTCATCGACGCTTACTTCTTCCTCCATGAGGACTTTCTCCATGAGGGCGTCGTCACAGTCGGCAGCAGCCTCGAGGAGTTCCTGATGACGAAGCTCGGCTTCCTCGGCGAACTCAGCAGGGATGGCATCCAGAGGTTCGGGATAGGTCATGCCCTTCTCGTCAGCCTTGAAGTCCCATGCGGTCATGGTCACCAGGTCAACGATACCCCAGAAGTCCTCTTCGGCGCCCATGGGCATCTGGGCGGCGATCGCCGGTGCGCCAAGACGGTCTTTCATGGTGTCGATCGCGTGGAAGAAGTCCGCGCCGACACGGTCATATTTATTGATGTAGGCAATGCGGGGCACGCCGTAGCGGCTGGCCTGACGCCACACCGTTTCCGACTGCGGCTGCACGCCGGCGACGGCATCGAACACCGCGACCGCGCCGTCGAGCACGCGCAGGGAGCGCTCAACTTCGGCCGTGAAGTCAACGTGGCCGGGTGTGTCGATAATTTGAAAACGATAGGTCTCACCGTCATCGGCACCGCCGGGGTATTTCCAGAAGCAGGTGGTTGCCGCAGCCGTGATGGTCACGCCACGCTCCTGCTCCTGCACCATCCAGTCCATCGTCGCGGCGCCGTCATGCACCTCGCCGATCTTATGAGTCTTGCCCGTGTAGTAAAGGATGCGCTCGGTCGTAGTGGTCTTGCCGGCATCGATATGGGCCATGATACCGATGTTTCGCGTATCCTGCAGAGGGATTTTCGCCATGGGTCAAGCTGCCTTTCTTACCAACGATAGTGCGAGAACGCACGGTTAGACTCGGCCATCTTGTACAGGTCCTCGCGCTTCTTGACCGACGAACCGGTGTTCTCGGAAGCATCCATGATCTCGGCGGCCAGGCGCTCCTTCATCGTGTGCTCCTTGCGCTTGCGCGAGAAGTCGACGATCCAGCGGATGGCGAGCGTGGTGGCACGACGGGAGTTGACCTCCATCGGCACCTGATAGGTGGCGCCGCCAACACGCTTCGGCTTGACCTCGAGCGTGGGACGGACGTTATCCATGGCCTTCTTGAAGACCGACAGGGGGTCCTGGCTCGTCTTCTTCTCAATGATGTCAAAGGCGCCATAGACGATGTTCTCGGCGATGGACTTCTTGCCGTCAAGCAGGATCTTGTTGATCAGCTGCGTGACGAGACGATTGTTGTACTGGGCATCCGGCTGCACTTCGCGGCGGATGGCTGCTGCACGACGCGGCATGTTCTCTCCTTCTGGCTTCTGCGCACTTCGAAACGGCTTTCTCTCCGTTCATTAGGCCCCGCCCCATTCTCTTTCGAACGGTGGCGGCCTGCGGCCCGCGCGACTTATCGGTTGATTACTTGGGGCGCTTTGCGCCGTAGCGGCTCCGAGCCTGCTTGCGGTTGTCCACGGCCGAACAGTCAAGCGCGGCGCGGATGACCTTGTAGCGCACGCCAGGAAGGTCCTTCACACGGCCGCCACGGATGAGCACCATCGAGTGCTCCTGCAGGTTGTGACCGATGCCCGGAATATAGGCGGTCACTTCCATGCCGTTGACCAAGCGAACACGACACACCTTGCGCAAAGCCGAGTTCGGCTTTTTCGGCGTGGTGGTGTACACACGGGTGCACACGCCGCGCTTCTGCGGGTTGCCCTTCAGGGCCGGGGTCTTCTTCTTCTCGACCGAATTCTTGCGGCCTTTGCGAACCAGCTGGTTAATAGTAGGCAAAGCTTCTCTCCTTTTACCTCTTGCTTGTATCGATTGCTTATACTTGTAACGAAGAATAAGGAACCGTCCTTGCGGTTGCCTTCGGATGCGTTTGGTTGACGCGCACACGAAAACAGTCGACCCTCACGGGACGCGAAGGAGAACTCTATCACCGCCCGGATACCTTGTCAAACGCCACGCATCCGGGAGTATCTACTCCTCTTGACAAGTATTTGCGCAGATGGAAGACGAGTGCGCGCATGGTTAGATCACAAAGGCAACATAATCTCAAAATAATTTGGCAGTGGGATGAAAGCGCGCCCGCCTTCTGCCACGCTGCCGAAACTCGAAGAATCCCCTGCATGGTGGCACAGGAAGGCCAACGCGACGAGAAAGAGCCTGCGGGGCTTTCCGCGCCTCCGCAACCGAGGAGCAGGCTCAGGCAACACGCCGGTTGAGGCACCGAAAGACAGGCGCTGAGCAGCGGGAGGCAGGTCTGTCGCATAGTCCGAGAAGACAGGCTGCGTCAGTCCTTCCTGACCTTTGGAATACCGTAGAAAGAAGGGCTTCGCCAAACCGTCGGAACGACGAAGGGACCGGATGTTTCACGTGAAACATTTGTTTGTGTTTCCGCATCATAGACGATGCCCCTCGTCCTCCCCGTCCCGGCGGCAGCATCCGGCTGGCCCCATCCTTCCCGCCCTCCCCCTGCACGACCGCCGGCATCAACGAAGCCGTCGGGCAAAGCGTTCCCGGCAAGGGCTTTCCTAGCGTGCCTCGGCCTTTGCTCCCTCGGCGACGAGCGCCTCGACAAGGCGGGCAGTCCCCTCGAGGTCAGCCACGGCAATGTGCTCATCGGGCGAATGGAACGCCGTCATGCCCACACCGAGCGTGATGGCCCGAACGCCGCGCGCAGCCAGCACGTTCGCGTCTGAGCCGCCGCCCGAATGGCGGAAGCGAGGCTCAAGGCCCGCGGCGCGCGCAGCCCGGACGATGCCCTGGACAAGCTCGTCTTGCTCATCGTAGAGCACGGCATCGTAGTTCTTCAGCCACGCGATGTTCACCGTTCCGCCCCCTTGGGAGGCGGCATTCTCAAGAGCCCGGGTCATGGCATCCTTTTGCGTCTCGGCACGATCCTCGTGCAAGGAGCGGCACTCCCCTTCCAGCACACACGCCGCAGGAATGACGTTCGTCTCGCTCCCTCCGGCAATCGTGCCGATGTTCGCCGTGGTCTCCTCGTCAAGACGACCGAGCGGCATGGCCTCAAGAGCGGCGGCTGCCATGAGGATGGCGGACACGCCGGTTTCGGGAGCCACGCCGGCATGCGCGGCGCGTCCCTCGAATGCCGCGCGCAACGTCCAATGACAGGGCGCTCCGGTCACAATGGTTCCCGGTGCGCCGTCGGCGTCCATCACATAGCAGGGTGCTCCCGCCGGCAGCTCATCGGCAGACAGCGCCCCAGAACCGAGCAGATGCTGCTCTTCGCAGGTCGTCAGCAACACGGTGACATCAGGACGTGGCGTTCCCGCCTCCACCACCGACCGCATGCCTTCGAGGATGCCCGCCACACCGGCCTTGTCATCTGCGGAAAGAATAGTGTCTCCCGCCGACCGCACAATCCCCTCGTCGACGACCGGCTCGATGCCGGCACACGGCTGAACCGTGTCCATATGGGCGGACAGCACGATGTGCCCCGAAGCGGTTCCCGGCAGATGGGCAATCAGGTTGCCCGTTTCGGATTCCGTCTTGACGGCCGAGTCATCAAACCGCACGGAAAATCCGAGTGATTCCAACTCGTCCCGGCAGCGCGACGCCATGAGGCGCTCGTGATGCGAGGGACTCTCGATGCGGACCAGGTCGAAAAACAGGCCAAGCAAACGGTTTGGGTTCATCAGGTCTCCTTTTGTTTCGGATATCATAGCACTCTGCACGCAGAGTCATCCCGTGCCCTGCGATCGTTCGCGCAAGCCGTCCGCGACCGAACCGCCCCGCCAATGACCCGTCAACCATCAGGAGGTCCCATGCTGCACGACACCATCATGGCCTGCCGCACCTACCGTCGCTTTCATGAGGAAGACCGCATCGACGCGGATCTTCTCCGCAGCTGGGTGGACACGGCGCGATTTGTCGCATCGAGCGGAAACGCCCAGACCCTGCGCTATGCCATCGTCAGCGAAGCCGCGCAGTGCGAGCGTGTGTTTTCCTGCCTTGCCTGGGCTCGCGCGCTGCCCAACTGGCCTGGTCCCGCGGCAGGAGAACGGCCAAGCGCCTACATCATCATATGCCAAGATGGCAATCGGATGCTTTCCGACCTGTTCACCGCCCGGGATGAGGGCATAGCCGCGCAAACCGTCATGCTGCAGGCGACCGAATCGGGATACGGCGGCTGCATCGTCGCTTCCGTGAAAAAGCGGAGCCTCTCCTCAGTGCTGGGGCTCGAAGACACCGCCATTCAGCCAAGCCTCGTGCTCGCGCTGGGAAAGCCGGCAGAGGAAGTGCGCGTCGCAGCCCTACCGGACGACGGGTCGGTCTCGTACTGGCGCGACGCCGCCGACGTCCATCACGTGCCAAAGCGTTCCCTCGACGACGTCCTCCTGCCAGAACCGGGAGCTCCCGATCGAAAAGCCTTCTGAAGGCGCGCTCATCCACTGCAGGAAGGCGCTGACCGGCCCAAGGCCAAACAGGTGGCGGGCCGGGCCGAACAGCGCCTTCTCGGGTTTCACCGCTGGGGGACTATGCCTCCAAGATCTTGGCCGCAACCTGTTTCTTGCGGCTGAGGACGCCGGGCATCCAGGTGCCTCCGGCAACGGCTCCGTCCACCCCAAGCACGCGGCTCACCGCGCGCGCATTGCCTTCGCAGAGGATCTGACTCCCTTCGGCGATGATGTCCGTGACCATCAGCAGCACAAACTCGTAGCCATGTTCGGCGACGAGACGTCGCAGCTGCTCGCGGATCTCGTCCTCCCACTCCATGACAGAGGCAAGGTCAACCGTCTCATGTTGGGCGATGAGAACGGTGGCGTCGCCGAAAGGAAACTCCTTCGAGTCAGCTCCGACCAGTTTTTCCACCGGTATGTCGCCCTCTCCCCCGCGGCAGCGGAATACCGCCAACCCGAATTCGGTCGGATCAACCCCGGCGATGTCAGACAAGAGCGCCACCTGTTCACGGTCCACGTCAGTGGTGGTCGGTGATTTGAGGATGACGGTGTCGGTCATAATCGCAGACAGCAGCACGGCGGCGATAGAGGGAGGGATCTCCACCCCCTGGCACCGGAATTCCATGGCGACAATCGTCGCGGTCGATCCCACGGGAAGGTTGAGGAAGCGGATGGGATTGGCCGTCGTGACATCGGCGATGCGGTGGTGGTCGAGGATCTCCACGATCTCAGCCTCTTCGATCCCGTCGACCGCCTGACGCGTCTCGTTGTGGTCAACCAACACCACTTTGCGTTTCGGCCGCACGGCCACGTCGGAGCGTGTGACGATGCCCTGGACGCGTCCCTCCTCGTCGAGGACCACCGCCTCGCGGAGATCGCTTGCCAAGAGGTCGTCGACGACATCGTTGAGCAGGGCCTCGGCATCGAGGGTGAGCACATCGGCTTGGACGATGTCTGCCACGTTCTGGCCAAGCGAGGCGGCGAGGTCGGCGGCAACGGCCTGCTCCCCCAAACCGTCCTGCTGGAGGGCATCGGTTGCCGCGAGGTAGCGGTCGGCCAGTGCGCGTCTGGTGACCAAGCCGAGATACGTGCCGTCATCCTTCGTGACAACCAGGGAGCCGATGTCATGTGCCCGAAGGAGGCGAGCCGCCTCAAGCACCGTCTCGTCGGGGCGCACGGATACGGGATCGGGCGTCATGACGTCGGCGACGGTCGCATGCACATGGGTGACCAATGCGGGGGCAGGCAGCCCGTTCTCTTCCAAAACCCAGCTGCTCTCGGGCGGCATCGGTCCCAAACGCGCCGGAACGAAAGTCGCGATCTCCTCACCTTCGCGCGCCGCGCGCCGCGCGAGCTCGTTCCTCAAATAAGCGTAGCAAACCGCTGCGCTGATGGAATCGTTGTCGGGATTTTTATGCCCCACGACAATGATAGGTGCCTCCATGCCTTCGCTCCTTCGCTTGCGTGTGTCCGTCGCCCGTTCGCCCGGGCGTCTCATGGTCGTTCGTTCAGGTTGCGCCCGTCGAGCCACCCAAGCAGCAGCCGACGCGCGATGGTGCCAGTATAACGTTCCGGAAACAATGCGTCAGGACGGTTCCTGTTTCGTCGCCGAATATCTTGAAACAGGGACTGAGCGAGGCGAAAACGCGCTAGGATGGAGTCGACCGAAAAGGAAAGAGGAGACATGGAGACGCTCGGCATGCGCGACATCATCGGCCCGATCATGATCGGGCCCTCGAGCTCCCATACGGCAGGCGCGCTGCGCATTGCCCACATGGCGCGTGGCCTGATGGCCGCAGCACCCGTCCGCGTCCATTTCACGCTGTACGGATCGTTCGCGCACACGGGAAGCGGACACGGAACGGACAAGGCGCTCGTTGCCGGGATATTGGGACTTTCTGCCGACGACCTGGCAATCAGGGACTCGTTCGCGCTTGCCGCGAGCAACGGGCTTGCCGTGTCATTCTCGCGCGACCTCGACACGTCCCCGGAGCACCCCAACACGGTCGACCTGCATATCGTTGACGCCGAAGGCGGCACCCTCGAGTTGCGCGGGGTGAGCACGGGCGGCGGTGCTGCGGCCATCCGCAGCATCGATGGCATCGACGTCAACATCACCGGAGCCCATACCAGCATCGTCGTCAGGCAGGACGACGTGAAAGGCGTGTTGGCCCATATAGCAGGCTGCCTGTCAGACTATGACGTGAACATCGCCACCACGCGCATGTACCGAACGCGCCGCGGCGACACGGCCTACACGGTCATGGAAGTCGATGGGTGCGTGCCCGAAGGCGCGGCGGACGTGATCGCCCAACATCCTGGCGTGCATTCCGTGCGCATCATACCCTCTGACGCACGTGAAAGTTCCCATCTCAGCGAAGCTCAGGACAACCGCCGTTTGGACAGCGGCAGCCAAGGTGGCGACAACTCCGCCGAAAGCGGTCCGGCAGGAGCCCTCTCCCCCGATGCGGACCAAGCGTTCGACCGTGCTGACTTCGCCTCCGGCCGGGAGCTTCTCACGCGATGCAAAGAAGCCAGATGCTCTCTTGGTGAGGCATTTCTCGCACGGGAGAACGCGCTCGCCCTGCGGGACGGGCAGGCTGCGTCCCTTGACACCTACTGCACCCAGGTGATCGCCGTCATGCGCGAAGCCGTCAACGGTCCCCTCGACCATCCGACGCCATCCATGGGCGGGCTGATCGGAGGAGAGGCGCGCATGCTGGCCGACACGAGAAGGCAGGGCAAGGCGATCGTCGACGAGCTGACGGCTGACGCCATGGAATACGCCTTGGCAGCGCTTGAGACCAACGCCTCCATGGGACGCATCGTCGCGGCACCGACAGCGGGCTCGTCAGGCGTGCTGCCCGGCGTGCTGTTTTCATTGGAGAAAAGGCACGGCCTCGACGACGAAATCCTGAAGCGCGGCCTGCTCGCTGCCGGAGCGGTGGGATACCTCATCGCCCGCAACGCCACCGTCTCGGGAGCCGAAGGCGGCTGTCAGGCGGAAATCGGCGCAGCGGCCGCCATGGCCGCGGCGGCAGCCGTCGAAATGGCAGGCGGCTCTCCCGAGCAGGCGCTCGACGCCGCCGGGAACGCCCTCACGTCGCTGATGGGGCTTGTGTGCGACCCGGTGGGAGGCTTGGTTGAAGTGCCGTGCCAGAAAAGGAATGCCACAGCTGCCGCAACGGCCCTTGTCAGCGCACAGATCGCGCTTGCCGGCGTCAGCAACCTCGTCAACTTCGACGAGACGGTGTCCGCCATGGATGCCGTGGGCAGGTCTCTCCCCTTCGAGCTGAGAGAGAGTGCCCTCGGCGGCATCGCCGTCACGCCAAGCGCGTGTGCCTGGTGCGCCGCGCGCTCCTGACAGGCGCATGGAGGATTGCACGACCAGCACGCGGCCTATCCCTTCTTTCAAGTCCGCCGCTGGGAACCGAGCCCGGTTGCCGTCACCGCTGTCCTATGGCAAACGGCGACAGCAGAGAACAAGCATCTCGCATCATGCGCCGACCGACCATGCTGCGCCTTCCATCTCAAACGCCTGTGACGCAACGATGTCCCGACGAGATCGCGGAACGGAGGGCATCAGCGGAAATCCTCGCCTTGGTCGCCTCCCAACAGCTTCGACTGTTCCTTCATGTGTTCTGTCTTCTCAGCAGCAGAAACGAAGTTTTCAGGAGCGTCTTCGATCTCAAGCAGTTCCACCTCAAACGTGAGATTTTTGCCAGCAAGGGGATGGTTGAGGTCGAACGTGGCAACTCCACCCTCAACATGGAGAACGGTCGCCGGCATCGGCGTGCCATCTTCGCTGCTGGCCAGCCAAATTCGCTTTCCCACCGCAATATCGTCCACAGGAATCTGCTCGACCGGTATCTTCGTGATATGCCCGTCGAGATATTCGCCATAAGCATCGTATTCGTTGACGACAAAGGTCTTCTTATCACCCACTGCGTCCATCTCCAAAACGGCCTTTTCAAAACCGTCGATGGTCATGTCCATGCCCGTCTGGAATTTCATGGGTTCCTCTTCCGTGGCATAGCCAAACACCGTGCCGTCGTCGAGTTTGCCCGTATAGACAAGCGTTACCGTGGAGCCAAGTTGCATCTTCTCAATCTCCTCCCAAGTCGACGCACCACGCCCGAACTTCGTCGAGCCACAGGCAGTGGTCCGCCCATCGTCCAACAGCACCGTCAATGACAGAGAGCCCCCTGGATTCAGCGTGTGTTCTCTCCCCCTGAAACGTACGAGAATCACCTGCTGTTCATGCATGCCATCCAGCACGGCACCCCTGCGTCAAACATAGTGACATTTTAGCACAGCCCATCTCAATTCCCTGCTCCACAGCCGATCAATCAGGCTAAACAACCGTTTTTCAACCTACTTCAGCAACCTGGTCGCCGTGCGGATCGGCCCCGGGCCATCCGTGGGTCAGCCGACGATCCGCAAACGGCCCGGAAAAAACGGGGCACCTGCGCGAGGAAAAGGCGCAGCGCAAATGCCGCGAGCCCGAGAAATGGCAAGAAACAAACGGGCAGAAAATTATCTCCATGCAGCTGACCTGGCATTTCGTTTGCCTTTTCGCAAGATCGCAATCCCAAACGCACTCAGGGCTTGCCATTTCTCGGGTTCGCGGCGTCGGCGAGACGCCGTGCCCACAAATGACCTCTGCCCGCCCGTCCGACTCCCTGCACATGGCACAGAAGCCCGCGCGCGACAACCCGCAGGCGCACACCTCTACACGCTCGACGCCCTGCAAAGGCGCAGCGCCCACGCCCTCGACGCCCTGCAAAGTCCCAGCTCTCACACGCTCGACGCCCTGCGAAAGCGCACACTCCATCCGTTTGACACCCCTGCAAAGAGGTACACTCCTGCACGCTTGACAACCCGCAGGCGCACACTCCGCCCGTCCGACTCCCTGCGCATGGCATAGACACCTGCACGCTTGACAACCCCTGTGCGCAACCTATGATAGGGATAGCTGGCAGTTCACTCCGAGGGAAGTGAGGTACCGACCATGGGAACGTACGAACGAGAACAGCACATGATTTCTGCTGGAACCGCCAAACGGGGCCAGGCCGCGCTCGAGTATTTCGCCGAGCTGGACGCCGGTCTCACCGAAGAAACCTCATGCCTCATGCATAGGCCCACTTACGACAAGACGCTGTTTGCGCCTGAAAACGACGACATCTATCGGGAGTTCTGCGCCTATCTCGACCTTCCGGAGCCGCGATTCTTCGACTCGATCGAAAATCCCCTCAGCGTCGAGGGATACACGGCAGCGGATGTCTACTTTTCCATGAAGTCCCGAAATGACCGCATCGTGTCCATCGACGGTGCAGCAGTGTACAATATGCTCGTCAAGTTGCGCACGCAGCCTGAGATAGCCAAACGGGTTCTTGACTTTCGGCCCACCTGCTACCA
Organism: Actinomycetes bacterium; assembly: GCA_023460315.1. Classification (GTDB taxonomy): domain Bacteria; phylum Actinomycetota; class Coriobacteriia; order Coriobacteriales; family Eggerthellaceae; genus JAEWQO01. The sequence goes on from JAEWQO010000074.1 coordinate 13,303, forward strand.
AAGCGGCTGCGGCATGAAAGATGCCGCATTCGACCGGGGGCTTTACAACTGAACCTGCTCGCCGGCAGGCAGGAAGGCCTCCGAGCACGAATCTCGCCGGCAAGCATCAGTCCGGCAGAAGCGGCTTTCGTTCGAATGGCACGTGCGCGGCAAGGTTGGAGGGGAACGCGCGGAGATGGAGCACGTGGATGGAGAACAGGACGTTGGATGAGGCTCTCGCCGAGTACGCCGCGGTTGAAAGGCGCTACGTGGAAGCGCTTGAAGAGAAGGGCCTGAGGTTCGTCGAGCCAGGAGCCGGTGCGGCCCGTCGCGCTTCGCTGCGCGAGGAGCTCGTGGCACGCGGCGTTGCAGTGCGCAATGCAGGTGCGAGCCTCTCACAGGGGCATCTGTCTCCCGCGTGCGTGGAATGCACCGGGAATCAGGGATCCGAAACGTTTTCCACGACATTCGCCTGTCATCGCGATTGCTACTTCTGCTTCAACCACAATCAGCCGGACTACGAGCAGTTCTTCCGCGACGGATGCCCCTGGGAAGACGAGCTGGCCCGCTCGGCAGCCGAGAACGACTCCCTTGCCTGCGTGGGAATCACGGGCGGAGAACCGCTGCTTGACCTTGAGAACGTCCTGCGTTTGCTGGACCGCGTGAACGGCTTGTGGCCCCATGCCCACAAGCGCCTGTACACTTCAGGCGACCTTCTGACCGAAGGGAGCGCCCAGCGTTTACGCGACGCGGGGCTGGACGAGATCCGGTTCAGCGTGAAGGACGACGACTCGCCCGATCAGCAGGAGAAGGTGCTCTCCGCCCTGCGGCTGGCAAAGCGCTTCATCCCTTCCGTCATGGTGGAGATGCCGGTGATTCCCGGCGCCGGCCAGCACATGCGGCAGCTGTTCCGTCGCTTCGAGGACATCGGCATAGACGGCATCAACCTGCTGGAGTTCTGTTTTCCCTTCTGCAACTGGGACGAGTTCGCCAAGCGCGGCTTCATGCTGAGGAACCCCCCGTTCGACGTGATGTATGACTACGGCTACTCTGGCGGCCTTGCCGTTGCAGGCAGCGAGGAGCTCGCCTTTGAGCTGATGCTGTGGGCACAGGATCAGGGCATGACGTTTGGCCGGCACTACTGCTCGCTCGAGAACAAGCATCGCAGCGAGATCCGTCAGAAGAATGAGCCAGCAGCAGGAGTGCATCCCTGCATCGAATTCGATCAGGATGATTTCTTCCTGAAGACGGCAAAAGTCTTCGGTCCTGACAGGAAAACGGCGCGTTCCATACTCGAAGCGGCAGGCTGCCACGACTTCGTCGACGACCCCGACGAACAGTCGCTCGCCTTCCCTCCGCGATTCGTGGCCGCAGTTCGGGAGGCAAGGAACGAGGACGGCGAACGCCTTCGCCCCATGCTGTGCTCCCTGGTGCATGAGACGGGCGAAGAAGGAAGCTACCTCATCGACGTCTCGCTCAAGCCGGCGTGAGACGAAGCCTTCCTCTGCTCTTGCGTGAGCATGCCCACGGATCAAAAGCGCTTATGCTCGCAACTCCTTTGACGTCAAAGGAGCGATCCGCCCAAATACATCGGCAGAAAATACCCGTGCCCGACGGCACTCACACCGTTTCGTTCTCCTTCCATGCATACATCGAGACCGCTCGATACCTCACCTCCCCATCACCGTCGACCACTTCGACAGAACGGTCTGCCGTGTCGCCCCGACGAGCCTCAACCTCATAGTCTGCCTCCATTGTGGGCTCTCCAAAACCGGCAGCCGCGAGCCAAGCGAGGTTCTCTTCATGCGTGCGTGCCGCCTGTATGCTGTTGCCCGCGGCACGGGCGCGCAAAACGACCTCGTCGTCACGCGCCTGATCGGCGAAGACAGTCTCCATGATAAGCAGGCCGCCGGGCTTGAGCACGCGTGCGAATTCCTTGAGGGCCTCAGCTTGATTGTAAAGAAGCGTCATCACGTTGTTCACATAGACGGCATCCATAGTGCTCGATCCGATGCCTGCAGCTATGAGATCTTCAGGATAGGCAACCCGAAACTCCATGTTGTTGTGAGTCAGGTTATTTTTGTGCCACGCATGATCCATGCCGCTTTTGGCTTCATCGATATAGGAAACGTTCCAATCGACGCCGATGACACTGCCTCCATCGCCGACCATCGCGCTGAGCTTGTAAACGCCTCTGCCTCGGCGGCAGGCTACGTCCAGAACATTTTTCCCCCGCAGCAGCGATGCGGGAAGGATCATCTTGCATAGGCTGGTGAAACCATACTCGAACTGTTTGCCGCCGTAATAGTCTTTCAGGGCGTCCGGAGACAGCTCAGGAACCTGGCCATCCGATCCCCCCTCCCGCATTCCCGGTGCGCCTTGCCCCGCGTCAGAGCTCGGGGCGGACGTGGAGCCGGCGGGACGGAGGCCGGCGTGCCCGACGTTTTCGTCCATCTCCCGCAGCAGATCGACCCGCTCGCTCAATCCCATGCGGGCAGAGTCAACCTGCAGCTCCTGGTTATGGGCATAGTATGAGCCGTTCCCATAATGGGCGATAAACTGCGCAGTCGTTTGACGGGTGGCCAGCTCGGCCATGAAAACCAGCATCTCCCGTGTCCCGAAACACGCCTCGACAAAGTCGAAGGCATGGTCCATGCCGGCGCTCGCCTCTGTCGCTGCCGGCTTGATCTCGCTGACCTCAACTTGGTACGCTTCCTCAATCGTGTGAAAGGCTCCCGGTCCCTGCTCCGTCCTTTCTTGGGCACAGCGGACAACAAGATCCCTCAGCAGCTTTATGACCAGCCGCTCCCTCCGGATGAAAGAATCAGAAACCACGCCAGACCCCACTTTGCGGTCGAGCGCCTTCTCCCGCTCGGTCACCCGGGGCACCACGACGGCATCGACGGCGGCGCCCTCAAGGAGCTCGGCCTTGACGCCGCGCAGCACATCCCGCACTTCCAAAACGACACTTTCGCGATCAAGGACTCTCGCGCATTGGCGGGCGACGACATCCAAGATCAGTCCAATCAACGCGATCCGCTCATCGAACTCCGCCATCCGGGCACGCTCCTTGATGGCATCACTCGCCTTTCCCGCGACAATCGCATCCACCTGGTAGTCGGATCGGTACTTCTCGAAGAGCGCATAATAGACAGAGAACTGATCGGCAATCTCGTCATCGCGAATGAACTGCGCCACCAGATCCCGATCCACCGGCTTTCCCATGTCTTCGTGCAACCCGATGATCCAGGCCAAATCCTCCCATCCGCGGGCAGTCACGAACGCCTTGCCTCCGCCAGGCTTCGATCGAACCTGATAAAAGCAGTCGCTCTTCGTTTCAAGAAACGTGGCAACTGCGGGATGCAGTCCCTTTTCCGACGCGTATTTCTTCCATGCCTGATAGTCAGGCTCGACATCTATCTCCCGCATCCGGTCGAGCGTGACCACGTCGAACTCGTGTACCGACCGGTTATATTCGGGCGGGTTGCCGGCACACACGACCACCCATCCTTCAGGAATTCTGTGCTTTCCAAACGTCTTGAACTGCAGAAACTGGAGCATCGAAGGGTAGAGCGTTTCGGAGACGCAGTTGATCTCGTCCAGGAACAGGATGCCATCACGCATACCCGTGCGTTTCATATAGTCATACAGGGAGGCGACGATCTCAGACATCGTATACTCTGATGCCTCATATTCGAACCCGTCGAATTCATGACGCTCGATGCGCGGCAATCCCAACGCGCTTTGACGGGTGTGATGCGTCATCGAATACGATACGATGCCTATTCCAAGCTCTTGCGCAACCTGTTCCATGATGGCCGTCTTGCCAATCCCGGGAGCTCCCAACAGAAACAAGGGACGCTGATGCACGGACGGCATGGCATACATCCCTGCATCGTCTTTTCTCAGATAGGCTTCAACGGCATCTTTCACCTGGCACTTCGCTGAAGAAATATCCATCGTTCACCATTCCCTTTCGATGACGGCCGACTGTCCGTCAGCCCTGCTTCCCCTTTGCCTGATTCCGGCCTCGTCTATTGCTATCCGACATGCCCAAGGAGGCACAGGGGGAAGTTGCTTACCCTCCTCGTCCATGAACACGAAGGCCACGTCATAGTCGGGCGGCTTGTCGGGGAACTGGCCAAGGCCGTCGGTGAAATAGATAAGACCTTTCATGGTCGGCAGCTCGCCCCGCTTCCGCATCGCGTCGACATAGCCAAAGGCAGGCCTGAAATCCGTTCCGCCGAAACCGCAGATCTTCAGCCCCTCCATCAGGCGGTCAACATCCTTGAGATCTCGAATCACAGTATCAGACTGGACCTTCGCATCGCATTGGACAAGATGGACGTTCACTTCGCTCCCATACGTCTCAGAGCTCTTGAGCAGGGAAAACGTATGCTCGACGAATTTCTTCACCAGGTCCCCCCTCACGGATTCCGAGGTGTCGATGACGATGACGAAGTCGTGCACGCGTTCGGTTTCCCGATACTCAAGGGGCTCGATCAAGGGCATGTTGCCATAGCGATCCATGCCGTAAGTGTAGTAGATGTAGTCGAATTCATCCATGTCGAGACGCATTTCCTCCGTCACGGTCATGAACTGGCGCAGAAAGTCCGCATAGCGGTGCACGGGACGATTGGCCACCGTGAGGTTTGCCATCAAGCTCCCGGCCTCCTCGCCCCATTCCCGGGAGAAGGTCTCGAGGTTCATCTCAATCTGCTTCGCTATTTCTTTCCACTCCGCCTCCTGCCGCTTCCGCTCCCCTCGCGCATCTTCGTCAAGAGCGCTGCCGAGGTCATGCCTCTCAGCCCCCTCTCCGTCAGGCGACCCGACCTGAAGATCCCCGGTCGCCTCGGCCGCGCTTTCGTCAGAATCGCCCCTCCCCGCACCTGCGTCATCATCGGTCTGCTCCGGGCTGACGTCTCGCACTTCCTCGGTTTCGCCGGATTCGGCCTCCCCTGCCGCCTCAACGCGAAGATCGTCCGACTCGGCCTCAGGGCTCAAGTCATCTTCGGAAACGCCATTGTCTGGACCACACTCAGGCCCGTCCTCCTGACCTGCCGCGCCGGCGTTTGCCGGCCAGGCTCCATGGTCATCGCGCTCGAACAGATCATGCCATTCATTCAGCACGCTGCGGTCCAACCCATGGCACCGCCGTCCATCCGGCATCGACACTATTTCTTTTATCAGGCCATACACCTTATTCGGAAGCAGCCGGCCGACAATCATCCGCATCTCGCTCATGGCCTGGCGGCGCGCTGCGTCATCCGCACTCGCAAAGCGGTCGCCGCACAGGTCCATCACCGCGCTCTCGACGATGATGTCGCACGTGAGTTCCCATGCCTCCCGGTTGTCGTGCTCCTTGTCGTACGGATGACGGAATATGCAGTGCATGACCAGGTGCAGGCAATCGCGCACCGACTCCTCAAACGATTCCCGAAACCGGGCAATCACGCGCGGTGGATCGTAGAAGACGCGCCGAGCGTCAGTGGCCAGCGGATAGCATGCGCCGACGCGCAGGGGGCTGAGATCCATGCGCCACAGGGCCCGGTCAAGAAAACGGAATTTCAGCATGAGCTGCACGCGACATTCGTCGACGATGTCCCCGCCCAAACGGTCCTCATACTCGCGATGCCTCAGCTTTGCGTCCTGCCTCTCAGGCGTGAATGACATGCCTGCCTCCTAGATATCGAAGTCAAAAACGTCCTGTCCAAATCGCAGGCGCTTCGCCTCAAGCAGATAGCCCATCATGGCGGCATCCTGCAGCGCAGAGATTCGATCGATGACGCGATAGAGATTATCTTGATTGAGATACCCCAGATCAAACATATGGTTGATAAGTTTCCTGTCGTCATGCCGGGCAGCTGCGACGCACATCCTCTCGACGTTGTTCTTCAAGATCCGATCATACATGCTGCGATTGACCGGCGTGAGCAGCAGGGGATCACGCAAGCGTGCCACGATGCGTGTTGCCTGCTCGTAGAGATCCAAACCCCCCGCATTCCTGACATCAAACCCACTTCTGTTGATCACCGCATTGTCATAATGCTCGAAAAGGGCCGCCACATCCACGTGGTCGGGGATGCCCAGGGCAAGCGTCATCTGTTGCATGCCGCGATCCGTGGCGGGAAAACTGATGTCGAGCCACTCTCTTCCCGCAATCGGCTTTGTCACCTGAACGCGGATGCGTCCGATCAGACACTTGACTGCCAGTCCCCTTGTGCCGATCTTCTCAATGCGGTCAGACAAATGCAATTCGCGTATTCCGCAGACGCCGCTGAACGCATAGGGCATGATTTCGTCAACCTCCCCGGGAATGCGGATGACGTCGGAAGCGCCCGTGCAGAGGATCACACGCGCGCGACCCGCTCCCTTGCGTTCGAGCAGCAGGCCGGGAACGGTGTAGAACCGCCTGTTTCCTTGGCCGACCGACACGTCATGGAGCGATGGCTCCCCGGTGCCGTGATGCGCGCCTTGAGTGACAAGCGCATTCGCTCCCAAATACGTGAGATCGGAAGGCAGGTGGATGCCTGCAAGGTTCGTATCGAGAAACGCCTCCTCTGCGATGCGTCGGACGCTGTTCGGGACAGCGACGGAAACCAAGGCGTGGCACGCCTTGAATGCCGCCCTCTCGATCTCTGTCACGCCGGGCGGGAGAACGACTTCTGCAATGCTTTCATGGTCTGCAAACGCTTCTTCCCCGATGGTCGTGGTGCCGCTTTTCACCGCATAGGCGCGCGCCAACGGATCCATCATGCAAACCAATCGCAACCCCGCCTCGTCCTTGCGATAGAGGCCCCCCGCGTCGTCGAGCTCAAGATGGACGGAGCCAGGGGAAAGGGAAAACGTCGCATGTTCTCCCGAATAGGTCAGGTCCGTCATCGCAGCAGGCGGGTTGCCGAGCATCTCGAGGGAAGAAGGAATGCGCAGCTCTCGAATGCCCGTGCCGGTGAATGCGTTGCTCCCCAAGGAGACCAAGCCCTCGTTCAAGCGAACCTCGGTGAGATCGGCGCAGTTGAAGAAAGCCTTCTCGCCAATATGCCTGAGCGATGCCGGAGACGAAAAGGCACCGATGCCCGTGCGCGAGAGGGCAAACTCCTCCAAAACCTCCAAGCCGTCAGGCACGGTTATGTGCTTGATGCAGGAAAATGCGCTGAAGCCCTTCTTGGACACCGACCGGCATCCCTGCCGTATCTCATAGGCCTCCCCCGGAACCGCAAGCGCGACCAACGCGCTGCCGTCCCGGCGGTAGATGCCTCTCCCATCGGTCATCAGAAAGGGATTCTCCCGATCGATTTCGATAACCTCGAGGGTGCTTTTCGCAAAGGCTCCCGGCTCGACCCCCTCCGTTCCCGGACCGACTGTCAGGATGCGCACCTGGGGCACATCAAATATGTTGGCGCCCAACCGCGGAACGCGGCCTGAAAGCACGAGGTGGTCGATTTTGGAGCACCCGCGAAACCAATCGGAGTCAAACGTCGCAAGACCGGCGGGCAGCACGGCCTTCCTCAGGTTCGCGTTCCCACGGAACGCGCAAAATCCAATTGATAGAATCGAGTCCGGACACCTGACCTCATCGACAGCGAGAAGATAGGAGCAGGCATCGGCAGCCAAGGCGACAACCGGGACGCCTTCGATGAATGCCGGGATGACAAGCTTTGCACAGCGCGTGGCACACCGCTCGATGCGCACGCCTTCTCCCGCAAGCATTGCATAGCGCCAAACAGTGCCCGATCCGTCGCACCATTCATGCATCCCCGCCATGCATCCAGACACGCCGTTTTGCAGAAGCACGCCCATACCCATCTCCATCGAACGCAAACCGAGTCGGGAAATATTATACCCTAATGAGAATATATAAGCGGGCTCTTCCTCCGGCACCACGATAAAAAGAGGCCCACACGTCAGACGGCGGGCCCGCATGCTCCCCGAGAAACGTCAGTTTGCCTGCCAAGGCGCACCGGCAGGATTGAGCTTGCGCCGGGGGGAAAGCTCATCCGCAAACATCATGCAGTAACGCAGTCCTTTGAGCGTGACATACAGACATGCTATCTCATGTTTTCCGCCATGGTTGAAAACGTCGTAGGTCAGGTACTCCCGTTCAATCATGCTCTCGTAGAGGGGATTTTCCTCAAGTCTGCTCAGCAGAAGATTGGTCGATTCCCTTCCCAACTCATCCTGTTTCAACGATATGTTATACAGGATGTCCTCCTGCTCTGGGGTCAAACGCCCCCAGCGTTCAACTTCGCTCTGAATCTCTTCTTCGGTTGCCATGAAGTCTTGCCTCCTCATGCTCGGATTGCTTTCTCAGTCATCCATCTTTGATCTGATTCGTCAGCCAGGATGCATCTCCTCGCAACGGGTCTCAACACACGTTGCGAGGAGATGCATGCTCGACGTCGGCTATGCAGAGGGCTTGCTCAAAACGAGCAAGCCCTCCCCCCATGGCCGTCAGCAGTTGGGGCTAGACTCCCGAGAAGCCCTTGGACGGATCGCTGCCGCCAACGCCCTTTTCGTCGTCGCCCGCCTCGTTGCCAGTACGCTTCGTGGAGGTGTAGCCACCCCAAGCACGGGCGATGAACTTATCCTTCACGAAGAATATCTGCGCTTTCATGAGGTGTGCCTTGGTGAGGCCGAATTCAGCCAGAGCCTCGTCTTGGCTTTTGCCCTCAGCCAGAAGAGCGTTCAGTTTCGCTGCGCCCTCAGGGGCCTCAAGAGCCAAAAATTCGTCTTCAGTCATGTTACCCTCCTTGTCGGTCGTCAACACGATGCCATGGTCGCCGGCCACTGGGGCCGACGCCATGACAGGCAAAACATTCGAATCTTACAGCTGGAACAGAACCATCGGCCGATCGAATTCCGCCATCTTGGCGGTCATGTCCTCCAAGGTTCCGTAGTACATGGATGCGGACTCCTCGACCTGGACGGCCAGAGGACGCTGGCCCGCTTTATCACCGTTCGTCCCCCAGTGATCGGAGAAGATAGATGTCGGGCAGGGAAGGTAGAACCATTCCCACGCGTCGCCGTCGTTGCCGTCACCCTTCTTGAACGGGCCAACCTCAACTTCCTTGATGCCGAACTGATCGAGGGAAAGGCCGAGTTCCTCTTTGCAGGCGATCTCTGCGGCATGGTTGCCAGAGAAGTAGGTGTAATCGACGAGCAAAGCGTATTTCTGATCTGCCATTTATGCCACTTCCTTTCGAGTTAGTCTTGGTCGAGGCTGCGAACGCGGCGAACATTGCACATGACGCCCTTGTACGGAGCACCGAAGCCAAGCTTACCAACGTTGAAGTGCGGCACGAGGCTGTTGAAGTTGGACTTCCAAACACCGAACAGGTTAGGCTCTTCGCCATCTTGCTCGGGGAACCACCAGCCGTGAGCGCAATTCAGGATGCCGGGCTTGATGACCGGAGTGATCTCAGCCTTGAAGCGAGCCTCGCCAAACATGTTGTAGACCTCGCACCAGTCGCCATCGGTCACGCCGTACTCCTTGGCGGTTTCGGGGTTGATCTGCACCCAGGGCCACGGATCGATCTGGCGCAACGACGGGACGTGACGATGCTCGGAATGGAAGGAGCTGTAGCGACGCGAACCCGAAGTGGTGATCAGCGGATACTGGCTGGCGAAATCAGGCTTGCTGATGGGGCTGTAGTTCGGCTCCTCGTAGTACGGCAGCGGATCCTCGCCCCATGATTCGTACAGGATCGAGTAAGCTTCGATTTGCCCGGTGATGGTGTTGAAGCCGGGCTCCCCGTCAAAGCGCAGCATGCCCTTCTCGTACTTCTCGTACTCGAATCCATGGGCGCCAGGCTGATAGAGGCCAAGCTCCTGGAAAGTCTTCCAGTCGAAGCCAAGCTCCTTGAGCTGGTCGCTGTAGAAGCCTTCGACAGCGGTCGCCAGAGCATCCTGGTCGAGAGACTTGCCGTCGGCCGGCTGGTACCAAGGCCACCATGAGGGATTGAGCCGCTGACCGAACATGAGGCAGATCTCGACGTCGGACTTGCACTCGCCAACCTCCAAAGCCTTGTTCATGGGGCCCATGAACACGGTGTTGCGGCCATAGTGCGTCAGAACGATGCCGTTATGCTCAGCCCACGTGGACATGGGCAGGAAGTAATCGCCCACCGCCATGGCCGTCGGGGTCATGGTCAGGTCCTGCACAACCACAAACTCAAGCTTCTGAAGCGCCTTGTGCCAGCGCTTGGGCTGAGCGGAGCAGGTGGGAGTCAGGAAGTTCGAGCTGTTGAACCAGCCCATCTTCAAGGCGTAGGGCTCGTCGGTCTCCATGGTGTTCAGCGTCTCGTCAGGCTGGGTGGTTGCCATGCCCGTAGACAGGCCGGGCCATGCAGCCGCGCCGATACGCTTCTCCCACACGGCATCGTCCATGGCGCCACGCTGTTCCATGCGCCACTTGCCAAGCAGGGCGGACGGAGGTCCGAGGGTCAAGCCGCCCGGGCGGTCGATGGAGCCGGCGAGCGCAGCCAAGACAATGAATGCCTGGGACAGCTGAACGCCGTTCTTGTTCTGGTCGAACGCGAGCCCCCACGCCCACCCGATCGGACGCTCGGTGCCGATGATGTGAGCGACGCGCTTGATGTCCTCGACCGAGACGGTGGTGATTTCCGACACCTTGTCGATCGGATATTCGGCCGCACGAGCCTTCATCTCGTCGAGGCCATAGATCCATTTCTCGGCAAAGTCGTGATCGTACTCATCGTTTTCAAACAGCAAATTCATGATGCCAAGGGCAAGGGCCGTGTCGGTCTGAGGACGAACCTGCAGGTTGATGTTGCCATCATGGGCACCGACCCACGTGATGCGGGGATCGACGGAGATGATCTTGGTGCCAAGCTTCATGAGGTCAACGAGGCAGTGTCCAAAGAAGCCGTCGCCGTTGGAGGGCAGAGGCTCCTTGCCCCAGACAACGATCCATTTGGGCACGATGTAGGCCGGGTCCTGATAGCTGCCCGGAAGATGACCGGCATAGTCAAGCTCAGGATAGCCTGCGCCGAGGACGTAGTCGGAGATGGAGCAACGAGGACCGTAGCAGGACCAACCGGACTGCGTGTAGCAGCAGTTAGGCGACTGCAGCACGGAGAACGTCAGCGCATAATAGAAAATGCACGCCTCGCGGCCGGTTCCACCGAAGCACACGATGGATTCGGGACCGTAGGTCTCCTGGAAATAGCGCACCTTCTCGCAGATGGTGTCCATTGCCTCGTCCCACGTGGTGCGAACCCACGTGTCCTTGCCGCGATCCTTGGGATCGCGTTTCATCGGATAGATGATACGCTCCGGCGCGTACGTATACTCACGCAAGGCGAGATTCATCGCGTTGACGCGGCCGGTGGTGATGGGATTGTCGTCGTCGCCCTCGACGCGGACAAGCTTGCCGTCCTTCGTCACAACCTTCACGCCGTATCCCACCGGGTGACTCCCCGGGGGGGACCACGTGTTGCTACGGGTTACAACCGTTCCGTCTTCCATTACGGTTTGCCACTGTTTACCGTATGCCATGTTCTCCTTCTTTCTGAGCTCGTCACTCACACACTGAAGAAACCATCGCGCGCATTCGCGCGCAAAACCCGTGAATCCTGCCTGAGCCGGGGACCACCTCCTTCCAAGTCCTCGACGATGCCCGTCCCCTCAGCGGGCACCGTCGATTTTGGACCGACTACGCGGTAGGAGGCTTCGGGGCGCCTGGTGCGCCGGGAGCCTTGGGAGCGCCGGGTGCGCCGGGAGCCTTGGGGGCGCCGGGTGCGCCTGGTGCGCCGGGAGCCTTGGGGGCGCCGGGGGCAGCTGCGTCGGGAAGCGGCTTCGTGCCATCGAGATACGGCGTGAAGTCTGCCTTGCAGAACGGGCACGCTTTCAACGTGATCCCCGCCATCATCTGGATAGGCTTGCCACACTCGGGACATTTGTGCATACCGCCGCCCGCGGACGCATCAGCTGGTCTGAAACACATAGGGGAGCCTCCATTTCAAGTTTCGGCCGGTTCCGGCAGCGTTGAGCACGTTACCCTCCCGACCCCTTCCACTGTATGTCATGCATCCCTCGGGGCACATGCCTCGCAAGACGCGAATGACCGCTCTTTTGCCACCTGCACCCCCTGACTGAAGACTCAGGGCGTTCCGCCATGCCGCATGGATCGGCGGACCCGCAGAGTGCCGCAAGCTTTCAGAACACAAAGCCTGCAGCCCGTGCTGACTTTCGACGCTTGGAGATGGAATGGGCTCGCGCTCGTCGAGCGACTTCTTCGTTTCCCCTTCCCCATTCCTCACCAGTATTCCGCCAAAAGGAGCTGGCGTTTCCTAGCTTAGGGGCAATGGATGCAGCCGCATCGAATCATGAGGACAATTTTGTCGCTCATACTATCGGCCTGAGAGGTTGATTTTCCTCGTTCCCGAGGACTATTACACCTTATAATGCCTGTTAAAATCCACTTTTCTGAATTTTTTCATTTCGCGGCAACAGCCGTTTCAAGACACTGGAAAAAGCTTCCATACGATATAATTGTCATGCGTGAAAGCACGCTTCCAAGGAGGATCCCATTGAAAAACAACAAGGCCTACCTGTCCCAGAACGCTTTCGCCCGTCATGAGAATTTTGATGCCTGGTACGAGGACGGAGACGTCTTCCTCAGCTTCAAGGGATCTTGGTCGGACGAACATGACAAAGTGACCATAGTTGGCCGTATGGGCGGCGAGATGGGATGCATCAAGCCCGATCCAAAAGCCCTGACCTACTATTTGAAGCTGGAACGCTGGGAATACGTCTTCCACACCCTGAGACTGTTCAAGAGATACTACGTCAACGGAATGAAGTGGATGGTCGAGGGCAGCCTGAGCGCACCCCCCATCGACTTCACGCACGAGGAAACGCTCTCCCGGGAGGTCCATGTAAGAGCCATCGACTTTCGGGACAAGGGTCCCTGCTACGAAATCAAGGCAAAGGATGTGGCTCAACTCCGCATTGCCGTCGCAGCTGTGGTCGCCTTGGGGATCAAAGAAGAATATCGGGGGTTGAGCGAAGGCGAGAAAGACCCGAACGCCTCGAAACTCGAAAAGGCCAAGCACTGGATGTTCGCCGGCAAGGGCATAACCTACGAAGAGCTCCTGAAGCGAGAAGAAGCCGCCAGCCACAGCCTCTGACAGAAAGCGGACTTTTTACTACCAGGGAAACGGGCGACAAAGGCCCCCAGGACGTGTCCTGCGCCCACCGAACGGGCGACAAAGGCCCTCAGTGCTGCCTCTTGCGTCACAGTCCCCGTCCTCCGCCGGGTCCGGGCATGGGCGGCAGGGGCCGTGGCAGGTGTCGGAGTTCCTCTTTGCCCGCGCTCGCCTCACGCGAAAGCCCCGCAGGCAGCCCGCTCGCCCGTCGCGCTCCTGCCTTCGTCGTCCGCTTCCCCGATCGCCTCTCGCATCTCTCCCGCCGAAGCCAAAAAGGACAGCGTGTCGCCCGGTCACGCTCAGGAGGCGGCCCCGCGCCGGCGCAACCCTGCATCATGAAAGTTCGGCGCGCTTGCCTGAAAAAAGAAGGGCTCCCCACCACCGCGCTTCCGCGGCACGTGGGGAGCCCTCAATCCCGTATAGGCCCTTCTCAAGGGCTCGCGAGACAGCCAAGTCTCCGAGCCAGGCCTCCGAGGATGTCTCTCTTATCTGTTCTTGTCCTTCGCCAGCTGAGCGCCGCCGAAAACGAAGAAGTAGAGGAACGGCAAGAGAAGGCCGATGGCCATGAGCGGCAAAGCATAGGGCTGCTTTGACCAATTGGGAACAATCAGCGGGCATGCGATGCACAGGATTGCCAAGATGGCGACGATCACCAACATGACGATAAAGCGCGTCGACCCATCCTTTTCGGAATTGCCCCTCTTCTCTTCCTCTTCCGCAAGCTGATCCATGCTTTTCCCCGCAGTCTCCCTCACGAACAGGACCGTGCAGACAAAGCCAAGCACGAACGGAATGATGAGCACCAGCACGACCAACGACCAGTTGGTGGCACCGGTAGCGGTCTGGAACAAAGCCATGCCCGCAATGCCTCCAAGCACGATGGAGGAGGCGGAGCCGCCGAAGCGGGCGAAAGCCTGGCACCATGACGTGCCCGTGTTGCGGATAGCGGTTGGATAGCTTTCTGGCATGAGAGGCTGAACAGCCGTGATGGCGTAGTTCAGCGCGAAGCCGAACAGCAGCATGAGCGCGATGCAAAGACCCATGTTGTTCGGAACCACAAAGACGGAACACAGGATGATGGCCACGATGCAGAACAGCCATGCGCCAGCCAAATTCCGCTTGCGCCCGACCTTGTCAGACACGAAGCCGACCGCGATGTTGGAGGCAATTGCCGCCACGTTGTTCCAAGTCTGCAGCGCAACGCTGTCAGCCTGCGAGTAGCCCAGGCCGACAAACCAGGTGGGTATCCAGGCATTCATGCCATAGACGCAGAACTGACCGACGAAATACGCTGCCCAAATGGCGCACGTTGCCACGATGAACTTGCTCGAGAACAGCACCGAGGGGCCAGTTTTGGCAGGTTTGGGTGGGACAATCAACAAGTTGGGATCGTAGACGTGAGACGTATGGCGCGTTGCCTGCTCGATCTGGGTAAGGCGCTCGCATGCCTTGTCCTTCATGCCCGAATTGGCATACCAGTGCGGCGTCTCATGCATGGCGAAGAAGAGCAGAACGCCGTAGAGCAAGGGCACGGCGCCGATCAGGTAACACAGACGCCAATTCGCATACATGGTTGCTGTGCCGCCATCGGTCAACGTGTAGGTGACCTGATTCGTGAAGTCACCGAGAAGCGGCACGGGAGCGTTGCAGATCGGATTTGCTATCAAGCCGGCAAGAACCCAACCCACAACCATGAAGGCCATGCCGAAAGTGACGAACACGCCCCGTTGCTTGGATGGCATGCTCTCCGAAAACACCGTTGTCACAACGGGAATGCACGAGCCGACCCCGAAGCCTGCAATAAGGCGGAATGCCGCGAAGAACGCCAAGTCGTTGGCGAACGCCTGAGGCAACGTGAACAGGCCATAGAACATGACGGCAGCGATCAGCGTCTTCTTGCGGCCCAATTTGTCGGACATGATCCCGCCGACCGCGCCGCCCAGAACCATGCCCAGCAGGCCCCAGGTGGTAAGCGATCCCATGAGTGCGCCCGGATTCGGATTGTCGGGCCAGAACGTATGAGCAACGAACAGATTGGTCGAATTGACGATCATGAAGTCATAGCCATCGAATATCATGGCAAACGCGAGGATTGCAAAGACGATCCAGGTGTGCTTGCTGATGCCAATGGAATCTATGACTTCTGAGATTGTAAATTCTTTGTTGTCCATCAATACCCCCTCTGAATGAATTCAGCGTCAGTGTCTCTGACCAAAGAGGCCAGATGACACGATGAGAAACTGATCACCCTGACACAGTGGCAAGACTGGAACTGCAACATGTCTGCAGGAAACTACAGACGCTTCAGTATTACAAGAAATACTTGATGCTTCCATAGTTTTGATTGCCGCCCCTTAACGGCTTTCGAAAGACGCCCCCGAGACCGCGCATCATCCAGAAGAAACGACTGCGCGCATCCTCCTTTCACGATTCTCTGTTGGAAAGCTGAGACCAAATAGAGCAAGCCCAGCTGACCCCCTTGCCAAATCCTTGCCATAAGAAGCTGACGTGACAAAGCTTAAGGTCTGCCACGGGGAGCACATCGAATCACAGGGGCAATTTTCGCTTGAAACTATCGGCCTGAGAGGTTGATTTTCCTCAGACCTCTCCCCCTTAAAGACGCATAATGCCTGATGACATAAACTATCTGTGTTTTTCCTCTTGAACAGGGCGACGTTGCGTCTATAATGACATTCAACGTTGGGTTGTAGGGATCAGCAGCTCAACCATCCGGTTCTAGACGCTTGGACCGCGCGAGCCGGAGTGCCGTCCGAAGGCAAACCTGTTTTCGGAAACGACAATCAGGGGGGAACGCGAGGAACTGCTTATGGCATTGACCTTTCCGCGTATCAGCATCACCGTGGATGATGAGCGAGGTATGGGCACACAAGGAGAGCTGAGTGCCTTGTCGCTGGGCTTCGGCATCCACCAAGCTTGGATCTATTCCGCCATGTTCGGGTCTTCCTCCATCTTTCAGGCCCCCACCTTGTATCCCTTGGGCGGTGCACCCTTTTCGTCCATCACCCTGGTGTTCATCGTGTCAATCGTGGTGTTCGGATTCTCGCTTCTGTTCGCCGCCGCAACGGATCAGAAATACCTCCGGTTCTACACCGCGAAGCGCGTCGTGGTGGCGGCCGCCCTCCTCACCTCGATAGGCACGTTCTCGATGTTTGCAGCACCCGTTCCCGGCATCGTCGGGTTTGTGGCCATGTCGTTTGGCGGCGTTACCACAGGAGTCGGGTCAGCTGTGCTGTTGCTTTTTTGGGGAACGGCGTACTCGCGTGACAGCGCCGCCTCCATCGTGATGAACACGGCGGTGGCCATCGTCATTGCCGTCAGCATCTACTCGCTTGCCCTCCACATCATTCCCGCACCGTTCTCTGGCGTGCTCACCGCCTGCCTGCCTCTGCTTGAGCTTCCCCTGCTGTGGCGCCTGACGCCAGTGAGCTATGCCGTGCGCCATGCCGTGCCCATCTTCAATCCCCTGCCGGTCAAGAAGGGGCCGTTCTTGTTTCGACTTGGATTGCCCGTGCTCCTGTTCGGATTTGCGCTGGGAGCGATGAGGTCAATCTCCACGCAGGTCATCCTGCCGTCGTCTGACCTGACGACCCAGCTTCTGGCGCTGTTCGCCGGCGGAGCAGCCACCGTCCTGCTGCTGGTGACCGTGTTTTCCATCGACAAACGCAGCCATTGGGATTTCCTGTTTAGGCCCATCATCCCGTTCATTGCCGTTACCCTGGTGTTCCTTCCGTCGCTCGCGCTGGACAACACCTTGGTGGCGCCGCTCGTGCTGCTGACAGGTTACATGTGCTTCGAAGCCCTCATGTGGGTGTTCTTCGGGGAAATATCCCAGGAGTTCCGCCTGTCCCCCATTTTCGTGTTCGGCACCGGGCGGGGTTGCCTTGCCTTGGGCTCCCTCGCAGGATCGCTCCTGGTGGCCGATCCGTCAGTGCTGTATGTGCTCACGCCCTTTGGCGAGGCAGGAGTCGCCGTGCTCATCATGCTCGTCATGGTGATAGCCTATGCGCTGCTTCCCCGGGTGCGTGACATCAAGCGCATCATCGTGCAGAATTCCCGCGACATGAGCAATGCCATCGCCTCATTCAACCGGCAGAGCGAGCAGATCCTCTGGAGTTCACGTCGCGCAGAAGCTCCCATCGGGATTGATGGAACAAAGCCTCTCGGCGCGGCAGACATGTTCGGCGGCATCGACCACGTCGCCGCGGACAAGCCGCTCGGCTGGAGGAGCGCCACCAGCGATCCTCACGCACTCACCAATACAGGCGCCTCCTTCACAGGGAGTCGCGAATCGGGAAAGATACTGCCCTCTCCCATCGAGATGGAATACACGGCAGAGACATCGCGCAAAAGCGGAAGGTTCCGTGCCCAATGTGAAGCCATCGCCGACCGCTACCTGCTCTCAAGACGGG
This sequence comes from Actinomycetes bacterium, assembly GCA_023460315.1. Classification (GTDB taxonomy): domain Bacteria; phylum Actinomycetota; class Coriobacteriia; order Coriobacteriales; family Eggerthellaceae; genus JAEWQO01. The sequence continues at coordinate 30,881 of JAEWQO010000074.1, forward strand.
AGACCGAGGTCATGTTCATGCTGGCCAAGGGACACAACGCCGCCTACATCCAAGACAAGCTCTGCATCTCCAAGAGCACGGCCAAGACGCATATCTCACACATCTACCGCAAGTTGGACATACACAACCAGCAGGAGTTGCTGGCCATGGTCGAGGAAGCGCGCCAGACTCACTTCTAGGCCAGAGCCCCCTCATGCACCGGAAGGTTTGGAAACGCGCCGAGGCTGATGGCCTGGATCGCAATGCACAGGGGGCCGCCCTGCGTGATGAACGCCGGGCCGAGCTCGAACACCCCAACCCTGTTTGCGGGGAAGGCCGCCTCAAGGCGCTTTGCCGCCCATGACGCGTCAGCCGCGTTGTCCGCATGGCTCACGCTGAGATAGAAGCCCTCGCCGACGCCTCGCCCCTTGAGGTCGGCTATCACCGCGTCCACGCCCTTCTTGAAGCTGCGGGCGACGGTCAGGCGCTCGAGGCGCGTGCCGTCTTCGGTCTGGTACATCACCGGAGCCGCTTTGACCAGATGCGCGAACGTGGCCGCGAGCGGCATCAGGCGTCCCCCTCTGCGCAGGTAATCGAAATCCTCAGGGATCAGATACGAGCGGGCGCTGTCGATGAGCGGCTTCAGGTGGGATACCACCTCGACGACATGCTCGCAGCGCTTTGCCAGCTCGACGGCGCAGAGGGCAAGGACGCGATGCGGAACGCACAGCGTGCGGGAATTCAAGACGCAGACGCGTTCGGGATGAGGCGCTTGGGCCTTCAGCCCGCAGGCAACCTCATAGGCCCCCGACAATCCGTCGGCCATGGTGAGGTGCAGCACCTCCTCATCCGTGTCATATGCGGCAAGCGTGAGGTTGGGCGGCGGAGAGGAGCTTTGGGGCATCGCGCCCGATCTCACGAGGGCGAGGAATTCCTCCGAGGTGATGTCTTCGTATTCAAGCCATGATTTGCCGTCGATGGTGACCGCGAGCGGCAGGATGTCCATCCCGCGCTCGGCACCCTGCTCGACGGAGAGCATGACCGAGGAGTCGGCAACGATTTTCATATGGGGCTCCTTCTCTCGTCTCGGGTCCCTGACTTTCCCCTTGCCCCGCATGACCCGTCTGGCGTCATGTCTGGAGCACCGACGCCGGAGGCGTCGGATCCCCTGCATCGTCAGACATGGCCCCCACCATGCAGCGTGCTCCACGATGCGGGAGCACGCATATCATGGCGTGCGAGCGAAACGATGGCAAGGGAAAGCGCGAAAACCACGCCGGACCCGCCAAACCAGCACAACCTCAGCCGTTGATCTTCACGATGGGGGCATAGTCCTTGAGAAGCTTTTTCGTCTGACCCGTCTTTGAAAACTTGATGTGCAGCGTGTCGCCATCCACCTTCATCACCCGGCCGCGGCCGAACGTTTTGTGATCGACGGTGTCGCCCGTGGCAAACGTCATGTTGGCGGCGTCTTTCTTCCCCGCGCCGGGGCGGGCGTACGCCCGATCGCGGGAGTCACCGCGTCCGGCCGATCCAGAAGCGCTCGAGCGGCCAAACACGCGCCCCTCGCCAGCCTCGGCACCCGAACCTGCTATGCCGCGGCGGCTCCCCCGCTTCTCCCAACCCGTGCCGCTGAAGCCCGCCGATCCCAAGCCCGTGGTCGCCCGCAGCTCGCTGGGAATTTCCTGAATGAAGCGCGACACGGGATTGGACGACGTCTGCCCGAATATCTGGCGAGCATTTGCACAGGTCAAATACAGCTTCTTGCGAGCTCTCGTGATGGCCACATACGCCAGCCTGCGCTCCTCCTCGATGCCGGCCGCATCTCCCACGGAATTCATGTGCGGAAACAGCGTCTCTTCCATGCCGGCCACAAACACGCAGTCGAACTCGAGGCCTTTCGACGAATGCACCGTCATGAGCGTGACGGCATGGCCGTCTTCCGCCATGGTGTCCAGATCGGTGCGCAGGCGAACCCATTCGATGAAGTCCGCAAGCGAGTCTCCCCGCAGCACGCGCACGGGCTGATCCTGCTGGATTTCGCTTTCTTGGTTGGCGCCGTCGGTCGGCGCGGAGCCCGCCAGCGTCACGGATCCATCCGAAGGGCCAAGGTCGCCAGGCTCCGCCGGCTGCGACGTCGGAGATGCGAAAAACGACTCGTCGGCATCATGCGTGTCGGCAAACTCGTCGACGACGCCCAGGAACTCCTTGATGTTCTCGATGCGGCCGAGCGCCTCGTCCGTTCCCTCAGCCTGAAGCGAACTGACAAGGCCGCTCTTGTCGACCACCATCTCGATAACCTTGCGCAGCTCCCCGCCGTAGGTCTGGGCCTCCTTGAAGAGCCCGACGAACTCCGCGATGGACGTGCGCACCGAAGCTCTCAGCTCCGAGTCGGCGATGGCGAGCTCAGCCGCCTCCATGAAGGTCATGCCCATCTCGCGGCCAAACTGCTCGATGCGCTCGACCGTGGTCTTTCCCACCCCACGGCGGGGCACGTTGATGACCCGCTTGGCGGCGATGTCGTCCGCCGGGTTCACGATGAGCGTGAGGTAGGCCATGACGTCGCGTATTTCAGCGCGGTCGAAAAAGCGTGTGCCGCCGACGATGCGGTAGGGCACGCCAGCCCGCAGCAGCATGTCTTCAAGCACGCGGCTTTGCGCGTTGGTGCGATAGAACACGGCCATCTGGTTGTATGACAGGCCTTCAGCACGCTGCCGCTCTATCTCCCCCGCTATCCAGCGGCCCTCGTCGCGCTCGTCGGTGGCCATGTACACCTTGAGCTTGGCGCCGTCCTCGGCCGAGGTGAACAGCTTCTTCTGCTTGCGGTGCTGGTTGTTGGCGATGACGGCGTTGGCAGCAGCCAGGATGTTGCCAACGCTGCGGTAGTTCTGTTCAAGCTTGACCGTGTGAGCGTTGGGATAGTCCGTTTCGAACTCCAGGATATTGCGGATATCGGCGCCGCGCCACGAATAGATGGACTGGTCGTCGTCGCCGACCACCATGATGTTCTTGTGAGCCGCAGCCAGCAGACCCGTGATGGCATACTGGGCGTGATTCGTGTCCTGATATTCGTCCACCATGATGTAGCGGAAGCGATTTTGGTATGCCTCAAGCACGTCAGGATGGTTTTTCAGCAGCAGATAGGCGTACAGCAGCAGGTCATCGAAGTCGAAGGCGTTCGCGGCCTTGAGACGCTCCTGGAGCTTCACGTAGACGCGTGCGGCCACCTTGCCCACCGGGTCCGACGCTTCCTTCTCGAACTCGGCGGGCACGACAAGCTCGTTCTTCGCCGTGGAAATGCGGTTCATGAGCGCGTTCACCGGGAAACGCTTCGGATCGATGTCGAGCTCGGCCATGATCGTCCGATACAGGCGCTTCTGATCATCGGTGTCATAGATGGTGAAGTTTTTCGAAAATCCCAGGCGTTCGGCATCGGCCCGCAGGATGCGCACGCACATGCTGTGAAACGTCGACACCCACATGCCGCGGCTGCGCGGCCCCACAAGCCCCGCCAGGCGCTCGCGCATCTCGGCCGCCGCCTTGTTCGTGAACGTGATGGCGAGGATCTCCCACGGCGCGACGCCCAAGTCGTCGATGAGGTGGGCGATGCGATAGGTGAGCACGCGCGTCTTGCCCGACCCCGCTCCCGCAAGCACGAGCAGCGGCCCCTCCGTGGTGACAACCGCCTCGCGCTGTGGTTCGTTCAAGGCGTCAATATCAAGTGGCATGTACGGAACTTCCTTTTTCTGTTCTTCGGGCTGATCTTACTTTGCGCAGGCTCACGCCCCGGCCACGGCACGATGCACGAGCCAAAGCGAATTCGCTGATGACGGCCCTCTCCCTCGACAAGGCGAGGGAGAGGGCCGCGATGAATTTCTACACGATCCTCTTTCCGAACACGGCGGCGATCTCACGCAACTCGGCGATGAGAACCTCAAACTGCGCCGGCGTCAGCTGCTGCGGACCGTCAGAAAGGGCGACGGGCGGATTGGGATGCACCTCGATCATGATGGAGTCGCAGCCGGCGGCGACGGCCGCCTTGGCAAGCGATGGCACGAGGTCGCGCACGCCTGCGGGGTGGGACACGTCGACGCAGACGGGATAGAGGCTCTGCTTGTGGATGACGGGCACAGCCGAGATGTCGAGCGTGAAGCGCGTGGCCGTCTCAAACGTGCGGATGCCCCGCTCGCACAGCACGACGTTGTCGTTGCCCTCCATGGTGATATAGTCGGTGGCGGCCAGCCATTCGGAAATGGTGCCCGCGAAACCGCGCTTGAACAGCACGAGCTTGTGCGAGTCGGCCGTGACCTTTCCGATGTTTTTCAGCAGGCTGAAATTCTGGAAGTTGCGAGCACCGATCTGCAGGCCGTCCACGTAGGAGTGCACCAGCTCGCAATGGGCCGAATCCATGACTTCAGTGAGGGTTTTCAGGCCGTAGGCCTCCCCCGCGTCTTTCATGATTTTCAGCGCCTGCTCGCCCAAGCCCTGGAATGAATGCGGATTGGTGCGCGGCTTGAACGCGCCGCCGCGGATCCAATGCAGACCCAAGTCCTTGATGCATGCCGCCACTTCGTTGAACTGTTCTTCGCTCTCGACCGAGCACGGGCCCGCAAAGATGGTGATCTCGTCGGTCCTGGTGCCGTAATCGGGCAGTTGGGATGCAATGTGATCGTTCATACCGACGGAGTCTCCTTCATCACCTTGAGAATGGCCGCATATATCTCACGCAGGTTCTCGTTGTACAAGGGACCCTCGTTATAGCTGTTCACCTTCGCGAAAATCTCCTCTTCGCGCTTGGGATCATACAGACCCAGATGCACGCCGGGCTTGAGCCCGCGGATGACCAACGAATGGCCGGCGCGCTTGTTCAACAACGCGACGATCTGACGATCGATCTCGTCAATCTTGGCACGATGTTCTTGTATCTCCGGGAAGGAGCTGCTTTCCTCAGACATCGGCTTTCCTCTCACAATCATAGAGCGGTAACGAGCATGGCCGGATGCCCGGTGGCATACGGCCCTCGTGTGGGAAACATAATAGCAAAAGCGGCCCGCGGAAGGAACACGCGCTAGGGAAGCAAGCCCATCGACTCGAGGACGAAATAGCCGATGACAAGAATGCCCACCACGATGCGGTACCAGCCGAACACCGTGAAGTCGTTCTTCTTGATGTAGCCCATGAGAAACTTGATGGACAGGATTGATACCACGAAGGCGGAGAGCACACCCACGGCAAGCACGACGATCTCGGTCTGCGTCATGGCAAGGCCTGCCAAGACAAACTTCACGGCCTTCACAAGGCCCCAGCCCAGCATCACGGGAATGGCCAGGAAGAACGTGAACTCGGTGGCCGCGGTGCGCGAGCAGCCCGCCAGCATGCCGCCGATGATGGTGGAGCCCGAACGGCTGGTTCCGGGGATCATGGCCAGCACCTGGAAGCATCCGATTTTGAGCGCCGTCTTCCAGTCGATCTCGTCGACGTCGTTGATCTTGAACAGCGATGCCTCGGCCTGCGCCGTCGCGTCCGCCTGCGACACGCGGGCATGGCGCCCCCGCGGCGCCTCGAGCGCGGCTTCGGCCTCGCGAAGGCGACGGCGGTTGCGCCGCTCGAGGACGATGAATATCACGCCGTAGACGATGAGCGTCGTCGCGACGGTGATCTTGTTGTAGAAATGCTCGTTGACCCAATCGTCGAACAGCATTCCCAAAATGGCGGCGGGAATGCACCCCACGGCCACCATGCCCCACAAACGCCAGGTGCTTTTGCGCTCACGCGGCGTCTTCTTGGGAGAGAACGGGTTGAGCTTGTGGAAGTACAGGATGAGCACGGCCAGGATGGCGCCGAGCTGGATAACCACGAGGAACAGGGCGAGGAACTGGTCCGACACCTGCAGCTTGACGAATTCGTCCACCAGGATCATGTGACCGGTCGAGGAGATAGGCAGCCATTCGGTGATGCCCTCCACAATGCCGAGGAGGAGGGATTTCAGAACTTCGAATATCATGCGCACACTTTCTTGTCGTCAAGGGTCCATGCAGGGCGATTCAACGCTTGGAATTGTACACGAGTGCCACCGGCGGCAGGGAAAATACAGACAGTGCCCATTTGCGTTGACACGGGCACAGAAGCCCCGAACCGAAAGGCAGGGCAGCGCCGAACGCCGCGGATCAACGATCAAAACGCCATCCCGCCTCACCAAGCCCTCACACATGCGGCATGATGGAGGACGCGAGCGGCCCCACCCTTCAAGTTGCGCCGGATTACCACTATACTATGTCTCAGAAGAACCGATTTGCGAAGGGAAGAGGCCATGCCTTCCATGCCTGTGCCGAAAAGAGGCAAGATAAAAGAACTGACCGATGAGGACCTGCAGGGACTCGACTTGAAGAAGATCTCTTGCCGCAGTTGCAGCGGTTACGGCAACTGCGGCTACAAAACCTACCATATGTACAAAGGCCGCGTCGTCTCGATTTGCAACCAGCGCAAGGATGCGCTGATGAAACAGCACACGGAAGAAACGACGAGCAATACGTGACTCGCCTCCTCGCACGCGACGAGAACAGTCTGTCTGCAAAACCCGTGCAGGCCGGTGTGCGACCGGCTTTCGGAGGGTCTTTTCGGGTACCATGAAAGGCACGGTTCTGACGGCGAAGCCCTTGCGTCCTTCCTGCGGAAAGCGGCGCATTCCGGCAGAGAGCCATTGTGTTTCGCGTTGGCACGATCGGCAGCCTGAGCCCATAAACTCGCACCACAAGACTTCGAGCCCATCGACAAAAAGGAGCATACCCCGTGACAACCGCACCCTCCGACCAGAAAGTCATCGTCGTCGATTTCGGCGCGCAATACGGGCAGCTCATCGCCCGCCGCGTGCGTGACCAGCACGTCTATTCCGAAATCGTGCCGTGCGACATCACGGCCAACGAGGTGCGGGCCCTATCTCCCTCCGCCATTATCCTGTCGGGCGGACCGGCAAGCGTGTACGCCGAGGATGCCCCCTCCCTCGATGCCGAGATTCTTGACCTGGGAATTCCCGTTCTGGGCTTTTGCTATGGGCAGCAGGTTATGGCGGTTGCACTGGGAGGTGCCGTGGGACACACCGACAAGGGCGAATACGGCCCAGCCCCGCTCACCCGCTGCGACGGGAAAACCTCAGCGCTTTTGGGCGACACGCCGGCTGAGCAGACCGTATGGATGAGCCATCGCGATGCCGTGAGTGCGGTTCCCGAAGGTTTTGCGGTGACATCTTCCACCAACGTCTGCCCGATCGCCTCGATGGAATGCCCTGAACGGAAGCTGTACGCCACGCAGTTCCACCCCGAGGTGCATCACACGCCCCACGGCGATGAGATGCTGCATAACTTCCTGTTCGACATTTGTGAGCTTGAGCCCACATGGACGATGGATTCCATCGTCGATGATGCCGTTGCCGCCATCCGCGCACAGGTGGGAGACGACCGCGTTATTCTGGGCCTTTCGGGTGGCGTGGATTCATCAGTGGTTGCCGCACTGTGCTCACGCGCCATCGGCAAGCAGTTGACTTGCGTGTTCGTAAATCACGGATTGCTGCGCAAGAACGAGCCCGAAGAGGTTGAGGCCGTGTTCACTGAGCAGTTCGACGTGGATTTCGTGCATGTGCATGCCGAGGACCGCTATGCGGCGCTGCTGGATGGCGTGGTGGATCCCGAAGAGAAGCGGCGCATCATCGGATCGCAGTTCTGGCAGGAGTTCTTCGCCGTGGCGCAGGAACTGGACGGCGTGAAGTTCTTGGCGCAGGGCACCATCTACCCCGACATCATCGAGAGCGGCGCACGCAAGACGGGCGGCAAGGCATCCACCATCAAGAGCCACCACAACCTCATCCCCTTCCCCGAGGGCGTTCATTTCGACCTGATTGAGCCCTTGGACCACTTCTTCAAGGACGAGGTGCGCGCACTGGGAACGGCATTGGGACTGCCCGACCACATTGTGCATCGCCAGCCCTTCCCCGGCCCCGGCCTGGCCATCCGCATCATCGGCGCCGTAAGCCCCGAGAAGCTGGAGATACTGAAGAACGCCGATGCCATCGTGCGCGAGGAGCTGGATGCCTACAACGCGCGCCTGTTCGAGGAAACCGGCGAGCGCAACAGCGAGCACAGCGTGTGGCAGTACTTCGCCGTGCTGCCCGACGTGCGCAGCGTGGGCGTCATGGGTGACGAGCGCACCTATGCGCACCCCATCATCCTGCGCGCCGTGGAAAGCAGCGATGCCATGACGGCCGACTGGGCGAAGCTCCCCTATGAAGTGCTGACGCGCGTGTCAGGCAGGATTGTGGCGGAGGTGCCCGGCGTCAACCGCGTGGCGTACGACATCACAAGCAAGCCGCCGGCAACGATCGAGTGGGAGTAGGCCGATAGGGTTCTGACCTGCACTTTTGAGTGCCGCACTGTGCCGCTGAGTTTCGTTTCGTACGAGAGTCATGGCAAAGCCGCCAGCGACGGCGGTGAGTAAATACGATGATTTAGCCTCCGTTCCCGCGTTGGAACGGAGGCTTTTTCTTTGCCTTTTTACTTCCTTTCACCTGGGATTTCGTTATTTACTCCCCGTGCTTTAAGGATAGCGGGGTACGGGGCGGTATTCAGGGGAATGGGAGTAAGGATTTATCCCGAGTGAGTAGACGCGCGGTTTTTGTCCCCGAGGGCGAAAAGGGGCCGTTTCGGGGCCCGTGAAACTCAAATCGAACTCAATAGGCTTTTCGGCGGCCTCCGCACGGCGTTTTCCCAGGTCGTTAATGGGGAGTAAAGAATCTCGCCGTCCCAAGGAAAGCAGGAGTAATCAGGTGAAATGCCGCGGTGTGCTGCCGTGTACCGCCATGTAAGCCACCGCGTCATTTACTCCCCATTTATGCCGGAAATGCCTTGGCATGCAATGGGGAGTAAAAACTCAACAGACGCAGGAACAGGCGGCGATCGCCGCCTAATCTGGCGTTCTGATTCGATTGCGTTGATTGTAAAAAGCTAGGAGTCGCTACAGCGAGGCTTTCCAGTCCTCGTACTCGGCGGCGTCGATCTCGCCGTTCTCGAGCCGTGCGCGCTTCTCGGCCCACAGTTTGATCGCCATCGCCGCTTTGGGCGCGTGCGGCGCCTTGGGGTTCAAGGAGAGCCCCGTGCCGTCGGCTGAGGGAACTATGCCGAAGGAGTCCTCGAGTCGCACGAGCAGCGACATGAGGTCGCCCGCGGTCTCGACGCCGTAATCCTTGAGGGCGTTGACGGATACGCCGAGCGCTGCGGCGATGGATTCAAGCAGCTCGGGCTTCACGGCGCGGATGCCGCTCTCGTAGTGGCGCACGGCTCCCTCGGTCAAGCCGACGGTCTCGGCGAGCTGCGCCTGCGTCACGCACCGCAACTTGCGGTAACGCCTTATGTTCTCGCCTACGGACATGCACCCTCCTCCTGGAATTACGTACCCGCACATCTTATCAGCGTACGCAAATGTACGCAATTCTATTGACAGTACAGATATGTACGTCTACTCTCAATCTGTAAACCGTACGTATCCGTACGCAGTTGATAGGAGGAGCCATGGACGAGAAGGTGGCGAAGACGCCGAGGCCGCACATGCTGGACGCCGACGAGGTCGCGGAGCTGCTGAGGATCAAGAAAGGCAGCGCCTACGAGGTGATCAGGAAGATAAACGCCGAGCAGGAGGCGCGCGGGCGCGTGGTGATCCGCGGGCGCGTTAGAAGCGACGTCTTCGACGCCCTGTACTTCCCGGAGGTGGACTGACATGCCCGTGTACAAGGATGACAACAACGGCACGTTCTACGTGCAGTGCTACTACCGCGATGCTCGCGGCTCGAAGCGCCACAAGACGAAGCGCGGCTTCTCCTCCGAAGTAGAGGCCGCAGTGTGGGAGGGCCAGTTCAAGAGCCTTAACGGCGGGGCCATGGACATGACGTTCTCCGAGTTCGTCGAGGTGTACGCCTCCGAGGTGAAGCCGCGCATACGCGAGCACACGTGGATCACCAAGGAGTACATCATCAACGACAAGCTCGTGCCGTTCTTCGGGGACATGCGCATGTGCGACGTGAGGCCGATCGACGTCATCAGGTGGCAAAACGAGCTAACCGGGCACCGGGACTCCGACGGGAAGCCCTGGGCACCGACGTACCTGCGCACGGTAAACAACCAACTCAACGCCATCTTCAACCATGCCGAACGCTACTATGGCCTTACCAACAACCCGGTGCGCAGGGTCGACAAGATAGGCTCGAAGAAGGGCGGTGAGATGCAGTTCTGGACCAAGGACGAGTACCTGAGGTTCAGCGAGGCTGTCATGGACAAGCCGCTCTCGTTCCATGCCTTCGAGCTGCTGTATTGGACGGGCATCCGCTGCGGCGAGCTTCTGGCGCTCACGCCGTCTGACTTCATGCTGGAGAGCTCGCGTCTGCGCATCAACAAGTCGTACCAGAGCCTCCACGGCGTGGACACTGTGACCGACCCCAAGACGCCCAAGTCGGTGCGCACGATTGTCATGCCCGCCTTCCTGCGCGACGAGATGGCGGACTTCATCGAGCTGCGTGACGACGTTGCGCCCGACGAGCGCCTGTTCGCCGTGACCAAGCACTTCCTGGCCCACGAGATGGAGCGCGGGTGCAAGGCGTCGGGAGTGAAGCGCATCCGCATACACGACATACGCCACAGCCATGTGAGCCTGCTGATTGAGATGGGCTTCTCCGCGCTGGCCATCGCCGAGCGCATGGGCCACGAGGCGGTGGACATCACCTACCGCTACGCGCACCTGTTCCCCACGAAGCAGGACGAGATGGCCGTCGCCCTTGACGGAGCGAGGGGGTAAGAAGGATGCCGTGCGAGAACAGCGCCCGCAAGCGCAGCAAGACGATGGCGTTCCGCTGCACGCCCGAGGAGCACAAGCTCATATGCGAGATGGCCGCCTGGAGCGGCATGAGCAGGCAGGACTACATCATCGCCAGGCTCACCGATACCCAGGTCGAGGTGAGGCCCTCCGTGAGCGTGCAGAAGGCGCTAAAGGACTCGATGGCGGCACTGGCAAGGGAAGTGAGCCTGGCAGCCTCCTACGGCGAACTGAGCGAGTCTCTGCAGCAGAGACTCGGGCTCGTTATGAGGTTCTTCCTGGCGCTCGGCGAGGAGGTCGACGATTCGGTGTCTGAACCGTTGGAGCGGGCCGCGCCTTTGAAAGGGCCAGCGACGGCCGTAATGGATGCAGAATCCAACACCGCAAGCATCTTCGGGATGGGACGCGGATAGGGCTTAACGCCAGACCTCCAGCGCCTTGCCCGCAAGCCATTCGGCGCGGTCGGCGATATCGCTCTCGTCCCAAGACTCCTTCTCCAGGGCGCCGGCCATTGTTGCAAGACCAGCAGCACAAAGGGCCATGCCGTCCTTGTATCCCTTTCCCTGCTTCTTGGTGGTCCAATCGGCATCGCGGATGGAGGCGTTGAGCGAATGCGTGATGATGGCGAGGTTGCCGAGCGTGAGGAGCTTCCTGTCCCTTTGTGCGGCGGCCTCGTCGTCGAGGGCTCCCCATTTGTTTCGCCACTTCTTGGGCATCATGTGCTCGAGGGTGTACTGGTTGAACCCAAGCAAAGCCGTGCTGCTCATGCCAGGGCGAATGGCGCTTTCCAGAAGATAAAGGACGCCCTTGGACTGAAGGTTGTACAGGCACGACTTTTCGAACGCCGCTCGGACCTCGGCGTCGCCGGGCATGTACGTCGTCGCTTCCTCATTTGCTTCAAGCGCCTTCCTCAGGGCCTCCGCGTCCTTCACCTCGTTCAGGATCAGCGAGGTGAACAGCCTGTTGTAGTTCTTCGTGGTCGCCTGGACCAGCATCCGGCGGACGATGTAGCTCTCGAGCAGGGCGTAGACCCCGGATATCTCGCCCGCAGGCTCCGCGTTCTTGCGAACGTAGAGCACATACGGGATGAGCGTCGAGTTCTTGAGGCCGAATATCAGCACGTTCAGCCGCTCGACGCCGGGGGTGGATGGGATGTCCGCATAGCAGCAGCCTGGGTCGAACGTGGACTCGAACACCTCGGCATAGTCCTTCATGCTGGCGAGGATCTCGTCCTTGTCGCCGTTGCAGTACCTGGCGATGAAGTCCTTGTAGGACTGGAAGAGGTTGGACGTGCGCGAATAGAAGAGCTTGTCCTCGGTCGTGACGGCGCGTTTCTTGTCCTGAACCAGAATCTGAAGGAAGGCGTCGAAGAAGAGGTCGACGAGCGTGCGCTTGATGCGCCCGGTGACGATCTCCTGCTCCCAATACTCCCTCTTCTCCACCGTGGGCTCGAAGACGTCTTCCCAGCACTCCTTGAACGCGCGCTCGTTCTCGCGGTTAAAGAAGTAGTTCTTGAGGAGCTCCGCCGTCGTCAGGCGCACTCCGAGCGAGTTGATGGTGTCGAATATCTGCTGCTCGTCCTCGCCCTCGGTGAGGTCTATGCAGACGAACTGGACGTTCGACTTGATCGTGTTCCTGTCGATCTTCTCCGGGTCGACGTTCTTGAGGAAGTAATTGTAGGCGCGGACGATGGCCGAGGATCCCTCAATGGGCTCGCAGCCCGTGGCGCTGACGACCTTCTCGAAATCCTGCCGGTCGTACTTGCCGTGCCTTAGGGCAACCTCGCCGGTCTCCAGAACGAAGTCTCGCTCGAACAGCCTGCCGGCGTCGATTTTCGCGCAGAGCGCCTTGAAGAAGACGACCATGGTCGTGAGGCGCTGCTGGCCGTCGATGACGGTGCGAACCTCGGACACTTCGGACCAGGTATTGCCGGAGGAAACCTGTTTCAGGATGATGGAGCCCAGGAAATAGGGTCGCTTTGAAGCCGTGACGAATTCCATGTCGCCGAGGAAGCGCTCCCATTGCTCTTCCCCCCAGACGTACGCCCTTTGGTAGAAGGGTATTTCGAGCAGGCGCGATCCATTGAACACGCCGCTTATCGTAGATTTTCCTGCATCCATCCTTGTGTACCTGTCTATCCTTCGCGGTTATTGCCGGTATGTCGATTTCGCTGATGCGACATTCTGGCTCTTAATATTCCAAACCCCGAGCATCTTCTCCCAGCAGACGCTCGAAGATGATGCGCAGGTCCTCGTCATCGAGGTAGCCGCTCTCGAGGCAACCGCGATCGATGGCATCGAGCATCGTCTGCTCCTTCTCCTTCAGACGGTCGTAGATCACGGCGTCGAGGGATAGCTCCCTGCCGTCGCGCATGAACTTCTCGCGCATGAAGTAATAGCGCGTCTTCTGGTCGTCGGGCAGGCCCAGACGATGTATGCGGTCTTTAGACTGCAGCAGGTGCACCAGGTTGTAGCTGTACTCGAAATACACCGCATCGTGGCAGACGCTGTGCAGGGAGACCGACTCGGCGAGCGTCTGCGGGTTGGTCACGAGCACCCTGAAGCGTCCCGCACGGAAGTCGTCCAGAATTTCGCGTCGCTCTTCCTGTGGCGTTGCGCCGTAGATCGCCTCGGCGGGAATCCCCATGGCGGCAAGGTCGCGTCGGAGGTTGCTGATGCTGCGGACGAAGATGCACCATACGATGACGGGGCGGCCTTCGGCGACGATACGCTCCACGAGCCGCTCGCACGCCACGAGCTTCGAGCTCGGGCGGCTTCGCTCGATGGCCTCGTAGAACGTCTGCGAGAAGTCGACGTAGTCGATATCCGAGTAGTCGTCGCCGACCTGGTCGAGCACATACTCGAGGTCGCCTGGGTCCACTGCAGAGCAGAGCATCTCGGGGTCGCTCTCGAGCTGGAGGGTGCGGATGATCCTCGCTAGCGCGTTGGGACAAGACGCGTACAGGACTCGCAGCAACGTGTCCTCGTCGGGCGTCGCCTCGACCTCCACGATCTCGTCGGGCTCCGGGCGCGGCACGCCGAGCTCGTCCTTGTTCGTTCGGCAGAAGAACGGTGCCAGACTGTCGTTGAGGCTTGCCTGGAGGTCCGCATCGGGGGTGCGGAGCTCGCCCGGCTCGTAGCCGAAGAACGTGTCGTAGTCATCGGGGTACAGGATGTGCAGCAGGTTGTAGATGTCCTGGTAAGTGTTCGGAATGGGCGTTCCCGTAAGGGCGATCACGAACTTGGCGCCGTCGGCCGCCTCGAGCGCGGCTTCCGCGCGCCTGCCGCCGATGGCCTTCACCCGGTGTACCTCGTCGAAGACGAGCAGAGTCTGGTCGGGGATGATGGAATGCAGCTCCCTCACGTAGCCCGAAAGCGACTCGTAGTTGAACGTGAACAGGTTGCATGCTCCGCTGTCGAGTGATAGCGCGTTGCGCCTGCGCTCGGTCGACATTGCCGCTATGGCGGGGTCTCCCAGCGAGAAGCAGCGCAGCGGCAGCTTCTCGCCGAAGGTGGCGGCCCATTCCTTCTCCCAAGACTCGAAGCCGTTCTTGGGGCAAACCACCACGATGCGCCGCGCGAGTCCCAGGTGGTGCAGATAGGCGAACACGCCGAGCACCGTCGCGGTCTTGCCGGCACCGGGCACCGAGAAGTCAGCCGCGCGTCCAACCGTCGCCATGAAGAAGGCGTCGAGCATTTGCCGGTCGCGCAGGGGGCGCACCATCGAGGCGTTCACCACGTCGCGGAACTCCCGGAAGCGCGGCCCCAGCTGAGGGTCGTCGGCGATGCCCTCGGCGGTCTGTGCCTTGATGGCCAATCCCACCTCGGAGCGCTCGCGGATGTAAGTCTCGCCGGCATTCACGAAGGCGCCGAAGCTCGGGTCCACCGCGATCTCGACGCCGTGGCCGTCGGCCTCCATGATCGCCTCGAGCATGTCCTGGCACTCGCGCAGGCCCATGCCGCCGTCGAGCAGGATGCGGTCGCGGTCGGTGCCGTCGACGGCGCTCGCCGGGTAGTACAGCCAGGCGCGCCATGCGGCCGAGGCCATGAACGCGGCGACGTCCTGCCCCTCGATGCGCAGGTACATGCCGGGGCGCGCCTCGTCGTAGCAGACGACGGCCCTAGGCGCGCTCATCGATCTCACCGATCAGTTCTTCCACCTTGTCGGCGACGGCCACGAGGTTACGGCGCACCTTTTCGAGCTCGTTGGGCCCCAGTACGTCGAGCATCTCGGGAAGGATCTTCTCAAGCTCGGAGAGGCAATCGGCGGATTTCTTGGCAGGCGTGTCCATGAGCTTGACTCGGCGCACGGTCTCCCTTGCGCGGTCGCCTGCGCGCTGGAAGCTGTTAACGAGATTGGCATCCGAACGCAGCTCGCTAACCTTCTCGCGGGTGAGGGCATCCGGCCCCATCTTCTCGAGGAGCTCGGACATGGCCTGCTGCTCGGCGTCCTTGAAGTCGGCCTCCGCATCCGTGCCCGCAACGCTGCCGAAGTCTCTGACGTATCGGGTGATGTCGCCCTCGGGCTGTACCACCATGTTGGCGAACATAAGCCGTTTGACGAGCTGCTTGTCGCGCCTGTTGTCGTACTTCTTCAGCACGCGGTTGAACTCGCCCAGGGGGCCGTCGACCTTGAGGGCGCGGGCGAGATGGTACTGCTCGGGGGCCTGGCAGAATTCGAGGAACTCCTCCATGTACTGGGCGCGGTCGACGAGCTTTTTGACCTCGGCCTCTGTCATGCCCGTCGCGTTGCCGTACTCCGCGGGGGTGATGAGGTGGTTCTTCACCACGTCGCGGTATACGCCGACGAGGCGGTCGACGGGGTCGTACGCCACCTTCTCCTCTTCGCCGATCTGGATGGCGAGCTCGAGCAGCTTGATGCGCTTGGGGTCGCTGCCTGTGGCGTCGTCGAGGATGGCGGCCTCGAACCAGCCCGCCTCGTTGTTCGCCCGCGCAAGTCGGCGGACGCAGGTCAGGCGCCGGTTGCCGTCGATGACGCGCCCGTCGTTGAGCACGATGCCCGGCCTAAGCTGACCGCGAAGGGTGATACTCTTCTCGGTCTTCCTGAGCGCGCCGGGGTTGCTCTCGACGATGAAGTCCTCGATAACGCCGTTGTATTCGTCGCGGCCGAGGGCGAGCAGGTCCGCGTCCTGCGCGGAGTTGTACTCGCTCACCCAAGTGGCGATGCGGTCGTTCTGATCGTTGTAGAACAGAAGGTCGCACTTGATGCGGTAGATGTCGAAGTCGCGCGTCACGTTGTCGATGGAGTGCTTCTCCTTGCGACCCGTCGGCAGGACGTTGCCGGTCGCGATCCCTTCCTCAAGCAAGCTCATTTCGTGCCTCCTTCTTCCATGCCTCCATGGATGAGTAGTATGCGTCCCCGATGTCGTCCTAGTAGACGTCGGAGTTGTATATGGTCGTTGTCAGGAGCGGCATGGGACACGTGATGCCCAAATCGCTCGCTAGCAGCCTTGGCAGATCGTCGCGCTCGATCCCCTCGTTCTGGGCGACGATCCACTCGATGAGGTCGACAGCGGAAAGCCGCCCCTCGCCGCCGGCGACGAACACCTTTGTTCCGGCGAGCGTGCAGCTGCGCAGGAGACCTCCCGCGTCGAGCAGGCCCTCGTAGAAGTCGTCGGGCATGTCCAGCCCGTACAGCGGATGCGAGGCGGCGCCGCCCGCGCGCAGGCTTGCCACGGTGAAGGGTTCGCCTTCGGGTGCGTTTGCGCTCACTGAGGAGGCGTACGACTCAATGTCGGCCATTCGCGCGCCCAGCACGTCGTGCAGCCGCGTGAACGAGATGTAGCTGTCGCCCTCGTAGAGAAGCACGCGGTGGTCCGAAAGCGCCTGGCGCAGCACGTGGCGGAAGGCGGGATGCTGCCACACGGCGTTCTCGAAGCCGGCGTCGCCTTTCGCGAAGGACGGATGCTCGGCCAATAGCCGCGTGAAGTGGTCGTTCGGGGTGTTCCCTTCTCGGAAGAGCAGGCCGCGGTCCTCGTAGTAGCCTGCACCATCGATGCCGTGGTCAAGCGCTTCGAGCGGATCGTCGGGAAACTCGAAGGCGAAGCGCCGACGCACGAGACCTTCGTCGCAGATGCGGCCGGCAAGCTCCCGAGTAAGGAAGCCCTCGAGGGTGGGCGCCTCGCGCTCGGTGTTGTGCGCTACGGGCACATCCGCACGGGGGGTCGCATCGTTGGTTGATTGCTCGGCGGTCTCGACGCCTAACCACTCCGAGACACTGACGTCCACGGGCTCGGCGAACAGGTCGAGCCATATCGCGGCGATGCCTGCGCTGAAGCCGTATTCTAGCTCGTAGGCTTTCGCGGCGACGTTTCTGGGCTCGTCCGCATGGCGCTCGGCGAAGGCGCGCACCTGACGGCGGCGGTCGACCTTGCCGAACCCGACGGAGAGGTGGTCGCCCAGGGTGACGCCCTCGTCTGCGTTCCAAAAGACCTGCTTCAGCTCGTCATAGAGCGCGGCGGGCGTGGTAATCCCCGCGCGCCTCAGCTCGTTGCGCGAGGTGCGGAAGACCAGGCGGGCGCACAGCTCGGCGCCGTCCCGCCGCACGGCATCAGCTGCCGCGCGCGTCGCCTCCGCACGTCCGCCCTGCCGGCTGTCGACTACGTCTACCACGCGCTACGCCTCGCCCAGCTTGGGCCCGAAGACGCGCTCGACGTAGGCGTCCAGCGTGCCCTCCTTGGCAAGCTCCGCGGAGTCCGCGAGCTCGAAGTTCGAGTCGCATCCCTGGCCGACCTCGTCGTGGAAGCCCAGGATGAAGTGCGTGGCGATCTCATAGATGATCTTGGTGGGCGCGATGCCGAACACCTGGTGTTCCAGGATGTGGTCCAGCCGCTCGCGGTCATCTGGGAAAACGGCCTTCATGCCCTCGCTTCGGTACAGGCGCTTGATGATTTCGGTGATGTAGAGGCCCGACTTCATGTACAGGTCGGCGAAGGTGTGGCTCGGGCCGTCGAAGCAGCCCGGGTTCTCCTTCTCGAAGAGGTCCACCATCTCGACCACAACGCTGCGCGGCGTGAAGATCTGGTTGGTCTTCTGGGGTGGCACGTAGTCGAAGATGTCCTCCGTCTGGGACTCGTCGAAGTAGTTAGCCAGGCGCTCACGCAGCTTGATGAACTCGCTCACGGAGTCGTTGAACACCACCTCGTCGAAGAGGTGCCCGACGAAGTGCTTAACCTCGCCGGTCTCGCCATCGGTGTAGTCGCCGCCGTCGCGCAGGAAGCGGAACTCGTCCACGGTGATGCTCGTGACGTCCAGGAAAACGTCGGCGGGGATCACGGTGTCGAAGTTCGCGAGCGTCGTACCCTCCTCGCCATAAGCCATGAGGAATGACGGGATGGTGCGCGAGAAGCCGCGCAGATGGGCACGCACCCCGTCCTCGATGCCCTGCTTCTCGTCTTCCTTCTTAGCCGTCTCCACCTCGCGCACCACCGTCTCGCCAGCGCTCTGCACGAGCTCCTCGCGGGAGTCCTCGAGCTTCTGGGCGAGCGCCTGGAACGCCTCGGCCTTCTGCTTGTCATGCCGCTGGTTCACTTCGGCGCGCTCGGCCGCGCTGCTTGCCGCCTTGAGCTCATCCTTGCGGGACTGCTCGATGCGGCGCGCCTGGATCTGGTAGTCGCCAACCTGGCGGTTGAGCTGGATGTCGGCGTCCGCCTGGACCTTGCGCTCGATCTGCTGCTGCTGGCGCGGCTTGAGCTCGCTGCCGTAGCTCTTCTTGGCGGCCTGCACCAAAGGAGCGGTCACGCTTTGCTTGAAGGCCTCCTTGAGGTTGTCGAGCATCGCCCGATCGTCGTCATCGGCCTCGTGCGCCTTTGCGATGTCGTCCACGTGGCCTGAGAATTCGACGGTGATGTCGCCGTAGACCTTCGGCCCGAAGATGTCCGCCGCCTTGCCTACGACCTGCTCGTCGGGAATCTCCACCTCGCCCTCGTCGTTGATGGAGAGCTCGTTGGCTGTGCCCTCGTCGATCTCGACCTTGTTCTTCTCGGCGTTCTGCGCCTTGCCCTGCTCGTAGGGATCGAAGCGCTGGATGATCTCCACGACCTCTGCCGGCGCGCGGAAGACGCTCGCGATGTTCTGGAACAGGAAGTTGCTCATGAAGCCGCGCTTGACCACCTCGCGGGCGTGGATGCGTCTCGGCACGCTAAGCACCTGCTCGGCGTTGAGCTCGACCATCTGCCCCTCATCGTCCTCGCCGTAGACGGGGAAGAAGTTCAGCAGCTGTCGGATATGGCGCTCGCGCGTCTCCACGTCGCCGCCGCCGCGCGCGGTCTCGCCGTACAGGTCGTTGGCGAACTGCTCGAAGATGGTGAGCGTGCGCGCAGGATCGAAGTCGAAGACGTAGGCGTTCTCCTTGCGCGCGTAGTTGCCGCCGCCTAGGTCGAACAGGCACGGGTTCTGGCTGCGGAATGCCGCCTGCATGTACAGCGCGGGGCTCGCCATGTTCGAGAGCATGAGCACGGCGGTCCACTCGGGAACGGTCACGCCCGTGGTGAGCTGACCGACCGAAAGGGTGATGGTCTTGTCGTGGTCCTTAATCGCGCGGCGCACCTTGTCGAGCGACTTCTCGTTCTCGTCGTCGGCATCGATCTTGCCGTCGCCAGCGGCGAGCACCACCTCATAGTCCTTGAAGACGGAATGCGCCTTCAGCTTCTTGGCGAGGGCGCGGGCGGAGTCGACGCGATTGAGCATCCAGAACGTGTGGCGCAGCTCGTCGCGCAGTTCGGGCGTCGAGAACGGGAACTTCTCCTGCGTGGTGAGCGCGTTGAGGAACTTGTCCACGTCGGCGTCGTGCACGAAGCCGCCGTTCTGCTTGGTAGAGAAGAACTCGTTGAGGTCGAATGCGAACTCGGTCTGCTCGCCGTCAATTTCCATGCCGCCGCGGGCCTCCTGCTCGACGATGTCGCTCATCTGGTAGGTCAGCAGGTTGAGCTTGGGGAGGTTGGCGTAGGGGTTCGGCTGCTCGGAGTCGGCCGGCCAGTCGCGCTTGGCCTGCTGCTCGTCGGCGTAGGTCCAGTTGTAGATGGCGTCGTCGGCGAACTTCTCGTTGGCGATGGCCTTGAAAGGCGTGCCGGAGAGGTGCAGCGTGAAGCGGCGCTTGATGTGGTCGAACGCCACATCGGTCTTGAAGGTGTCCACGCCCTCGTGCGCCTCGTCGATGATGAGCACGTCCCAGGTGAGGTCGGCCACCTCGTCGAGCTTCTGGTACACGCCGCCGAATCGGATAGAGCCCTTGAGGTCCTGAAGGCTCACGAACTCAATGAACCCCTTGGGGCTCTCCGGGTCGTTGCGAATGGCGCGCAGGTACTCCTCGCGGCTGAGACAGTAAGGCTTGCCGGCCAAGGCGTCCACGCCGCTAATGAAGCGGTAGCCGCCCTCAACCCCAACGAACTTCACGTAGTCGTCGTACCAGGAGTTAGCGATGGCGGGGCGATTGGTAACGATGAGCACCTTCTGTGCGCCGATACTGCGGCACAGGTCGTAGGCGGTGAGCGTCTTGCCAAAGCGCGGCTTGGCGTTCCACAGGAACTCGCCGCCGTGTGCACCGTCCTCATCCCAGTGGGCGCGAGCAAAGGCACCAGTTTGCTCCACGGCGCACTGCTGCTCGGCGCGCAGGGTGTAGGAGGCGGCGCCGGGTGCGTCCAGCACGCCGTCGGTGTCGCGGAACCGGTAAAACTGCTGGTGTGACTCCTCGCCGCTGATCTTGAACCATTCCTTCTTGGGTTCGCGTTCGACGCCCTGCTTCTCGAGGTAGGCGTGGAAATCGGTGTCGTGGAAGGTGCCCGCGCGGTGTTCCCACGTGGCGTTGCCGCTCCACTCAAGGTGCCACTGCACGTCGGCGGTGTGCGTCTGCTGCTTGATGCGCTCGCGCACGTCCTGCTCGGTGTAGCCGATCTTGGTCCAGCCGTTGTGGCGGGCAATTTCGGGCGTGGTGTAGGCGTAGATCTGCGGCACCGCGGGAGCGGTGGTCTCGATGATCTGGAAGATATCGATGCTCGCCATGGCTAGTTCATCTCCTTCACATGGGATTCGATAAAGGAGATCTCATCTTCGTCTAGGCCGTACTTCGCATAGAGCTGCTTATCGACATCAGCAACAGGCTGAGACCAGTCAATGTCAGAATCAGAGGTAAAGTTCTGAAGAGGAACGTAGGCCCACCTCTCAGGCGTATTATGCTGCGTTATTTTTAAAATGCCTAGCAATGTACGAGCGAACTTGGTCTTGATGTACTTCATTATGGCCTTGGCGTCATCAATTTCGTCACATGCGCCAATGCCCATGAATGATTGCGTGTACCCGATAAGGGGCTCCCCAATAAGGGGGGGTAGATAATACTTCTCCGATGGCTCCTGAGCCGTTCGCCATTGGCAAAATGACCTTGAATTTCGTTAGGTTTCCATTGTCCTCAACGTATTTTCTTTGTATCCACCTATATCTGCGTTTGTTGCCGGTTAGAAGGCCAACGATTTGTATGGAGTCATCACTTTGCTTTTCGTCGCTGAAGCAATTTAATTTATTAAAGGAGCTGGTCACAATTCGACGCTCTTTCCCGTTGCTGCTAATCGAATCGCGTGCTTCGGGAAAATCCTCATACAATGCAGCAAGATTGAAACGATTCTGAAGGTACATGACATCAGAGAGTAGTCCTTGTTTTGCAAGCCATGGTGAAACCTTCATTTGAATGGATCGCAGTTCGTTGTAAGGCGAAAAGACGCCAATTGGCCCAAGTACCTTACCGCCTTCCCAATACGTAACTGCAACTCCGCCCTTAATGTCAGTGTTCGGGAATACCGTGTCGCTCTTTTGCTGATAGTTGACAACCTTCAGATGTGGGTCGTCGAGCATCTTGCGATTCCAATCCTTAGGGGTTTTCCCCGCATTAAAGAGGAAGCGCGCCGGCGTAATAAGTTCGGTTCGCTCGGAAACCTTGTACGCCTCATCAATGAAATAGTTGTATATCGGCTTGTCACTCGTACCTTCAACCGTTTCCTGATAGGGCGGGTTTCCGATTACGGCATAAAATTTCTTCCCCATAGCTACTGCCTTGCCTTTCAATGTGGCGAATTCGAAGGGTTCGCCGTTTTGCCAGTCGTATATCACGCAGAGAGGAACCGTTTCCTTCGGCTCCTCTTCCTTGGTCTCTTCGGTTATCTCGTCGGGGAATACGTCATCGAACAGGTCGAAAAGCGACGGTTGTATCGGTTCCGGCTCGGGCTCTTCGAACGTTCCCAGAGTCGACTCCACCTCGGCGCCCATCTTGTTGGTGGGCACGGCGTCGGTGAAGCCGTTCATCTGCCAGAAGTTCCAGGAAACGATCCATGCCGCCTGCTCCAGCTCGTCCTGCTCGGGGTCCGACCCCCAGCGGTCGCGGAGATGTTCGGCGAACGTCTCGAGCATGTTGATGCGGGCGATGAGCAGGTTGTCGCCCTGGTACTCGAATCCGTACGTCGCATGCAGTGCGTCGAGGGCTCGACGCACCCATTCCTTGCGCGTCTTGGTCTTCTCAGTCACGACGCGCAGTTTGCGGTCCAGGAAGCCCACGCGCTCGCCTACGGGCAGCTCGTCACCCGTCACGGTGTCGTAGCGCGAGCACACGAACGGCGCCTCGCCGCACGTGATCTCAAGCCGCGGCGCCTCCACGTAGGCATGCCAGCCACGCCCCTTCGACTTGGGGAACGCTACCGGCTCCGCCGTGGCCGTCCACGTCTTGGTGCCATCATCCGCAACAGCCTCGGTGTTGAAGGCGTCGCGTCGGCCGAACCACGCCTCGTCCAGGTCGTTGTTCATCTGGTTGCACAGCCAGGACGGAGTGAACACCTCGGCGCGGCTCTTGGTGCGCTGGGATTGCTTCTCCTGCTCCTTGGCGATGCGCGGCTTGACGACGCCGGAGTTCATGCCCGTGATCTTCTCGACGGTTATCTCGTCGTCGCCCATATAGCCGTCGCCCAGGGCCTCGTACTCGTTGTCGGCCCATATGATGTTGCGCCCCGTCGTGCGGTCGCACAGCAACGTCTTGAGAATGAAGGTTGGGTATCGGCGGTCGAAGGACTCTATGAAGCCCTCGACCGAGATGTCATGGGTTGGCTCGGTCACGGGTTACTGTCCCTTCTTCGCGAGCTCTTCGATCATGCACGTGCGCACGAAGGCGGAGAAGCTCATGCCCCGCAGGGCCGCCTCCTCCTTGGCCGCGTCGCGTAGGGTGTCGGGGATGCGCAAGGTCACGGATACCTGGTCGCCGTTCACCAGAAAACTCCTGATCTCGGTCTCGTCGGCGTTGCCCTTGATGAGCTCCTTGTAGCCGTCAGACATTTGTGCCTCTATCCCTCGAAATGCAATACAAATGCGTTTTCAGCATTATAACGCAGCGGTACTGCGCGGCACTGGGAATAGAGGGACGGCCGACTTCCAAGCTTTATGCGAAGGCGCGCGGCAGAGAAAGCCCTTCGATCGGCATCAAAGAATAGTATTCGGCTCGGGCTTCTTTCCTCGGTTTTCGCGGGGCGTGTCGCCCGCCCGTTCCTCGGCGTAGAGGACCTCGTTCTGCGCCTCCAAGATGCGCATGGCGTCGCCGATACGATCGGCACACCTCTCGCTTATCGACCTCAAGGCCAGGACGCCCTCGACGTCGAGCGGGTCCAGCTGGTCAGCGTGTGCCAGGGACTCGAGCAGCTGGTCCAGGCCATTTGCCAGCTTTTCGGCATCCGCCACCGCATCGAGCAGTTCGAGGCGCTCAACCTTCTCTTCGTAGTTCAACATCAGTTTGCCTTCTTCTCTCAACTGACGTGTTGTGCATCACCGTAGCTGTTCCGGGCGGCGAACCACGCCGCCGTCAGCAACTCCGTGCGCATTCCGGCCGCGAGCGGGCGGGAAAGGCTGTCCCGATTAGGACCGTGGCACCGCGACTCGGCGGCAGCCCGTCGTCCCCGCTGCGACGTCGCCACCGTCAGCCCTCGTGGGCACCCTTGCAGCCGTCGACGGGCCGCATCCCATGCCCGGAGGGCCTCGGTGCCCATGCCCGATTCCATGCCGTACGCCTGCGCCCCTTTGATCCGAAACCCGCCCCGGCGCTCCTTGGACGCGCAGGGTCGCACGCCGGCAGGCGGCCCGCAAGGGCCGCGACACTTTTTCGGGTTCTTCGCCCCATGCGCTGCGCGCGCGAATAACGCGAAAAACTGCCGTCGGGATACTTCTATTTCCACGCCCGACTTCGCTTCCTCCCTTGCCGGCACGCCAGCGCTGCATGCGACTCACGCGACGCAAGGCACGCCACAGGGGCGGGCCTCCGAGTCTAAGGAGCAAGACATGAACGACATGAAGGAAAAGGCGATGGGCGCGGTCAAGGCCTTCCTCGAGCGCAAGGGCTACGAGATCGTCGACGAGGCCTGGCAGGGGCCCGAGGGCATCGGCGGGATCGACCTAGTGGCGGTGGACGAGGATGGGACCCTGGTCTTCGTCGACGCCACGGTCCGAATCGGGACGGACGGTTTCCCCGAGGCCCACAGGGCGCGCGGGCTGCGCGAGGCGCTGGCGGCGACGTGGCTCGCCGGCAACAGCGACGACTACGCCGACACCCCGGTCCGCTTCGACGAGGTGGCGATGATGGTCGTCAAGGAGAACCGAGCGCTCCTGCGCCACCACATCAACTGCTTCGGCGAGATGGAGCCGCTCTCCTAGGCGGCGCGCCCGGCCCCGGGCTCCCGGGGCCGGGCTTTCCCCGAATCCGGCCCCTGTACCATGAAAGCGTACATATTCGTACGTTTTCATGGTACACTCCACTTGTCGGACAAATCCGTACGGTTTTGTCCCGACGCTCCGAGACTCGGGGCGCGCCGGACCGATGGCGGCGAGGCGCGCCCCACGCTAGAGAGGACGCGACCCATGCGCACGATAGCCATTTCCAACTACAAGGGCGGCGTCGGCAAGACGACGACCGCCGTGAACCTGGCGGCCATCTTCGCCGCCCGGGGCCTTCGGACCCTGCTCGTCGACCTCGACCCGCAGGCATCTGCCACCGACTTCTTCGGCCTCTACGACCGGGCCGCCTCCGAGCGGCGCACCTCGGTCGAGCTGCTCTACGGCGGCGCGCCCGTGGAGGAGGTCGCCTATGCGGCGGCGGAGAACCTCGACGTGGTGGCCTCGACCATCGACCTCGTCGACCAGAACGAGATGCTCCTGCGCGAGCAGCGCCTCAAGTTCGCCCTCGACGACGCCTCGGGCTCCTACGACGTCTGCCTCATCGACTGCAGCCCCGTGATGCGCAGGCTCGCATTCAACGCCTACCTCGCCGCGGCGGAGGGCGGCATGGTCGTCATCCCCGTGAAGCTCGACTCCACCGTGATGCGCGGCACGGCGCTCACCGTGGAGGCGACGCGCTCCATCGCCGACGCGCTGCGCATGCCCACGCCCCGCTGGAAGATACTGCGCACCTGCGTTCCCGGCCGCATGACCAACGCCGAGGCCACGGGCGCGGCCGTGCTCGACGGGTTCTTCCCGGACGAGCAGTTCGAGACGGTGATCCACGCGAGCAGTAAGGTCTGCGAGGGCAGCTGGCAGTGGAAGCCGGTGGCCGCCTTCGAGCCGGGGAGCCGCCCCGCGCGCGACTACGAGGCGCTCGCAGACGAGGTGTCCCGTGAGCTCGCCTAGCCAGGTGGCCGCGGGCTTCACCATCACGGGGCTGCTCGACGGCGCGTCGCGCACCCGCGGGCGCTACCCGGTGTCCGAGATCGCGGTTGCCGACATCGCCGACCACCCGGCGAACGCCGCCTACTCAATGGACCCGACGGGCATTGCGGAGCTCGCGGAGTCAATACGCCAGGACGGCCTCACCGACCTGCCGCTCGTGCGCAAGGTCGGCGACGGCTCGTGGCAGATGGTCTCCGGGCACCGCCGCAAGGCCGCCTACGCTCTGCTCGCAAAGGAGGACCCCGCCTACGAGAGGATGCCCTGCCGCGTGATAGAGGGCATCGATGACGAGCGGGCGGTGACGCTGCTCCACGCCGCGAACTACTTCACCCGCGCGCTCACCGTGACCGAGCGCGCCGCCGCGACCGAGGCGCTCAGGGGCGACGCCGTGCGCCTGCGCTCCGAGGACCCGTCGCTCTCCGGTATGCGCGTCGACGACGTGAAGGCAGCCATCATCGAGCGGCAGACGGGCCGCAAGGTCTCCGGCAAGACCATCGCGCGCGAGGAGAGGCTTGCCCGCAGGATCGCCGAGGACCTCTCGCCAGAGTGGGCCGCCGAGGCCGACCGCGGCAACCTCAGCGCTGAGGCGGTGCGCTCGCTCGCGGACATGCCGAAGGAGCGCCAGGCGGAGATGCACGCCGCCATGGAGCCGTGGAGGCGCACGAAGCGGGAGCTCTCCGACTACGTGAGGAGCGAGGGCAAAACGCAGGCAGGCCCCGACGGGCGCATCGCGAAGGCCGCGAAGCTCGTCGCCGACTTCCTCAAGAACCCGCCCGACAGCCCGAGCGCGGCCGACCTCTCGCTTCTGCGGGAGATGGCGCTCATGACCGCGCCGTACGCGGATGCGGGCACCGATGCTCGAAAACGTCGTAGGAGGGCCTCAGGCTCGAAATCCAGCAAGTAGCCTATGGCGTCCGACACATTGTCGGGCGTCCATAGCACTTGGGGACCGGGCGGCCTCGGACCCGTCATGCCGCGGGCCGTTCGGGAGCCCGCTTTCGCGAGGCCCGGTCCCAGAGGCGGCGCCCGAGCCGGGCCGCCGCCTGCGGGGGATCCCCCGCGCCCCTAGAGAGACGCGCCCGCCGCACGGCGGGCCCAAGGAAAGGAATCCGCCATGGAAGAGGAAGCCGGCGCCGCCAAAGGCAAGGAGCGCCGCGTCACGTTCCGCATGGAGGGAAGCGACTACGACGCGCTCTGCGAGCGGTGCGAGCGCGCCGGCCTCAGCAAGTCGGAGTACCTGCGCTACCTCGTGCGCATACCGCTGTCGACGGAGGCCAACGCGGGAGACGAGCACCGCATACTCGTGGACCGCAGGGCCCTGTGGGCGATGTCGCGGGAGCTCACGAAGTGGGGCTACCATTACAACCAGGCCGTGCACGCGATGAACCTCATCAACTTCCACGCCCGCCACGGGCATGTCGACCGGGATCTCGTCGTGGAGAGCGTTCCGACGATCGAGCGCGAGCTCGCCGACGTGAATGCCGCGGCCCGCGAGATGGCGGCGGAGCTCGGTCGCATCGGAGCCGACTCTCTCGTGGAGGGCTCGCCATGCCGATACTGAAGCCGATCAGCGGCCACGGCTCGACGGGCGGCATCCGCCGCTACCTCGAGAAGGGAGGCCGCGCCCTCGCTCGCGACCTGTTCAACCTGAGCTACGACGAGCGCGACGCCGTCGCGCTGGGAGAAGACGCCAAGGAGGCCTGTGCCTGGGACGCCGAGATGGACGCCACGCGCGCCGCGTTCGGCACGGACGCACCCTGGAGGGGAAAGCCCGCTCGCACGTTCAAGCACTTCGTGCTCTCGCCGGACCCCGGCGACGACATCGACCTGGCGGCGCTGCGCGAGCTCGCGTGCTCGTGGGCGCTCAAGCACTTCGGCGACCACGAGATCGCCATCGTCTACCACGACGACAACGCCCGCGGCATACCGCACGCGCACATCGTCGTGAACAACGCGAACCTCCGCACCGGCTACCGCATGCAGACCCAGCATCCCGAGGACCTCAACCGCGACCTGCAGGACATGGCCCGCGAGCGCGGGCTGTCCGGGCTCTCCAACGACCGGTCGCCCGAATTGCCGTCGAAGGCGCGCGGGCGAGCAGGCGCGGGCGGGCCCAGGAGCCGCAGGAACGTCTACCTAGGCCGGGCCGAGAAGGAGATCATGCGCTCGGGCGGCTACTCGTGGGTCGGCGACATCCGCGCCCGCGTCGCGCTCGCCAAGACCACGGCGCGCGACGCGGCGGAGTTCCTCGACATCCTCGACGCCCTGGGCGTGCACGTCGCCGACAACTCGGCCAAGGCGCGGCGGGACGACTGGGTGTTCAGCCTGGCAGAGGAGCCGTCCAAGAAGGTCAGCGGCGAGCGCCTGGGGTTCGTCTACGGCAAGGAGATGCTCCGCCGTCGCTTCGAGCGCGAGGGCGCCTACCGTCCCACGGACGCGAGCACCGCGCGGATCCGCGAGGCCGCCGAGCGAGCCCTCGAGCTCAACGACCTCTCGGAGCTGAGCAGGCTCTCTTCGGCGCTCGAGACCTGCGCGAAGTTCGACGTCGAGTCCATCGAGGAGTTCGGTCTCAGGATGGCGACGCTCGAGCGGCGCGGCCAGGCGGGCGGCGAGGGGTACCGTCGCCTCGAGGCCGCCCGCGCCTACATGGCCGAGAACGGGCTCATGCCGCTCAAGACCCGCTACGGGGACGATCGCGGGCGCGTCGATGCCGGCGGCAGCCAGCGTAGCGGCCGGCATGAGGACGAGCAACAGCGAATCCTCGCCGCCGAGCGGCAGCGGGCCCAGCACGACCAGCGCAGGGAGAGGGGCCGGAGATGATGGTGAGGATAGAGTACGAGGGCGGCAGGACGACGCTGTTCGACACGCTCTCGTTCACGGAGGGGTCGCCGTTCTCCGGCGCGAACATGCTCACGGAGTTCGAGCTCGAGATGCGCGAGGAGCCCGAGAAGGGGCTCTGGCTCACGGCGAACTGGCACCAGGTGCGCGACGACTGGCGCGCCGACGCGCCCACTGACGGCATCCCGGCGGCGCGCAGGTCCCGCGGGTGGCGCTTCATGCTTGCCTCGGAGGCCGAGCTCGGGCGCGCCCGCCGCATTCTGCTCGACGGCGACGAGGCTTTCGCCCAGGTGCTGGGCTACCTATGTGATGCCGCTGCGATTTCCGCTTGCTACCGCGAGCACGTGGGCCCTCCCTCAAAACCGCTGAAGTCGCAGATAAGGGATCTGCAGCGGGCGCTGGGAAGGGCGGAGGTCCCGGGCGTGCCGGACGAGCTGGCGAGGCTGCTCGAGAAAGAGAAGGAAGAGGGCGCCGAGGAAGGCGCCCGCAAGGTCAAGGAAGATTGGGGTGACGTCGATGAAGAGGCTTGGTAGGTTTTTCAAGGCGGCGCTGAAGGTCACGCTGGGCTTTTTCGTCTGGCTGTTCCGCGCCGTGTTCAAGTGGGTGATGTGAGAAGAGGCGGGCATGAACTGCACCCCAGAACTTGGACTTGAAATAAAAGTTCGAGTTGGAGGGTGTAATCTAAATTGGACACCAAGTTAAGAGTGAAGGGTGTTCGCAATGACCCAAAGCAGAAAGAGATATGACAGACAGTTCAAAGTAGCCGCCGCAAAGGTCGTCTTGGAAGGTGAGACCACGGTAGTGGATCTGTCCCGCGAACTCGGCATCAAAGGCGCTACCTTGAGAAGATGGGCCAAAGAATACGAGGAAATGGGTGAAGATGCCTTTCCCGGTAACGGCTCGCCAAAGATGAACAAAGACTATGAGATCCTCAAGCTCAAAAAACAGGTGGAGGAACTCGAACGAGAAAACACGCTGCTAAAAAATTTCCGGGCCTTCTTGAATCAAGACCGTGCGTGAGGTATCGCTTCCTCAAAGAGCACAGAGGTGATTTTGGCCCCATCAAGAAGGCGTGCCAGCTTATGAGAGTCTCGAAATCCGGATACTACGAATACCTGGGACGAAAGAAGTCCAATCAGCAGATAGAGCGCGAAGCTCTCGAGGGGTTTGTGGAAGATATCTTTAATGAGCATAGGGGCAGGTATGGCCATCGTCGAATCAACCTTGAACTCAAAAAGATTGGCATCGTAGTGAGCGAGAAACGGGTCCTGAAGATCATGAGAGCAAAGAAGCTCCAGGCCAAGGCGACAACGAGGCGCTATCGTGTCCAGAAGCGTACCGAACCTGGAGATCCTCGCATCAACTTAGTCGAGCAAGTCTTTACCGTATCTAGCAGAAACAGGCTTTGGGTCGGTGATATTACCTATGTGCCGACGAGAAAGGGCTTTCTCTATCTCGCGACCGTGATAGACGTCTTCTCTCGAAAAGTGGTCGGCTGGTCGATGGCCACCCATATGCGCGAGAACCTTGTCGTAGATGCTCTGGAGCAAGCCGTCAACCGCGAGAACCCTCCGGATCGCGGGCTTATCTTCCATGATGATCAGGGCACACAGTACACCTCCCGCGCATTCCAGAGGACACTTGAGCGTCACGGCATCACGCAGTCAGTCTCACGTCCGGGCAACCCCTACGACAATGCAGTCGCCGAGTCGTTTTTCAAGACGTTGAAGACAGAGCTTGTCAAGGGGCAGGTATACGAGGATCAGGAGGAGGCCAGACAGGAGATATTCAAGTACATCGAGCTCTATTACAATACGAAGCGCATGCACTCGACTCTTGGATATATGAGTCCTTGCGACTTCGAGCGTCAAAGTGCATAAAGATACTTAAAAATGTGTCCAAGAAAGGTTGACCCCTCCAAGTTCTGGAGGTGCCGTTTTCCATTGAAAGCGAATATGCGATGCGGGCATGACGAGGAGACGCGGCTGCGCGCCGTCGACCTGATCGAACGGGGCTCCGGCAAGGATTTCCTGGCATCGGCCCTTGCCATCCCCAGGCAGACTGCGGAAAAATGGATCCTGACGCACAAGGCCATCGGATCGGACGGTCTGCCGAACATGGGATCCAGGCACAGGGCGTACAGCCCCGAGACGAAACTCGCCGCCGTTCTCGACTTCCTCGAAGGCGGGATGACGAAGCAGGAGGTCATGGCGAAGCACGCCATAGCGAGCGCGTCCCCGCTCGAGAGATGGGTCAGGGACTACCGCGAAGGCGGGCCGGCCGCCCTGCAGCCCAAGCCCAACGGCCGGCCGAAGG
>JAEWQO010000075.1 GCA_023460315.1 Actinomycetes bacterium
CTCTTCCATTCCGGCGACAGAGCGCTACACGCATTCCTTAGAGGTGGATTACGTACCACAGGGGCTCGATTCAGCAATCGTAGAAGGCGCGAAGGACTTGAAATTCAAAAACCCTTATGATTATCCCGTATGTATCCACTCCGATGTGAAGGATGGCAATTTAACGGTAAGCATCAGCAAGGTGACGGAGTAATTAAACAGATAAAAAGTACAAGGAAATTAATAATTAGAAAAAATACAATTAGTGGTTGACAAAACGATCAGTTATATGTAAAATAATCAATGTTGACGCGTTAAAAGAGTACATTAATGCTGTTCATCATGATTGTTTTACATTTGCGCGAGTGGCTCAGTTGGTGGAGCACGACCTTGCCAAGGTCGGGGTCGCGGGTTCGAGTCCCGTCTCGCGCTCTCTAGTAAATATAGTAAATTAGCGGCTCCTGAGTTTTTCGGGAGCCGCTGTTTTTGTCTAATATGAATTTTTCTAAAGTTTTATTCTAAGGTTTTTATATTTTTCTCTTATTACCCATTCTGCGGGGCCGATTTCTAAATGATAAAGCCTATGTAAGACGCTCATCTACGGATGGGCGCTTTTCTTTTATGTAGTCCACACTTGTTTACAACTATTTAATGCCCGTTATATAAAGTCCATTCATCTTTTGTTCTGTAAGCAGCGTTGTAGGAATATACTGGCGGAGAAAAAATGGCAAACAATTTTAAGTCAGATAATCCAATGTTTTTAACATTATACCATGTACCTGCCGGAACAATTATTGTATGTCCCGCATATGAGCGTTCTTGAATGTCGACACATTCTTGACAGAAGCCCATGAGGACTAATGCTTCTCCCTGCTCAATGTAAAAAAATAGTGTTGAATCATAATATACATTCCACCCAGTTTCCATTCCGGCAAGTACAGACATGTGCGCAAATTGTAAGTTTTGATCCGTCCATCTTGCAGCAAAAAAATGTGTGTTAGTAAGGGCTTCTTGTTTTAAATTAATTATATAGGGAACTGAACTCTCTCCGAAAGTGTTTCGACTATAGGGCGACTCTCCGTCATTAAAGTCCATATAGCTGCTCCTTGTGGTTTTTATAGTATTATTTTATGCACTTAATATTATAAAGTGTTGTTATAATATGCTAATTCCAGATAGAATACCTTTCCGGCAGCACAAAAAGGCAGCGCAATAAGCATCGTCACGCTGCCTTTCTCCATAGTATGAGGGGGATGATGAAACAATAATTTTGGTAGTATTCACTATTGCAATAATCGAACATATGTTCTATATTACAGTTACCACATGTGAGAAACTATCAATCAATTATTCAGGAGGAAAAATCATGGAAGAAAGAAATATGCCTTACATAGGCACAAATGGCAATTGGTACGTAGAAAATGAAGATACCGGAGTAAAGGCACAGGGATCCATCGGCCATCAGGGACCGGTTGGTCCGCAGGGAGAAATTGGGCCTGCCGGTGAAACTGGAGACAGAGGTCCCCAAGGTTTTACCGGACCTATGGGAGAAAAAGGAGATGCGGGCCCGCAGGGCGTGCAAGGCATCCAGGGACCGGAAGGCCTTCAAGGACCGAAAGGTGATACTGGAGAAACAGGCGTGCAGGGACCTAAGGGCGAAAAAGGAGATAAAGGAGACATAGGACCTCAGGGGCCAATAGGTGCAACACCTGCACTGGCTGCAAATTTAACAACAACAGTTGCTGGTAGTGCTTTAGACGCGACAATGGGAAAGGTGTTGAATGATAAAACAGGTATAATCAGTAGCAATTTGGGAGGATTAAAGTTTTATGAAAATGAGACTGGAAAGTATGTGGTAGGTGCCGATTCAGTACCAAAAAAATTGGGTGATAGTATTAGCAAAATTACTGTGAATTTTTACTATAAAGGGACAGGAAATTATCCAACAAATGGCACCGGCACTGCTATATATACGAAGGATAGCAATGGCGCATGGACAAAAAGTGGAACATGGACAGATGGACAATATTGTTATGCAGGGTTACAAGGTATGAATTATGTTGAAGCAGGAATTACTTCGATAATAATTGAATAAAATAGCTTTTTATTTATAAACTAAGTATTTTAGTATTGTTAAGTATTGAGCCAGAGAGCCGGTAGGGGGCAATCTTTATCGGCTCTTAATGAAGTCGATCAAGAAAGCTTTGACCGATGTTTTTAGTATTGAATATCAAATAATTCGACTCAATAACACCTTGCCAAGGTCGGGGCGCGAGTTTGAGTCCTGTTTTTTACCCGTTAGCACAAAAAGAGCAGCGCAATGCAAGAACTCTCTATGCGCCGTCTTTCAATGGAATATGAGAGGTGTCCACATTATCTCGGAGCCCAGATATTATTATCTTCATAGTAATCAAACCATTCTTGTGTTGTTCTGAAAACAGTGTTGTAAGAATGCATGGCGGGGGCATAAATGCTGTACATTTTTAAGTCTGAACTGCCAATGTTTACAACATTATGCCATGTGCCGGCCGGAACGATTATGGCATAACCTTCATACACGCGCACCTGAATGTTAAGGCAATTGTAGCAATTTCCCATGTAAGCCAATGCCTCACCCCTCTCGATATAAAAAAACTGATCAGAATTATAATGGACATCCAGGCCGGTTTCCGTATTGACGGGTACGGACATAAGAGCAAACTGCAGGTTCCTGCTGGTCCATCTTGTAATATAAAAAAGAGTGTTATCTATAACCTCTTGCCGAAGGTCTGTTATATAGGGGACGGAACCTTGATTTATGCTGTTCTGATTATAGGGGGAACCGCCGGTGTTAAAGTCCATGTAATTACTCCTTAAGATCTCTTATAGTATTATTCTATGTACTTTGAGATATATAGTGTAAAAAAATGTCGAAAAGTTAGCAAGCCCCAGATTACAAAAAAAGTGCCCTGACATTTATCAGGGCACACTTCATTATCCATTATACATATTTTTTTATTACAAGTCTACTATTTTTTTTCTTTTTTTGTTACCATTGTTACAGTTGGGATTACTGTTAACACAGCAGCTTAATACTTGCTGTTAAGCAACGTAAGAATGTGATTCAAGAGATGATTTCTGCCTAGCGAAGAGAATTTAAATGCAAAAATCATGCGTTACTGTGAGCGGAGTGAACAGTAACAAGATAATAGTATAAAAGGAATGGGAAAAAATGGAGGACAAGTATGAATCAGAAAGGTCGGACGAAAAGATTGCCGGGAGTTACCCTGGAAGAAGAAACAAAAATGCTTTCAGATATTATTGCTATTGCAGACGAGAATCTGAATCGGACAAAAGCAGTTGTTCAGAATTTGGCAGATGAGCTGCATGAATTGAAGGAAGTATATGATGTGGAAGATAAAGAGGGTTTGGCGCTGTGGTTTAATGCCGATGCCAGATTTCAGCAAGTCAGGCAGGAACTGCTCCGCATGGAGCGCAGCAGGAAAAAGCCGTATTTTGGAAGGATTGTTTTTAGAGATGGAAATCTGCTGAAGCAGGAGTGTTTTTATATTGGAAAGTCTGCGATCAGCAAAGAAGCTGCAGTTCTGATTGTCATTGACTGGAGAGCAC
>JAEWQO010000076.1 GCA_023460315.1 Actinomycetes bacterium
GCGATCTGGACCATCGCATGCGACATCATAGGACAGGAGAGCTTTTCTCTGGTTCTCATGTCAAGAATCTGGTGTAACCATCTACCGCACCACAGGCAGAGCCTGTGGGTTTCTCATATGGCGCTAATGATGCCGGACAAACGAGAGCCCCCTGGCGCCACCGGACAGCAACGCCGAATCCTCAAGGGATATCCCCCTGTTTCACGTGAAACATCTGTTCTCTTTCAGCAAAGGGAAAGGTCGCGACACCGGCTCACTGTCGGGAGCGTCGAATATTCGACATCCCGAAGAACGGGTCTTCCGGAACCCATGACACGCCAACTGGCATCTACTGTGTGCGTCGGATATTCGACATCCCCAGGAACGGTCTTCCTGAGATTCGGGAAGGAAGGGCAACCAGGCTGCAAGGCGTCATTCCCCGCCCGCAGAACGGCAAAAGCCCCCTGTGCCACCGAGACGCGACGGAGCCCGAAAGGAATTTTGGGACTGTGTGCGAATTTCGTCCCGAACATGATCGGCAGGCTGGAAACGGCGGACCGGAAGGGAACAAGGGCAAGCCGACCTCCTGAATGAGCAAGGCCGGCCCCCTCAGGCAACGGGGGGGGCCGGCCCATCAACTCGCTCCTTGCTGGCAGAACAGTCCGCCTCTCAGAACTCGAGATTTTCCAAACGTTCAAAGACAACATCCTTGCGGGTGAGAAAATCCCAAGGATCGAATATCTGATCGAGAATATCTTTGGACAATCCCACCTCTGGATCCGACTCCAAGTTCTCACGGAACGTGGAACCCTCGACGGCATGCTGGATGTCTTCCCACACC
The DNA here is from genome assembly GCA_023460315.1 of Actinomycetes bacterium. Lineage (GTDB taxonomy): Bacteria > Actinomycetota > Coriobacteriia > Coriobacteriales > Eggerthellaceae > JAEWQO01. The sequence goes on from JAEWQO010000076.1 coordinate 821, forward strand.
TTCATCGCATTGCGCTGAACAATGGCGTAGGCATCCTCGCGGCTGATGCCGGTGTCCACGAGAGCAAGCAGCACCTTCGAAGAGAAGATAAGCCCGCGCGTCCTCCAGAGGTTATGCTCCATTTTGGCAGGATACACCTGCAAGCCGTCAAGCATCCACTGCATCTTGCCAAACATGTAATCCAACGCAATGAAGCTGTCCGCCAGCGCCACGCGCTCCGCGCCGGAATGGGAGATGTCACGCTCATACCAAAGCGCCACGTCATCGAAGGCAACCTGGGCATTGCCCTTCACCACGCGCGCCAATCCGCAAACGCGCTCGGCCGTGATGGGATTGCGCTTGTGCGGCATGGCCGAGCTACCCTTCTGCCCTTTCGCAAACGGCTCCTCGGCTTCGATGACGTCAGACTGCTGGAGCAGGCGTACTTGGGTCGCGATGGATTCCAAAGTGGAGGCCGTTACCGCGAGACTCGCCATGACTTGGGCATGGCGGTCGCGCGCGAGCACCTGGGTCGACAGGGGATCGGGAGTGAGGCCCAACCGCTCACACACGTAGTGCTCCACAAAAGGATCGATGCTCGAATAGGTTCCCACGGCCCCAGAGATTGCGCCGACTGCTGCCACTTTGCGCGCATCCTCCATGCGCGTCTGCGCGCGCTTGAGAGCCCAGGCCCAACTGCCGAACTTCATGCCGAACGTCATGGGTTCCGCATGTATGCCATGCGTCCGGCCAACGCAGAGCGTGTTCTGGAGCTCGAACGCACGACGTTTGCATGCCTCGCCCAGCTGGGCAATATCGTCAAGGATGGCATCGATCGCTTGCGTTACCTGATAGGACAGCGCGGTGTCGCCCAAATCGGAAGAGGTCATCCCGTAGTGCACCCAACGGCTTGGCGGCTCGGCACCTTCAGGCACCTCGGCATCGATGTATTCGGCCATGTTCGTGGTGAAGGCGATGACGTCATGATTCGTCACTTTCTCGATCTCATCGATGCGCTCCACCGTGAAATTCGCATGCGCGCGAATCCATGCCGCCTCTTCCTTGGTGATGCCTGACTCGCCGAGCTCAGCTTGCGCCTCGCAGGCGAGCACCTCGATCTCCTTCCAGATGGAAAACTTGTTCTCAAGATCCCATATGGCACCCATAGCCGGGCGCGTGTAGCGATTGATCACCCTTTTGCCTTTCGCCTCTTGCCGTGCGCCGCCTGCGAGCAACCGCCACGCTCGAGCGGCAGTCCTGTCTCCGGCACCTGTATGCCTTTTATGATACAGGACGACAAACGACCTGAGCCCCTTTTCATGGAAAGCGTCCCGGAGAAAACGCATTTTTGGCCAAAATTTTCGACTTGCCGGTCGATCTCTCGATTTTGATTTTCAGCTCTCCACAACACACCTGGTCAGAAAGCCATGGAAAAATCTCTCTTAGAAAAATGTCTTTTTAAAACCGAAAAAGAGTCCGTTTGCATCGAAAAAGCTCACAACGGTGCCTTCAAGTCGAAAATTTTGGCCATAGTTGTCTTTCGAGCGCCGAATTCCAGCCGTCGCAACTGCAAACGCCAACACCGAGGGAGATGGACCTCCCCCTTCGGCGCCCCAATCACAGCCCCTTGAAGATTGCGCGCACCTCGTCAAGAACAAGGTTGTCCGCCACAACGATAGCCTTGTCGCCGGGAAAGAGAACTGTGTCCTCGGTCATGACCTGGACATCGTCCTTCGTTGCCACGGCTGCAATCAGACTGTTGTCAGGCATGGGAATGGTCGAGGCCAGCACCCCGGCATCACTGGCATGGTAGCGCATACGGGGCACCACGATCTCCGTCAACAAAACGTTGCCGTGCGTCAGCGACGATGCCACCGACACGCTTCCGAGCAGTGCCTCTTCCTCGATGAGGTTCGCGATGAGCGTCGTGGACGACACGCACTCGATGCCCACTTCGCGAAAAATACGAAGGTTCTTGGGATTGTTCACGCGAGCGATGCAGCGCGGCACGTTGAACACACGTTGGGCAATTTCGCATGACACCAGATTGTCGTCGTCCTGCCCCGTGGTCGCCACAAACACGTCGGCTTTCCGAATGCCGGCATCCTCCTGATATTTGGAATCGCATCCATCACCATGAATGACCATATAGCGACCTTGAAGGGCAGCCGACAGGCGATCGGCCGTCGGCAGGCTCTCTTCAATGACCGCCACGTCGTTGCCGCTCTGCAAAAGCACCGAGGCGAGATATTCCCCAATTTTGCCTCCACCGGCAATGACAATGTACATGACTGCTCCTAATCCTGGATATAGCGGGAGAATTGCTCGATAAGCTCATGCCGGACGCACGCGAGAATCGAATCGCCTTGATACAGGATGGACTCTCGCGTGGGAATCGAGCTTGCAGATCCGTCGCCACGTTCAAAGGCCACGATGCGGATGTCGTGGTCGCGTTCCAGATCCGCCACACGAATCGTGCTTTTCTCGGTGGAACTCAGGTCAAGCGAAAAACGGAGCACCTCGAATTCCCCAAAGGTATCCAAGTGTGCGCCATGCCCTGACACAATCTTGCTGAACACGTCCTCAGCGACCAGCGAGGTGCCGCATACGTAGTCGATGCCAAGCTGCATGTAGGCACGCTCGTGATCGGGATTGTACAGGCGGGCAATGACGTGAGGGACGCCAAACAAGCGGCTGCCCACCTCCGCGACCATAAGATTCGTGTTGTCGAACTGGGTGACGGCAGCAACGACGTCGCAGTCCTCGACCCCGGCCTTCAGGAGAGTCTCCTCATCGAACCCCACGCCCTGCACCGTAGAACCGTTGAAGTTGCGACCGAGATTCGCAAAGGCATCGGCGTTGCGGTCGATCACGCACACATTTCCGCCGTTGTCAGACAGCATGCTCGCAAGCTGAGACCCAACGCGCCCGCATCCGACTACGATCACATTGCTCATGGAATTCCTTTCGTGAACCGCACGCTACTCCCATCCAAGGCCTAGCATACCGCAAGCATCCTCCCTGTGGGAGAAAAGGGCCTCGGTCGACGGCCAAATCATGAACCACCCTTCAAAAGGGTGGTTTGCTCAAGGCCTATAAGGCCAAGGGGTGCTGGCAGCGTCTCAAGGCGCTTGCCTTTCGCTTTGCTCAAGCCGTATCGCCCTTGACTCGTCGCAGC
>JAEWQO010000077.1 GCA_023460315.1 Actinomycetes bacterium
GTGGACGACCCGAAGCCGGAGGAGCCGGAAGACGACCCGTTCGAGGATATCTTCAAGATTTTTAATCGGCGGGACGACTGATTTACCGCAGGACGCGGCTGAAAAACCGTTTCTGTCTGGAATCGCAAACGCATCTGCGTACAGAGAAAAAAGTACATTTGAAACGCTGGAAAGTTCTGTTAATGGATCTTTCCAGCGTTTTTTTTGTTAAATAAATGCAGAGACAACTAGGAAGTTTTGAAAGAAACGGAAAAAAGTTTTGTGAATTTTCTTTCAACTGCCGTCAGCACGGACGCAGGCGAATGCTTCCATGGGAGCGCCGCCGCTTTTTTCAGCGGCAAAAATTCGGTCTTCTGCAAACAGTAGTGTTGTCGGCAGGCGTTCAAAAAAACAAGTTGAAAAAACAAAAAAGTCGACGCTTTTTCTGAAGGTTCGGCGGGGGCCGGGCTTTCAGAAAGGGGCGATTCAATGGATGAAACGGTTGAAAGATCGAAAAAACCAAAGAGCGTCCGCGGGGGCGGCGCGGCGCTGGCGCTGGCGGTGGCGCTGCTGATGTCTGCGCTGACGATCCCGGCGGCAGCAGTGGACATCTCTTCCGTCCAAACTCTGATTCCCGTAGGGCACACGGTCGGCATCAAACTATTTTCAAGGGGCGTTTTGGTGGTGAAGCTGGCGGACGGTGAAACACCCGCGAAGGCCTGCGGATTGGCAGCCGGAGACGTGATTGTCCAGTGTGCCGGAAGCACAGTTACTTCCACAGAGCAGTTTCAATCCCTGCTTCAGGATGCGGCGGGCGAAAGTGCAAAGCTGGAAGTTCACCGGGGCAGCAAAACATTGGATTTAAGCGTTACCCCCAATGACAGCGACGGAGATGGCAAATATGCCATCGGTGCTTGGATTCGGGACAGCATGGCCGGTATCGGCACCATGACCTTCTACGACCCGAACAGCAATACCTTTGGCGCGTTGGGCCACGGCGTTACCGACGTGGACACCGCCGCGCTGATGCCCTTTTCCGCCGGTTCTATTTTACCCTCCACCGTGAAAATGGTGAAACGGGGTGAGACAGGCGCGGCAGGAGAACTGAAGGGTGATTTTGACCTGACCGGTGACACCGGTAATCTTTACGCGAATACCTCCGGCGGCGTCTTTGGAACGCTGACGGATCAGGAGCTGATCGAACGATTTAGCAAAAATCCGCTTCCCGTGGCAGAAAACGATCAGGTCCACGATGGAAAAGCCACAATTTTGGCAAATGTGGATGGCGACGAGGTCAAGGAATACGAAATTCAAATTACCAAAATTTTGAACACAGACGCGGCAGGACGCAACCTGCTGATCACAGTGACCGATCCGGAACTTTTGGAAAAGACCGGCGGCATTGTGCAGGGAATGAGCGGCTCGCCAATCCTTCAGGATGGACGTTTGGTGGGTGCGGTGACCCATGTTTTGCTGGGAGATCCCACGCGGGGCTACGGCATTTTGATTCGGAATATGTTGAAAAACAGCTGATTCGTGAATGATCCTGACGAATCCCTTGTAGTATTTGCAGAATGGGTCGAATAAAAAATCCCATTTATTGACAATTCTATCTTGCAAACCCTGTCCGTTTATGTTAAATTATAGAAAACGTATTCCGAACTTTCGGGAAACCGAAGGAAATTTCAATGGAAATATGGAGGACAGGGTAAATTATGGAAATCTGCAGGAAAGTGATCGTGGCCGACGCAAATGACAGCTACCGCGCTATGCTGCGGGAGGCAATTGAACAGAGTGGAGAATTTACGGTTGTCGCCGATGTGAACGATGGAAAAAGCGCACTCCAGCAGGTCCGGGACCTGAGCCCGGACCTGTTGGTGCTGGATGTGGTACTTCCGGAACTGGATGGTTTCGGCGTGCTGGAGCAAATCAGGAAGGAGGAGCTGCCGGTACGCACAATGATGGTGTCGTCCTTTTTTACAGAGCAAGTGGTTGCGGAGGCATTGGAAAAAGGCGCGGCGTTTTTTATGCCAAAACCTTTTGAAAACAACGCGTTGTTGGAGCGAATGCGCTCGATCTGCCGTCCTGTGCAACCTGTTTCACATACAAAAAGTCTGAAAAATATGGTTACCGATATTATCCACGAAATTGGCGTCCCCGCACACATCAAGGGCTATCAATACCTGCGGGAAGCGATTTTAATCGCGGTGGAGGATATGGACGTGATCAACGCGGTTACCAAAGTCCTTTATCCGGAGGTGGCCCGGCGGTTTTCCACCACGCCCTCCCGCGTGGAACGCGCGATCCGCCACGCCATTGAGGTTGCTTGGGACCGGGGAGATCTGGAAACTTTACAAAAGTTTTTTGGGTATACGGTTTCCAATACCAAGGGAAAGCCCACCAACAGCGAGTTCATTGCCATGATTGCCGACCGGCTGGTGTTGGAGGGGCGGAATCCCGGCGGCGTAGCCTAACTGCTTTGTGCGGGATACTCTTGACGGAATGGCCCCAATATGATATCCTTTCCCGAAAATAGAAACGGAGAGGATTCGCATATGACAGTTACATTTCGCCCTCAGGGCACCTGCTCTCAGGAGATGCACGTTCAGCTCAGCGAGGACAACGTGATCGAGAAGCTGGAGGTTCTGGGTGGCTGCAGCGGTAATTTGCAAGGGATTGCGGCGCTGGTACGGGGAATGCCCGCGAAGGAGGCCATTGCAAGGCTGAAGGGAATCCGCTGCGGGTTTAAGTCTACCTCTTGTCCCGATCAGCTGGCGCAGGGGCTGGAAAAGGCACTGGCGCGGCAGGCAGGAACATCTGAAAACTGAACATCTGAAATCCGCTGTACGCTGTACAGCGGATTTCCTTTTGCCGGAAAAAGGGAAATGAATAGACAAACGGACGAAAAGCTGATAAAATGCTACCATCTGTATCTATATAAAAAATTTCGGCTGGGCTGGCGTACGCCTGCTGACCGGATTGGACGCGCCGCTCACTGCAAAGCTGGGTGGACACGGGAAGAGGGATCAAGAAATGAAAATCGTATTGGTCATCGACCAGTTTGACGACGCCAACAACGGCACGACAATCAGCGCGCAGCGGTTTGCCCGCGCCCTGATCCAGCACGGCAATCAGGTGCGTGTCATAGCCTGCGGCAAACCTGCGGATTATAAATACGCCGTGCGGCAGATGAAATTTCTGCCGGTGGTGGAGCATCTGATTACAAGTCAGGGAATGCGGCTGGCCATCCCCAACAAGCACGTGTTTGAGAAGGCGGCGGCCTGGGCGGACGTGGTGCATTTCATGATGCCATCCCCCTTGGCCATTACAGGCCTGCGGCACGTGGAGAAGCTGGGCAT
>JAEWQO010000078.1 GCA_023460315.1 Actinomycetes bacterium
CGGTTAGCCCCCTTAAGGGGCGGCCGGTAAGAATGCGCTGGACCATCGCGGCTTTGCCGCAGCTGGCATTCTCGACCCTTACAGGGTCGCCTATGCAAGCCACCGGCTCTGCCGGTGGTCATGACTATCTGTCTTATCATTGCCTAAATCCTATAATAACGCTAGATTAATAATAGACATACTCAAATACTAGGTTATATACTATGGAAACTTGCTTTTACGGGATGCCGGTCTCAAGGTGCGGCGAAAACAAGAAGAGGAGAAAGCACATGGAAGATATCAGGGATAAGGTAAGGGAATATTACGGCACGGTGGTGAAGTCTTCGGCGGATTTGAAGACCGGGGTGTGCTGTTGCTCAAGCGCTCCGCGGAGCATTCGGCCGATTTTGGAGCAGCTGCCTGACGAGGTCAAGGATCGCTTCTATGGGTGTGGCTCTCCACTGCCGCCCCTGCTGGAGGGTTGCACGGTGCTCGATCTTGGATGCGGGACCGGCAGAGATGTGTTCGTGGCATCAAAGCTCGTTGGGCCGAATGGTCGCGTCATCGGAGTTGACATGACTGACGAGCAGCTTGAAGTGGGAAGAAGATACCAGGACGAGGTGGCCAAGGCTTTTGGGCATGATCGCTCGAACGTCGAATTCAAGCAAGGGTATATAGAGGACCTCGGTTCATTGGGAATTGAGGACTCATCCATTGACGTGGTCATATCAAATTGCGTCATCAATTTGTCGCCCTTCAAGGAGCAGGTGTTTTCTGAGATCTATCGCGTGCTCAAAGAAGGCGGCGAACTGTATTTCTCCGACGTGTTTGCCGACCGCCGGTTGCCCGAAGAGCTGTCGAACGATCCCGTGCTGAGGGGCGAGTGCCTGGGCGGCGCGCTGTATATCGAGGACTTCCGCCGCATGATGAGAAGGGTGGGCTGGGAAGATTTCCGCTATATGTCCACTCATGTGTCAAGCATCGACAATGACGAGATTGCCGAGAAGGTGGACGGCATCACCTTTTTCTCCCGCACGGTCCGCGCGTTCAAATTGGCATCGCTCGAGGACCTTTGTGAGCAATATGATCAAGTGGCTACCTATCTTGGAACGATTCCGGGCCAGGAGCAATTCTTTGACCTCGATGACCATCATCGCTTCTTCACCGATGAGCCTATGGAGGTGTGCGGCAACTCGTGTGCCATGGTTCAAGAGACGCGCTTTGGGAAATGCTTCTCCATCGAGGGAGACCGATCGGTGCACAAGGGGCCGTTTCCCGGTTGTGGAAACATTCCCTACGCGGCTGACGGCGACGGCTGCGGATGCTCGTCAGGCTGCTGCTGACATTCATGGAAAATGAGATGAGTGGTGGGACTGTGCAGCAGGTGTCCAGCTGTCACCGCGTGCCACGTGAAAACAAGGAGGAAGAAGTGAAAGCTGTCAAGTTGATGGCGGGGGAGTTCATCGGAACGTTTATGATGTGCTTCTTCGGTATTGGAGCGGTTGCAGTGACCTCGCTGTTTGGGGCGATGAACGGCCCTTTTCAAGTGGGAATGATCTAGGGTGTCTCGATTGCCATTGCAATCTATGTCACCCGCCATTTGTCCGGAGCCCATTTCAATCCTGCCGTGTCTTTGGCCATGGTCGTGTCCGGCCGCATGCCGCTGCGCGAACTGCCGGCCTACCTTGCTGGGCAGTTTATAGGCGCGTTTGTCGCGGGCCTCGCCCTGTGGGGGTTGTTTGCCGATTCGGTCGCGAAATGGCTCGCTGACAACGGAGCGACCATGGCAGTCCAAAGCGCCGCTTCAAGCATTTGGTGCGAGGTTTTTCCAAACACCAGCCTAGGTGTGGTGACTCCTGCCGTCGGGGCTTTTGCCGAAGGTCTCGGCGTGTTCATCCTCGTGCTTGTCATTTTCTCGCTCACCGAGACCGAGAACACCGGCCGGCCATCCAGCATGTTGGCTCCACTGTTCATCGGCCTGACCATCACCATCATTATCGGCACGGTCGGGCCGCTGACCAATGCGGGGCTGAATCCGGCGCGTGATATCGGGCCTCGCTTGGTCGGGTTCATGGTCGGATTCGGCGATCTGGCGTTTTCTTGGGATGCTCTCTTCGTCTATGCCGTGGGTCCGCTCGTCGGCGGCACGCTTGCGGCGTTTGCCTACACCAAGCTTATCTCTCCCCTGCATCAAAAATGCGTCAACGAGGGAGAGACGGCCTGCGCTCCCTCAAGCAGGATGTGCAAGAGTCCTGCCGCCGCTTCGTGCGACAAGCTGACCAATCAGGAAATTGCAGAGTTTGAGCGCTGTTTGTAGGAGCATTTTGCTGGATGCTGGCTGTGTTTGCCGCAGGCCCGAGCATGAGGGACTGCCTATGCGGCCGGCGTCCAGACCCGGACCCGGCAGCATTTCACCGCGTCGCCGCCAAGGGGCTGATAGTCGACGCTTGTGAAGGTCACTGCCATGTTGCCCGTGCCTGTCGATGCCAGGTAGTCCCCGTAGGTGTCCGATCCGTCGGGTACATCAATCGCTACATAGTTGCTGGCATCGAGGTCGATGGCGCACACCGACCCGGTCGATTTCACCATGAGGAAGCGGCCGCACCAGGCAGGCGGGGCCGAAGGGGTGCGGGCGAAACGGAACCAAGGGGCATCGCTGTAGTTCCCCTCGGTGACGGGCGAGGCTGGCGTGTAGGTTCCGAGGTTCGCGATGCCACCGCCATAATTGTAGACGGCATCGAACGAGAACATGAAGCCGGTTGTTCCATACCCCGCCTCCAGAGGCTTCATTGACTGGGGAAGCACCAGAGAGTCAAGCGTGGTGGTGGACTCCGCGTCGAGGAGCGTGAGCTGATAGTTCACGGAGGAGGCGTCGACGCGGGGAGTGATGACGACCGAGGTGGCGAGCGCATAGGGGGAAGTGGCCATGCGGCCATGCGACGAATACACGGTTTCGCCTGATTCCGATCCGAATGATGTCCGCTTGAGCAGCGAGTCTTCCGAAAGCTTGGTTCCGTCGGTGCGAGGGAGAACTTGCCAGAACGCATGGCTTTGCGTGGCGGCGATGGTCGGCGTTTCCCAATCGCTGCCACCTTCGTCCACGAGTGCAGGCGTTCCGATGGAGGTCCCGTTGACGCGGGCGGTGTAGATGCGCCACACGCCGTCAAGGATGTCCGCTTCGGTCCAGATGATCCCGTCTTCGACGGCGCGCACGTCATATATCTCGAATCCCTCGTCCTGCCCGACGGCTTGCTTGAGGACGATGGGGCAGTTTCCGCTGGCAAAGGAGAGCAATCCCACCTGAGCGAGGGGTTTGGCGCTTTCCTCGTTCGGTATCAGGCAGGCGGCGACCGCGTCATCGCTGGACCAAACGAGCGTTCCGTAGGGAAGCTGGAAGTCGCCTACCAAGGAAAGTCGTTCTCCGACATTCTCTATGAGACTGAAGGCGGCGGAATCGTCGGAAGAGAGCACGGATTCTTCAGGGACTGTGAGAACTGTCACGTCCTCTTCCGAACTTTGCGCTTGCTGGGCAAGGACGCTCACCCCGCCCGCGGCGACAGCAAGAGCTCCGACGCCGAGGGCGCCGTACAGGAAGTGACGCCGGGTGATGAGCGTCTCGCTGCCATTTGGGGTATGTGAACGGGGTCTTTTGCTATCCGACAGGGCGGCATGTCCTCCTCGGACGGTGCCGCCCGCATGAAGCTGCCCGCTCTGCCTCGAGCCGTACCTGCTGGTTCGGCGTTGAGCGGCTGCGTTGCGCCGCGTGTGGTTGGCGTGTGTCGATCTCCTCGTTGGCATGGTGTTTATTGTGTCATTTCACGCACGGGTTCAAGTGGCCTTGGCGCTAATTGCTACAATAAATGCAAACACGCTGTATGCTCGGATCAAAAGACGTGAAGATGATGCGAACTGCGTGGGATCCGGGAAAGCGACGAGCTTGAGGAGTGATCCATGAGCAACGAAACACGACGAATTTTGTTGGTTGAAGATGAGAAGGCCATTCGCGATGCCGTGACGGCCTATCTTGAACGCGAGAACTACTGGGTAACGGCGGTGGGAGACGGCCAAGAGGCTTTGGAAGAGTTTGCCAAGCATCACTTTGACTTGGTTATTCTTGACCTCATGCTGCCTCGCGTTCCGGGTGAGCGCGTATGCCGCGCCATTCGAGACAACTCCGATGTGCCCATCATCATGCTGACGGCGAAGGGCGAAGTTGAGGACCGCATCATCGGCCTTGAGCTGGGTGCCGACGATTACCTGGTGAAGCCTTTCAGCCCGCGCGAGCTTGTTGCCCGTGCCCGCGCGCTCCTGCGCCGCGTGCATGCCGATTCCGAGCCTCAGCGCGAGGTGCTGGAGTTTGGCGAGCTGACCATTGACGTGTCGGGCCACAAGGTGCTTGTCAACGGCGAGGAGATTGACCTCACGGCAAGTGAATTCAAGCTGCTCACCACGCTTTCACGGTATCCTGGCCGCGTGTACTCGCGTATGGAGCTGGTGGAAAAGGTCTTGGGCTACGATTTCGAGGGCTATGAACGCACCATCGATTCCCACGTGAAGAATCTGCGAGCGAAGATCGGCGACAATCCGCGCAACCCGAAATGGCTTCACACGGTGCATGGAGTAGGCTATCGCTTCGAAGATCCGACGAAAACATCTCAATAATCTCTTATAGTGAATGATCTGAGCACACAGTCCGAACAGACTGAGGAGCACGTGCCGTCTTCCAAAGAGGCGGAGGCCCTTACCGAGCGCGTCATCATAGATGCGTCTTCCTCGGGTTCCATTCCGATGCCGGGGGTCGTCGATGAGGACGGGGGCGCGAACGGGCGCAAGGGCTTCCGCTGGAACAGCTTCACCTATACGACACGGGTCACGGCTGCCTTTGCTTTCATTGCAGCCATGACTGCGCTCGTGGCCATCGGTGTGCTGTCTTTTGTATGGGAGCAGCATTTTCAGGCCTATACGCAGGAAAACATGCTTTCCTTGGCCGAGTCGACCGCCGAGCGGATTGAAACCATCTACAACCGGACCGGAACGCTCGATGACCCGCAGGTTGTGGCAACCGCGCAATACGCTCAAAGCTTGAGCAAAGGTGCCGGCGTCATGGTGGTTGACAACAAGGACAATAAAACGATCTACGACTCGTCGAATCCCAAGTACGATGAAAACGCCGAGGGAGACGAAGGCGAAGTGGCGCAGAACGGAGTCGACGTCTCCCTTGCGCCCTCCGGCTCTTCGGGCGGCCAGATGGTGACCGCGCCGATCATCTCGGCTGACAACATCGCCGTCGGCTCCGTGCGCGTGTGGGTCTATGGCTCTGACGCTCTTTTGCGCGCGTCGGACGAGGAGTTTCGCAACAACTCTTACCAGGCCATGATATTCGCGACGGTGCTGGCCATCGTCCTTGCGTCCCTCATTGGCTTTCTGTTTGCCCGAAACCTCGTCAGTCCCATCAATCGTATGACGAAGACGGCAAAGGCCATCAAGGAAGGTGACCTTGCCGCGCGCACGCGGCTGCATGGCGATGACGAGATCGCGCGTTTGGGGGAGACGTTTGACGAGATGGCGGATTCGGTCGAACGCGACCGCAAGCTTGAGCGCCGTCTGACAACCGATGTCGCACATGAGCTGCGCACGCCGCTCATGGCCATCCAGTCCACGGTCGAAGCCATGGTTGACGGGGTGTTCGAGGCGGACGAAGAGCGGCTTGAGACGGTGAACTCCGAGGTGCAGCGCTTGAGCCGTCTGGTCGATGCCATCTTGAAGCTTTCGCGTCTGGAGAACCGCTCGACGCCTATGAAGGAAGAGATTGTTGATGTGGGTCGGCTCATCTCAGGCATTGTCGCCACCCATGAGGCATTCGTCGCCGACTCTGGCCTGACGCTGTCCTACGAGATGGAGAGAGGGGTGTGTGTGCGGGGCGATGCGGACATGATTCGCCAAGCCACCGCCAATCTTATCTCGAATGCCGTTCGCTACACTCCTGAGGGGGGACATATCACCGTGCAGGTCAAGCGTGGCGACATCATGGCATCCATCGTCGTGCAGGACACGGGCATCGGCCTCTCGCCCGATGAGGCGAAGATGGTCTTCTCCCGGTTCTGGCGGGCAGATGCTGGCCGCACGCGCGAAAGCGGAGGGCTGGGCATTGGGTTGTCGGTGGTGAAGGAGATCGTTGACCGCCATGGCGGCTGGGTGCAGGTTGAAGGCTGCAAAGGGGAAGGCGCATGCTTCACGATCCATCTTCCTTTATATGATGAGAGCAGGCAGCGTGGCCAGCAGCAAAAGCAATACAAGGCTCAACAGAAGGCGCAAAAAACTCGCGTCAAGTCACATAAGGACCAGAAATAGACGATAATAGGGCGCGCTGATCAAAGATCGGCGCGTTTCGCGAGCGACAGAGACCCGCGACAGGAGAAAGGCGAAAGGATCAGCATGACCGGAATCGACATCAAGCCCGATGCTCAGGGGAAAGTACGAGATCTGTACGATCTGGGGGACAAGCTGCTGCTCGTGGCAACTGACCGCATTTCGGCGTTCGACTATATCCTCGAGGACAACATACCCCATAAGGGTGCCGTGCTCACGCAGCTTTCGTGTTTCTGGTTCGAACTGCTTGGCGATGTGGTGGAAAATCATTTCATCTCTGCTGACGTGTCTGATCTGCCCGAGCGATTCAAGCCTTACGCTGATTATCTGCGCGGTCGCTTCATGCTGGTCAAAAAGGCAGCTATGTTTCCGCTCGAATGTATCGTGCGCGGCTATCTGGCCGGCAGCGGACTCAAGGAGTACCAGAAGCAGGGGACGGTATGCGGCATCAACCTTCCTGCGGGCTTGGTGAACTCATCCAAACTTCCGGAGCCTCTTTATACGCCCTCGACGAAGGCTGAGATCGGCGACCACGATGAGAACATCAGCTTCGAGCAAACCGTCGATCTCATCGGGAAAGAGGATGCGGCGCGGGTGCGTGACCTTGCAATAGCTGTGTATTCGAGAGCACGGGACCATGCGGCCAAACAAGGGATCATCATTGCCGACACCAAATTCGAGTTTGGCCGACTTGATGGAAAGATCATCCTCGCCGATGAGGTTTTGACGCCCGACTCGTCGCGTTTCTGGCCAGGGGATGAGTATAAGGAAGGCGCTGATCAACCAAGTTTTGACAAGCAGTTTGTGCGCGACTGGCTGAACGCTCATTGGGATCGCACCGGCAACCCGCCGCGCTTGCCTCAAGACATCATAGACAAGACAAGTGAAAAATACGTTCAAGCGTACGAGAAGATAACTGGCAGGAAGTTCGTTCCGTCCGTCTAACGACAACGGAACTGTTTGACGCTGTGGTGTGCCAAGACGACCAGTTGCCGCTTGAGCCTTGCTCATGCGCGAAGTCCGCCACGCAAAGCCTCATGGCATTCTGAGGCGTCTTGGCACTTTCCGCTGACTTTGCTGGACCGGTGGAGCCAAACAACAAGGAGCAAGAAGCGCTATGACCCAACGCAACCCCCTGAATGATCGCTATCAGAGCGAAGAGCATCGTGGCACGACGCGCAAGAGCGCGGCATCCGCCAAGCCCAAGACGAAGGCGGCGGCATCCGTTCGCGTGCAGCCCAAGGAGAAGACCAAACAGCAGAAACGGGCTGACAAGAAGGCTCTTCGCCAAAAGCAGACCGATCTCGACCGCAAATACTACAATCCGCCGACGGCGCAATACAAGCGTTTGCGGAAGCTCTGGTGGGGCCTGCTGATCGGGGCTATCATCATGGTGGCGATCTCGTGGTTCGCGCGGTCGCTGTTCCCCGAACCCGTGACCTATGTGACGCTGGGCCTGGCCTATCTGTGTATCATCGGAGCGCTTTACGTTGACTTCTCGAAGATCCGGAAGGTCCGTCGGGCATATCAGGAGGAAATGGAGGCTGGAAAGTCCAAGGAGCAGCGCGCGTTTGAGAAGCGGCAGAAGGCCGAACAGCGTGAGTTGAAGAAGGAAGCGGAGCAGAAATACGAGGCGGCCAAAACCGAAGAAGAGTCCGCAAAAGGGCGTGGCTTGTTTGGCACGGGGTTCCGTCTGCCCGGCTTTTCGCGCGATTCGTCCGACAAGCAAAAATCGGTCGAGTCACCCGATTCTTCCGTCCAGCCGGAAGAAAAGAACGAAGTGTTCGCCCGCGCGAAGGAGAGCGCTCGCAATGCTTCCAAAGCCGCGCGCAGCGCTGACGAGAACACGTCCCGCAAATCCACGAAGTAAGGTAGAAACACATGGTTTCCCGCGTCTATGTTGAGAAGAGGCCCGGTTTCGACGGGGAGGCTCAGCAGCTCGCACGCGAGTTGCGCGATATCTTGGGCATCGGGGGGCTGAAAGGCCTTCGCCTGATAAATCGTTATGACGTGGAAGGCGTGAGCGACGACCTGTTCTCGCGTTGCGTGCCCACCGTGTTCAGCGAACCGCCGTCGGACAACGTCACGTTTGAGCTTCCCTCCGGGGAGGACACGCACGTGTTTGCGGTGGAATACCTGCCCGGGCAGTTTGACCAGCGTGCCGATTCGGCCAGCGAGTGCGTGCAGCTGATCAGCCAAGGGGAGCGGCCTGAGGTGCGCAGCGCGAAAGTGTATCTGCTCGAGGGCGATCTGTCGGACGAGGATGTTTCGGCCATCAAGCGTTATGTCATCAATCCCGTCGAGGCACGCGAGGCATCCCTCGCTGTGCGCCAGACGCTCAAGATGAGTTTTCCTCAGCCGAGTCGGGTTGAGCGGATAAGGGGATTCCTCGATTTTGACGAGACGGAACTCGCCGCTTTCATCGATGAGCGCGGTTTGGCCATGGATGTGGCTGACATCATGTTCTGCCAGCAGTACTTCGCCGAAGAGGGGCGCAATCCTACCATCACCGAGATCAAGATGATCGACACCTATTGGTCTGACCATTGCCGGCATACCACGTTCGGGACGGTTCTGGAAAACGTCGACATTCAGGACAAGGCCGTCAAGGCCGCGTTTGAGCGGTATCGTGAGATGCGTCACGAGTTGGGCCGTGATGAAAAGCCGCTGTGTCTCATGGACATGGGAACCATCGGTGCCCGCTATCTGAAAAAGAAGGGCATTCTCAAGAATCTCGACGAATCGGAGGAGGTCAACGCCTGCACGGTCAAGGTGAAGTGCGATGTTGGCGGAGAGGAGCAGGACTGGCTTTACCTGTTCAAGAACGAGACCCACAACCATCCCACCGAAATCGAGCCTTTTGGCGGCGCGGCAACCTGCGTGGGGGGTGCCATTCGCGATCCTCTTTCAGGTCGGAGCTACGTTTACCAGGCCATGCGGGTGACGGGTGCGGCCGATCCGCTTGTTCCCGTGTCGGACACGTTGCCCGGCAAGCTTCCTCAGCGCACGTTGGTGACCACGGCTGCGGCGGGTTATTCGTCATATGGCAACCAAGTCGGTCTTGCAACCGGCCAGGTGAACGAGCTGTACCATCCGGGCTATGCGGCAAAGCGCATGGAGATCGGGGCGGTGGTGGGCGCCACGCCGGCCGACCACGTCCGTCGCGAGACTCCTGCACCGGGCGACGTGATTGTGCTGTTGGGAGGACGCACCGGCCGCGATGGCATCGGTGGCGCGACGGGGTCGTCAAAGGCACATAGCATGGAGAGCTTGGAGTCTTGCGGAGCCGAGGTGCAGAAGGGGAACGCTCCCGTCGAGCGTAAGATACAGCGCCTGTTCCGTCGCAAGGACGCATGCGAGCTCATCAAGCGCTGCAATGACTTTGGAGCCGGTGGCGTGTCGGTTGCCGTCGGCGAGCTTGCCGACGGATTGCTCATCGATCTGAACTGCATTCCCAAGAAGTACGACGGTTTGGACGGCACCGAACTTGCCCTTTCGGAAAGCCAGGAACGCATGGCCGTGGTGCTGGCTCCGGAAGACGTGGAGCGGTTTATCGGCTATGCCCATGAGGAGAATCTGGAAGCCACCTCCATCGCACGGGTCACGGAGGAAATGCGGGTGCGCATGGTGTGGAATGATGAGACCATCGTCGATGTGGACCGGGAATTTCTCTCCTCAAACGGGGCGCCGAAACATCAAGACGTTCGGATTGTCGAAGGTGCGGATTATGAGCGGACGTGGTCCGGAGCGTCCTTGGAAGAGAAGATGCGCTCACTGGTGACCGATCTCAACGTGTGCTCGAACAAGGGACTTTCGGAGCGTTTCGACTCCACGATCGGAGCATCCACGGTGCTCATGCCTTTTGGTGGGAGACGTCAGCTCACTCCGGCGCTTGCCATGGTTGCCAAGCTGCCCGTGAGCGGAGAGACTACCACTTGCAGCGGCATGGCTTGGGGGTTCAACCCCTATCTGAGCGAAGCCAATCAGTTTGTCGGAGCGTACCTGGCTGTGGTGGAAAGCGTGGCGCGGCTTGCGGCCACGGGTTTCAAACGTGCGGACATGTATCTCACATTCCAGGAATATTTCGAACGCCTTCGCGACGAGCCGGAGCGTTGGGGCAAACCGGCTGCCTCGGTCCTTGGCGCGCTCATGGCGCAAATTGACTTGGGCGTGGGCTCCATCGGCGGCAAGGACTCAATGAGCGGGAGTTTCGAAAACCTTGATGTGCCTCCGACTCTCGTGAGCTTTGCAACGGCTGTCGGGTCCGTGGATCGTGTGACGTCTCCTGAGTTCAAGCAGGCAGGAAGCCGTGTCGTCCGTATAGCGCCCTGCCGCTATGAAGGGGCGGTGCCCGATGCTGCGGGGCTTGTCGAGGCGCTTGACGCCCTCGAGCGCCTCATCGGCGACGGAGCGGTTTTGGCGGTGTCCACGCCCGGCTATGGCTGTTCGGCCGAAGCCCTGTTCAAGATGTGCGTCGGCAACGGCATCGGTTTCGAGGCTGCTGAGGGCAGGGGGATCGAGGAGCTGTTCGCTCCTGCGTATGGCAGTTTCTTTGTGGAGCTTGCCGATGGCGCCGAGCTTCCGGCTGCGACCGAATCCCTGTGCGTGGATGTGGCGGGCTGCACAGTGCCCAACTATGTTTTCGCCGCCGCGGGGCAGCGTGTCGACCTTGTGGGGCTGCAGGAAGCATGGGAGGGCAAGCTTGAGCCGGTATTTCCCTATCGTCAGGCTGGCGAGACGGTTGAGACGGTCAGTTTCACGGAAGGATTGCCGCTCGTCTACAACGGCATCGTCGCGCATCCCCGCGTCATTATACCGGTCTTCCCCGGCAGCAACTGCGAATATGATTCCGCCCGTGCCTTTGAAAAGGCAGGCGCGGTGGTCGAGACCTTCATCGTCAACAACCTCTCGCCCGATGCGGTGGCCGAAAGCGCAGGCCTGCTGGCCAAAGCTATCGAGAACAGCCAGATCGTCATGTTGCCCGGCGGTTTCTCCGGCGGTGATGAACCTGACGGCTCCGCCAAATTCATCACGGCATTCTTCCGGTCTCCTGTGGTGACCGAAGCCGTGCGTGATCTGCTGCAAAACCGAGATGGGCTCATGCTGGGCATCTGCAACGGATTTCAAGCGTTGGTAAAACTGGGACTTGTGCCCTTCGGGGACATCCGTCCTTTGGATGAGGAATGCCCGACGCTTGCTTTCAATACCATTGGGCGACATCAAAGCCGCCTGGTGCATACTCGCGTCTCGTCCGGTTTGTCCCCTTGGTTCAGCCAGTCTCAGGTCGGCGATGTCCACACGGTGGCAATCAGCCATGGAGAAGGCCGGTTCGTCGCTTCGCCTTCTCTGCTCGAGCACCTGAAGGCCGGTGGCCAAATTGCAACGCAGTATGTCGATGCAGACGGGGTGCCCTCGATGGGGTTGGAAGTGAACCCCAACGGATCAGTGCTTGCCATTGAGGGTGTCACGAGTCCCGATGGCCGCATTCTCGGCAAGATGGGCCACAGCGAACGTCGTGGCGAAGGCCTGTATCAGAATGTTGCCGGAGATCGTTGGCAGCCCTTGTTCGAGAGTGGTGTGGGGTATTTCGCAGGCTAGCCTCCACAGCGGATTTCACGCGCGTGGCTTCTAAGCGTTCAAGCCGCTTTCCTGCTCGAACAGCGCGATGATTTCCGCACGGTTGTGCGTGTCGCATTTGCGATAGATGTTACGGAGGTGCGACTTCACGGTGGACTCTGAGATGAAGAGTGCGTTCTCAATGTATTTCAAGCCGTGCCCAGTGATCCAGAGTGCAAGCACCTCATGCTCGCGTGGCGAGAGGTCATGGGCTGCGGCGAACGCGTCGAGCGGATCGATGGGATCGTCCTTCTGGGCAGCCGTGCTGAGCACGTCATAGCCTCTGGCAGCCGTGCGGGGGGTTGGAGGCGTGTCCGCCGCCTTCAGGTGCGCCTGCTGTCCTTCCTCGTCGTCTTTGAAATCGATGTCCAACACCAAGCTGCCCTCGCTGAAGGCAAAACCTACCGCGACGAGAATCAGCATGATGGCAACGAGATAGAATATTTCTCTGTGGGATACGAACAGGGGGGAGAGCGTTTGCCCGGCCGTGTTGCCCACGCATTCAGCAATCCATCCAATGGCGAAAACAAGATGGGGCTTCACCGGCGTCTTCTTTGCCCAGAGAGCAAGGACGACCCACATCATGACATCGGCGACGATGTTCGCGTAGAAGACGAGCGAAGCTGAGATGCCGATGGAAAGCATGAGGAGGAAAACTCCCGCAGCAAAGGCAGACAGCAGAATTTTATAGAGAATGGACGGATCGATTTGGCGCTGTGCGAACAGGGCGCTTGCCACGAAGAACACGGTGACGCCAAGCGGTGCCACCAGGGAGAGTGGCGTCACGGCATTGCTGAAAAGGCCAAACGTGGGGGCAAGGGATCCGATGGAGCTCACGATGAAAAACGTGATTGCCAGACCGACGAGTGTGCGAACGGGCACCGCCGCGGCCATGATGTCCAGGAGGCTGGGTTGCGCTGCTTTTTCGGAAGTGGGGCGATCCGCAGTGCTGCCTGCGTTCTCCTCCTGTTCGGCTTCAGCCGCTGTGGCCGAGGGCAGCATGGCGAGCGAGATGAGGGGAAGCAGCGTGGTGAGCGCGCTCGCGACGGATCCTGGGCTGGCAAGGATCAGCCAACACATGAGCGAGGCGACGCTGATGGCGCAGCCTGCGAGGATGATGACGGCGCGAGGGTTGAGACGGGCGTATGTGTCGAACCATGACATGATCACGATGATGGCAAAGAACCCCGACAGGGCAAGTCCGGCAACTCGAGTTGCGGCGATCGCTGCGGTGGGGGGGTAGGTGCACAGGAAGGTTCCGGCAGCCATGAGGAATGCGGCAACGGTCACGAAGCGCGTGCGGCCCGCGATGGCGGGAAAACGGCGGGAAAGGAAGATGCTGCCAAGACAGGCGACCAGCCCGGGAAGCATGGACGCGGATGTGGCCTGCACGGCGTCGGGCATGCCAAATGCAGGAGATAGCAAAAGAACGACCGCCCATGCACAGGTGCACGCGTAGCCGAGAGCAAAGCGCAGGCGAGCGGGTGTCACCCCTATAGTGCGAACGTCGATCATTCTACCTCCCGGACAGCATTATGACATAAGTGCTGCAGGGAGCTTGGGCGGATGTCTGCTTGTGTTGCCCTATCGGTTCGCAAGAAACCCGATTGACACAAAAACCAACCATGGCGGTTGATGCGTTTTGATGCCTGTTTCGAAAGCGAATTTTCGGATCGGGCACGAGAGGCCTCTGCTGACGGCAAATCAACCATGGCGGATGGTGCGCGCGAGCTTCTGGAGAAGCATACTGGCGGCAATCGGTTCAAACGAGAGAACCGCACGACGGGGTAAAAGCCGCGTGGCTTGCAGGGGCAGTCTGGAGGGGCTGCCTATCTACAGAGAGGATGTATCAGGCATGGACACTGAAAAGAACGGGATCAGCCGCCGGAGCTTCTTGTCGGGTGCTGCCGTTGTCGGAGCGGCATTGGCAGGGGCTGGGCTGGCGGGCTGTGCGCCCGCATCGTCTGCCAAGTCCGATTCGGGCAGTGCTTCGACTTCGACCGCAAGCTCGGCCGAAGGAAGCACGATTGGCTACGACGGCACGGGCGTCATGCCTTGGCTGGGAGAGGCCCCCAAGATCTCCGACAGCGACGTGGAGGAAGAGCTTGACACGGATGTCGTTGTTGTTGGATTGGGCGCCGCCGGCGTCCCTGCGGCTCGCGCTGCCGCCGAGGCGGGTGCGCGGCTCGTTTGCCTTGAGGCTTCCGCAAAGCTCAACAGCGTTGCAAGCGACCTGGCGGTGCTGGGCGGTCAAACGCAGGCCACGTGGGGTCGCGGCGATGGGTATCTGAGTAAGAAGATGATCGCCAACAAACATATGGAAGAATGCAGCCACCATGGCAGCTACGGCATCATCAACCGCTGGTGTGACGAGTCTGGCGCTGCTTTTGACTGGTTTGTCGGGGCGAGCAAGGATCTTTATGTGGCCAAGGAGAGCTATGCGGAGATTCCCGAAGCCAATCAGAATAACTATCTCTACCCTTATTTTGTGCCCATGCTGGCATCGTATGATTACACCAAGGAAGAGATGCCCTGTTACCCGACATCGGTCGGCTTCAACAGCCTTGCCACCGTCATGGCCGAGAACCTGCAGGTTGCCGTTGACGCCGGTGCGGACGTTCGCTATAACACCAAGGCTGTGGAACTGATCACTGATGACAGCGGCGCGGTGGTGGGCGTGTATGCGCAAGCCTCTGACTCTGACAAGTATATTAAAGTCAGCGCCAAAAGCGTGATTCTTGCAACAGGCGATTATCTGGCCAACGAAGACATGATGAAGTACTTTGCGCCGCAATGCGTTGAGAACGGTGTGCAGATCCTCAGCTTGGACATGGATTCCCAGGGTGAATACACCAACGTTGGCGATGGCCATAAGATGGGGGTATGGGCCGGTGCGGCTCTTGAACAGTGGCATGCTCCGATGATCCATCATATGGGAGGCGGCGCAGGTGCAGACGGCCGCGGCGTCATCGGCAACAATGGCTTTCTGTGGCTGAACTTGCAGGGCAAGCGTTTCATGAATGAGGACATCCCTGGCCAGCAGCTCGAGAATCAGGTGGAGCTGCAACCGCAGCGCAAGGCCTATCAGTTCTTTGACGCTTCTTGGCCGAAGCAGCTGCAGTACTTTCCGGCAGCCCATGGCGTCGCTTGCATCTATCGCGAGGAAGCGTTGCCTTCGTACACCGCTTCCGGTTTGAAGATCAACGTGCGCACGTCCGCTGATATCGACACTGCCGTTCAGGAAGGACGCTGCCTGAAAGCCGACACCATCGAGGAGTTGCTGTCGAAAATCGATGGCATAGATGTCGATGTGGCGAAGGAATCAATCGAACGCTACAACAAGGTGTGTGCTGCGGGAGAAGATACGGATTTCGGCAAGAGCTCACAACGTCTGTTCGCGCTTGAGACGGGCCCCTTTTATGCGGCTGAGTGCGGCGTTGCGCTCTCGCTCGCCAACTTGGGCGGCCTCGAGTCCGATGAGGAGTGCCGTGTGTACAACACTGACCGAGAAGCCATTCCTGGCCTGTACGTGTGCGGTGCCCCGCAAGGAGGACGCTTCAATGTTCAGTATCCCATTTCCCTGAAGGGGCTGAGCGCATCCATGTGCGTGGTGTATGGCAAAATCGCTGGCGAGAACGCTGCAGCCGGCAAGTAAACCACCCGATGCCAATTCGCGTGGGCCGGCAATCCTTCCCTCCCTCCCTTTGCCGGCTCACTTTCTGGCAATGCTGAACGCGCCTGCGGACTCCGGTCCGCAGGCGCGTTCGTTGTGACGAGGGTTGTGGCTCGGCCTTAAGAGGCATTGTCCTGCTTCCCCTCGGCGCCGTCCGATCCGTTGCCATGCTTCTTCTGATCGTATTCTTCCTGGCTCATCACGTCGACGACGTTCACGGTCATCTCAAATACGTCGAGTCCGGTCATGCTTTTGAGGTCTTCGGCAATGACCTGCTTGATCCGCTCAAAGACCTCAGGCGCCGATTTTCCGTACTCCAGTATGATGTCAAGGTCGATGCGGGCGTTCTGGTCATCGATCACGTCGGCATCGATGCCTTTCGTCTGGCTGTTTCCGCCGAGTCCTTCTTGGATGGTTGAGAGCAAGCTGCCCTTCATGTCGATGATGCCATCGATCTTTTGGACTGACAGCGCGGATATCTTCTCGACGACGTTGTCGTCGATAACAAGTTTGTAGCGTGGTTGCGCGGATTCTCCGTTTCCCGAGTTTTCTCCTTGTGAGAAGGGGCTGTCAGGGGATGATTGTGCTGCGGTGTCTTGGGTCATGGGATTTCCTTTCAATCGGGTGCGGCCGTTGCGAAAGGGGTTGGCATCCGTCCCTGACGAACGGCTCAACTTCTGAGGCTCAGAGAGCCTCAGCTTATACGTTCAAGAAAACTCTTCAGGCTCGCACGCACCTTTTGGTCTCCGTCTTGATAGCGGCCGATGAGGATGCCGATCGTCACGCCGACGACCAGGAGGAGGGTTGGCCAGAAGCCTATGATCAAGATGAGTGCTGCGACGATGAAGCCGACAAAGCCACAGAGCACGGTGTGAGGGTATCGTTTCACCCAGGGTAAGACGGACTGTTTGAGGCTGTAGAACAGGCCGTGGTTGCGCGGGGCATCCCGTTCACTTTTTTCATCGGGCATGGCGGGAGATGTGCTGGCCTGTTGGGAAGAGGATTGCCCCGTCTTGTTTTCGGGCGAGACGCTGTCGGTGTGAGAATTGGTATTCGACGGACTCATGGTACACCTCCCTTACTGAGCCGTACTGGTCGGAGTTGGGTGGGGCTGGATGTCCTGCTGTGACGAAGCGGACATCGATTGCGTCATCGCTTGCTGCGTGAAGCGGGGGGTGACAGCCTCGGCTTCACCGGAAAAGGTGATATGCACGGAATCGACAGGGGCGCCAGTGAACGCTTCCAGCGACGTTGCAATTTCCCTTTGCAGCAGTGCTCCCAATTCTCCCAAGTTCGCATGACGGCCGGGATCGACCTTCGCGCGGACGGACATATGAGGCTCCTGATTGCGGGTGATGCTGATCTTGACCGTGTCGGCCGTCAGTCCCTGGTGGGATCCGATGACATGGCGCACGGTTGACTGGATGGCGGCTTGCGTGATGGCGATGCTGCCGCCATCACGCTGGATCTCAAGCTGCGAGTGTTTCCCGGGAGCGGTGAGTGCCCTGACGAGCACAATCAACACTCCGAGCGCAGTGATTCCCAGCAGGATAGATTCGACCGTGAAAAACCATGGCATATCGGCAAGCCACTCCACAAAAGGAAGCAAGGGCTCCCACGCGAACCATACCGTTGCCAAGGTGCCTCCGCCAAGTAGGGCAGAGATGGCAAACACGATCATGCAAAGCCGCCTGAACTTTCCCATGATCGCCTCCCTTCTCTGTGTGCCGTTCACATACTCATCTGATATCAAACTATGAAACACCATCACTGTAGGCGAAGGAGATGAGGCAGTTAACCATTTGTACGAAAGTGCATCCTGCCGATTGCCATGCTGTTAAGGCGACGACGGCCGGCCAGTTGTCCGGCCGTCGTCGCCGGCAAAGGCGTTTACTGGGAATCGGCCTCGTAGATCTCTCGTTCCACCACGAGTTCATTCTTGATTTTTCCAACAAGCTTCTGCAGCGCATCGATGCAGTTTGGGCGGATGTCGGCTCCGATGAGCACGTACATGAGGGAGTCGCCGACATCGAGCAAGCCCTCGTTCAGCCATATGCGTGCGTAATGGACGCCTGGCCATGTCAAAGCGTCTTCTGCAGCCTTTTTGACGCCTTCGGCATCGTATGAAAACTCGACGTGGGCAACGTTTCCCAGTCCGGTGACTCCTTCACGCACCTGGGCTTTTGGAGTGATGCGGACAATTCCGTTATGCGCGAGGAACATGCCGCATTGGGCAGCTTGCGGATCTTGCTTTGCCTCTTTGAGCCACTGGTCGATGGACGGTTCTTGCTGAGCCATGGCGCCTCCTTCTCAGATACGCTCCCATTATACGCCACGTCATCGGAGTTTGCGCAAGGGAGGGAATGAGGCGCCATGGCATGGCGGGCCGTTCTGCGTCATTGCTGAGGGGCATCAAGCTTTCAGTGCAGCAGCGTTTCTTCCCGCTCTGCGTCCGAACGTGTAGATGTCTGACATGGAGCATGAGCCGAGGCGATTCGTTCCCATCTTATGGCCTGCGACTTCTCCGGCTGCGAAAAGTCCTGCGATGGGCGCGTTGGCCTCGTCGAGCACCTGGGCATCGGTGTTGATGCGCAAGCCTCCCATCGTATAATGGACAGCTGGCTTGTAGGCCATGAGGTAGTAGGGGCCGCCTTCTATGGCGTTGAAATCACCACGGAAATGAAAGTCGGGGTCTGAGCCGTCAGCGCAGTATTTGTTCCAGGTTTCGACCGTCGAGGAGAGTTGGGCGGCGTCCACGCCGAAGGATTCGCAGACCGCTTCCAGCGTGTCGCCCTTGACGATGATCTTGCGTGCTTCGAGGTTCTCGTATTCGTCGGCGTGTGTCTCAAGCAGCCCCGTCGCATCGGCATTTGCCTGGCTGAACAGCAGGTAGGCTTTGCCGTCCGTCTGATTTTTGATGGCGTTCGACAGCACGTCGCGTCGATCAAGCTCCTCCACGAAACGCTTGCCCTCCTTGTTGACCATGATCGCACGGCTTTCCAGACGCACGTCGCCCACATAAAGCAGAGATCCGGTCTCGGGGTCGCACACGGGGTAGGTCTGAATGTATTCCATATCGATGAGCTGCGCGCCCACGGCAGAGCCCAACTCAATGCCATCGCCTGTTGCGCCCACCGAATCAGTCGAGAGAATCGAGGAGTCCATGGCGGGATTGTACTTTACGCGCATATCGAGGTTGGAGCCGAATCCGCCCGTCGCAAGGACGACGGCCGTGCATGAAATCGTCGTGTCCTCGTCGGTGAGGGCATTGTGCGTCTCGACACCTGCAATGCGCCCGTTGCCGTCTTTGACCAATGCGGTGGCACGCGTGTTGTTCACGAGCGTTATAGATGCGATGTCCTGCACGCGTTTTGTCAGTTTCGTCGTCATCTCGCTGCCGCTGTGCGTGATGGGAATGATGGATCGCTTGGTTGTGTGTCCGCCGAAGAGCATGAGATCGTGCTTCCAGGAGACTCCTCCCTCAAAGGTGAGCCATTGGGAGCTGTCCAGCGCGCCTTCTGCGATGACGCGAACGAGGTCGGGGTCGCCCTTGTCGTCTCCGCCAGTCAGCATGTCCTGAGCAAGGGCATCCGGGGTGTCGGCGATGCCTTGGCTGACCTGTATCCAGTTGCCGGGAACCGCCATCTCGCCACCCGACAGGGCCGTGTCTCCGCCGAATACGCCCATCTTTTCCATAAGGACAACGGTGGCCCCTGCGTTTGCTGCCGTGATGGCTGCGGCAAATCCCGCTCCGCCAGCACCGATGACCACCACGTCGGCCGAAGAGGGCAGTGCGGCCAAAGGCTGGGCAAGCGCATGGTCGCGCTTCTTCCAGCTATCGGAATCCTGGCCTGCCGCATCGAGGGCATCGGATACCGCCTGGATAAAAGCCATGCTGGACAGGGTTGCCCCCGACACGGTGTCGACGTTGAGCGTTTGATTTTCGACGATGAGGCTCGTCAGCGTGTCCATGGCCGCATCGCCCATGCCGGGTGTTTCTCGCGAGCCAAGTACGGTGATGTGGTCGAGTGCTCCCTCGGTCACCACGACTTCAACGTCAAACGACCCATGTTTTCCCATGCCGGTGCCCTTGCCTGCCACGCTGCCGGTGCCTGTGGCTGACGATTTGGCATTCGAAGATCCTTGCGGTGCGCATCCTGCCAAAGCAAGCGTGGTGCCAAGCGCGGTGACGGCGCCGGCGGCGATGAACTTCCTTCGAGAAACCTGTTGCATGGTCTCCTCCTTTTCGATTGCTCGCGGTCTGTCGTCTATGCCGCGAACAGAGCTTCCCTTACAGCGCCCTAGCCTATCGCCGCTTCCGCTTGGCGCAAGTATCCGTCAGGGTTAATTGCGTAACCCCGGGCATAACCCCTTGCTTCCTTCTCGCCGTTCGGTAGTATGAAGGACGGATTTGAGGGCGCTAACATAGACGGGACGACAGGCGAGACCATGGGGCGTTGAGGGTGGGGTCTGTCGACGGAGGGCTGCATGGGCACAGAGGTGAAGCAGGGCTTCGCCGCGAGATGGAGTTTCGCGCTGACGCGGGTGGCTGCCATCCCGTTTGTTTTCTTTGGGGTCGGTCTGTATCGTGCGTGGCTCGCGATCTTTTTTCGCTACGATGCCTTTCCGACGATATCGGTGCTTGACTATTTCATTTTCGAGGGTGCCATTGGCGTGGTTTCTCTGGCGCTCGCTTTTCTCTCGCGGCGGGTGACGCCGCTCTGGGCGAATCGCCCCGCGGTTGCCTTCACCGGCTGCTGCATGGTTCTGGGCTCGGCGCTCATCGTCGTCTCATGCTTTTTGGTTCCCCTCGGTGCGCTCAAAATAGTCGGTTTGCTTATGGCTGGCGGTGGCCTTGGCTCGCTGATTCTCATGTGGTCTGAGTTTTATGGTTCCCTCAATCCGATGCGCGTCGCGCTCTATCACGCCATGGCCATCTTTGTCGGAGAGGTCATCAAATGGCTTTTTCTGGGGATGTCAGTGCCTTACCTGATATTTTTCTCGCTGATTTTGCCCTTTGTGTGCCTGGCGTTCGTCAGGTCGAGCATCCGGCGACTGCCGAGTCGGGATATGCCGGGGACGCGCGAGAAGCGTGGCCCTGCCACCATTCCTTGGAAGCCGATCATGCTGATGGCCAGCTGCACGTTTGCGGGCGGGTTTGGCGCACTGCCGGTGCAGCCCATCGTGCCGGGTAACGTGCTGGGCGCCATGTTTGTGACGGCGCTCGTGTTCTTCGGGGTCCTCTCGGCGTCGCGCTGGTTCAACTTCGATACCATTTACCAGCTTGCTTTTCCGCTTTTCATCGTCGGCTTCCTGTTCGTCATGCCAACGTTTGGTTCCAATCCTCAGATCATGGCGTTTTGCTATGACGCCGGATACACGATGCTGTCCATGTACATCATGATCATCATGAGCAATCTCACCTATCGGTTCGGCATCAATGCGGTGTGGATCAACGGGATAGAGCGTGGCGTGCGATATGTCGTTGAGCTTGCGGGCTGGCTCGCGTTTGCCGGTGCCACCTCCTATCTTGATCAGGCTATCACCTCTGCCTTGTTCGGCGGTGTAGCGATTGCGGTCGTGCTGGCGTTCGCATTCATCTTTTTCACCGAACGGGGGTTGTCGGCCAAATGGGGCATCGTGCTGGCCGAGGACCGCGGAGACGATGCCAGGTCGCCGGGAAGCGTCTCGATCCGCACGGCAGACCTCTCACGCCATTATGGCCTGAGCCCCCGCGAGGAGGAGGTTCTGCAGCTCCTTGCCTTGGGTAGCACGGTTTCAGACATCGAAGGGGCGTTGTATGTGTCGCAAGGGACGGTCAAGGCCCACATCAGCCATATCTATCGCAAGCTTGGCATACACAGCAGGCAGGAACTCCTTTCCTTGATAGGGGATCCCGAAGATCCTCGGTGGGCTTCTTGAGGACGAAGTCCAAACGCTCTCATTCTGCTTGCAGTTTTCCGGTTTTGCCGAGGTTCCCTTGCGGCCACGATGAAGGCTGGTGAAGGATTGCGTCATTTTACGTGCTCGAAAAGCGGATGTCGGGCGGCAATGCTAGACTGGAACAATCTTTCTGCAAGCGAAAGGAGCAACATGTCTCTTCCCGCGTCCGACACGACCAAACGGCCCGACAATCGCACGACGATGGATCTGGGCGCTGTACTTCCGATGACTGCTCAAGTCAAGGACGATCACCTGTATGTCGGTGGAGTCGACTTGGTGGAGCTGGCCCATACGCAGGGCACGGCTCTCTATGTCATGGACGAGGCCGACATGCGCATGCGCATGGAAACCTACCTGACCGCTTTCCGCTCACGCTATGAAAATTCCGATGTCATCTATGCCAGCAAGGCCTTTCTCAACAAGGAGGCTGCCCGTATTGTTTCTGACGAGGGGCTCTGCCTTGACGTGTCAGGCGGTGGAGAGCTTGCCGTGGCCCGCGCGGCAGGATTCCCTCTGGAACGCGTATTTGTCCATGGCAACAACAAGACGCCGGCGGAATTGCGCGAAGCGATGGAGGCGGGGGTTGGGCGTATCGTCGTAGACAGTCGCATCGAACTGGCACGTGTCTCTGAAATTGCCAGTGACCTAGGTATCGAACAGAATGTCTACCTGCGCATCACGCCGGGGGTGGAGGCCGACACCCATGAGTATATCCGTACGGGCTGCGAGGACTCGAAGTTCGGCTTCAGCATGCGCGACGACTGGGCATTTAAGTGCGTGAAGGACACGCTCGAAACTCCGCACGTGAGATTGGCCGGGCTGCATTGCCACATCGGTTCGCAGATTTTTGCCCTGCATTCCTATCCGGAGGCAATCGACATCATGGTCGAGTTCATGGCGCGCATCAAGGAAGCGTACGGCTATGAGATCGACGAACTGGATGTGGGCGGCGGCCTGGGGATTGCCTACACGGCCGACGAGCATCCGCCGACCATCGACGAATTTGCGGAGGTTGTCACCTCTGCCGTGCGTGCTTCGTGCGAAAAGCATGCGGTCAGGGAACCGCGCCTCCTCACCGAGCCTGGTCGCAGTTTGGTGGCCAATGCCGGAGTGACGCTGTACACCGTGGGCATCCTGAAGACGCTTCCCGGCGTTCGCAAGTATGTTGCCGTGGACGGAGGCATGTCCGACAACATTCGCACGGCACTCTATCATGCGTCCTACGAGCCTGTTATCGCGAACAAAGCCGGACAGCCGCGCACTGAGATTGTGACCATTGCCGGAAAGCACTGCGAAAGCGGAGACGCCGTGGTGATTGACATGCCTATCCAGCATCCTGACCTGGGCGATATCGTTGCGGTGTTCGGAACGGGCGCGTACTGCTACACTATGTCGAGCAACTACAACGGGCAGCCGCGGCCTGCGATTGTCTTCGTGCGCGACGGCGAAGCACGCGTGACCACTCGCCGCGAGACATACGATGATCTGATGGATCGGGACATTTAGGAGAACACATGGCGGTTAAACTGGGGCTGATCGGCACAGGGACGGTCGGCAGCGGCTGCATCGACATCCTGAAGAAGCACCGTGCGGATTTCAGCCGTCATTACGGTATCGACTTTGAGCTTGTCCGCGTGTGTTCACGCAATCCTGAACAGGCGATCGCCCTCGGTGTCGAAGACCTCTTCACGCAGGACTATCGCGATGTTATCAGCCATCCCGACATTGACATTGTCATTGAGCTCATTGGTGGCACGACGGTTGCGCGCGACGTGGTCATTGGCGCGCTCAATGCGGGCAAAGACGTCGTCACCGCCAACAAGGCCTTGATGGCGACCCATGGTGAAGAAGTCATGCAGACGGCCGCCGAAGCTGGCAGGGAGATTGCTTTTGAGGCGAGCGTGGGAGGAGGCATCCCTATCATCGGCCCCCTGAAGCATGCTCTTATCGCCAACAGGATAAGCTCAGTCATGGGCATTGTGAACGGCACGACAAACTACATGCTCACCCGCATGGTCGAGGATGGATTGAGCTATGATGACGCGCTCAAGGAGGCTCAGGAGCGAGGGTTTGCCGAAGCAGACCCCACCGCCGATGTCGACGGGTTTGATGCTGCGGCGAAAATCGCCATCCTGGCATCGATCGCCTTCAACTCCCGGGTCACCCTTGACGACGTGCATACCGAGGGCATTCGCAACATCACCACCATGGATTTGGATGCTGCTCACGACATGGGGTATTGTGTGAAACTCCTCGCGTTGGCCCATCTCACGGAAGAGGGAATTGATGTGCGGGTGCACCCGACCATGCTGCCCCTTTCCCACCAGTTGGCGACCGTCGATGGCGTGTACAACGCCCTCTATGTGACGGGTGATTCCGTCGGTGAGACGATGTTCTTCGGCGAGGGGGCGGGTGCGGGTCCGGCGGCGAGCGCCGTCATGGGCGACGTGTTGGAAGTGGCGCGCCACATCATGCAGGGGACGGGTCCCCTCGTTGGCTGCACGTGCACCGACGATCTTCCGCTCATTCCTATGGAAGACCTCAAGACCAAATACTATATCCGCTTCAAGGTGGCGGATCGTTCGGGGGTCTTGGCGGCCATGGCCGGTGTGTTCGCGAAGCATAACGTGAGCGTGTACTCCGTTGTGCAGCGCGGCAAGAAGGAGGGTGGCAATGTGGATCTTGTCTACGTCACCCACACGGCACGAGAAAAAAGCGTCCGCAATGTTTTGGCGGAGATTGCCGAACTTGATGATGTCCTGCGCGGTGAACCGAGCCTTATCCGCGTAGAGGACTGACGCGCGGACATCGGGCGAGCGATTTCCAGATGTCTTGAACAGATCGGGGAAGGGCCTGGGGTTGAAAAGCAGGGAAAGGCCACGGTGGATTTCGGGCAGCGAGGGCCAGGTCACGCATCGTCGCCCTTCCGTCATCGCTTGACCTGAAGTGTCGTGGCGCAGCGACCGGAACTCCGTTGGGCCCAACCGTGGAAGCCGTGCGCCTTCGTCTCCTTCGTCATGATTGCTCGGATCCTGCCACCTGCGTGCACCGGAAAGGGTTTTGGGAGCATGCGGCGAGGCGTTCCTGGATCACCCGAACCGCTCCTGCACCTACTTCCTCTGGGTAGCGACGTTCAAAAAGACGCGTCGACGACGTCGCCTCGGAAGGCACGTTGCCATTCCTTGGGGCACGAAGCCGGCGAGGAGGACATCGCGTTGTGGAGCACGACGGCCGAGCGCGCGCGATGATGCCTGTCGAGAGGCTGTGGTCGTCTTGTGGCCGTCTTGTTCAAATTGGGCGATGTGGCGGGGAATGCGTATCGATAGTCTTATTTTATAACTAAATGAAGGTACGGTGTGAAATGCCGTAGAGTCGGCGAGACGAGAGGTGGGGCATGAGAGGGTTCCTGGAACGGATGCAGTGGAAGATGTCCGCGTGGATGCAAGGTCGTCATGGAGCGGATGGACTGTCTAATTTTCTCATAGTCCTGGGAATCGTTTTTGTCGTCGCTTCGGTGGTGCCCGGTCTCGACGTGTTGTCATGGGTGGCGTTGGCATTGCTCGTCGTGGCCATGCTCAGAGGCTTTTCAAAGAACATCGCTGCTCGGTCGAAGGAAAACGATGCGTACGAGCGCATTGCTGCAAAGCCCAAGCGATGGTTTGCCCTGAGGCGCAAGGCGTGGACGAACCGCGAAACCACGCGGTACTTCAAATGCAAAGGGTGTGGTGCCGTTTTGTCTGTGCCGCGCGGCAAGGGAAAGCTGCGGGTGGTGTGTCCGAAGTGCAAAACTGAGACCATGAAGAAGTCTTGAGAAGTCAGATGGATGTCGAGGGCTTCAAGCGCGAGCTTTTCACCATGGCTCGTGACATGCAGAGAATCTTGCATGACACCGTTGCTCCCATCTGCCAGCGCCAGGGACTCACGCTCCAGCAAATGCACGTGCTGTTGGAGCTTGTCGACATGCCGGGTCAGACTTCGAGCCAACTGAGCGCGCGTGCGGGTATCCTGCGGGCCAATTTCTCGAGCGTCTGTCGCAAGCTGGAGGAGGGCGGGCTTGTCGAACGTCGGCGAAGCCCTCATGATCGCCGGTCGTATGAACTGCAGATCACCGATGAGGGCCGCGCATTGCTTGCCCAGATCGATTCAGAGGTCAAACGCCGGTACGGCAAAGTGTTCGAGGAGGAGCCTCAGGAAACGTTCGAGACCGTCCTTGCCGGATTCAGGGCTCTTGGCGAATTTGTCGGGAAGTTCGAGCGCTGAAGTGTTCGGTTACGTAAAGCCCCGCATGGAGGACTTGTCAGAGGAGGAGCGCACCCGGTACCGCGCCGTCTATTGCGGGCTCTGCCGTGTTCTGGAGGAGCGGTTTGGGCAGCGATGTCGCTTCGCGCTCACGTACGACATGACGTTTCTGTCTCTGTTGCTCGGTGCATTGTATGAGCCAGCCGAAAGGTGGGGGAGCAGACGTTGTGCGGCGCATCCGCTGAAGTCTCATGACTTCGTTCAGACCGAATGCACCGAATATGCCGCCGACATGACGGTGATGCTGGTCTATCACAAGTGTCTTGACGATTGGCGCGACGATGGCAATGCTGCTGCGCGGGCCTACTCGCTGCTGTTGGAGAAACCGTATCGCGACGCAAGCGGACGACACGGTCGCACGTGCAAGGTCATTGAGGAGGGGCTCGCCTCCATAGGCGAACTTGAGAAGGCCGCTGCAGCCGGTGGCGAAGGTGCTTCTGCTCCCGATGCCGCCGCCAATCGGTTTGGGGCATTGCTGGGAGAAGTGTTTGTGTATCGCGATGATTTTTGGGCCGATAGTTTGCGCAACCTGGGTGCTCGACTTGGAAAGTTCGTGTACGTCATGGACGCTGCTTTAGATATGGACGATGATCGTTCTTCAGGCGGTTACAATCCGCTGGTCGCGTTGGACGCGCGGTCGGAGCATGTGCGGGAGGGCTTGCAGCTGCTGGCGGCCGATACCGCGGCGGCCTTTGAGAAACTACCGCTCGAGCAGGACACGCGTATTTTACGGAGCGTGTTGTACGCGGGCATGTGGCAGAAATATCAAGAGAAGGACAAGGAGAAGCGCCGTGGTTGAAAACCCCTACGACGTTCTGGGTGTGAGCCGCGACGCCTCGCTCGACGAGGTCAAGAAGGCCTATCGCAAGAAGGCGCGCGAAAACCATCCCGATCTGAATCCGGACGACCCGAATGCGGTCGAGCGGATGAACAAAATCAACGAAGCGTATGATCGCATCGCAAATCCGGAGAAGTATGCGGCCCGCGATCGACGTGCGGCCGCAAACGGATCTGGCTATGGAGGTCCGGCTGGCCAGGCCGGAGGGGCGGGACATACCGGCTCGGGCACCGGCCGCGGTTCCGCCGGACCGGGGGGAACGGGATGGGATGGCCCGGGTGGCTATGGTACCGAGGGACCCTATGGCTGGACAGGGGGAATCAACTTCGATGACCTCTTCGGCTTTGGTGGCGGCGGGCCTGGCACCCGCGAACCCATTCATCCCGAGCCATCGGCTGCCGACAACCCCACGGTGCGCAGTGCCGTTGACGCTATCAACGCCGGCCGTTTCCAACAGGCGGTGGACGTTCTGAACACGGTGACGAGCGGAGGCCGCAACGCGCGTTGGTATTACCTGAGCGCTCTTGCCAATGACGGCGCGGGCAACTCCCTCATGGGCCTCGAACAGATACGGCGAGCCGTGCGCCTCGATCCTGGCAATCCTGACTATCAGCGGGCTCAGCGGCAGTTTCAGCAAGCGGGGCAGACGTATCAGCAGGAGGGTCAGGCGCGAGGGTTCAGCATGGGCATCGACCCGGCCATGATCTGCTGCGGCGTCTGGTGTTTGGCGCCGACGATCTGCCGCCTGTGCACACCCTTCGGTTTTTAGCAGCGGGCGTGGAGCCCGTATCGTGAAAGGACAAACCATGACAGCGACGATAGGCATTGATCTTGGGACGACGAACAGCTGTGCGGCCACGGTCGAGGGCGGACGGCCTGTGATCATCCCCAATGCAGAGGGTGAGCGCACGACTCCGAGCGTGGTGGCGTTCTCAAAGGAGGGCGAGCGCCTGGTGGGCAGCGTGGCGTGTCGGCAGGCAGCGGTGAACCCCGACCGCACCATCTCGTCGGTGAAACGTCGCATGGGCAGCGATTGGCGTGCGCGCATCGATGGCAAGGATTTCACTCCTCAGGAGATATCCGCCATGATCCTGCGCAAACTCCGCCACGATGCCGAGGCCTTTCTCGACCAAGAGGTCTCCCAAGCGGTCATCACCGTGCCGGCGTATTTCGATGACGCGCAACGTCAGGCGACGAAGGATGCCGGAAAGATCGCCGGACTTGATGTGCTGCGCATCATAAACGAGCCCACGAGTGCGGCGCTCGCTTATGGCCTGGACAACGGTGCGCCGCAGAAGGTGATGGTGTACGATTTGGGTGGCGGCACGTTCGATGTTTCCATCATTGAGATCGGCGATGGCGTCATCGAGGTGTTGGCGACTTCTGGCGACAACCATCTGGGTGGCGATGATTTCGACGAGCGGCTGGCGGCCCATCTTTTTGACGTGTTCAAACGCGAGCATGGTCAAGACCTGCATCGCAATCCAGCGGCGCTGCAGCGTGTGTCCGAGGCGGCCGAGCAGGCAAAGAAGGAGTTGTCGGCGCTCGATTCCGTCCAGGTGAACTTGCCGTTCCTTGCACAGGGTGCCTCGGGGCCGCTTCATCTTGACACGACGCTGACTCGTTCGGCGTTTAACGATATGACGAGGGATCTCGTGGAGCGCACGACCGTTCCGGTGCAGACTGCTCTCAACGATGCAGGTATCGCCGCTTCGGAGCTTGGATGCGTGCTGCTTGTCGGTGGGTCAACGCGCATTCCTGCGGTACAGGATCACGTGCGCAAGCTGACGGGCATTGAGCCGTCGGCATCCATCAATCCCGATGAATGCGTTGCTTCTGGTGCCGCCATTCAGGCTGCCACGCTTGCCGGGGCATCGACGGGCCTCGTTCGGATCAACAGCCTTCTCCTGCTTGACGTGACGCCTCTGAGTCTGTCGATCGAGACGGTGGGTGGCGTTGCCACCCGCCTTGTGGAACGCAATACCACTCTGCCTGTTCATTACTCCCAGGTGTTCTCGACGGCAGCGGCATTCCAGACAAGCGTGGAGGTTCGCGTGTTGCAGGGAGAGCGCCCCATGGCAGCTGACAATAAGGCCATTGGAACGTTCCGGCTCAAGGGCATCAAACGCGCTCCAGCCGGTGTGCCTCAGATCGAGGTGACGTTCGACATTGACGCGAACGGTATCCTCACGGTGTCCGCGAAGGACCTCGACACGGGCAAGCAGCAATCCATCACCATCGATGATTCGGGACGAATGTCCGACGACGAGGTCGATCGGGCCATCCGTGATGCCGAGCAGTATGCGTCGCAAGATGAGGCACGCCGTGCCGCCATGGTTGCGCACGAAGAGGCCCAGCGTCTGGTGAACGAGACGGATCAGGCTCTCGCAAAGGTGGGAAAGCAACTGGAGAAAGAAGAGAAAAAGCAGGTCAAAGCTGATGCAGATGCTTTGCGAAAGCTCTTGGCCAAGCGGCCGAGCGGCTTTGGAAAGAAAGCGCGCGAAAACGAGGCGTCATCGGCGGAGGATGTCTCGGCCATCCAGGCTGCCGCCGAGCGCCTGAAGGCCTCAAGCGAGCATGCGCGCAGCCTTCATGACCAGCAGGGGGAATGAACGCCATGCGAAAAACTTTCAGGAAAAGCCGTCATAAGTGACCTTTCCTGAAGGATGTCGGAGATTGTGCTCGGGAACGCCGTCGCGCGATGCGACGCAATCAAGGAAGCGCCGAGACCAGGGGGTCTCGGCAGTTGGCACCGTCGGGCCGTTTCCCGAAACCGAGACGCAGGCACGTGCCAATTTTTGACTGAAGGTCAGGCAGGGCAAACAGCGAGGGCAAACGGTGGGCGACCAAGCACGGATACTGTACATAGAGGACTTGCCCGGCATATCGGAAGCATGGTGCCATGCCCGTATGCAGGAGATCCCTGAGTTCCGCAGGGAGAAAGCTCTCAGACTGCGCTTTCACAAGGATCGCGTCCAGAGCGTCGCGGCGTTTTGCCTCCTTTGCGTCGCTCTTGGGTTTGTTCCGCAATCGTTCCGCATCGCCTCGCACGGAAAGCCGTTCCTTCCCGACGGCCCCGAGTTTTCCCTCAGCCACAGTCGCGGCTGCGCAGCCGCCGCGATAAGCCGTTCGCCGGTCGGCGTCGATGTGGAGACGGTCCGCACGGCGCCGATGGAGGTATGCGCATCTGTGTTCACGGGAAACGAGCAGGAGCTATTGGATTCTGCCGGAGATGTCGATCGATGCTTTTTCGCGCTGTGGACGTTGAAGGAAAGCTGCGTCAAAAAGGCGGGAGTCGGCTTGTCGCTGCCTTTGCAAAACCTTGACGTTGCCTCGAAAAGCTCACTGTGGCTCGACGGACGCATGTGCCGTCTGACAAGCTATGGCACCCCGCTCAATCAGATGGGCGTCTGCAGCGAGATGCCGGCGAGCTTTCAAAAGGTCAAGCTGGCGGAACTCGACAAGCTGTGGGCCGAGGTGAGCCAGTCTCCTTCTCGCCTGTGAATGGGAGGCCGGTGTCGCCTCCCAGCGCCAGTTCCTGAGCGTCTTCCTGCAAGTGCTCGATGAGTTCATTTGCCTTTGCGCTTTCAGAGGCAATCTCACTTTCAAATTTTCCGCTTCGAGTTGTCTTTGACTGGCGGACAGAGTAAAAAACAGACCGAAAGCCAGCAGGAGGAGCACCGCCATCACCGACATGGTAAGAAAGATGATTTTGATCTCACCGTCGTAAGAGGGACTTTTGGCAGGCGCTGCCCCGGCCCGCTTGGGCAACCTGCCTGCCGGCGCGGGCCCTAGAGGCTTGCGAGCGTCCCAGAAAGGGCATCGGTGAACCAGTCCAGGTCATCGAGGGAAAACACCAGCGGTGGCCTCACTTTCAGCACGTTGCCATACGGGCCGCACAGCGACACGAGCACGTGCCGCTCGCGCATTCCCTCTATGATGCGCACGGCGGTGGCGTAATCGGGCTCAGTCGTTCCGGGCTTGACGACGTCGACACCGGTGAACAGGCCGGCACCGCGCACGTCGCCGAGCAGAGGATGGTCTTTTGCCAGGGAGTTCAGCGCCTCTCGCATCGCGGTGCCCACACGCTTGGCATTGCCCAGCGTGTCTTCCTCCCGCATGGCATCGAGCGTGGCCTGCGCGGCCGCCATGGCGACGGGACTTCCGGCAAAGGTGTTGAAGTAAGGGGAGCTTTGGGCGAAGGCATCAAGCACGTCTGTCTTTGCGGCGACGCCGGAACAGGCAATGCCGTTGGCCATGGGCTTTCCCATGGTGACGATGTCGGGCACGATCCCGTGGCGCTCAAAGCCCCAAAATCCTTCGCCTGTCCGAGTGAAGCCAGGCTGCACCTCGTCGGCGATGAACACGCCGCCTTCGCGATGCACGGTCTCGATGACCGGTTGGAGGAATCCGGGCTTCCCGGGGAAGACGCCGTCAGACGAGAAGATGGTGTCGACCAGCAGGGCGGCGAACTTGATGCCATGCCTTTTCATGTCGGCGATCTGGGCTTCCACGTGCTGAGCCATCCATGCGCCGATGTCGTCGGTTCCCAAGCGATAGGTGTCGGGCGTCGGTATCATGCGCATGTCGATGGCCATCGGCGCGTCGGCCCCGATTGAGGGAGAGAGCTTTGTGATGAGGTCGGTGTTGCCGTGGTATGCCTCGCTGGTCACGATGACGCCTGTGCCGCCCGTGTAGGATTTCGCGATGCGCACGGCAAGGTCGTTGGCTTCTGAGCCGGAAAGCAGAAACATGATGCGGTCAAGCTCGCTGGGCATGGTGGACAGCAAGTCTTCGGCGTAATGGAGGATGTTCTCATGCAGATAGCGGGTATGGGTGTTGATAAGCCCCATCTGCTTCGACACCGCTTCTGCTACCTTTGGGTGGCTGTGCCCGAGCGAGGGGATGTTGTTGTAGACGTCAAGGTATTCCTCACCGTCTGCATCAAACAGCCGCGTGCCCCGTCCGCGCACGAAATTGAGCGGCTTGTGATAGAACAGCCGGTAGCTTGGGCCGAGGATCGCTCGGCGCTCGACCATCTGACGTGTCGCTTCGTCGAGATTCTCCATATCTTCCGCCTTGAAGCTGTTCGAATCCATGATGGTGGACGATGTTGCCATGTCTTCTCCTTATGATCTCGCTCGATTGCACCTTCTCATACGCTTGCGCAGCTGGAGGCACGACGGTTGGGAAGCTGATCTTCTCGCCGCTCGGAAGACGAAGAGGCCTCTGCGGCGCAGGGGGAAGTATCACCGCTCCGTGTTTCATCTGCGTTACGCTAATTATCTCGCCATACAGGTTTCTTTCATGTTTCGCGCCCGTTTCACCTTCATAAACGAGCACGAACGATTTTGTTTCGCTTGTGATTCAGCAGGGGTGAGGACAAAGCGCTTGCTAAGGTACGGCAATCGAAACGAGCATTCAGCATGCGCAGTTTCTCAATTATTGAGGACGGCAAGCGACAAGTGAGGAGGAGCCCATGGCAACGGCAACATCGAAGGAACAGGCACATCTCCAGGTGGAGGGGCAAGAGACCGTCAGTGATGCGGATCAGGCCGTCGCGACGGCAGCCGAGCGCGTGATTGCCACCGCGACTGACGTCCAGGAGGCCGAAGCGAAGAAAATCGCTAGCAAGCAGGCTCTTGGCGTCCATATGCCTCCCGATTTGCAGAGCGAAGGAGGTGCGACGGGCCTTGCCGCATTTGCCGCCTACAACAAGGGCTCCCTGGCACCCTGGTGGCTGCTGCGCGGAGTGTGCGACGCCTGGGGCTTTGACACGTTCACCACCGAAGTTCGTCTTATCACCGTATCCGAAAACGCCACATATCTGGTTACATGCAACGATAAGCCCTATGGCGTCATTCGCGTTTCGCAACCCGGCTATGTGGGCGGGCCCGTTGCGGTTGCCTCTGAGATTGCGTGGCTCACTGCGCTGCACAGCGTGGAAGGCGTCAACGTTATCGATGACATTCCCACGGCATCGGGATTCACGGTGGCTACCATCGCCGACGAATCGGGCACCGAGTGGGCGTGTGTGTGCACGTCGTTCGTCGAGGGCGTGGTACTCGAAGATCTGCCTGACCCCTCATCGTACTATCGTACCATCGGCCGCTGGGCGGCGAAATTCCACATCCATGCGCGTTCCTGGCAGAAGCCCGACGGGTTCAAGCGTTTTGAATGGAACCTTTCGGACATGGTGGGCGATCACCCCCGTTGGGGCCGTTGGGAGGACGTCGATTTTACCTCGGAGGAGTTCAGTCTGCTAAAACGCGCTGAGCGAGCTGCCTTGGATGTCATGGAGCAGGTTCCCCGCACGCGCTCGACCTGGGGACTTATCCATGCCGACCTGCGTCCTTCGAACGTGATCGCCAGTGCCGACGGCACGCTGACTGTCATCGACTTCGACGATTGCGGCTATTCCTACTATCTCTACGACTATGCGGCGGCATTGTCTTTTGTTGAGCATGAGTCGTACGCTCCGGCCATGGCCCGGGAATGGATTGCGGGCTATCGCGAGGTCATGCCGCTTTCCGATGACGACCTTGTGCGGGCCAGTGCTCTTTCGATGATCCGTCGGTTGCAGATGCTCGGTTGGACAACCAACCATTATGCTGACGCGCTTCCCGATGGGCTCTATGACGCCCAAGCGCCCGGCACCGTTATGTGTGCCAAACGCTATATGGACAATCCTCTCTGGTTGCTTGAAGGATAGAAACGGCAGAGAGATTTTGCCCGAAAGCTTCGAAAGCTAAAACAGCGGAGCAATCCGAGCATATATCTTATCATCCAATCTCAAAAGAAGGAGGCGTCTCATGGCTGCTGCACATGAGGGGGTCGTCGCACCCGCTGGCACAGGATCGCTCGCTGCGGAATCGAACGACTATTTTGAAAAACGAGCATTGAAAAGGGGATCGGCCGGTTGGCTGTTGCTGGCAGGTTTGGGCGTTTCATACGTCATCTCCGGCGATTTCTCGGGATGGAACCTCGGCATGGCGCATGGCGGTTTTGGCGGACTGCTCATCGCGTTTGCCCTCATGGGCATCATGTACGCCTGTATGGTGTTTGGATTGGCCGAAATGTCGTCGGCATTGCCGACTGCGGGGGCGGGGTATGGATTTGCTCGCCGTGCACTCGGAAAACTCGGCGGATATGTCACCGGGATAGCCATTCTCATTGAGTATTCCATTGCTCCGGCGGCCATCGCGGTGTTCATCGGAGGATACATCGAGTCGTTGGGACTTTTCCCCGGACTCAATCCCATCGTTATCTATGCTGTCTTCTTTGCCTTGTTCATTGCCATTCATCTCATCGGCGTGGGCGAAGCGCTCAAGGTCATGTTTGCCATCACGGCGGTAGCGGTGGTTGCCTTAGTGGCCTTTGCGGCGGGCATGATTCCCCATTTTGATGCATCCAACCTGTTTGACATCGCTTCAGACGGTTCTTTGGGATCGAGCGAGTTCCTTCCCTTCGGCGTGGGCGGCGTGCTGGCTGCCTTGCCATTTGGCATTTGGTTTTTCTTGGCGGTCGAAGGCGTTCCGCTGGCTGCCGAGGAGGCGAACGATCCGAAGACGGACATGCCCAGGGGAATCATTGTCGCCATGGCGGTTTTGGTGATCACCGGCCTGACGGTGCTGTTGCTGAGCCCCGGCGGTGCAGGTGCCGCCTTGATCGGAGAGTCTGGCGCTCCTTTGCCCGACGCCTTGAATGCGGTTGGCGAATCGGGTTTGGCGACGTTTGTGAACTACGCTGGTTTGGCTGGTCTGGTGGCATCGTTCTTTTCCATTGTGTTTGCCTATTCACGCCAGCTGTTCGCTCTTTCCCGTGCCGGGTACCTGCCCCGTGTTCTTTCGGTCACCAATGGACGCAAGACTCCGACGTGGGCCCTTATTGTTCCGGGTGCAATTGGCTTCGTGCTGGCTTCGGCGCTTCAGAATGGCGATATCCTTATCAACATCGCCGTGTTTGCCGCCGCTATCAGCTATGCGCTCATGAATCTTTCGCACATCGTGCTGCGGGTGAAAGAACCCGATTTGGAGCGGCCCTATAAGACGCCGGGCGGCGTTGTGACCACGGGCATCGCATTGGTGTTGTCGTGTGTTGCCGTTGTGGCAACCTTCTTTGTCGATCCGGTTGCCGCTGGGTGTGCCGCTATCGTCATGGTGTGCTTCGTGGTCTATTTTATGGTGTACAGCCGCCATCATCTGGTGGCGAATGCCCCCGAAGAGGAATTTGCCTGCCTGGCTGCTGCCGAAAGCGAATTGAGGTAGGGCGAGGACGCAAACTCGCAGCTTGGTGCGGATGTGACTTTGCTGCCCCAGCCCATTGGGCTGGGGCAGAGAGCCTGAAGCCTACGACTTGGCATTTTACCTTGATCCCGGATGCTGTCTTGAATGGCATCCGGGCTTTTCTTTTCCGCACCTGGTGGCGTTCATCCATAGGTCGTTGGCTTGCCATAAGGCGCGCTTGCCGCAAGGCGCGTTCGCCGCAAGACGCTCTTACCGCAAGGTGCTCTTGCCACAAGGTGCGTTCGCCGCAAGGTGCTCTTACCGCAAGGTACTCTTGCCGCAAGGTGCGTTCGCTGCGAGGTGCTCTTGGACAGTTTTTTCGACTTCCAAGGGATTGAGGCACTGAGTGTGATCCTTGTCGAAAAATGCCGAATCATCTTCCCAGTTCAGAGCGGTGCAGAAAACGTAGTGCAGGCGCAACCCGCTCTCTTCTTGATAAAAGAGCGTGTTTTCCGGGAAAATCACGAACATATTTCGGACAACCCGCAAAAACTGTCCAGACTTGTTTTTGAAAGTAAGAACGTGAGGCTTGTGCGGGGAGGTGATGAGACAAGAAAGGGCGAGGCTTGTGCTGAGAGGTGATGAGGCAAGAAAGGGCGAGGCTTGCGCAGGGAGGCGGTGAGGCACCGTCTGCTTCGCATTGCCTGCGGATCGTTGGGAAGCGGAAAGGGCGATGTTCGCGTGGGGAAACGATGGGGCAGGGAAGAGCGCTGCAGGGAAAGGCGGCGTGCGGGATGGGATGACGCATGCGGTCGAAGGGCCATGTAAGGATCGTCGTGTGAGTTTGGGGTGATGCACGGGGCGGAAAGCCGGAGCAGGATATGACGGATGTCAGGCATCGAGGAGGATGTCGGAAGGGAGCCGTGGTTCGAGGTTCCCCTTTCCGAGAACAGTGGCGCGGAGTTCAAGCTGCTTGGCGTTGAATGAGGCGGTCCGGGGACGTATGCGTTTGCCGATATGGTGAGCGATGATGTGTGCAACTTTGTCGAGTTCAGCATAGTTGTTCATCTGCTTTCGCGTGATCGTGACCACGGTGATTCCCTTGAATGAAAGCGCGTTGCGGCGCTTTGAGTCGCTGGCGATGTGCTCCGAGCCGGTATGAAAACAGTCGCTTTCGTATTCGACATCCAGCTTTGCTTCTGGCCAGTAGAGATCACATACATAAAAACGCCTGCTCGCTATTTTTTGCGCTTGTTTGTCGAGGGGGATTTGGTAATTTAACGAGGGGTTTCCAAGCCGATATCCGCCGAGTGTGTGCGGCAGGCAAAGCAGCATGGCTGCCGCGGTCTCCCTCGGTGAAGCGGAATTCGGCATCACGTAGCTGAGCGCTCTACGTGCCTGCTTGATTCCATACTGCCCCTCCTTCGTTTCGAGATGGGCAAGAAGATTGACGGGGGTGGTCAGCGGTGCCCGCGCAGTAAAGCCGTGAGGGCTTTTTCGGGAGAAGGAATAGGCACCGCATAATTCGAAGCCGAGCATGATGTGCTCGGTGATTTCCAGCCACCTTGATGCTTGGAGGAAATATGATTCAGGGGAAATTCCCGACGGATGGTCGGGAAACTGCGGTGGGGGGATATGTTGGGAGTAGCAGGTCATAGAGGGAAGCATATCATGCATTTGAACAGGTATGATAGTTCTTTTTGCGCTTGATTTCCGCTAGCTTCGCTTTGAAATCATGCTAGCTTTGCGCTTGACTTCCGCTGGATTCATATCGCGGTCTTGCTGGGTTTGCGCTGGGTTCGGGTCAGAATTTCATTGGGCGTGCAGTGAGTGCATTGAGAGAGTCTCGGACTTGAGCGGGGTCCGTTGAGGCATCCCTTCGCGTCGCGTGTGGTTTTGCTT
The DNA here is from genome assembly GCA_023460315.1 of Actinomycetes bacterium. Taxonomy (GTDB): domain Bacteria; phylum Actinomycetota; class Coriobacteriia; order Coriobacteriales; family Eggerthellaceae; genus JAEWQO01. Next base: position 36,845 of record JAEWQO010000078.1, read on the forward strand.
GGATTCTGTTGTGCTCGTCAACTTTGGGCAAAATCGCTCAGGGCGCTTCTGGCATGCAGGTGCCTTCTGCTAAGCTTGCTCTCGTGCCCAAGACGCTGAACCTTGGCGAAGGGGTTTGGGAGCGCAGGTTCTCGGGCGGGGCTCTCTGCTGTCCGATGTCTGCCTGCTTGTGGAGAGAAAGGAGTGCTGCGTGGATGCCTCTCGTATCGGCGTTGTGTTCGATTGTGACGGAACACTGCTCGACACCATGAATGTGTGGCGCGATATGGAAAACGAATTTGCCCGTCGTGCGGGCGCAGAACTCTCAAAGGCCGATACTGACGAACTGACCACGCTCACCATTCCCGAGTGCGGCGAATTCTTCCATTCCCGGCTCGGCTTGGGTTCCTGCACAAACGATGTCCTGAGCATGATTGACGAGTATATTCTCGATTTCTACCAGCAGCATGTGACCGGTCGACCAGGGGCTCTCGCGTTTGTTCGCAAGCTGGCCGAACGGGAAGTGGCTGTGAGCGTTGCCTCGTCCAGCCCTCAGTCCTATTTGCAGGCCGGTCTTGCTCACGCGGGATTCGCGCCTTATCTGCAGGCTATCGTGTCGGTTGACGATGTGGGAAAGTCAAAGCGCGAGCCAGCGGTCTATGACCGCGCACGCGAGGCCATGGGCACGCCGCTGCAGACGACATGGGGCGTGGAAGACTCGCTTTATGCGTTGTGCACCTTGCGCAAGGCAGGGTATCGTACGCTCGCCATCTATGATCGCGACGATGCCGGAACCTTTGAGGACCTATCGGCCAATGCCGATGTCGCCATTCTGAGCTTCGAGCATATCGACGTCGATGAGTTTATTGCGTGGTCGACCAGTTCTGATATCTCTTAGGTTTTGCCCTGCATCGCATTGGGTCTTGCTACGGTGACCCTAGGCGATTCTGCCGCGTCGCGCTGCGGAGGCCGGCCGCCTTATGATCCTGCCAGCAGGGGGCTGTCGCAGCACTCCGGCATGGCTTCAGGTCGAAAGCACCGAAATCGGCTTTGAAGCTGGCAATCGGGGAGCTTCATTCGACACGGCAAAAGCCTGCACTCGTCGTGTCACGGCCAAGCTAGGTGCCATGCTCATTCCGAAGGGCAAATCCCATAGAGCGAGGCACAACGGGTGCCAAGGGCCGTCAGCGCCAGGGGTCTTCCTCGAATGTGGGTTCGGGGTCGGCGGGACGATCGGAGTAAGGATCGTAGCCATCGTCGTCCTCTCCTGCCGCGCGAATGAAGGCGTCATGACGCTTGTTTTGTGCGGTTGCAGCCTTGGCGTGAAGAGGTTTGCGTGGGAGAGGCGTTTGTCCGTCTTCTTTGCTTTCGGCCGGTGAGGCACTAGGTGTGAGGTCGGGGGTTTCTGTGGACATTGCGCATTCTCCTATTCGTCATGATACGACGGTTCCATTGTACGGCAAGGCCGTATCGTGCGACTTGAGTCTTTCGGTGTCAATCTGGCTGAATGCATCTCGGATGATGCACCATCGAATCCTTCTCGCTCGCGGAAACTTTCTGCAGAACGCAGGACCTTGCGATGTTTTTCGTTGACTTTGCGAACTTCTCCGCGCTACACTGCAAAGGTTCGCTTTCAAAAGCCCCGTGAGGCAGTATGCGGAAGGGGCGTTGACCCGGGAGTCCAGACCCGAGGACACGCGTCGGTGTAGGAAACCGGCACCTGCAGCAACTGCACTTTTGAAAACCGACATGTCGCTTGGGCGTCCGTGCGTTTGTTTCGAGGCTGACCTTGAAAAGAATCGTCCGGAGGCGTGGCAAGCGGCACCCTGGGAACGCACCTGCGTTTCTTAGGTGGAGGAACTGATGGAGGAATGGCAAGTGAAGACGTATTACGCGAAACCCCGCGAAGTTGAGCGCGAATGGGTCTTGATCGATGCGACTGACCAGGTTCTTGGCCGCGTCGCCGTCAAGGCTGCACGTATTCTGAAGGGCAAGCATAAGCCGCAGTATACGCCGCATATCGACACGGGTGACTTCGTGATCATCATCAATGCAGACAAGATCCGCGTGACGGGAACGAAGGCAACTTCGAAGGTCTACTATCGTCACAGCGGTTATCCCGGCGGCCTGAAGTCCGAAACATTCGAAGAGGCTATGGCCAAGCATCCCGAGAGGGTCATCGAGCATGCCGTCAAGGGCATGTTGCCGAAGAACACCCTCGGTCGCGCCATGGGCAAGAAGCTCAAGGTGTATGCCGGTGCGGAGCATCCGCATATGGCCCAACAGCCCCGCGAGATCAAGATGGAGGACTAACTCATGGCAGGTGAAGCTCTGTATTACGGCACCGGTCGCAGGAAGAACGCCGTTGCTCGCGTTCGTCTCGTTCCCGGAACGGGCAAGGTAACGGTCAATGGCCGCGAGGCGGTCTCGTACTTTGGCCGCGAGGCTCTGGTGAACTACGCAAAGATGCCGTTCAAGGTTACCGACACAACGGATCATTTCGACGTTGTCGCAACGCTTGACGGCGGTGGGATTTCGGGTCAGGCCGGCGCGCTGCGTCACGGCATTTCCCGCGCCTTGCTTGCGGCGGGGGACTACCGTTCCGAGCTCAAGAAAGCCGGTTTTCTCACACGCGATTCCCGTATGGTCGAGCGCAAGAAATACGGTCTGAAAAAGGCTCGCAAGCGCCCGCAGTTCAGCAAGCGCTAATCGTTTGCGGCTCGGTGGCCGCCTTGCATCGATGTTTGCGGCGGGGGCTGCGCTGGCTGCCCCCGCTTGTACAAGAAGGGCCGAAACCTCTGAAGGGTTTCGGCCTTTTCGGTTTATAGGGCAAAGGGGTCTCGGAGCATAATTCAGCACCAAAACAAGACGCTCGAAATGAGAGCCAGGGGGCGCATCCCCCCACCTCTATTCCTGAACGGAAATTTTAGACGCGTTCCGCCTCCGGGGACGCTCGACGGTGCTGGGGGTTGGAGACCTCTTTTTTGACCTGCTGGCTTTCGCCCACATAGGGGAAGAACTTCGTGTCCTCTTCGAGAAGATGGCCGACGATTACGTCATCGAACAGAAAGGAAAAGAATCTTCCCACCTTGAGATTTCCTGCTTCGAGTTCTTGGCGCAACTCATACATGCTTTTCACGAGTTGCTGATGGATGTCTTGATGCGCTTTGGTGTCGGGATATCCGACGGATGAGAGCACCTGCTCCTCCTGCTCGAAATGGAACACGACATGATTCATCAACCGCTCGATTGCTTGAGCTGTTTCAGGACTCTTCCTATCCCGCATCATCGCATCCGTGACTCCATTGCCAAGGATGACAAGCTTTTTATGCTGGTCATCAATTGCCGCATTTCCGCTTTCCCACTCGGCCCTCCAATCCAGTTTCATTTGGATGAAAGGAATGGAGTCGGGCCAGGCGAGCGAGGTAACTCGGTTCTTACCCGCATCCTTCGACTGAAACAGCGCGTAATCGACGCGCTTGAACCAACTTTCCCTCGTCTCGCCCTGCATGAATTCAATCACTCCGAAGCTGGCGGTTGTGCGGAGGCCGGGTTCGTTGTAGTGGATGTCTTCGACGGCGCGACGAAGTTTCTGGATGATCTTTTCACCGGCAGCCAAGTCGGTGTGGGGCATGAGGATGGCAAACTCCTCGCCACCCCACCGGGCAAAAATATCGTATTTGCGCAGGAGATTCTGTATGGTGGTTGAAATTTTCACCAAGACTTCGTCACCTACGTCGTGTCCAAAGGAATCGTTGATGCTCTTGAAATCGTCGATGTCAATGAGGGCAATGGAGAGGGGATAGCGGTGGCGGCGACGCCGGTCCGTCTCCTCACCAACTCGCTCATCGAAATAATATCGATTGTAGGCTTGGGTCAGGGCATCGCGGATGGCTATGTCTTGAAGCAACCGGTTTTTGCGGTTGAGTTCTTCTGCGATGAGCAGCAAAGATCGCTCAGAGGATCTCAATCTCTCGATGACCTTGCCCTTGCTCTCGATTTCGGAAGTAAGTTGGTTTTCCAGTTGCTTCCTTGCCGTGATGTCGCGGGCTATCCCGAGGATTTCAGGAGCGCCCGTCTGGCGGTTCTCGATGATCTTGACCACAACTTCGGCATCGACGATCGTGCCGCCTCTTCCATATATCTGGTAGTCGCCCGAATGCGTGGCGGCGTCTGGTACTTCTTGCCGGGAGAGACTGGCTATCAAGGATTCCGTCACTTTGTTGGCACGTTTGAGGGATTCAGGGGTCAGAATCTCCTTGAGCGTGCGATCTAAGGCCTCTTCTTTGCTGATGCCGAGGAGTTTGGTGACCGAAGGACTGAGGTAGGCCATCCTGCTTGAGGCGAGGTCATAAAGCCAGATGCATTCCAGGGCGTTCTCCGAAAGCAGATAGTTCTCGTATTCGAGACGTTCGATCCGTTTCTGTATAGATGAATCCGACATTATGCATCCCTCACCAGTGCGTTCGAAGCCACAATGCTGAATAAGCCGAGACTTTCTTCCGGGTCTCTTTCCCTTCAGTCCACATGTGGGCGATCCAAGCTCATTGTAGCGTGTCAAGACGGTGCGATGTCCCTGTCTTTGGTTTTTCTGGATATTCTCGTCGTGATGCAGGAGCTTGACTCGGAGAATCAAAGAAAGCCGCCATCCTTTGCTTTGCGGACAACGGCTTTCTCTGAGCTGATGCAGATGGGCTTGTTGGTTTCGATGGAACCTCGGAGGAACTGCCCGCCCTTCCTTCCTGTTCTTTATGCTGGCACGATTGGCAGCAGGAGTCCTCCGACATAATACAGAATCAAGACCGAGGCAAGCACGAAGATGATGGAGATAAGCCATCCAGCCTTTGCCTGCTCGGCGATGGAATAGAAGCCCTCGTTATAAGAGACCATCATGGGAGGGCTCAGGGGCATCAGGAAGCTGCCGGCGGTGATGAAAGCCATGAGCATGGCAAAGATTGCGGGCGATATGCCGGATGCCACGCAAAATCCCATGACCGGTGGCACGAACAATGCACACAAGGCGGGAGCTGCGGGAACGAACGTGTGAACCAGATAGGCAACCGTCATGATGAGAATCAGAGCAAGAAGCGTGTTCATGCCCATGACGCCGCTGTTCAGGAAGAGATTGATCACGAATTCGGCAGCACCGGTAGAAGAGGCTGCGTTGGCCATGCACATGACGCCGCCGACCATGAGGACGACGCCCCATCCCTCCGCTTCTTCGAACTCTTTCCAGGTGAGGATGTCAATGCCGGGGACAAATGCGATAGCAAGCATGACGATGATCACGTTGATGTTGGACAGAAGAGGGATCCAATTGCCCATAATGAAGCCAGCGACCAATATGATCATGTACACCAATGACTTTTTGTCGAGTACGCTCATGGGCTCGTTGTCGTCTTTGCCGGCCACAATTGCGACCTCTTGGTCAGTCAGGGCTTCAGGTGGGAACACCTTGCACACGATGACCCAGATGGACGGAATCAGGACGAGCGCGACGAGGAGGCCGGGAATAAACCATTCGATGAAGCCGATGGAAACGCCATAGGCAGATGTCAGAAGGCCTGCGCAAAGGATGTTGAGCGAATGGCCGAATGGGGTGATGAAACCACCGACAATAGCTGCAAACGCGATACACAGGGCCAGGCATCGGGCAAGGTTCGGCTTGGTCTCCTTGGCATTGATCTCTTTCAGGAAGGGGAGCACAAGCGCCATGCCGACTGCCACCGCGCCGGTGTCCGTCATGAACATAGACACGATTGCGGTGGCAACCATGTAGGCGAGAACGATGCTCTTCGGTTTTGTTCCTGCTTTGGAGATGAGCGCCCGCACCAGGCGGCGGCCAAGAGAAGTCTTGATCATGATGGCAGTCATGACGAAAACACCGAAGATGAACCATACGGTTGATGAGGTAAACCCGCTCCATGCCGTCCCGAAATCCTTCACTACGCCGAAAACGGAAAGCAGGATTGCTCCTAAAAGGCCCGTTATGGCAGCAGGCAGGGTATCGAAAATCCAAAGAACGACACAAAACAGGAGGATACCGAGTGACATGATGCCCTCGTGCGAAAGATCTTCGCTGCCGGGAAGCATGATGGCGACGGCAAGAACGATAATTCCCAAAACAAGACCGGCCAGGCGTTTTGCCGATCCCTTGCCAACGGCCGCCTTTTTGGTGACCCCCTCGTTACTCATAATGTGAAATCCCCTTTCAACTTGATGGAGTTCATGACAATGTTGGGCAGGTTTGCGCTACTTCCCCTTTCGTGCGCCGTTCTCGACAGATTTTCGATGTTTGCCGGATGTGAGCAGGCTTGCTGCCATGTTCATCGGCATGAGGTCGAGCGTATGAGCAAAGCCGTTCTTGCGATCCGTGGGCCTGAGGCCAAGGTAGTCCTCAACTTCGTCCATGGTTCTCTTTACGGTGACGGACGGGTTGTCGTCCTCTCGCTCCTTCCGCTTGTTGCGGATGTAGCTCACGGCAAGAATGGCAAGAAAGAGTGCGCCACATACGGAAGTGATGATTTGCTGATCCATGTCGATCCGTCTCCCCTTGAAGCTCATCGGATGTCCCTATAGGACATCCTCAATTCACTCGGCGCGACAATTATAAGGAGCGTCTTTTCCGAGAGGCATCCTGTTAACGGAATCGCCTATTCCAATAAAGAAACATCAGGCGGGTCGAGCCGCTTTTAGAATGCGTGGGGCGGGACGAGAGAATTTGAGATGGGCTGTTTTGCAAACGAGGGATAGAGAGAGGAGAGCATAGTGGCTGAACTCAAGGATGTCTCACATGAGAGACAGGTGGGGGAGAAAATCGGCCGTCCAGATAAGTACGAGTATGTCGAGCACGAGAAGCCTTGGCGCTACCAAGAGGGCGAATACACGGTGACGCGCGGAAGCGCTTGGTCTGGTCCGGGATGCCATCTGGGGTGCGGACTTTTGCTTTACACGGACGAAAGCGGCAAACTGGTCAAGGTCGAAGGTGACCCAGACAATCCGTTCAACGAAGGACGTCTGTGCGTTCGTTGTTTGGACCTGATGGAGTCAGCCTATAATGAGAGTCGCGTCGTGCATCCCATGAGGCGCAATCCCGAAGACCGCGGGAAGAACGCTTGGGAACGCATAAGCTGGGACGAGGCATATGATCTGATCGCGGACAAGTTTCTTGGATACAAAGAGGAATTCGGGGCGCAATCCGTGCTGTTCTTCAAGGGCACCGGTCGCGATATCGCTCCTTGGATCAGCCATCTTGCTTGGTCGTTCGGCAGCCCCAACGTTGTGTTCGCGCTTTCGGGATGTGCGTGTTTTGTGCCGCGCATCGCTTCATCCATGTGCACGTCCGGCTCGTTCTGGGTTGGCGATTACTCGCAGCAGTTCACGAAACGCTATGACGATCCCCGTTGGAAGGTTCCGGGTTGTATCGTCCTCTGGGGGAACAATCCCATCGTTTCCAATTCCGACGGACTGTATGGCCATTGGGTTGTCGACTGCATGAAGCGTGGTTCGAAGATAATTTCTGTCGATCCGAAGATGACATGGCTTGGTACGAAGGCCTCCGTGTTTCTCCCTCTCCGTCCCGGGACCGATGCGGCTCTTGCCCTCGGAATCCTGCATGTCATGATTGAGGAGGAGATTTACGACAAGGAATTTGTCGACTACTGGTGTTATGGGTTTGACCAGCTCAAAGAGGCTTGCGAGCAGTACACCGCAGAACGCACTGGCCAGATATGCTGGGTCAGCCCAGAAAAGATCGTCGAGGCGGCTCGCCTTATCGCTGGGGCGGATGGCATGATTATGCAATGGGGCGTCTCGACGGACATGAGCCGGGAAGCCGTTCCCTCATGCCAGGCACTGTCGGCGATCTTTCAGATAACTGGAAACGTCGATGTTCCGGGGGGAATGATCGCGCCTCCTTCCATATTGCCCTATTATGCGGGATGGGGTGGAGAGAACCTTTCCGACGAGCAGAAGGAGAAGCGGCTCGGCATCCATAAATATCCCCTGTATCGCTACGGTTTCAAAAATGCCTCGACTGACGTGACCATTGAGTGCTTGGAGACGGGAAAGGACGAGCTCGGCAACGACTATCCGTTGAAGGCCGCTTGGTTGCAGACGACTAATCCCCTGATCAACTCGTCGCCGGACACCCGCCGCACGTATCATGCGCTGAAGAAGTTGGAATTCATCGTTTCGGTCGATCTCTATATGACGCCGACGGTTCAGGCGCTTGCCGACGTGTTCCTTCCTGCATGCACGTTTGCGGAGCGCAACGGCATCCGCATCGGAGACGGCGTGCAACGGGGAGAAACCATAAACAAAGCTATACAGGTTGGTGAGGCGAAGTCGGACATGGTCATCAACCTTGAGATAGGAAAGCGCATCTGCCCGGAGTTTTATCCGTGGAACACCGAGGAGGAAATGTTCTCCCATATTCTCGAAGGCATGGGCATGACGTTTGAGGAGCTGCGTGACGCTGCGCCAACCTATCTTGATTTTGAGTATCACAAATATGAGAAAGGACTTCTCCGCGATGACGGGCAGCCTGGTTTCCAGACGGCTACCGGCCGCATTGAGCTTTGGTCCACCTACTTCAACCAGATCGGAATCGAATGCGTTCCATCATTTGACGAGCCGTCACCTGGCCCCGTGGCCGATCCCGAACTGTACAAGGAATATCCCCTTATCTTGACTACGGGCGCTCGCACCTGGTCATTGTTTCATTCGGAGCATCGGCAAGTGCCGCGTCTGCGTGCTTTGCGCCCCGACCCGGTTTTGCAAATGCATCCCCAAACCGCCAAGCAGTATGGTCTTGACGAAGGGGATTGGGTATGGGTCGAGAACCAGCGTGGCCGTGCGAAGCGACGCCTCCAGCTGACCGAAGCCTTGGATCCGCGTTATTGTTCGACCGATCATGGGTGGTGGATGCCCGAGCAAAGCGGATGGGAGGATGGCGGCTTCAGTGGAATGTATGACTACAACATTAACCAGTTGCTGACCTATGATCCCGGTCGCTCGGGGTTCGGATCGAACTACAAAACGGTGCTCTGTCGGGTGTATCGATGCGAGGAAGGCGACCATAACACGCTCGCGAACCCTCTTGGTGCTAACGGAAAGGCCGGTGAATAAACCATGGCGATGGGAATCCTGATTGACTACGAATGGTGCACGGGATGCCATACGTGCGAGATGGCCTGTTCGGTGGACATGACGCACCAGAACTTCCCGGAGGGGCACTGCGGAGTAAAGATCCATGAGGAGGGCATCTACCAGATCGATGCGGATAGATGGACCGACATCAACATGCCAGTGTTCACGGACCTTTGCGACCAGTGCGCTCGGCGCATAGCCGAGGGGGCTCCAGAGCCAACTTGCGTGAAGCATTGTCAGGCTCGCGTTCTCAAGTACGGCGATGTTGAGGAATTGGCTCGTGATCTGGCATCAAAATCAAAGCAAGTGCTTTATTGCCTCAAAGCGTGAAGCTCTCGGATGGTGTTGGAAGGGGGCTGTGCGTGAGCGCGTGCTCCTTTCCCGTTGAGGGGGATTGCAGAGAGGCGAGAAGGCCGGTCACGCAGGACGTGGCCGGCCGGTTCCGACGAAGGAGGCGTGTCGCATGTGTCAGACATGCATCGGGTGTGGAAAATGCACGGGGGAGATCAGACCTGCCATCAAGCCAGGAGTCTGTCCGTTCTGCGGTGCGGCGAACAAGCCGAAGGATATGTTCTGCTCCACATGTGGCAACGTGCTTCCTCCTCCTCCGGGGAAACCGATGCAAGCTTCATGATCGCCTGGAGGGTTTCCTCGGGAAGGGCTCGCCATGAGCTCGCTCTTCCCGAGGAAACCCTCCTCAAAAGGCAGCATTTTCTGAAGAAAGGTAGGAAGACCATGTGTTTCAGACCAGCAGCTATCGAAAAAACCTGCCCCCAATGTGGCGCGAAGGTGCAGCAGAGCGACAAGACCTGTCCCCAGTGCGGGGCTGACCTTCCTTCGACGGCACCGGGCATGCCCGGCATGCCGGGAGCTCCGGGCATGCCGAAAGCTCCGGGCGCACCGGGAGCTCCTCAGGCACCCGGTGTTCCGGGAGCCCCCAAGGCGCCTGGCGCACCCAAGGCCCCCGGCTCTCATTGAGACCTGCTCTTGCCTTTGCCGTTTCGCCTATGTTTGGCGGGTTCCATTTCATTGGAGCAGGGGCATCCCTTCCAAGGTCCGGCCACAGAGCGCCGGGCCTTGTTGGGCGGCATCGCGGTTTTTTGCTTTCCTTTCCTGTGCCAGTCATTCCTTTCATACTATGATATTCGCTCGCGGGATTCGATGGAAAGCATGCACGACGGGGGAACGATAGGGGGAGGGTCCTTCATGAACATCGAACATCTGAGGGAGTTTATCTATCTGGCGGAAACGCTCAGCTTCAGCGTCACAGCACGGCAGTTCTATGTGAGCCAGTCGGTGTTGAGCAAGCATATTGCCTCGATGGAAAGTGAGTTAGGGGTCAAACTGTTCCTGCGCGACAGCCATCACGTGCGCCTCTCTCAGAGTGGAAAGGCGTTCTTTGAGGAGGCATGTGTCATCGCGGGCAGGTATGACCACGCAATGGCCCGTATCGCTGCCATCAACCAGTCATTTGAGTCGGTGGTGCGCGTGGGATACTTGCGCAATGCCGCACGCCCGTTCCTCGCGCTGTTTCTCAAGCGCATGAAGAAAGCTTTTCCTCAGGTGAGGGTCAGCCTCTTCTGCATGGAATACGGGGAGTTGCTCTCGGCCCTCAATATGCGGAAGGTCGACCTTGCCATGACCATCGATCTGGAAGCGGACGCGCGGGCACGCTTTGACGCGGCCATCATCTATGAAGATCAATTTGACGCGATCGTCGGGTATGGCCATCCACTCGCCACGTTCCAGGAGCAAGGGATCTCAACCGGTGATCTGTGCGGGCATCAGTTGCTCTTGCCCGATCCCGCGACGTATTCCGGCATGAGCGATTTCGTGAGCTCTTTGCTGCCGACCCAATGCAAGTCGCTTGTCCGACGTTATTACAGTGACGTGGACACCATGTATCTCGACGTTGAGATGGGAGAACAGGTGGCTTTCTCGTCCGAGCACAACATTCCCGTGTTTGGCGACAAGGTGTGCTTCTTGCAGATAATCGACAAGCCTACCGTCTACAACGTGAGTGCACTCTGGTTGAAGGATGCGAACAACGACGTTATTGCGCCCTGCCTTGAGGCTTTGGACTACTGCAAGGGCCGCCTGTGGCCAAAGGAAAAAGACCAGGATCGATAAGGCTGTCTTGGACAAAGATTGGGCATTGCTCGCGGTGCTGCAATTATGTGTCATGTTTTGACGGTTGCTCAGCACAAAAATCGTCGATTATTGCACAGGAATCCCTTTTGCAAGGATGCTTGCGTATGCTTTTTGGTATCTGCGGCATCTTAAAAAGTGATAAGTCTCTGATCGGGCATTTTATTTTTTGGTCGCAAGGTGACTATCAGAATGAGATGAAACAAGTGCAATAATCGACGTTTTTTGTGCTTCGGAGAGTGAAATCTTTTGCAAAAATATCAGGGCAGCGAGCAGTGCTTCTTCTGAGAGCATCTTCAATATGTTCTTATAACAAAAATAATTGCAAATAAAAATAATAGATATAGTCTAAAATAGAAAACACGAGCCTGACCTTGCCTGAGAACGAGGTCGAATCTATGCGGCCAGCGGGCTGCAGCGCCCGCTGCCATCGGTCGGTCGTTGAGCGGGTGTGAAGAGGGAATGCGGAAAGGGAGAGTCGACACATATGGACATGACTGTTTCCAGAATCATCAACAAGGCGCTCGATGGAGGGACGCTGACGGCGAATGAGGGTGTGGAATTGCTCTCGTGGAACGACGTGAGCGACGAGGCTGCCGCCGTCAGGTTGGCGGGAAGGCGGTTGAGCGAGCGCACTTTGCCGAAGGCCGAGATTCACGGTCAGATAGGGCTGAATGTCGGCCTGTGTCCGAAGGATTGCAAATTCTGCTCGTTTGCGGCCAGTAACAAGGTGTTCTCTGAGCCGGGCGAGGAGTTGCTCGCAACGGTGGTCGATTACGTCAAGCTGCTTGAAGAAAAGGGAGCTAACGCCATCTATCTCATGGCGACTGCAACATACGACCAGCAGCAGTTCCTCGACTATGCACGTGCCGCTGCCGCGGCCATCACGCTCGGCACGCCGCTCATTGCCAATGTTGGGGATTTCGACTATGACTACGCGCGGGAATTGAAGAAAGCTGGGGTCGTGGGTGTCTACCATGTGATCCGCATGGGGGAGGGGACGTTCACCCGGTGTTCCGTCGAGCAGCGCTGGTCCACCATTCACGCTGCCCAAGATGCAGGGTTGCTGCTTGGCTCATGTGTCGAGCCGGTGGGGCCTGAACACACCTTGGAAGAGATTGTCGAGAAGACTATTATAACCAGAGAGATGAACGCGCAGTTCTCCGGATCGATGCGCCGCACGCCCATCAGCTCTTCCGAACTCGCCAAACATGGTACCGTCAGCTATGCCCGCATGTCGACTATCGTGGCGGCCGTCTCGCTCATCACCGGTGAGGGTATTCGGGGAAACTGCACCCATGAGCCCAATCAGCTTGCGGCGTTTGGCGGCGCAAATCTCCTGTGGGCGGAAGTCGGTTCGAACCCACGTGACGTGGAGGAAAAGACCGAGGGGAACCGCGGTTGGACCGTTCCTCGATGCAAAGAGCTTTTCGAGGAATGCGGCTGGGAAGTGCTCAAGGGTCCCTCGGCCTTGTTTTCAGCCAAAGCCTGAGAGAGGTGTGGCAAGCTCGAACAAGGGTGCGGCAAGCTCTGATCGGGTCGGATCTGATCTGATCGGATCAGAAGGGCGTTCGGCGAAGAGACGGGTTTCACCCTTGGCGCGTGAGATGGGCGTCGCCGTCGAACCACGAGGCAAGAGGCCGGTCGGGGACGGTCCATTCACTGTCGGCAAGCTCCTTGCGGAGGCGGCTGACGTCGCGCAAGAGGTAGTCCGGATCGGCGATCAGATTGCGCCCGCGCGGATTGGTTCCTGCATCGGTCCACCTCACGTTGCCGCATCCTGTGCCGAAGGGGATGGACCGCCCGGCGACAAGCCTCATGACGGCGGCGAGGAGGGCACTGTGTTTGCGGGAAAGGGGAACGTATGACTCCATGCCGGTTCCTGCCACGACCGTGAGGGTTCCCACTCCCGAGCAATAGGGGGAACATGCGATGACCTCGAACATGCGATCGGCGACCTCTTGGGGATCGCTTGCGGCATGAACCGGTTCGACAGCGCTCATCAGTTTGAGACCTGCTGTCTTGAGGGCAGCGAATGTTGCCGTGCGCCGTGCCGGATCGATGGACGTTATGATTCCCTCCCCGAGGCGATGGGCATGATAGGCTGCCTGGACTCCGGCTGTTGCGAGCGTACGTGCCTGGTTGGCATCGATGTCACCGATGTTGGCCATGATCGGCATGTCAGGTGAGATGGCCTCGCGCACGGCTTTCACGATGGAGAGAAAACGGTCGAAGTCGAATCCCGCTGTCGACATGAGAGAGATGAGATGCACTCCTGCCCGGTCAAAGGTGGACGCAGAGGCAATGATGGCATCAACGGAAACGTCGGCCGGTTCTTTCCGTGCTGAGCTTGATGCGGCAAGTGCGCAGAACGCACAGTTCTCGGGACAGGGGCCAGCATCGACGCCTATCTGTGCATAAATCTGCCCCGTATTGTGTGCCGCCTCACGTCCGATGAGCTCCGCGCCCCAGCGGATATAGGCCGCTTCAGGAGAAGACGCATCGGTCATCAGCAGCGCGGTTGCCTCCTGCTTCGAAGGAGGTGTTCCGGCGATCGCGCGATCGACAAGCGTTTCCACGGACCGGTCGATCATCGTTCTTCCCTGACAGAACCGTAAACGATGGCGCTTCCGACCAATCCGCCGATGCTCTTGGTCCTGAGGCGTTCAAGCTCGGGCAGGAGATGCTTGCGATGCGCTTTCTCGTGTAGCACCTCGTCGGTGTACGCGGTCTTGGGCTCGATTCTCACGCGGGCGAAGCCACAGGCGTGCAACATGCTTTCATAGGTGGTCGCTTCAGAAATGCCGTTGCGGCAGCCGGTGATCATGCAGAGGGCGTCATAGGCTTCCGCGGGAAGGGGGCTGAAGGCCACGATGTCAGACACGATGAGACGTCCGCCCGGCGCAAGCACGCGGCGAACTTCGGCGAAGGCGGCTGCTTTGTCTGCGCACAGGTTGATCACGCAGTTTGATATGACGACATCGATGCTCTGATCGGGTAAGGGGACTCTCTCGATAGTTCCTTCGAGGAAGGTGACGTTCCCGGCTTTGGCAGCTGAGGCGTTGCAGCGGGCGAGGTCAACCATTTCGGCCGTCATGTCCAATCCGCGTACCGAACCCCCCGGTCCGACAAGCTGTGCTGCGATGAGTGCGTCAATGCCGCCGCCGCTTCCCAAGTCGAGCACACGCTCACCGGGCTGAAGGTTGGCATGAGACACGGGGTCGCCGCAGCCGCGGCTTGCCATGAGTGCTCCGACGGGCACTCCGGACAGCGCCTCGTCGCCATAGAGAAAGCACGCTTCGTTGGGGGAGGAGTCTTCGCAGCAGGGTTCTGCAGCCGAGGAAGATGCGCCGGGACATGCCTCCCGGCCCGCTTCCCGACGTGCCTTCCTCGCGATTTCTGCATAATGCCCCCTCATCTGGTTGGCCGATTCTTCCATGGTCATTCCTTTTCTCTCAGCGTTTCTCGCGTCGATAGAGACGTTGGCATACCTCGATGGCAACGACGAGGGCTTCGACGTCTTCCCGTGTCGTGTGGACTCCGAAACTTGCCCTTCCCGTTCCGACCATGCCGATGCTCGCTGCCAAGGGCAGGGCGCAGTGGCCTCCGGATCGAATGGCCACGCCCAGCTTGCCGCACGCCATTCCCAAATCGGAGGGAGTGATGCCCGCGAGTGAAAACGAGACGAGTCCCGTCTGCCCATCCGGCTGGCTGTGATCACCCCATACGGTTGCTCCTTCGATGCCATGGATTCCGCTCAGGAGATATGAGGTCAGCGACGCGCTATGGGAAGCGGTCTTGTCCCTGCCCAGACGTTCGAGATAGTCAATGGCAGCCGCCCATGCGATTGCTTGTGAGAGAGGTGGGGTTCCCACCTCGTATTGGATGGCTCCACGACGCAGGTAGTAGGAGTCGATGCCCGCATGGGAGATGGCGCCGCCGCCGCTTGCCAGGGGATCCATCTCGTCGAATGCCCCGTCGGATATCCATAGGCCGCCGATACCGAACGGGCCGTACATCTTATGGGCGGAGAAGGCGACGAAGTCCGCACCGAGCGCCTTGACGTCAATTGGAAGGTGAGGGATGGATTGCGCCGCATCGAGGAAGAAGCGAGCTCCGGCCTCGTGCGCGGCCCGGGCGGCCTTCTCGACAGGATTGATCAGGCCGAGGACATTTGAGATGTGTGACATGCAGACGAGCTTTGGATTGTGAAGAAGGAGGTCCTGATAGGCGTTGAGGTCGATTCGGCCGTCACCTTGCAGGGGGATGAAGGCAAGCCGTGCATTTTTGCGCTGGGCGAGCATGAGCCAGGGAAGCAGGTTTGAGTGGTGTTCAGACATCGTTGCCACCATCAGATCCCCGGCTTGGACGTTGCGCTCGCCCCACGCTTGGGCGACAAGGTTGCACGAAGCCGAGGCGTTGGCCGTAAACACGGTCTGGCGACGGCTTGCGCCGATGAAGGCTTCAAGCTTCGCGCGCGCGTCATTAAATGAGGCCGTCGCCTGCGCCGACAGCTCGTACGCACCGCGGTAGACGTTGGCATTCTCGTGCTTGTCGAAATCCGTCTGCGCCTGCAGCATGCAGAACGGACGCTGTGTCGTGGCGGCCGAGTCGAGATAGGCGAGCGTTTCCGCCTGGGCGCGGTCGTTCAGGAGCGGGAAGTCTCCGCAGTTGCGTTTCGCCCAGGCATCGGCCCGATCCAGAGCAATTTTCTCGTCAGGCGAGAGGGTCCTTTCAAGCTTTTCGACGGTTGCGCGTGCGATGTCGATGAGTCGCTGATCGGAATCGGAGCGGGGCGAATCTTCGGCTGCCTTTTTGTCTTCCGAGCCATTCCGCCCCGTCTGCCGTTCTTTGTGGGCGATGCGCACGGCTTCGCGTGCCGACAGCTTTAGATTTCCAAAAAACCTGTTCACACAGGGGGGGATCACGGTGTTTGCGGCCAGCTTCTCTTCACCGAACACCACTTCCCTGACAGAAAGGGAAGGAAGCGGTCGGTCGATGCCATTCGGCCCCGGGAGGACAAGGGGCGACGCGTCGAGCGTTTCAAGGAATCGCCGCGAGACGAGCAGCGGCGTGCGCCGGAGCCAAGAAATCCATGAGGTCACCGCATCGAGTTCGGGATCGTCCCGGAACGTCCGACATACGTCGAGCACATGAGAAGGCGCCACCCGTACCTGGTCGCAAGCGAGAAAGAGAATCGAGTCCGCGTGCGGACACTGCCCGAGAAAGCCAAGGGCGTGATCGAGCACCCCCTTGGTCAGCCCGAACAGTTCGAATCCACGTGCAACTTTCGTCGCGGCGCGATCGCGGGCGGCGTTGTACAGAAACACGTCTGGCGCATCCTTTCCCGATGCACGGAAAACTTTGCTCGCCACCTCGCAGACAGGCGCATAGACCGCAGTTTCTCCCGAAACGAGAAGGGAGACGCTCGCAAGATGGGAGTCCAGCGCAGTGCGGATCGCGTGCTCGACGACGGGGGACCCCTCGTAACGCTGGAGCGGCCGGGGAGTGCCGGCGACGGTGTCACCTGACGACGGTTCCTTCCCAGCCTCTTCCTCTCCGCACACGACAGTGTCTTGAAGGGGGTCTTCGAATTCCACGTTCAGCGGTGTTGTGCCCTCGTCGATGGCGAGGATCAGGGCGGCAGTGCGACTGCAGGCCGAAATGAGATCTGTCTCCGCGGGGGTCGGGCGTGCTGGAAGCGAGGGACTGGGCTGGTGCGCTGTACGCATGTTGACGGTGCGATTCATGGAAGATGCTCCTTTTGCCCTTCGGTATAGACATTAGCAATTACTTGATATTGTCTAATAGTGAAATATACCCTACAATTGCGTAACGATCAAACGAGCGTTTCATGACGGTTGGCGTCAATCGGCATCGGCGAGACGAGACGATCGGATGCCGGGGAGGCAGAGGAGGAAACTGTGCAGGTTTTTGAACAGGAGATCTATGACATCGTCGAAAAGGGACTCGAAGGAAACGGCCTTTCCGACGACGAAGTGCTCACGCTCTATGAGGTAGACGAGACAAGCAAGGAAGCTGCTTATATCCGATGGGCTGGCCAGGAGCTGTCGATGGTGGCAGCCGATGGCATGGCGGAGATCCATGCCCAGATTGGCCTTAACAGCACCGTCTGTCCGAAGAACTGCAAGTTCTGCTCGTTTGCGGCCTGCAACAACGTGCGCAAGGGGAAGTATGAGCTTCCGAAAGAGGACGTGCTCGAGTACGCGAAGATCTATCAGGAGCAAGGTGCGAATCTCATTCTCATGCTGACTACGGCCAGCTATAGTTTCGACAAGCTTGTCGACATGGTGGGATCGGTCCGCGAGGTCATCTCCTCCGACATGCCGCTGCTCGTGAACACCGACGACATGACGCTTGGCCAGTGCCGGCAGCTCAAAGCCGCAGGAGCGAACGGTGCCTATCATGCCGTGCGCATGCGCGAGGGCGAGGACACCGGGATTCCCGTCGAGAAGCGCTTCGAGACGTTTGCCAACCTCCGCGAGGCTGGGCTTTCTCTCTCTACCTGCGTTGAGCCGGTCGGTCCCGAGCATACGCCCGAAGAGATCACCGAAGCGACAATGCGCTGCATCTCGACCGATCCCGTTTCGGCGGGCGTGGGCAAGCGCATATCCGTGCCGGGAACCCAGCTTGCCGCTTATGGCATGCTCACCGACGTGGCCAATTCGAACATGGTTGCGATTTACCGTCTGGCGACAGGGCGCGACCTGCGTCTCAACTGTTCGGCCAATACGGTCATGACCGCGGCGTCCGGGGCGAACCTTTCGTGGGCCGAGGTGGGATCGAATCCGCGCGACCTGGTTGAACGCACCGAGAACGGCGGACGGGGCAACAACATCGAGTATTGTCGGAAGATGTTCAACGCCTCGGGATGGCAGGTGCTCGACGGGCCTTCAAAGGGTTGGATGCGGTAAGTGGCCGTCTCAATGCACGGAGGGAGAGGGAGGACGGCCGCCTTTTGGGGCGCGTCCACGCATTATGGCTGTTGCTGACATCTATAAGCGAGTGTCGTTCATCGGGCTGTCCGACGCGCTCAAGCTCGCCGCTCCTTTGGCGGCGATGGTGGTCGCGCTCGTCGTCGAGGCATCGATGCCGACCATCTATCCTGAAGGATATGTCGAGCGGTATTACCCCCTTTTTCTGAGGGGAGCGATCGTCCTTTACGTGGCACTCGTCGCTCTTTCATGTTGGTTCGAGAAGGTGCGTGTGAAAGTCGTGCATTACTGGGGCCTGCTCATCGTGGCATTCGTCCTGCTCTCCGTGCTGGAATACGGAACGGTGAAGACGGGCAATATGGAGCTTCCTTACGTGCCGAGTCCCGATCAGATACTCGCCGCCCTGTTCGGGAATGCCTCCACGGTGCTCGATAACCTGATCGGGTCGGTAACGCTGCTGCTGCAAGGCATCGCCTGCGGTTTCGTCGCTGGCATGGTGTACGGCACGCTCATGGGCTACAGCAGGTTCTTCAACTATTGGCTACAGCCGTTCATCAAGATCATCGGTCCAGTGCCTTCCACGGCTTGGATGGCCATCTCTATGGTGCTTGCGCCGAGCAGCCACATCGCTTCGGTCTTTCTGGTGGCGCTGACGACATGGTTCCCGCTTTCGGTCAACCTCTCAGGAGGCATCCAGGGGATCAACAAGGTGTATGTCGAGCGGGCGCAGATCATGGGAGCATCGCACTTCTATATCCTCCGCCATGTCATCTATCCCGCCGCCCTGCCGAGCATTTTCACGGGGATGTTCATGGGTTGCTGCTTCTCGCTGACGGCGCTGGTGTCTGCGGAGATGCTGGGCGTGCAGTCGGGGCTGGGCTGGTATATCACCTATGCCGAGCAATGGGCTGAGTACGATTTGATCTACAGCACCATCATCATCTTCATTCTGCTGGCGTTTATCCTGCTTACCATCCTGTTCAAAATTCAAAAACATGCGATGAAATGGTCGAAGGGAGCAATTCAGTGGTGACGAAGGGACGGCATCTCGTCGCAGAGCATGTTGGCCGTGTGTTCAGGTCTGACGATGGGGCCGAGTTGGTCGCGTTGAAGGATTTCAACCTTGAGGCAGACCGGGGGGAGATCGTCGCACTGATCGGCCCGTCCGGCTGCGGCAAGTCGACGTTCCTGCGTTTGGTGGCGGGCCTTGACAAGCCCCAGAGCGGCACGATCCTCTACAACGGCGAAGAGGTGGATGGTCCCAATCCTGACCGGGGGTTCGTGTTCCAGCAGGCGAACCTGTATCCATGGCTGACGGTATACAACAACGTTGCCTTCGGGCTGAAGGCCCGGGGCGTGTTTCGGGAGCAACGGCCTCGCGTTCAGGAGATGATCGACCTCATGGGCCTGACGGGCTTTGAGAAGTCATATCCCCATCAGATTTCGGGTGGCATGGCCGCGCGGGTGGCCATTGCCCAGACCCTCGTGCAAGATCCGGGAGTGATCCTGCTCGATGAGCCGCTCTCGGCGCTCGACGCGTTCACCCGGGCGGTCATCCAGGACGAGATACTCAAGATGTGCCGTGCCTTCGACCCGATCGTCATCTTGGTCACGCACGACATCGAAGAGGCGGTGTATCTGGCTGACCGGGTGGCAGTGCTCTCGCCGCGCCCCGGCACGAAGATCGCCGAGATACCCATCAATCTTCCCCATCCGCGAAACCGCACGTCTGAAGAGTTCGTCGAGAGGCGTCGGGCGATACTCGACGTGCTCCAATTCGACGAGGCGTGAGCGAGAGCGAAGGACGAGGATCCGTGGAAGACGACATTCCAGAAGAACAGCGCACGGTGATGAAGGCGCGCCCCCGCGAGGCGGTGAAGATGCTGTTGCCGTTCGTGGGCATCTTCCTGGCCTACGGCATTCACATGGTCCTTCCGAACGAGTATCCCTCGACGTATACGCCCCATTTCTGGGGGCCGTTCCTGTTGGGGTGCGCGGGAGTGTATGCGGCGGTCTATCTCGTGGCGCTTTTCCTGGTTCCCGTTCGAAGGAAGGCACTGAGGTTCGCGTGGCTGGTCTGCTTCGTGTTCCTGTTTGTCGAGTGCTACGACATTGCCACGTTGAAAACGGGCATCCTGAAGCTGCCGTTCATGCCGAGTCCTGACAAGATACTCGAGCAGCTCGTGGCAAACTGGGAGAACATCCTTGCCGCTGCTGCCGCTTCGCTGCAACTTCTGGCCGTCGGTCTCTCCATCGGGCTGGTGGTTGGATTTGCCTCGGGCGTGCTGTGCGGATGCTCCCGCATCGCGAATTACTGGGTGTCGCCCCTTCTGAAGATTGTGGGGCCGGTGCCAGGGCTGGTGTGGCTTCCGGTGTTCGTTGTGGGATTCTCCTCGAGCAGGGTGGGGTCGATTGCCGCCATCGTCATCGCGGTGTGGTTTCCTTTGACGCTCATGCTTTCGAACGCCATCAAGAACACTGACGTCGTCCTGATAGAGCGGGCGGAGACGCTGGGCGCCTCGAAGCCATTCATCGTGTTTCGGGTCATGGTGCCGAATGCCGTCCCTGCGCTCGCGAACGCTCTGTTCATGGCTTTGGCGGGCTCGTTTGGCGCCTTGGCTTCCGCCGAGCTGTGCGGCGTGAAGACCGGTTTGGCCCTTGCTGTGAAGATGATGGGATCCGTCGCCAATTTTGGGGTGGTATATGCCTATGTGTTGGCGATGATCGTCATCTTCTCGTCGCTCACCATGGTCATGTTTGCGGTGAGAAATTGGTTGCTTCGCTGGCAAAAGGGTCTGGTGCGTTGGTAGGCGCAGGTTGTGAGAAGAGTCAACGGGATGCGTGAGGCATCGTTGATATAAAAAGGACATGAGGGAAAGGGACAAGGGTCATGGAAGATATGAATCTGGAACGGGGAGGCGTCAGCAGGCGCTCGTTTTTGAAAGTGGCGGGCTTTGCCGCCGCATCGATGGCTGCTGCGGGAAGCTTGGCAGCATGCTCGTCGAACGGGGAGAAGGCGGGAGAAGACACGGGCCAAGAATCGTCGGGAAGCGATCCGTTTGAGGGCGGTTCGACCGGAATGACGCCTGCAACCATCGGCTATTGGGGAGGATCGCCGTGCGAACTTCCCGTGTACATCGCCATCATGCATAACTACTTCCAGGAGGCCGGCATCGAGCCCAACATCGTGAAGATCACGAGCGACACTTCGGTGTTGCTGGCCAACGATGAGATCGACTGTTTCGAGGCCACGCCGGGCGACTTTATGGCTCTCTATAACGGCGAGAACATGAAGCTTCTCGACACCATCCATGTCGGCTGTTGGTCAGGCGTGACGCTCGATGCCAACATCAAGAACTGCGCGGATCTCGAGGGCAAGAACGTGGGCACCTCGATGATCAATGGCCCGGCCTATACCGAGGTCATGGCGCTGTGCGCTCGTCAGGGCGGCGATCCGTCGAAGATCAATTGGGTCGCCTACAGCGGAAGCCTGATCCAGCAAGCTTTGGAGAACGGGGAAATCGACGCGTGCTGTGCCTCGGATGCCACCTGCTATCCCATCCGTGAGAACATCGGCGCCAACTTCTTTTATATTTCGGCGGAGGAGTTAGGCGAGTACTATTGCTGTTTCATCGGCTGCAACTCCAACACTTTGGAAAAGACGCCCGAGCTCGGCGACAAGCTTGCCCACGCGTTTGCCCTGGCGAGCGACTACATCCAGGAAGACACGCAACGTGCCATAGACGAGGCGATGGAGAACGGCTATGCGTCCTCGTCGTTCCCCGACATCCAGCGCGAGCTGACCAAGAACTACCTGTTCGATCATGGCAACAAGGATGACATGATCCGCTCGGTGAAGGAGCGTTGGCAGGAGCTCTATGACTGCAATCTGCTCACCCAGGCTCCGGCTGGCGAATCGGAGGTTGATGCCTATCTTGACGAGCTGACCGAGATGGTGGTGGACTTCAGGGGCGACGTTGAGGGGGCAGCCGCCACTGCCGACACCGAAGGCACGTTGGCGCACCTGCAGAAACGTGGCACGGCCTATATAAACTAAGGTGACGCGGACTGCAACAGGCATGGTGGCCAGACGATGTGACCGGCTGGCCGGAGCTTTGACTGTACGCGATGAGCGGGATGCCCTGTGTGCGGAAGGTTCCTTTTCCGCACATCCCGCCGATGGAGGAGAAAGAATTGGTGTATGAGATCTCTGATACTGCATAGCCTGAAAATGCGCAAGGTGCAGACTGTCTCGGTGGCTCTTTCTGTGGTGTTGAGCGTTGCCATCAGCCTGACGCTCTGCCTTGTATACGGCGGGGTGACGCAGGGAATCGAACTGTCTGGACAACGCGGCGGTGCACAGATTATGGTGATTCCCGACAGTGCCGAGAAATATGTGTCTGACACCGAGCTGCTCTATACCGGCGTTCCGGCACCCATGTATATGGATGCCGGCATTGTCGACGAGATTGCCTCGATGGAAGGCGTTGAACAGGCAAGCGCCCAATTCTTCAGCCAGACGCTCAATCAGTCATGCTGCTCGGCCACGGGCGAGACGCGTCTGATAGGGGTCGACTTTTCCACGGATTTCGTTGTCACGCCGCTCCTCCCTGAGGGTTTTTCCGGGCAGGGGCTTGCGGATGACGAGGTGGTGGTCGGCTGTCGGGTTGACGGCATCGTCGACGGCATCATCACCATCGTCGGCAAGAAGTACAAGGTGGTTGCCACCTTGGCCGAGACGGGAGCCGACTTGGACTCTTCCATCGTTGCCGATATCGACACGGCTCGTGCAATCTCACGGTCTACCGCTGGCTACGAGAGCTACTGGGAAAAGTATGGCGATCCCGACACGCTCGTCTCCTGCATCATGATCAACGCGACCGACGATGACGAGCTCTACGCACGCTTGCTCAACAAGCTCAATCTCACTGAGGGCATCGCCTTTGTGGAACATTCGGAAACGGCCGAGCGTGCACAGGTGCAGCTTCAGTCGGTGTTCGCCCTTTTGGTGGGGGCCGCGATCATCATGGTTGCCGTGTCCCTGCTGCAGCTTTTTGCACGGTTCACTTCATGCGTGTGGGACCGCAAGAGCGAATTGGCGCTGTATCGGGCGCTGGGGGCAAGCAAGGCGGATTTGAAGAGGCTTATCGGCGGAGAGATGGCCGTCATTATGGGAGGAGGCCTCGTCATCGGTATCATTTTAGGCTTTGCGCTGTACGAGGGCCTGATTGCCCTTCTGCTGGATTCCCTGTCCTTTCCTTTCGTCGGGCTGGGCGTGGGGCCGGTGGTTGTCCTCATCCTAATAATCGCGGCAGTGTTCGCCGCGATGGCCGTCGCGGCCATCGCATGGCCGCTTCGTCAGATCGGGCGCATCGATCCCTCACTCGCAATGCAACAAGGAGACATCGATTAACATGGCTGTCATGAAAGTTGAAAACATTGGGAAATCCTATGGCGAGGTAGTCATTCTCAAGAACATCTCGTTTGAGGTCGAGGCAGGTGAATCCATCGCATTCGTGTCTCCTTCCGGATCGGGCAAGTCGACCCTGCTCTCCATGCTGGGCCTTCTGCTGTCACCCACGGAAGGGCTCCTTGAGGTTGGTGGGGAAGCGGTGCGCGGCGACCTTCCCGACAAGGAGCTTTCTGCCTTGCGACGCGACACGTTTGGATTCGTCTTTCAGCACACGCAGCTGGTTGGTTCGTTGAGGGCGGTTGAGAATGTCATGGCCCCGGCGAATTTTGCCAAGAACCTGACGTTTGATCCGCGGCAGCGCGCTGAAGAGCTGTTGAGGTCGCTTGGGCTTGCGGACCGGTTGCAGCACTTTCCCTATCAGCTGAGCGTCGGACAGAAGCGGCGCGTTGCGACGGCACGCGCCTTGCTGCTTGATCCTGCGATCGTCATAGCGGATGAGCCGACGAACGATCTGGATGAATCGAGCGCCCAGAGCGTGGCCGACACCTTGTTCAAGCGGGTCGAGCAGGGCGGGACCTTGTTGTTTGCCACCCATGACAAGGAGCTTGCCGGCCGGGCCGACCGCATCATGCACCTGGTGGACAAGACGTTTGTGGAGAGGTAGGGAAGCGCCGCGCCGAGCGAGACTTCCGCCTCGGGCCCCGCGGCGCTTCCCAGCGGCGAGCGTGGTGTTACAGGCCCATCTTCGGCAACGTGGCAGCGTTCGGGTCGGCTTTGACGGTCTGGATGATAGCGATGACCAGGGAGGCTCCAGAGGCGATCCACACGACGAGCGCCGTTTGGTGGCAATGCATGTCCGCATTGCCACATAGGCCGATGCCAAGGGGCGACGTCAGCAGGATAATGACAATGGCCGATACCGCGGTTGCGATCGCTGCCGTGCGCCGCCCTTCCTTCGTTGAGTCTATCAGCGCAAGCAGCGACGTGACGATGCCGATGATTCCAACGAATGACGTGGCGACGAAGGTCCAGTGGCATTTCATGGGCACGGTGCCTCCTGCCGCTGTCTCAATGGATGCCGAGCATCCTCCCATGAATACCGAGGCTGCGACAACTGCCGCCATCCCCACGAGCGCCACTGCGGAAAGCACTCTCCATGCCTGTTTCCCCATCGCTGCATTCCCCTTTCAAAATTATTTCTGGCGATGGTTAATATCATACTGCATATAGTTGTCTTAAGCTATCATCAATCGAAGAGCGGGGAGGAGAACAGAGGGAATCGCTTTGCGTGACGGCAGGAGAACCTTCCTTTTTCGTGGAATGGGCCACTCCAAAAGGCCGGTGTTGCAATAAACAGTTTTCCCCGTTGAAAACTCCCTGAAACATTTCGCCGTTAATTTGGTAATAGCAAGTTGACCGTGTGTTTTCAAGCAGTGTCGTGCTATCGTGTCCCGATGGATGGAGCGTGGTGGCTGTCGCGGCATTGGGGACACTGCCTCTGCAAGCGATGAGTGAGGAGCAATACCTTATGGCGAAAGTTTCGGAAATTTATGGCTCACTGGTATTCAACGAGCACACGATGCAGGAGCGACTTCCTTCCGCAACGTATAAAAACCTGCTCAAGACCATCGAAGGTGGCAAGCCCCTTGATCTCGAGGTGGCTAACGTCGTGGCACATGCCATGAAGGAATGGGCCATCGAGCTGGGCGCCACGCACTACACGCACTGGTTCCAGCCGCTTTCCGGCATAACCTCAGAAAAGCATGACAGTTTCCTTGATCCTTGCAGTGACGGACGAGCCATCATGAGCTTTTCGGGCAAGGAACTCATCCAGGGTGAGCCTGACGCTTCCAGTTTTCCTTCTGGTGGCTTGCGCGCCACGTTCGAGGCTCGCGGCTACACTGCCTGGGATCCGACCTCCTATGCATTCATCAAAGACGAAGTCCTGTGCATTCCCACTGCCTTCTGCAGCTATACCGGTGAGGCGCTCGACAAGAAAACGCCTCTTCTGCGTTCCATGAGCGCCATCGAAGAGCAGGCAAACCGCGTATTGACCCTCTTTGGCGAGCCTCGCCAGCGTGTGGTGACCACCGTTGGCTCCGAACAGGAATACTTCCTTATCTCGGAGAAGGATTACGCCAAGCGCCAAGATCTCATCATGACGGGACGCACGTTGTTCGGCTATGCGCCCTGCAAGGGTCAGGAGCTCGAAGAGCATTATTTCGGCGCCATTCGTCCGACGGTCAACGAGTTCATGAAGGAACTCGATGACGAGCTGTGGAAGCTCGGCATTCCCGCAAAAACGAAACATAACGAGGTTGCGCCAGCTCAGCATGAGCTTGCTCCCATCTTTGCGAACAGCAATCGCGCCATTGACGCAAATCTTCTCACCATGGAGAAGATGCGCTTGCTCGCTTCGCATTACGGCCTTGTCTGCCTGCAGCACGAGAAGCCCTTTGAGGGGATCAACGGCTCGGGCAAGCATAACAACTGGTCTATTTCAGCCGGCAAGAAAAACCTGTTGGATCCGGGCGAGAGCCCCATGGAGAACCTGCGCTTCCTCGTGTTCTTAACCGGTGTCATCCAGGCTGTCGACGAATACCAAGAGCTGCTGCGCATGTCGGTGGCATCGGCTGGCAACGACCATCGTCTGGGTGCGAACGAAGCGCCGCCCGCCATCATCTCCATCTTCCTGGGCGATGAGCTGGGAGCTATCGTGGATGCGCTGGTCGATGGCCACGAGTACACGAGTGCCGAGAAGGTCGCCATGGATTTGGGCGTGGCCGTGCTGCCGAACTTCCTGCGCGACAATACCGACCGCAACCGCACAAGTCCCTTCGCGTTTACCGGCAACAAGTTCGAGTTCCGCATGCCGGGTTCGTCTGTGAACCTGTCCGATGCGAACATGATCCTGAACGTGGCCATGGCGAAGAGCCTCAAGGAGTTCGCCGATGCCATGGAAGGCAAGTCGGACACGGAGTTCGAAGCTGCCGCCATTGCCTACATCAAGGGCGTGCTCGTCGACCATCAGCGTATCATCTTCAACGGCAACGGCTACTCTGAGGAATGGCCTGTCGAGGCCGAGAAGCGTGGCTTGGCCAATCACCGCACGACTGCCGATGCGTTGCCGTGTTACGTCGATCCCAAAAGCATCGCCCTCTTCGAAGAGTTCGGCGTGCTTTCCGAGACCGAGGTTCGCAGCCGCTACGAAGTGAAGTTGGAGAAATACAACAAGCTCATCAACATAGAGGCTCGCACGATGAAGCGTATGGTGCGTCGCGCCTATCTGCCCGTCATCAATGACTATGCCGCTGAGATTGCCAGCAACATCACAACTATCAAGGCTGCGTCTGCCGGTGCCGATTTGAGCCAGCAAGAAGAATTGCTCCAAAAGCTTCTTGGTGGCATCAAGGAGATCAGCTCCCAGTTGACGGCTTTGGACGAGGCTCATCATGCCTGTGTTGCCGTCGAGGACGAGCAGGAACAGGCTAACGAGAACGCTCATGTGGTTCTGCCCATCATGGACAAGCTGCGTGCAGCTGTCGATGCCATGGAAGTTGTCGTCGATCGCGACCGGTGGCCGGTTCCCACCTATAACGACATTCTCTTCTACGTGTAACCTGTCCTTGGCGGCACCGTTCCGGTTCAGCGAGTCTGCCGGATGGTGCCGCCTCCTACCACGGTATCGCCGTCGTAGAGCACGACGGCTTGGCCGGCTGCGCAGGCATCGTGCGGTTGGTCGAACGTCACCTCAAGCGTGTCGTCTCCCGTTTGTTCGGCCCATGCGTCTTCGGCATGCGAGCGGTACTGCGTCTTGACGGTCACCCGAAGCGGCTGCTCCATCGTCTCGACGGCGATGAGGTTGAGGCTGTCTGCCATGACCTTCGTCACCTGTGCTTGACTTCTCGTTCCCACGACAAGTGTGTTGGTGTCGGCATCCTTCTTGCACACGTATAGGGGCTCAGAGAAAGCGAGGCCCAGGCCCTTGCGCTGTCCGACCGTGTAGTGCGCGACGCCCCGATGTTCCCCGAGGACTTTTCCTTCCCTGTTCACGATGGGACCCGGCTCGAACGTGCCGGCCATTGCGTTCGAGCATCCCGTCTGGGCGAGCCTGCCCTCGATAAACGTCGTGTAGTCGCCCTGCGGCACGAAGCAGATGTCCTGGCTCTCCCGCTTGTCTGCGGTGACGAAGCCGGCGTCTCTCGCGATGGAGCGCACTTCCTGTTTCGTGAGGCCTCCCAGGGGGAACAGCAGATGGGCGAGATCCTCCTGCGATGCGCCGTACAGCACGTAGCTTTGATCCTTGGCGGGATCGACCCCCTTCTTCAGCAGATAGCGGCCCGTTTCCGCATCGTAGACGCGCCGGGCGTAATGGCCGGTCGCCACGTAGTCGAATCCGAGGTCGCTCCGTCGTTTCTGAAGCGCCTCGAATTTGACGAAGCGATTGCAGTCGATGCAGGGATTTGGCGTCTCGCCACGAAGGTATCCTGAACAGAACCGGTCCATCACGCCGGAGGCGAACGATCGGCTAAAGTTGAATACATAATGGGGGATGCCGAGGGTGTGCGCGACTTCGCGCGCATCGCCGATATCCTCAAGCGAACAGCAGGCGCTTGCGCTGGCGATCCCCGCATCTTCATTGCTGAAAAGCTTAAGCGTGGTTCCGGTGACGTCATAACCGTCGTCAAGCAGGAGCAATGCGGCGACGGAGCTGTCGACGCCGCCGCTCATTGCGGCAAGGACGCGTTCCTTCGTCACGCTGTCGTCGGCATGTTCCCCCAGAGGGTGGCTGTTTGCTTGGGCTGCCATGGCGCGTCAGATGCAGTCGGCGAATCGGATGTCGGGCCACAGGCCGTCGCCATCCTTCTCGATTCGCAGGTGTGAGGGTGGTTTGGGGCGGCCAGCGCGGGGCGAGGAATCTCCGGTCTCCCGCGTATGCTCGGCTTCGCGGACCAGTGACGAGAATAGGCATCCCATCTGCTTTTCGTCCGCGAAGAATTCGGGATGCCATTGCACGCCCATGATGAAGGAGCGGTCGCGCACCTCGACCGCTTCCACGAGACCGTCGGGCCCATAGGCGGTCGCGTCGAGCAGGGGTGCGAGATCACGCACCCCCTGGTGGTGTATCGAATTGGTCGCCAGACGCTCCGCCTTGAGGATGCTGCCGAGCTTGGAGGCGCGAACGATGTTCACGAAATGCGTGGGCTTGTCGTAATCGCCCTTCTGCCAATGGTTCGGCGTCTCTGCTTGGTTCGCGTTCTTGCCGGAGAACTGATCCGCAAGATCGAGATGGAGCGTCCCACCGAAGAACACGTTGATCATCTGCATTCCTCGGCATATGCCGAGCAGGGGAATGTCGAACTGATAGGCGTAGCTCAAGATGAGGCACTCGACCTCCTCGCGCTCCGGCGTGAGTTCTGAGAGCTTGTCGGACGTGGCGCTCTCGCCATAGCGCTCCGGATTGATGTCGTGTCCGCCGGTCAAGAGAAAGCCGTCGACCAGTGGGAGCAGCGTTTCGTAGACGCGGATGTCATGCGTGAGCGGGAGCATGAGGGGTGCGCCTCCCGCGGCGACGACGGCTGCCACGTATCGATCCGATACGCGCAGCAGCTCCTCCGACGGGATGTGTGTCGGCACGATTGCGATGACGGGTAAGGCGGTCATTCCGCTCAAGGGGTACCGATCCCTTCTTGATCGAAGTGTGGTTTGCGTTTTCGGCGAGGGTGCACAGTTTCGCCGGAATAAATCCTACGATAACACTAGGTAATATTATTTGCAGCGTTCTTGGCCTATATCTCCCAACACCACACAGGTTTTTGCCCATTCGTCCGAATGCTGAGCTCTTGGCCCTTCACGCTCACCCGCGTGTTGGGCGGAATCGACTCGGTCAGAAACGCGCTGCCCCCGATGATCGATCCCTTGCCAACCACGGTTTCGCCGCCAAGCACGCTCGCGTTTGCGTAGATGGTCACGTCGTCTTCGATGGTGGGGTGGCGTTTGACGCCTCGCAACATCTGGCCGCCGCGCGTCGAGAGCGCTCCCAATGTCACGCCTTGATACAGCTTCACATGGTTGCCGATGATGGTGGTCTCGCCGATGACGACGCCTGTGGCATGATCTATGAAGAAGTATTCTCCAATGACGGCGCCGGCGTTGATGTCCACTCCGGTGCCGCTGTGGGCGTATTCGGTGAGGATGCGGGGGATGAGCGGCACGTCCTGCCCATAGAGTATGTGGGCGATGCGGTAGACGAAGATGGCATACAGGCCGGGATACGAGAAGATGATCTCTTCCTTGCTCTGTGCGGCCGGGTCGCCGTCGAGTGCCGCCTGCACGTCGGTAAGGAGCGTGCGCTGCACGTTGGGCAGCTGATCGAAGAAAAAGGTGCAGACTTCGGCGGACCGCTGGGCGATTTCAGCCGGATCCATGGTCTCGCCGTCTCGGAAATCAAAAGCCGCCACCAACTGGTTTCTCAAAGTTTGTTCGATGCGGATGAGCGTGTCCCCGATGAAATAGTCGGGGCTGGTTGCTCCCGTGAGCGACTCTGTGCCAAAGTAGCCAGGAAACACCACGCGCCGAATGTCCTTCAACATTGCCGTCAGTGCCGTTCGGCTGGGGAAGCGTCTGCTGGGCTTCGTGAAGAATATCTCATCTGCCTCGTAATTCTTCGCGATACCCTCAACGATACGCTCCAGGTTGTCTCCAAACATCGCATCTCCTCGTCTGCTGCGCTGCAGTGGTTGCAGTCAAGCAAATAATATAAGAACGCTCGGTGATGTCAACTCGCCACCGGGGCTCGTCGGACGAAAACGCCGGGTTCTGGGGCGCTGACGGTCGGCCGAGAAGCTGTGGTATCATGGCACTGCGCGTACGAGGCGTCGTTTTTTCGGGTGCTCGTCAAGCGCTTTCGTTCCCGATCTTCCGTTTGCGAATAGAGGTTGCCATGAAGATATCCACGAAGGGTCTGTATGCGGTGCGCTTTATGCTGTATCTGACCGAGCGGGGCAGCGCGGAACCCGTTTCCCTGAAGGACGTCTCGAAGGCTTGTTCCATATCCAAGAAATACCTTGAGCAAATCGTTCCCAACCTTGTGGTGGCCAGCCTCGTGAGATCGGTGCGGGGTGCAGCCGGCGGCTACCGTCTGGCAAAGTCGGCATCAAACATCACGCTGCTCGACGTCTTGCGCGTCACCGAGGGAAGCTTGGCTCCTGTGCCCTGCTTGCAGGATGGCGAATTTGACTGCACGCTGCCTTCCCCTTGCTTGGAGATAGAGGTATGGAAGGGGTTGAATGACCTGGTCAATAACTATCTGGCCGGCATCACCCTGCAGGAAGTCGTTGATCGGGAATCTGTCGTGGCGGCGGACAGCTACTCCATTTAGCAACGGTCGGCTTGTCGGTTGCAGCGTGCCTTTGTCCCTTTGACGACGAGGGGATTATAGGGCGGGCCGATAATCCGGCTCCGAAAAATCGAATACCAAAAAATACCAGGTCAGACATGACTTTTTAAAAGAATAAGACCATCTTTCCACAAAGATCCGCACGGTCCCCTGAAATACTAGAGCGATTCGGTATGATTCAATCGTGTCAAATTAAGGGAACCGGAAGACAGGGAGGATGCTTCATGACGCTGCAGCAGCTTCGTTCTTTCATCGCCGTTGCCGAAAGCGGCTCCATCAGCGCTGCGGCCCATGCTCTCTTTATCTCGCAATCGAGCCTCTCGGTGGCCATCAAGGATCTCGAGCAAGAGACGGGAGTGATTGCGTTCGAACGCTCGAATCGGGGTATCACGCTTACCAGGGAGGGAGTGGAGCTTTTGGGCTTTGCCCGCCAGGTGGTGGAACAGGCTGACCTCATGGAGAGGCGATACACCCGCGTAGGCTCTTCGTCGTCGCAGCGCCTCGCTATCTCCACGCAGCACTACGCGTTCAGCGTGGAGGCGTTTCTTGAGTTTGTGGGGGAGAGCGAGGACGATGGCTATGATTTCATCCTGCGCGAGACCCGCACGGGCGAAATCATCGACGACGTGAAGGATTTTCGAAGCGATGTCGGCATACTGTATCTGAGCACGTTCAACGAACGGGTGCTGGGTGCGGCGCTCGCGGATGCGGGCCTCAGGTTCACTTCTTTGTTCCAGGCGCAGCCTCACGTGTTCGTCGGGGAGGGCCATCCCCTTGCCGGACGAAGGACGCTCGCTGTCGAGGATTTGGTCGACTATCCCCGCTATTCGTTCGAGCAGGGGTCGGCAAACTCGTTTTATTATTCGGAAGAGCCTTTGGCCGAGCTGCCCCACAAGAAAAAGATCGTCATCGGAGATCGCGGCACGCTTTCCAATTTGCTTGTTCACCATGATGACTATACCATATCCACGGGGGTGCTGTCCAGCGAGATGCACGCGGGGATTGCGGCGGTTCCCCTTGAGACGGAAGAGAGGATGAATGTCGGCTATCTGGTCCATGCTGATCGGCAGCTGAGCGTGCTTGCGCAACGCTACCTTGAAAAACTTCAGCATTTTATCGAAAGCTATCAGCAACAATATGCCGAATTGTGAGAGGATGCACCAGAAGGGAGACCCTTCTTCCTGAGGTGTGCTGAAGCGTCAGACAAGTGAATATGGCATTAATTGGAAAATCAATATTGACAAAACCTATAAGTTAAGTAGGATTTAAGGTATGAGAAATGGATTGGGCTTGCGAATCGGGCAGCAGGTGGGAACCGCCTCCTCGCATTGGCCCGCCGGACAAGAGAAAGCAGGCACGTCATGGCAATTCACAAGAATGTTTCAGAGCTTATCGGAGGCACCCCTCTCGTCGAACTTTCTAACTTCGAGAAGAATCATGATTTGAAGGCGACCGTCGTCGGCAAAGTCGAGCTGTTCAACCCTGCAGGCTCGGTGAAGGACCGCATTGCCAAGTCCATGATCGACGTGGCGGTGGAAGCTGGGAAGATCGATGCAGACACCGTCATCATCGAACCCACCTCGGGCAACACGGGCATCGGGCTCGCCGCCATTGCGGCGGCTCGCGGAAACCGACTGATCATCACCATGCCCGAGACGATGTCGGTCGAGCGCCGCAACCTCATGAAGGCCTATGGTGCCGAGCTCGTCCTCACTGACGGGTCGAAGGGCATGAAGGGCGCCATCGCCCGCGCAACGGAGCTGTCTGAGGAAATCCCCAACTCGTTCATTCCCAGCCAGTTCACGAATCCGGCCAATCCGGCCATCCACGAAGCCACCACGGGACCTGAGATCTGGGCTGATTCTGATGGTAAGGTTGACATTCTTGTCGCAGGCGTCGGGACCGGTGGGACAATCAGCGGTGCCGGAGCCTACCTGAAAAAGCAAAACCCGGATGTCAAGGTGGTTGCCGTCGAGCCTGCTGGCTCGCCCGTGCTGTCCGAGGGTCATGCCGGCGCCCACAAGATCCAGGGTATCGGAGCGGGATTCGTGCCCGACACGCTGGACACGAGCATCTATGACGAGATCATCGCCATCTCTGACGAAGAGGCATTCGCCATCGGCCGCGAGCTGGCTGCAAAGGACGGACTGCTGGTGGGCATCTCGTCAGGCGCAGCCGTTGCCGCGGCCGCCACGTTGGCGCAGCGGCCCGAGAACGAAGGGAAGACTATCGTCGCCATCCTGCCGGATACCGGCGAGCGCTACCTGTCCACGGCCATGTTCGACTTCTCGTAGCATCTCTTTCCGGATGGTTCCATCCGGCTCAGGTGGGGCACGGCGTCGCCGTCGGCAAGATTGCGGTGAAGGTCGTGCCCCCTTCTTCTGAGCTTTCGACGGACAGCGTGCCGCCGTGCTCTTCCGCGACAGCAAAGGCGATGGCGAGTCCAAGGCCATATCCTCCATCGCGTGCGCGCGCTTTGTCGGCCCGATAGAAGCGGTCGAACACATGGGGGAGGTCTTCGGGCGCGATGGCGGGACCAGAATTATGCACGGTCAGGGTGATGTCTTTCTGGTTTCGTTGCAGCCTGACACGCACCTCGCCGCCCGTCCCGGCATACTTGCAGGCATTGTCGACCAGGGTGATGACCAGACGATGCAAACGCGACTCATCTCCCTGAACGCCGAGGTCTTCGGCAATGTCCGAAGAAAGGGACACTCCCCGCTCAAAGGCAACCGACTCGAATTGAAGCAAGCTGCCCTCCACAAGGCCGGACAGGTCAACCTGTTCGTGCGCTGGAGCCATGCCTTTTTCGTCGAGCCGAGCAAGGAGGAGCAGGTCGCCAACGAGCTCCTGCATCCGTTCCGCCTCTGCCTGGGTGCCTTCAACCCATTGGCTCTGACTGGCGATGGAGCGCTCTGGATGCTCGAGCAGGATGGACGAGTTCGCGAGGATGACCGTGAGCGGCGTCTTAAGCTCATGCGACGCGTCGGCGACAAACCGCTTCTGTTGCGTCCAAGCGTGCTGGACGGGCTTCAGCGCCCATCGCGAGAAGAAGAGGTTGACCACGAGGAAAACGAGCAATGCGGCGATCCCCACTCCGGCAAGCGTCAGGGCAAGGGTCTGCCATCCCGAAGCTGAAGTTCTGTCGGCGAAAGCGAGATAGGTTCCCGTGCTGTCCGTGCGTTTCACATAATAGAGTCCTGAGCTATCAAGCAAGCCCGATCCGTCTTCCTTGTCAGAAAGTTCGTCGGTGGCCTGCTTGAGAACGTCGTCCGCTATCGATGCTGTTGTGGTGTCGGTCAGGGCCTCCAAGGTCCCGTCTTCGGATTCCCGATATACGGCAACAGGAATGAAGCGGGAATTCTGGGTTTTCCCACCAATCTGGAACGGGGTGTCGCCATCCGTGTCATCTTCCGAACGATCATCGGTCGGAAGACTGTCTCGCTCGGAGTTTTCCGTTTGCTCGATGGTTGACCGCAGATCCTTCACTTCCTGCGTATTGCGATTGATTGAGCTGTTCAGAGCTGCATAGACATCTCCCTCAGCCTGCTGGTGATTGATGATGCAGATGGCGGTGAACACGACGGCCAGCACGATGGCAACGGTGCCCATGTTGAGTGCAATGAACTTGATGCGCAGCTGTTTCAGCATGGCTCGCCTCTCTTTTCGGTCAGGCGATAACCGGCTTTTCGCAGCGTTTCGATGAGCGTCTTGGAACCGAGAAAGTCAAGCTTCTTGCGGAGGAACGATACATACGCTTCCACGTTGTTGTCTTCTGCGCTCGACTCGATGCCCCAGACCTTCTCGATGAGCAGGTCTTTCGACACCACCTGTCCGTGATTTGCCATCAGCACCTTGGCAAGGGAGAATTCCTTGAAGCTGAGGTGGATGGACTTGGTGCCGCACGCGAGGTCAAAGCTTTCCAGGTTGAGGGTCAGGTCGGCGAATTCCATCTTTTCGAATATGATCTCGCCTTGGCGGCGTCCAAGCGCCCGCAGGTGGGCCAAAAGCTCCGCAGGAGAGAAAGGTTTGGTCATGTAGTCGTCAGCGCCGCTATCAAGGCCGGTGATTTTGTCTGGAACGGCATCGCGCGCAGTTAGCAACAGCACGGGAGTGCTGATGGAGTGTCGGCGCAATTCGGCGACGACGGAAAAACCGTCCATTTTTGGAAGCATGACATCGAGGACGATCACGTCGTACTGTCCGCTTGCCGCCCAGTCGCGTCCGGCCACTCCGTCGTGGACGGCATCGGTGTCATAACCGTTCTCCTCGAGGATGTGGCCAAGGGCTTGAGCCAGGCGCACATCGTCTTCGACGATCAATATCCTCATGATCGCTGCCTTTCCTCTGTGTTCGTGCCTCGCTTCTTCCATTGTAGGCTCTTCCCTGAAAAGGACCTGAAAGAACAGCGGAAAACCGTTCGATCTGCCCTGCCTTTCAGGGAAATTTCAGGATGTGGGGCTAGGATTTCAATCCGAGGCCGACGGCATGATGCTTCTTTTCTGCACGCATCCTGCCAAAAAGGAAAGGACTGATTCATGGACACCTTCACTGACGTGTTCGAGCGAAAAGAGATCAAATACCGCCTGTCTGCATGTCAGCATCAGGCGATGGTTGGTGCACTTGCCGGCATTATGGTGCCGGATGAGTTTGGCTGCACGCCGATCGTCAGCGTGTACTTTGACACGCCAGCCCGCTCGCTCATCGACCGCTCTCTCGAGAGGCCGCTGTACAAGGAGAAGCTGCGGCTGCGCAGTTACGGTGCACCCCATGAAGAAGATCGGGTTTTCGTGGAGCTCAAGAAAAAATTCGAGGGCATCGTATACAAACGCCGGGTGGGAATGTCCTATGCGGCGGCGCGTGCCTATCTCGGTGGCCTTTCCTATGAAAAAGCGTGCGCACACTATCCGTTGCCCGATTCGATCATGGCCTCAGAATCCCTTTCGCCCCGCAGCCTTCAGATTGCTCGGGAGATAAACCAGTTCATTGTTCACCACCGTCCTCTGCGCTCCTCGATGGTCATCGCTTGCAGGCGCACGGCCTATCGGCTGATGGATGCGTCGGGGCCAGAGAGCGAGGTGGATGACGTGCGCATCACGTTTGACGAGGAAGTGGCCTATCGAGACCTATTCTCTTCGAATCCCGCAGGCCCTTCGCATCCTCTGATGGGAGATGGCCAGGCCATCATGGAGATCAAGTCAGCCGGCCCGTTTCCGCTGTGGCTCGTGCAGGCGTTGGGCGCCTGTCAGGCTTATCCCTCTTCGTTCTCGAAGTATGGAGAGGCGTACCGCGCTTGTGCGAACGCGTTGAAGATCGAAAACGAGAAAGCCGCCACATCGCGCGCCGGCGGCGAGTCGCGTGCTTCTCGTCTGGAGAGCCTCGACAGTGACCTCGCTGGTCGGAGGGGCCATGGAGCCGTTCGGGCGGAAGCGGAGGAAAGGGGGGAGTGCCTGATGTCGGGTGCACGTGACGTGCGGCATCGGCGCTTCTTAGCTCCTCGGCATGCGGCCAAGAACGGAGGCCGTTGTGCTTGATGCGACTTTGAGCTCCCTCTTTGGAACAACCGATTCGCTGGTCTCCAGCGTGTCAACCGTTGACTTCCTCCTTTGCTGCCTCGCTTCCATTGTGCTTGGGGCGGCGGTTGCGGCCATATACATGTTTCGGCATACCTACTCGAAAAACTTCGTGGTCACGCTGGCGTTGCTACCCCTCATCGTGCAGATGGTCATCACGCTGGTCAATGGCAATCTTGGTGCGGGGATTGCCGTCATGGGCGTGTTCAACCTGGTGCGTTTCCGTTCCATCCCCGGCAGCGCGAAGGATATTGGCAGCGTGTTTTTTGCCATGGCCATCGGTCTGGCAACGGGAATGGGCTTTGTCATGCTGGCGGTGATATTCACCGTCATCGTCGGCATGGTGAATGTGTTTTACGTGCTCTCGCCCTTCGGTCGGCAAAAGGAGCCAGAGAAGACGCTGAAGATAACCATTCCGGAGGATCTGGAGTATGACGGCGTCTTCGATGAGGTGCTGAAGCGTTACACCGACGAATACGAACTGGTGGAAACCCAGACGACGAACATGGGCAGCCTGTTCCTTTTGGAATATGTGGTGCGGATGAAGCAACCGGGGCTTGAAAAGCGCATGATTGA
Source organism: Actinomycetes bacterium (assembly GCA_023460315.1). Taxonomy (GTDB): domain Bacteria; phylum Actinomycetota; class Coriobacteriia; order Coriobacteriales; family Eggerthellaceae; genus JAEWQO01. Next base: position 74,039 of record JAEWQO010000078.1, read on the forward strand.
CGAGCTTCGCTGCCGGAACGGCAACCTGAAAATATCCTGCGGCAAAGCCGCAGCTAGCAAGGATGTGCTCTGATGCGGTGGCGGTGGATCGCCGCGGGGGCCGCTGGGCTCATCGCGCTGCTCGGGCTGTTTGGATGTTCGTCAGCCACTGTGCAAGGCGGGACTGGCGATGCGTCCAGCGAAAGCCAGTCAACCTCTTCTGAATCCGACTTTTCCACCATTGCGGCGTCATTTGATGCGTCGATGCTCGATTTGGGATACAGCGACCGCGACCAGGATGCTTCCTATGATGAATCGTCGGCGACCCGCATCTCCCTTTCCGGGTCGACCGCATCCGTCGACGGGTCGGGGGCGACGGTTGACGGGTCTGTCGTGACGGTCGTGCAGGAAGGCGTCTATGTGGTGTCCGGCTCGCTTGACGACGGGCAGCTGGTCGTCGAAGCGGAGGACGATGCGAAAGTCCAGCTGGTGCTGGAAGGCGTGGACATCCATAACGATGACGGTCCTGCGATCTATGTGAAGCAGGCGGACAAATGCTTCATCACGCTCGCCGCAGGCACCGCGAACACGTTGACCGATGGTTCCGACTATACGCTGGAAGACGATTCCGACGAACCCAACGCCACGCTGTTCAGCCATGACGATCTGACGCTGAACGGCACGGGGACATTGCAGGTCACCGGATCTTACCGCCACGCCATCTGCTCGAAAGACGACTTGGTCATCACCGGGGGAACCTATGTGGTGGATGCGGCCGAGGATGGGCTGCGCGGTCGCGACTGCGTGAAGATACAGGACGGCAATGTGTCCGTCACCGCCGGTGGCGACGGCATCAAGTCAAACAATGACGGTGATGCAACGCGGGGATTCGTTTCCATCGATGGGGGCACGGTTGACATCACGGCCGGCGATGACGGCATCCAGTCGGTCACCTATCTCCGTGTGGCCGGTGGCGAGCTCAAGGTGGAAGCGGCTGACGATGCCTTCCATTCCGATCTGGAACTGCTGCTTTCTGGTGGCGAGATGACGGCGGAGGCCGGCGACGATGCCTTCCATGCCGAGACCAAGCTTGTCGTCGATGGCGGAACCGTCGATGTCTTTGGTTGCTATGAAGGCTATGAGGCCGAGAAGATCTATGTGAATGGCGGCAACACGCACATTGTGGCCACCGACGATGCCGTCAATGCCTCGGCTGCCGACTTGACCGGAGATGCCGAAGAGGACACGTCGGCGACTTCGGCATCTCGCGGTTTCAGCGCCGGAGAAACGTCCGGAGAAACCGAAGGTGAGCCCAGCGGCGGAGAGGCTCCTGCTGGTGGCGGTGGGGGGAACGCGAACGAGAGTGAGCTCAACGGGGGCGCTCCCGACAATGCGTTTGCCGAAGGTGCCGGCAATGGCGGGATGACCATGGGAGACGAGAACTGTCTCATTCAGATGAATGGGGGCTCCCTTGTCCTCGATGCGGAAGGCGATGGCGTCGACAGCAACGGAAGCGTGGAGGTCACGGGGGGCGTGCTTCTGGTGAATGGTCCCTCAAGCAGCAATGACGGCGCGTTTGACTATGACCTGGAGGCCACCGTCACGGGAGGCACGGTGCTCATGGTGGGCTCAACCGGCATGGCTCAGAACTTCACCAGCGGAACGCAGCCGTTCTCCTTCTCTTCGGTCAGCGGAAGCGCGGGCCAGAGCGTCGCTGTGGTGGATGGCGACGGAACCGTGGTGGCCTCTCTCACGGCTGCAAGGCAGTTCGGCATGGTTCTGGCATCGAGTCCCGCGTTTGTCGAAGGAGGCAGCTATTCGATTGTCGTCGGAGGCTCCGTGTCTGGCGCAAATGCCGATGGATACACCGACGATGGCTCCGTGGACGGCGGTTCGACCACCGATGCCCAGGCATCGACCACCGCTTCGGGCGGAGTGGGAGGCCTGGGGTCTGACGGCAACCCTCTCGGAGCCGGGCAGGGCGGTGACGTCCAGCGCAGCGGACGCGGGACCATGGGGTAGCCTGAACGCCTCGCCGGGCCCTTCTGTTCGAAAAATGGATCGGCCCGGCCGCCGTAGGTGTGAGAGGGGGGACACTTCGGACGGAGTGTCCCCCCTCTCGCGTCGATAGGAGCCGAAAAACGTCCTCTTCGCCGGAAAGGGTACTTTGCTTTAGCCGATTGGAGTACAATGGTCGGACTGAAAGCGCGGAGGACAAAGCGCGCGCAGCGGGAAGCATGTGTCAGGGCTGGAAGGCGAGCGAGAAGGGATGCGTCATGGCAGATATCACCGAGGTTGACTATATCTGGAAAAACGGGGAATTGGTCCCGTGGGCTGAGGCCACGACGCATGTCCTGTCCCATTCGCTGCATTATGGCTCCGGCGTGTTTGAGGGCATCCGCTGCTATCGAGATCCCGACGGTGGCACAAGCCATGTCTTTCGTTTGCGCGACCACATGGAACGCCTGGCACGCAGCTGCAAGATTGCCTGCATCGATCTTCCCTATACGGTGGATGAGCTCTGCGAGGCCACCGTCGATCTCATTCGCAAGAACAACCTTCCGTCGTGCTATATACGTCCGCTCGTCTACCGGGGATATGGAGTCATGGGGGTCGATCCCACGGGTTCTCCCACCGAGGTGATCATCGCCGTGTGGCCTTGGGAATCCTATCTGGGTGCCGAGGCGCTTGAGAACGGTGTGGCCGTCGGCGTGTCGTCTTGGCGGCAGCGCTCGAACAACGCTCTTCCTCCAGCGGTGAAGAGCACAGCATCCTATATGAATTCAATCTTGGCCAAACTTGAGGCCAAGGAGCATGGCTATGCGGAAGCCATCATGCTCAATGAGGCGGGACTTGTCTGCGAAGGCACGGGCGAAAACCTGTTCGTTGTACGCAACGGGGTACTTTCCACCCCTCCCCTTTCGGACGGCTTGCTTGAGGGCATCACCCGCGACACGGTTCTCTGTCTGGCGGATGATCTCGAAATTCCGGCTGTTGAGGAAAGCCTCACCCGCAGCGATCTCTACGTCGCTGACGAGGTGTTCATGACGGGTTCGGCAGCTGAGCTTACTCCCATCGGAAGCGTTGACGGGCGTGAGATCGGGAGGCCTGGCGAGATCACGCGCGTGCTGCAAGATCGGTTCTTTGCCGTCGCGTACGGCCGTATCGACGAGTATGCCGACTGGCTCACAGAGATATAGCATGCCGTGACGAAGGTTTTCACTTATGACTCCACGCTGCGCGACGGCGAGCAGAGTGAGGGAATCGTCCTTTCCCTCGAGGACAAGCTGCGCATCGTCGAGCGGCTGGATGCGTTCGGGATTGATTTCATAGAAGGCGGATTTCCTGCCTCGAACCCGAAAGACATCGCGTTCTTCAAGCGTGTGCGCATGCTTCCCCTGCGGCATGCGCGCATTGCGGCATTTGGTTCCACCTGTAAGAAGGGCGTCGCCGCCGATAAGGATCACGGCTTGGCCGATCTTGTGGCCAGCGGGGCTCCTGTTGCCACCATCGTGGGCAAAGCATGGAACGAACAGGTCACGCGCGCCCTTCTTACCACGCTCGATGAAAACCTTCGCATGATTGGGGATTCCGTCGCCTTTTTGAAGCGTCAGGGCATGACGGTCGTGTTCGATGCCGAGCATTTTTTCGATGGGTATAAGGCTGATGCCGCCTATGCGTTGGCGTGCGTGCGTGCGGCGAGCGAAGCCGGGGCCGATTCCGTGGATCTCTGTGAGACGAACGGAGGGGCCTTGCCCTTCGAGGTGGAGGAGATTGTGCAGGCGGTGAGGAGCGCCTTGCCCCATCAACAGCTTGGCATCCACTGCCACAACGATTCCGGTTGCGCAGTTGCAAATTCCCTTGCTGCTGTCCGGGCAGGAGCCTTGCAAGTGCAAGGAACGGTGAATGGAATTGGCGAAAGGGTTGGCAACGCCGATCTCCTGACTGTCATCGCAGACCTTGAGCTCAAGATGGGACGCAGGTGCGTCGGTCCCGATAACCTGCGCCAGATGACCGGCGTGTCGCAGTATGTGGCCGAGACGTGCAACATGGCCGTGCCGACCCACCATCCGTATACCGGTGCCTCTGCATTCGCCCATAAGGGCGGACTGCATGCCAGTGCCATTGCGCGGTTTCCGGAAGCTTATGAGCACACGCGTCCCGAAAACGTGGGCAATGCCACGCGCATGCTGGTCAGCGAGCTGGCAGGCAAGGCATCTCTCATGGCTAAGGCCGCGAGCCTGGGCATCGATCTTGGTGGCAAGCCGGAAAAGACGCAGATCATTCTCGACGACATCAAGCAACGTGAGGCGCAGGGCTATTCGTATGAGGTCGCCGATGGGTCGCTCGCCGTTCTGCTGCAATGGCACCTTGATGCCTATCGGCCTCATTTCACCCTGGAGAGCTTCCGCGTCATCGTCGATGATCGCGAGGACACCGGCGCGCGCGCCAAAGACGCCATGAGCGAGGCAACCATCAAAATCCACGTGGGAGACCGCCGGTTCATCGCGACAGGTGAGGGCGTTGGCCCTGTCGGTGCGCTTGACAACGCCATCCGCATGGCTCTTTCTGAATTCTACCCTGAGGTTGCGGGCATGGAGCTCGTTGATTACAAGGTGCGCATTCTCGATGAGAACGTGGGAACGGACGCCATAACGCGCGTTGTCATCACCACTCGTGACGAGAAGGGCAGCTGGGGAACGATCGGCGTGTCGGAGAACATCATTGAGGCATCGTGGAACGCGCTTGTCGACTCAATCGAATATGGTCTGATGAGAGTGGGGAAATAGCATGAGCGATCTCAGAACCCCCGAAGTTGAGAATCTGCTGCGTGTCTTCGTCGGACTTGATGACAAGGACGTCGTCTTTGCCCTGCTCGAAGACATGTTCACCATTCGCGAGATCAAAGAGACTTCACAGCGGCTTGCCGTCGCCCGTCTTTTGGACGCCGGCCGCTCGTATGCGGCTATCGAGGAGGCGACGGGGGCCTCGGCCACCACCATCGCGCGCGTGTCGAAGTGTCTGAGCTATGGATCGGGCGGCTATGCTGCCGCGCTTCAAATTCTCGACGATCCTTCTTGATCGTCTTTGCCTTGTTCTTGCTGTAGTCAGGTTTCGAGTATGAAGATTTCCTGATGAGTTGCCAAACCGTGTTATATTCGCTGCCATATAGTTGATTGACGCAGCTTTTCACGGCATTTTTCCTTTCCTGGGGGAAATCACGGAACGGGAGGCTTGCGGCAATCGTCAGGAGGTTGTTGTATGCAAGATACCGCGCGCGGCATCGACCGTCGCACGTTTCTCGCAGGTGCCGTCGTTTTGGGCGCTCCAATTCTGTTCAATCCCCGTCGCGCCTATGCTGATCCGACATCGGCTGACAAGTTTGCAGAAGCCGAAACGGTTCGCTCCCAGATAACTGCCATGCAGAATCAAGTTGCTTTGCGCACCGAGGATTACTATCGTGCACTGGACGAGCACGAGGCGGCTTTACAGGCTGTCGCCGATGCTCAAAGCAGGATCGATGAGGCGAATTCCCAGATCGCTAGCTTGCAAGACAAGTTGAGCGTGCGGGCTCGCAGCATGTATCGCACGGGGCAGTCGACGCTCGTTGACGTTGTTATGGGATCTTCTTCGTTTGCCGAGTTGGCGCAGAATTGGGATATTCTCACGTCGCTCAACCAAAACGATGCCGATATGGTCGAACAAATGAAAGACCTGCGAAGCGAGGTTGAGGCCGCCAAGGCCGAACTGGAGCATCAGGAGGAGATTGCGGCTGACAGGGAGGCCGAGGCGAAGCGGATCAAAGAGGAGACCGAGGGTTCTGTCGCCACGTTGCAGGACATGCTCGAGTCTCTCGACGCCGAGGCGCGTGCCCTGTTGGAGCAAGAGCAGGCGGCCGAGCGTGCCGCTGCGATTGCCGCCGCGGCAGCGAAGCAAGCGAGCGTCTCCAGCTATTCGGGAGACGGCTCGTCCATCCCGTCGCAGGGATCGGTCGTCGACTATGCCCTCTCTCGTATCGGCTGTCCGTATGTGTGGGGAGCCGAAGGCCCCGACGCTTTCGATTGCTCCGGATTGGTTTGTTGGGCGTATGCGCAGGTGGGAATTTCAGTGCCTCACCAAACCGAGTCCCTGTACCATGCCGCAAAGGCTCGGCTTCCCGTCTCCGAAGCTCAGCCCGGCGATGTGCTGTGGATCGGCTACGGCGATGGCTATAACGGCCACGTCGGCATAGCCTGCAACGAGGGAGGCACTCACTATGTGCATGCGCCTACTTTTGGGGCCCTGGTTCGGGACACCGATTCGCTGAGCTGGGCCGGTTTCACGCATGCCCTGCGCTTTTAAGCAAAGGCATCGCAATTCAGCTTCAGGCTGCGATGCGGGTGTCGCTTGCAGCCGGTCGCTCTGAGCAGTTTGGCCCATGAATGGTTCAAACAAGATGTCAGCGCCTGCGCGCGAACGCCTCAAGGACAAGCTGTGCACGCGTTTCCAGGGGAGTGGTGTTTTCTGCGAGGAACCGCGGGATGTCGCTGATGGGCAAGAGGAACGGCTCAATGAATTCCGTTGGCTCAGGTTGCGCCTCGAAGGCTTTCTCAACTTGGACGAAGACCATGTGCACGGATTCATCGGTAAGTCCGGCCGATGAAAACCCTGCCTGGGGAAGAGGCTCGAGCGCCTTTTCCCCAAGGTCTTTGCGGGGCGCATAGCCGACCTCTTCGCGAAGTTCGCGTTCAACGCAGCTCTTCAGGCTTTCGTCGCCTTCTTTCAGGCCGGCGGGAAAGGCGATGCACCAGCTGTTGAGGGGATACCGAAACTCGCGTATGAGAAGAAGATCTCCCTCAGGCGTTTGTGGAACGATGCATACCGCATCGATCAGAGGCTTTTCCCCGAGGGGATTGCCTTCCAGCTCGGAACGGTAGGCAGCCAAACCCTTTCTTGAGGCACTTTCATATTCGAGAACTGAGCCGTTCGGCAAAGCATAGGTCAAAAGATACTTCTTTATCCATCCATCCGAAACCTGGCGGATATCCTGCAAGTGCGGACGTGAGGCAGTCAAGAACGCTCCTTGTTTGACGGGGCAAGACGGTGACATGCCAAAGCGCAGGAGGATGGCGGTGAAGCCATTCCCTGCGCCTTGGGGGGATCGCTGCGGGACTCTGGCCTTCAAAGCCAGATGCGGTCAGCCTTCAATTGCGATTGTCTTCTTTTCTTCAATCTTGGCCTGCTCCTTCTTTTTGGGAACGTCGACCGTGAGAACTCCATTTTCAAAGCGTGCCTTGATCTCGTCTTCTGCAATGTCTTCGCCAACGTAGAATGTCCGGCTGCATTTTCCGCTGAAGCGTTCCTTGCGGACAAACGTGCCCTCCTCGTCCTTGTCTTCGGACTCTGATTGAGTTTGCGCCGTAATGGCAAGCGAGCCATCCTTGAGCTCGGCCTGCACATCCTCTTTCTTGAATCCAGGCAAGTCGATGGTGAGCTCATAGTTGCTATCCGTCTCTTTGATGTCGGTGCGCATGAGGGTTGGCGACATCTTCTGCACGGGTGCTGCCATGTCAAAGAACGCATCGAAGGGATCCGTCATCAACTCACTCAACAGGTTACGGTTTCTTCTTGTCGGTAGCATCATGGCCATAACAATCATCTCCGTTTCGTGCGGCCCGGAACATGCGCCGAGGAGAAATTGGTTTACCAGCGCTTGCTCGCGGTACCTGTTTCGTTCCTTTCTCCGTACACCATCGGTTATATCCAGCTGCTTAGCACTCGTCAAGTGAGAGTGCTAAAACGTCATGTTTTCGTCACTTTGCGATTGCAGGACGGGCAATTGGCTGAAGGCTGTCGGTCGGACGGCGCGATTGTTCTAGGGGCCACCTGCCGCTCTCTCGGGGGAAAGACAGGAGAGATCCTTTGTCAGCTCATGTGAAAACAGGTGGATGATCAGCCCTGACCGATAAATGACCCCACGGGGGTAATGGCTAAAACCGTTGATGCGGAGCATGATCTGCCTGTAGAGAGTCGACCGTATGGGATACCAGAAGGAGGAGGCATGGTCGAACAGGAGGACAATGCTGAGTGGGCGGCAGGTTCCAATGCCGACGAGAGGAAAGACGAGGGGTCTGAAACGCCTGAAAAAAAGCGCCACCAACGGGGTTTGGTGACGGCGGGTGTGATTGTTGCAGTGTTGGTGGTCGCCGGAGTGGGGGCGTGGGTGTGGCACGATCAGCCGAGCTTTTGCAATGCTGTGTGTCATAGTCCCATGGACTCCTATGTGGAAAGTTATTCGACGGACGATCCCGGCTTGGGAATCAAGGCCCATGCCGATGCAGGCGAGAACTGCCTGAGTTGCCATGAGGCAAAGCTGACAACCCAGGTTTCCGAAGTGATGGCTTGGGTGTCTGACGATTACCCCCTGGACGAGACGGGAACAAAGCTTGCCACGGGCGAAGAAATTGCCACGCAGGAGTTCTGCGCTCGCAGCGGGTGCCACTCCATGCAGGACATCGTTGACAGCACCTGGGGATTTGAGGGCAACGATGCGAAATACAATCCCCATTCCAGCCATCAGGACAATGAGCTTGAATGCGGCGATTGCCATAAAGTTCACGAAAAGAGCCAACTGTATTGCGCCAAGTGCCATGATCTGAACGTGCCTGAAGGGTGGGAGGCAACGAGTGAATAGTCAATCTCATGCAATCGATTCCGAAAACAGGGAGGGCATGTCGCGTCGTTCCTTTTTCAAGGCTGCGGGGCTCACTGCCGTCAGTGCGGCAGCGGCTGGCGCGCTGACGGGGTGCGGCGATGGATACGTCAATGCGGCAGAACTGAAAGATGCCACCACGCAAAAGCCAGGAGTTCCCACCTGGTTGGGAGAGGCTCCCGAAATTGCCGAGTCCGCCATCACGGAGACCGTTGACGTTGACGTTGTGGTGGTGGGATGCCGCACGGGCGGCTTGCCTGCGATGATAGCAGCGGCGGAGCAGGGGGCGAATGTCCTGGGAATTGAGCAGATGAGCGCCATAGCTGCACCGCGCGAGGATGTGGGAGCCATCAACTCGAAGCTTCAGCTGGAATCGTTCGAGGAATATCCCCAATTTGAAATTGACAAGATGGAGGCGATGGAGGACATCGTCCGCTATGCGAACGGGTTCGTGAACTACGACCTGATAAAGCTGTGGGCGAACGAATCGGGTGCGATGATCGACTGGCTGTCCGACATCATTGCGCGCAACGGCGAGTTCACCATGCGTTTTGAGGGTTCCATAGGAACGAGCGGGCAGGGTGCTCGCGATCGCGTCTGGGCAACGGGCCATAGCCCGCAGAAGCTCACCGATAACAAAGATGTCACCTTTGGGACGACGCTGCGCGATTACGCGGAAGAGCTTGGCGCGATGTTTCGGTATGACACCATGTTTGTGAAATGCGAACAGGATGAGTCCGGCCGCGTGACAGGCGTTGTCTGCCAGGATGGCAACGACAAGCATTATCTGCGTGTCAACGCGTCTCGGGGCGTCATTCTTGCAACCGGCGGCTATGTTGCCAACACCGAGATGGTGGAAGCCCGACAGGCTTGGAACAACCGGTTGAAGATCAACGTTCCAGTTGGCGGATCATGCACGGGGGATGGCATCAAAGCTGCTCTGTGGTGTGGTGCGACCATCGATCCGGTGGGCGCTGCAGTCTCCTTTAACCGCGCCTGTTGCAAGCCTGACGAGGTTGCTGGATCGGACCTGGTGGGCAAGTGGTTCTGGTTCGGAGAACAGCCTTTTCTGAAGGTCAATCTCAACGGCAAGCGCTTTTGCAACGAGTCAGGCCCCTATGACTATATGCTTCATTCCGCTTTCATGCAGCCTTATCATACCTATGTTGACATATGGGACTCCGATTATGTCGAACAGGTCAAGCAGATCGATGAAGTCGGTTGCTGCCGCCTGTATCCCTTTGACAACGGAGCACCGTCCAATATGCCTATCACGAAAATGGCCGGCGACTTCCAGACGCTTATCGAGGCGGGATATATCCAGCAGGCTGACACGATGGACGAGTTGGCAGAGAAGCTGAACCTTCCTGTCGAATCCACGGTGGAAACGTGGACGCGGTACAACGGCTTCGCGGATGCCGGAAAAGATGAGGACTACAACAAGGAGCCTTATCGCATCACGAAGCTCGACCATCCTCCCTATTATGGAGTGCGGACGGGCGCGTGGTTCCTCGCCACCATCGACGGATGTCCGGTCAATACGGACATGCACCCAGTCAATGAGGCTGGCGAGCAGATTGAGGGCCTGTATATGGTCGGTAACGATTCCGGTGGATTCTTCAGCGTGAGCTACCCTAACCTTTTCACCGGTTTGGCTGCAGGTCGGACGATGACCTTCGGTCGCCGGGCCGGAACGTTGGCCGCAAAGGAGCAAGCATAGCTCTGATGCGGGCGGGGATGCCCGGGCGGATTCCTTTCCGCCTGGGACATTCCCACCTTCGTGCGCATGCTACAATCTCCTCATGAAGGATAGGTCTGAGCACAAGCTTACGCACGCTTTGTGGCGCACCGGCGCGGCGCTTTCTTTCGTGCTGGTCACCACGACGCTTATGAACGTTGCGGTGTTTCCACGCTTCGATGCGGTTTTCACCTATGCGCGCGACCTGTCGGTGATGGCTAATTCCGTGACTCTTATCGCAATTGGCCTTGCTGCGACGTTCCGCCCGTCTCTTCTTCCTGCGAAGTACCTGAATGCCGCGTGCGTGGTGCTTCTCGCCCTGGGATCGGCGCTGCTTCCTTTCGGCCTGTATGAAGGGAATGCCCTTGCGCTCACCATCGCGTCGAGCCTGCTTGCAGTGGGTCGCGGCTGGCTGACCGTCGTCGTGGGCGTTGCCGCCTCTCGCCTCACTTTGCGTCAGGCAAGCATCGCCGTGGCGGTTGCGTTTGTGGTGCAGTACGCAGCTGCGGCGGTGGTATGGGTCATTCCGGTGGCGGCGGGCACGGCCTTGTTCCTCCTTCTGCCTTTTCTCTCCTTTACTCTTGTGCGAAAACAGGCTTGCCCAATTCTTGACGAGACGCAGCATGGCGAGGCACCGGCCGATTTTTCGGTGACGCAGCCCTCGTCGTTTCTTCCTTTGGCGAGTCAGCTGTTTGTGTGTCTGTTCCTTTTTCGCGTTGCGTTCGGCTACTCGCTGCGGTTTGGGGAAGTGGGAGGCGTGCCTCTTTCCGATGCCCTGGGAATTCTTCCTGTGGCCTTTGTTGCCTTCTACGTCCTGCTGGCCCGAAAGCCGCTTCCGGCCGACGTTCTCGCGCAGGTTTCCGTGCTGTTCATCGTGGCGGGATTCCTCATCGCATCGTCTGGAGCTTCGTATGCGGCGCTCGGCAGCGTGACCTTGCTTTCTGCCGGCAATGCGGTGTTCGATATGGTGGCTTGGCTTGTGCTCATTGCCGTTGCCGGTCGCAACACCTTTGGGGCGGTGGCAACGTTTGCGTGGGGAAGAGGTTTGTCTGGCCTTGGAACGGTGGTTGGCGCAGGGTTGGGAGTGTGGTCGAACGACCTGTTCGGCTTTGATGACGTTGCGGTTTCCCTTCTTGCGGGAGCAATCATTCTTGTGTTCGTGGGGTATGCTCTTCTCGGATTGAAGAACTTCAGTTTCTCTGCGACCATTGAGGGGGTGACTCAGGTCGAGGAGACGGTTGCCCAAAGCCCCGAACAGGAATTTGAAGAGCGTTGCGCGTCCATTGCGGCCGAAAACGGCCTCAGCCCGCGCGAGCTTGAGGTGTTCATGATGCTTGCCCGAGGCCGTGACCGATCCTATATCCAAGAACAGCTCGTCGTTTCTCGCAACACCGTGAAAGCCCATGTGAAGCATGTGTACGCGAAGCTTGGAATACACGCACATCAGGATCTGATCGATCTGGTGGAGGGGAATTCCCGTCCCGTCAGTCCCTCGCGTGCCGGAGGGTTGGCGGACTAAGAAGGGAGATGGTCTGCTGCCGATGCCCGTCGGCGGCTGGGCAGACGGTTTGTGGTTGAGGGGTTGGGCGAATCTGACGGGGTGGTTTCCGGCTCGCGGCGAGTGTGTCATCCTTGCTGGGATTTTCTGTGCATCTTTGCGGATACAATTATGAGTATTGTAGAATATCCTCCTATAACGATGAAAAGGGGACGATCGCTCTCATGCCGGAAGGTCAGCAGTCCTATTTCGAACAGTTGCTCACTTTGTTCCACCAAAATTTCAAGGGTGGCCTGAGCCGTGAACTCATGGACGAGATCGATAAGGCAGAAGCACTCCGGGGAAAGACGGTCGCGGAATTGGGGAATTGCCGACTCCTTGAGAGCACTTCGTTCACCCTGCAGGAGGAAACGGAGCTGAGGAGGGCTCGCCGAGGCGTCGAAAAGCTGCCAAGCGGCCTTTTCAAATCGAAGTTCGAATACGCTGAGCTTGAGAGCGTGTGGTATTACAAGCCAAAGACCATGGAATTGTCTGAAGAGTGTGCCAAGGCCGTCATTCGACATCCAAAGGTCGCTTGGCGAAAGCCCCTTTCGCTCGATAAGCTTGAACTGCTGTTTCCCGGATGCCTTCTCGTGGATGTCCGCAGGCTCAAGAAGGGGAACCTCGGCGGCCTGTTCATCTATCCCTCATATGACGAAGACGTGGGCTGTCCTGTGCTGTGCTATGTGGGCTTGAATAAGGTTGAGGGCAAGTTTCCCTGCCGCTCGATGCTCTTTTTGGGGAAGCGGACGTTTCGTGCGGCGCGAAAATTCTCGATCAACCTATACGATGAGCGACCAAATGGCCTCTATGCGAGCCTGACCAACTATAACTTCGCTCCAACAGCGGTTGACCAACAAAGGGAAAGGAACAATTTCATTTCGATCGGCACTTGGGCGGATCGCATCTCCGCTTTGGTTTGCGATGGAACGCTGGTGCCAGTTCGGATGCCCCGTCTTGCAGGACGCGATCATTATCGCCTGGTCACCGCAGAAGAGGCACGGCTGCTTGAACCTGAAAAGGGCGATGAGCATGAGGTTCCCGCTCCGTCGAGGAGCACGGGGCGGTTTGGCGGATCTCCGGTTGCCGATACCTTTGCTGTAGAACGGCAAGCCTCTCAAGAGCCGGAGTCGCTCGAATCGACTCAAGCCGATCTGAAGGCGCTCAGGGCGGCTCACGAAGCTCTGCTCATTGAGGCGGAGGAATACCGAGCTGATGCCGAGAAACAGTTTGCGAAGTTCGCGCGCCTTCTGCAAGAGGCGGAATTCCGATCATCCTCCTTGGCAAAGTCCAACGCCGCTTTGGAGCGAAGGGCCTCCTTGATTGACGTGCTTGAATTCCCGACAACGCCGGCCGAATCCTTGCGGCTTGCGAAGCGGGCATATCCCGACAAACTCTATGTTCATGCAAATGCTGAAAAGAGCGCTGAGGAGTACGTCAAAGGGGATGCGGGGGAAACATGGGATATCCTCCGTTGCATGGCGACGGTGCTCTATCGGCTGGTATTTTCTGATGAGTCTGTCAATGTCGAGGCGGAGTTCAAGGCTGAGACAAACTTGAGCGTGGCGCTGGGTGAAGGTCCGGCCACCACCAAGAACAACGAGTTGGCCAGACTGCGCCGCATTGAGTACCAAGGGCATCTGGTTGATATATCCGCCCACGTCAAGGGACGTACAAGGAGGGCAGGAGGTCGTTTGAGCGTGCACTATTACGCCGATCACGAGAACCGTTTGATCGTCGTCGGACATTGTGGTTCCCATTTGCCCACTGCCGCATACGCTTCTCGCACGTGATGGGCGGCAAAGAACAAGGAAGGGCGGCCGACATGGTTCTGGAATGTTTATGCAAGGGGCGAAAGGAGGCTATCGATCAGGCGATGAAGGAGCTTGGCAAGATTCTCAATCCTTAAAAAGGTCTTCGATTTTCACGCCCAATCCGTTCGCAATACGAACCAGGGTCACGAATTGTGGATTGGCTTGCCCTGACTCAATGAGGTTCAAGGTGGGGCGATGCATCTCGACCATCATTGCGAGTTGGCTCTGCGACAACCCCTTTGATGCACGGAGAAGTGACACTCTCATGCCGAGGCGTCGCTTCTCATCGTCGTAGTCGTTATTGTGTCGAACCATGTATCAAGCGTATGCGATACAATCAACTATACTGTACGTTTTAACGAACAATTTATAGATAAAGGCCAGTTGGCTAAAACTTTCGAACGGAATTCGGAATAGCGATGCCCATATGTGTGAAACTGAACAAGCTTATGAGCGATCACGGAATCGCCGTGAACGTGACGGCCGAAAAGGTGGGAATCACCAACGTCAACATTTCCCGAATCAAGACTGGCCATATCAAGGCGTTCCGGCTTTCGACCCTGGACAAGCTGATTGAGGCATTTGAGGAGATGGGGATTGAGAACTGCAACGTCAACGACATCATTGAGTACGTGCCTTTGAGCGATCTCACCAAAGATCATGTCGTCTGCTATCCAGACGTGCGGGACGACCCCAAAGCTGATTGCTGAAGGAACGGGGCCACGCAATCATCATTTTTCGTCGATCCAATGAACGTCCCTCTCTGGTTTGACGGAGCATGTGTGTGATATGAGCCTTTCGGGATGATGGAGATGGTCCAGGGCTTCATGCTGAGCAAAGAAGGGCCGTCCCTCGGGGACGGCCCTTCTTCAGAGGGCATGATTGAACTTGATTGACTAGAACGTCTTGAAGGTTGCTTTCGGGCAAAAGCAGATGGGGCATTTTTCGAAGTCGTCGCCCTTGTGGATATACCCGCAGATCGGGCAGAGGTAGAACGTATCATCGTCTGCTGCGTCGAGGTCGTTGTAGGCTGCCAAATAACGTTCCGCATGCACGGATTCGGCAAGCTTGGCACGCGTGAACACCTGGACGGCCTTGTGGTTGCCTTCTTCCTGGGCCTTCTTGATGAAGGAGGGATACATGTCAGAGGTCTCGTAGATTTCGCCGGTGGCGCCAGAAATGAGATTCAGGTCGGTTGCCTCGCCCGAGCAGTCGGGGGCCGCAGGCTTCTCATAGGTGGGATCTTCTGCGGAAACCAGGCCATATTCCAAACCGATGTGAATCTGCTCTGCAGCGGAGGTCGCCTCAAACAGGCGAGAAATCTGATCGTAGCCCTGTTCTTTTGCCGCTTTGGCAAATGCTGCGTACTTGGCGGAAGCGCCGGTTTCGCCCATGATGGCGGACTTGAGGTTCTCAAGTGTGGTGCCGACCGCTGTCTTGCTGTCGGAGACGACGTTGAAGTTGGTGGAATTTTCTACGCTGGGGACCTGGGAACGTGCTTTCATGGGTATAACTCCTTCTCGTCTGGTCAAACTCTCTCGCTCTTCTTAATGAGAACCAATCTCATTAAGTATAATAACGTGCGGGAAAAGAGAGTGCAAGAGGGTAATCTATACGGTTCCCCGATTCTCATAACTTTCACATCGCCTCGAGCGAGGCAGAGGCCCCCTTCCTGCGATCAGGACAGAGGGCCTCATGGGGCGGGGAAAGCGGAAAGTCCTTGGCTTTTTTATTCGCTTCGCAGGGCCTCGACCGGATCTTTTCGGCTCGCGGCGCTTGAGGGGATCAATCCAGCCAAAAACGTGAGGATCATGCTGATGAGCACGAGAACGACTGCAGCCTGCCACGGGAGGGAAGCGACGTTTGCCACATCGAAATTCGCATACACGATGGCATTCGCCGGAATGCAGGCAAGCGCCGTCACCCCGATGCCGATGATGCCGGCAGTGAATCCGACGATCAGCGTTTCTGCGTTGAAGACACGGCTGATGTCTTTCTTGCTTGCGCCGATAGAGCGAAGGATGCCAATTTCCTTTTTTCTCTCAAGCACGGAGATATAGGTGATGATGCCAATCATGATGGAGGACACCACCAGCGAGATGGCCACGAAGGCAACGAGCACATAGCTGATCATATTCACAATGTCGGTTACCGATGACATGAGCGTGCCGACGAGATCGGTATAGGTGATGACCTTGTCTTGCTGGTCTTCCGCTTTCATGCGGTCATTGTATCCGTCGAGGATGTCAATGATTTTTTCTTTGCTCTCGAAATCGATGGGGTAGATGTCAATGCTTGATGGCTTGGCTGGATCGGCGTAGCCCAACGTTTTCAGATTGCTGTCATAGGAGGTTCCCTGCGTGTTCATGAGCGACGTCATGAGCTCGGTGAGCTCCTGCTCGTCCATGTTCATCTGAAAGGCGTTCTTGAACGCATCGGGGTCGATATGCATGGCGCTGGACATGTTGCTTGCCATCTGGTTCATGGAGTTTTGCAAAGCAGCGGTCATCTGGGATTGCAGAGCGGTTGCCATTTGGCTCATGTAGGTGCTCATGGTGGTCTGCACATAGCCTTGCAGAGCCGTTGCAAGCTGGGATTTGAGCGCATCTTGGTCGACCATGCCCTGGATGCCGGTTGCGATCTGCGCCTGGACTTCGGGGAGGGCGAGGTATTCCTGCGTGGTGGTGCCGGGATGATCCTGGAGATAGGTCACGTATCCCTGCATCACCGTGCCCATGAGATCGGCGACTTTGTCGGTGGGCACCTCGATGTTGAGCGATCTGGCGATTTCATCCATGTTTGGCTCGGGCGCTGCGGGAAGGCTTGCGACTGCGCTTTGCAGGTCAAGCGAGTTTGACATGTCGACGGCCAACGCGCTCTGATCGATGGTGAATGCGGACTGCAAGGCGTTCTCATCGATGGTGAACAGAGAACTCATGTCGAAGCTGCTTTCGTCCTGCTCGCTCTCCTCTTCGGAAAACGTCTTGCCGGAGAAAACGTTGGTGTCGGGATTGGCCAGCTGATCCTTCACGATCTGCGAATCGGCCGCATCGTCGATCAGGCGATTGGTCAGGGCGGAGGTATAGTAAAGGCCAGGACTGAGGGCCGTTGCCGTGGAATCCTGCTTCGGCTGCACGATGCCCGCTATCTTGAGGTCGGTGCCGTTTTCCACAACATTCTCCATGTAGTCTGCGTCGTCGCTCTTGTCTTTCCAGACTTTGTATTCGTCATCGTATTGGTAGAAGTCGGTAGCGTGCACGAGCTTGAAAGTGGTGTCAAGAATCTGGTCGTAGGAGACCGAGCTCGTGTCGTCGGGAACAGAGACGTCCTCGTTGTTGGCAAGCTGGCTCACCATGTCATCGAGTTCGCTGGGGTCACGCAATCCCATGTCGTAGAACATGAGGTCACTCATGCCGCCGCTGCTGTTCAGAACGAGGACAATTTCATCGTAATTCTCGGGCCAGTGTCCCGCGACCACATCGTATTGGTTTTCCACGAGATCCGTGTCATCCATCATTTCGGAAAACACGTCGGTGCTCATGGACATGGACATGAGGCTGTTCGAACTCGTCGTGGAACCGAGCCCCAACGCCGAAAACGAGGTATCGGGGTTCACTTGACGCACGCCATTCGAGGTGTCTGAGCTGTATATCTGCGGGGTGACGTCGTAGGTGTATTGGATGGAATTCGCATAGTTGTCGATGCCGTCGCCGCCGTCATCGAAAAACTCCTTGAGCGAAGCCAGGTCGTTGCTGCCGATGCGTGAGAACATGTTCGTGAGCGTCTTGGTTTCGGAGACCTGCCCTCCGTCATCTCCGCTTCCGCTGCCATCGTCGCTTGCGTCATCGTCGCCCTCGCCCGAATCGGTGCCGGGCGCGACCATCAGAGAGGTGAGATCGATGCCCTGGCTCTCGATGGTGAGCGGGTATTCCGAGAGCGTTTCCTCCTCGACCGACTTGATGTAGTTGTTCACGCCGTTTGCGAGCGCGAGAATGGCGGCGATGCCGATGATGCCGATGGAGCCGGCAAACGCCGTCATGATGGTGCGGCCCTTCTTCGTCATGAGGTTGTTGAACGACAGGGAAAGCGCCGTGAAGAATGACATGGCCGTTTTGCGCACGGGCTTCTCGCTGAGATGCATATCCTGCTCGGCGGGCGGAAAGGGGTTGGTGTCGGATTGGAGGGAGCCGTCGCTGAGATTGACAATGCGTGTGGCGTATTGCTCGGCGAGCTCCGGGTTGTGCGTGACCATGATGACGAGGCGGTCGTTTGCAATTTCGGTGAGCAGGCCCATGATTTGCACGCTGGTCTTGGAGTCGAGCGCACCGGTGGGCTCGTCGGCCAGCAGGATCTCGGGATCGTTGATGAGCGCGCGGGCGATGGCCACGCGTTGCATCTGTCCGCCGGACAGCTGGCTTGGCTTCTTGTTGATGTGGTCTCCCAGACCGACTTTCCGGAGCGCTTCCGCAGCGCGTTCCCGCCGTTCTGCCCGCGAGACGCCCGACAGGGTGAGCGCGAGCTCAACATTGCCGAGAATGGTCTGATGGGGGATGAGGTTGTAGCTTTGGAACACGAATCCGATGCGGTTGTTGCGGTATGCGTCCCAGTCGCGGTCCTTGTATTCCTCGGTCGAGATTCCGTCGATGACCAAGTTGCCGGAATCGTAGTGGTCGAGGCCTCCCACGATGTTCAGCAGCGTGGTCTTGCCTGATCCAGAAGGGCCGAGGATGGCCACGAACTCGCTGTCGCGGAACGAGACCGATACGTGGTCGAGGGCGGTTTGCGTGAAATCGGCCGTCGTATAGGATTTGCAGATGTCGATGAGTTGCAGCATAGATGCCTTTCTGGCTTATGAGGCCAAGGAGGGAAACCGCGAGATTTGAGAGATGTGCATGCTCAGGTTTTTCAAAGGATATTTTAGATGCTAAATTAGTTGTTGCTTCGAGGTGTTGGAAACTCCACAGTTATTATTGAACTTGTTTCCGAGGCCGATGCTGCCCGCCCTGCGCGGCCGAAAAGGAAGATGACCATTTTTTTCGGGTTTCCCGGAATATCCGCCTCTTTTTCCGCAAAATAGCGGCTTTCTTATCAAGAAAAGCAGCATGTTGTGCAGAGCCAGTTTTTCTCAACTCTCTGAACAGGGAAAATGCAAGGCTTGTTGAGGGGAATTGCGGTGAGAGGCATCGCTTTCCTTTGAAAGTCGAAAAAACTGTCCAGACCTTGCTGCGTGTGCCGGCGGTTCCGCGCAAGGCATGCGGCCTCTGCCCGGCATCAAGGGATGCGTGCGCCTCCGGTGAACTGCCTTTCCCTGATTTGCGAAGAAACGATTGCGGGTGCTTCGCGGGCGATGCATTTGGGGGATAATAGGCGCGAGCACAGATTGCGCAGCACAGGTAGCAGGCAGAGCACGTTCGATGCGAAAGGATGGATGTCGTGGAACACGAATCAGCATGGAAGAGCTATGAAGAATCGGATCTTGAGACGCTCAAGGAGCTGGCGGCGGACTACACCGTCTTCATTTCCGATAACAAGACGGAGCGCGAATGCGCCTCTGCGGCTATCGACCTGGCCGAACAGCATGGTTATCGCCCGCTTGACGAGGCGGTGCGTGAAGGCCGGGTCCTCAAGGCGGGCGACAAAGTGTGGGCCCAAGCACACGGGAAGGCCCTGGTGCTCGTCCATTTGGGAGAGGCGCCTTTCTCAGAGGGCTTCAACATTTTGGGAGCTCATATTGATTCTCCTCGGCTCGATCTCAAACAGAATCCTCTGTACGAGGCGAACGGCTTCGCCTTGCTCGACACGCATTACTATGGCGGCATCAAGACCTACCAGTGGGTCACCTTGCCGCTGGCGCTGCATGGCGTGGTGGCAAAGACTGATGGCACGGTGGTTGACGTGCAGGTGGGAGAAGATCCGGACGATCCGGTGTTTTGCGTGACCGATCTGCTAATCCATCTGGCTCGGCAGCAGATGGACAAGAAGGTCGCCGAAGCGGTGGAGGGGGAGGCCCTCGATCTGCTGGTTGGCAATCGGCCGTTGGTGATCAAAAAGGGCGAAGCACGTGACGGATCTGACGCGGATGCCGCTGAAGACGATCGTCCGGCATTTGAGAAATTGGCTGAAAAGGAGCCCGTGAAGGCCTTCGCGCTCAAGTTGCTTGCGGAAAAGTATGACATAGAGGAAGAAGACTTCCTTTCGGCCGAGATTGAGGCTGTGCCTGCCGGCCGCGCCCGCGACCTGGGCTTCGATCGCAGCATGGTCATCGGGTATGGGCAGGATGACCGGGTGTGCGCCTACACGTCGCTCAGGGCGCACCTGTCCATCGAGCAGCCGAAAAAGACTGCGATCACCGTCTTGGTAGACAAGGAAGAGATTGGCAGCGTGGGAGCGACCGGCATGGCCTCCCAGTTCTTCGAGAACACGATTGCTGAGATCATGGAGCTGTCGGGCGATGGTGGCATGCTGCCTTTGCGCCGAGCGCTTGCGGCATCGAGCATGCTGTCATCCGATGTGTCCGCCGGCTTCGATCCGGCATACGCATCCGTGTTCGAACCGAAGAACGCCGCCTACGTGGGATGTGGAATCGTGTTCAACAAGTACACGGGAAGTCGGGGCAAGAGCGGCAGCAACGATGCGAGCGCCGAATACATGGCGCGCATCCGGCGCGTCATGGGTGATGCTGGCGTGTCGTTCCAGACCGCTGAGCTGGGCAAGGTTGACGCAGGTGGCGGTGGCACCATCGCCTATATTCCGGCGAAGTACGGCATGGACGTTATCGACTCCGGCGTGGCCGTGCTGTCGATGCACGCCCCATGGGAGGTTACGAGCAAGGCCGACATTTATGAGGCGCTCAAGGCATACAAGGCGTTCTTGAAGGACGCCTAAGCTTCGGGCCGAACATATGCGTACGACGAGAGTCCCTGTCGGTTTTGGCCGACGGGGACTTTCCCTTCGTCGGGTGGTGTTGCACCCCCTCGCTTTCGATCCTCACAATGCTTAATGCCGGACGGTTTCCTGACTTTCTCTTGTTGTGGTGTCGGAGTTTTCGATGACGCTGGTCCGGAGAAGGCTCATGAAGAGCGGAGACGAAAAGAGCTCGTGGATTGCTGCGCCAGCTGGTGGAATGTTGTTGATGCGGGACATTTCGTGGAGAGGAGCTGTTCTCTGGCCCCAACCCTCGCAATTTCTCCATTTTCAAGACGTTTCCTCACGCGTGAGCCCGAGCGTGGCTATAATAGCGGATAACACTTAGGCAGCATGGCGTCACCGTCAGCATATGCGCAGATCACGTGAAGGAGTTCTCTCTATGGCATTTTACTTTGATGAGCCGTCCCGTACATTCAACGAGTACCTGCTCGTCCCCGGCTACTCGTCTTCCGATTGTACCCCCGCTCAGGTTGGGCTGGGGACCCCTCTGGTGAAGTATCGTCGTGGCGAGGAACCTGCTATCAGCTTGAACATTCCCATGGTGTCGGCCATCATGCAGTCGGTGTCTGACGACGGCATGGCTATCGCGCTTGCCACGGAAGGGGGATTGTCCTTCGTTTTCGGGTCTCAGTCCATCGAGAGCCAGGCTGCCATGATCGCTCGGGTGAAGGACTACAAGGCTGGTTTCGTCACGAGCGATGCGAACCTTTCTCCCGACATGACGTTAGCTGACGTGGTGGCGCTCAAGGAGGAGCATGGGCATTCGACAATGCCTGTTACGGAGGACGGCTCGACCCACGGTAAGCTGCTTGGCGTGGTGACCGGCCGTGACTATCGTCTTTCCCGCATGTCTCTGGATGAGAAGGTCACGGACTTCATGACGCCGCGGGAGAACATGATCGTGGCTCCCCTGGACACCAGCCTCAAAGTGGCCAATGACATCATCTGGGATAACAAGCTCAATTCGCTCCCCATCGTCGACGATGACGATCATTTGGTCCACATGGTGTTCCGCAAGGACTACGATTCGCATAAGTCAAACCCCAACGAGATGCTGGATGCCCACAAACGCTATATGGTGGGCGCAGGCATCAACACCCGCGACTATGCCGAACGCGTGCCGGTGCTGGTTGCGGCGGGTGCCGATGTGCTGTGCATCGACAGTTCCGAGGGCTATTCCGATTGGCAGAAGTTCACGCTCGGTTGGATTCGTGAGCAGTATGGCGATTCCGTCAAGGTGGGTGCGGGCAACGTCGTCGATGCCGAAGGATTCCGTTTTTTGGCCGACGCGGGCGCCGACTTTGTCAAAATAGGCATTGGCGGCGGTTCCATCTGCATCACCCGTGAGCAGAAAGGCATCGGGCGCGGACAAGCCACGGCGGTTATTGAAGTGGCGAAGGCGCGTGACGAATACTTTGAGGAAACGGGCATCTATATTCCCCTCTGCTCTGATGGCGGTATCGTGTATGACCATCATCTGACGCTTGCGTTGGCGATGGGTGCCGACTTCGTCATGTTGGGCCGGTACTTCGCCCGCTTTGACGAGAGTCCCACCAACAAGGTCAACGTCAATGGCAGCTACATGAAGGAGTACTGGGGCGAAGGATCGGCCCGTGCTCGAAATTGGCAGCGCTACGATCTGGGCGGCGACAAGAAGGGCATGTCATTTGAGGAGGGCGTTGACAGCTATGTGCCGTACGCCGGTTCGCTCAAGGACAACGTTGACCTGACGCTTTCCAAGGTCAAGTCAACCATGTGCAATTGCGGTGCCCTTTCCATATCCGAGCTGCAACATAAAGCGAAGCTTACGGTGGTTTCCTCTACCTCCATCGTTGAGGGAGGCGCTCACGACGTCCTTTTGAAGGACAAGACGCCTTACGTCAGCAGTTCGATCCGCTAGTCTCTGGCAGCATGGCCTCCGCGCCAGCGGCCATGCTCAGATTTTGAAGCCGGGAAAACGTCGCCTCCTTTGGGGGCGACGTTTTTTTGGTCTCCTCAACCGGTAGCGCGGACTGGTCCGGCCTTTGACGCGTGCGTCGGAATTCTTCCGTCGCTTTCGCTTGCATGCTCGATGGCATCAAGAAGTTCTTGTCGGTTTGAGGCGCCAACCTTTGCGTAGATATGCTTGATGTGGGTTTGCACCGTGCTTTTTGCTATGAACAGCTCATCGCAGATGAACGGCACATTGCGTCCTTTGGCCAGCAGCCTTACCACGTCGAGCTCTCTCTTTGAAATGCCGTAGGACGAGACGAACAGGTCAAATGAGGGTTCGTCGGGTCGAATCTGCGCTGCCGGGAGTCGGCCTATCTTGAAAACGCTTGCATCCTGTCCCGGCTCATTGGCGAAGTAGTCTCCCTTGGCCATGAGCCAGAGCAACACGACAAGCGTCAGCAATCCCAGAGCGCTGGTTGTCGCCCGAGGGTCGAGAGGCAGCAGCGAAAGCAGGCGCGCCGACATGCACCCAAGAGCAACGCCCGCAAAAAGAATGAACAGCGCACGCGCCGCACCGGCTGCGTAGTTCCATTTGAATTTTTGAATATGGTTTCCAATGACAATCCAGCAGTAGACGAAGAACACTCCAAACCCGGTGAAGATAAGCGCGTATCCCAGGCTTTCAAACGGGGGCTTGAGGAAGAGGAGCAGGAAGAATCCCACCGCGAAGAGAAGGGGAGCAGGTTTATAGGCCGAGTTGGAGTCTTCGAAAAAGCCTTTTCTCATCTTGTATATCGTTATCGCAACAAGCGCGATGACATAGGTGCAAGCGGTGAGGGCGACGGTCATGGCGGAACCGGAAAGTGTGGCCGCAAACGACCCCCCTCCAATGAGCGAGGCTAAAAACCCATAAGCCGCTATGGTCAAAGCAAATGAGGGGTCGTAGCGAAGAGGCCGATCCTCAGAGGGTTCCATGTCTGATTCCCGAGGTTTTTCCGAAGGCGAAATCGGAGCGATGGTGGCCGCTGCAACCAGGGGAAGGAAGAGGCAGAGGATCAGGCCTGAAGGAGGTGCAAGAAACAGCAACAGCATGAGAAGCAGGGCGGAAAACATGCTTGCGGCCGCGGTGGTTGCAATTCTTCGCCGCAAAGGGACGCGGGCATACCCGGCTGAAAGGGCAACCATGCTCACCGGCAAGAAGAACCAGGCAAGAGCCATGCCGGTGACAAGCGGAGGAATTTGGCCCGCTGCCAAGACAATAAGCGCCGTGCCCACGCCAAGCGTCACGCAACTTGCCCTTCCCAGCAAAGGGCCAGCCGTCAGCTGAGCATCTTTTTGCGCAAGACATCCGCAGAGGAAAAGGGAACAGAGGGGCAGCACGGCAAGGCAGATGGAAAAGAGGGGATGCGACGTCAGCCGTTCGGGCAGCGCGGCCAGGGGCCCGCACATAAGGGCCAGCGTCCAGGTGCAAAGGGCCGTTGACGCAAGGGCGACCCGCAGGTCGACGCATTCGCGCATGTCTCCCAGAAATGTTTTGATGGTTCGCATGAGAGTCCCCTTCCCGCGTTTGTTTTTACCACATATTGATCTTGTATGCCTTGTCGAGCTTCGATCAGAAGTTAATGAATGGCAGAATCCCCTCTTTTTGAGGATATCGGGCGAGCACGTTTGGGCGCAATACCTTGTTTGCTGCGATGTGGGGTACCTGCTGGTGCCAGAAAGGGGGCAAAGGAGGCATCCCTGGGGCCTGTCCAAACGGGGAATGAGGCCCGGGGGCCAGAGGGGAGGGAAGTGGATACTGAGCATACCGAGAGGGGAGCCGTATTATCCTGTTGGAGAAAACGGGTCAGATTGGATTGAATTGCCGGGGGCCTCGCCTACAGAAGGAACAGGGTGCTGGGTTCCTGCATAGCCACAGTCCCTGAAGCTTCTCTCTGATCTCAGGAACACTTCTTTGAGCGTCTCGAAGAACTCGCGCTTTGAAAGGAGAGGGATGCGCTATTCTGGGCGTGCTTCGACGGTGGGGTTCTTTGAGATGATTCCCCGCAGCTCCTTGATGTATCTCATCAGCAGGGGACTCGGACGCCGCTCCTTGTGCATAAGGTAACCGACTTGCATGCTCCCCTCGACATTCAAAGGGATGCTGGCAATGCCCGATTGCATTTCTGACGAGAGCACTCCGGTGGAAATAGTGTAGCCGTTGTGGCTCGTCAGCAAATTGGTGAGGGTGCCGCGATCCGATATGCGGATGTTGCGTGCGTGGGGCAGATGGCTGAGCGGTTCTTCGGAATAGTAGAATGAATTTGTCGTGCCCTGCTCAAACGAATAGCGGGGATAGGGAGCGAGGTCAGAGGGGTCCAGAAGCCTTTTTGCCGCCAAGGGGTGATGTTCTCCCACAAACACGTGGACATCGGCTTCGAACAGGGGAAAAAATGCTACTCCCGCGTCGTCGAACGCCTTATGAAGCACGCGTTGGTTGAACTCGTCGGTGTAGAGGATGCCCACCTCGCTTCGAAACGCGTGCACGTCATCGATGATTTCCGCCGTGGTGCTTTCGCGCAAAGTGAATTCATAGTCGTCGCTCTCGCATGCTTCAACAACATTCACGAAGGCCTGCACGCTAAATGCGTAGTGCTGCGTCGACACTGCCAGGCGCAGGTGCGACGTGTCCTTGTCAGCGTAGCGCGTTTCCAGCATGTCGGCCTGTTCGACCACTTGACGGGCGTAGCCCAGCAGCTCCGTCCCATCATTGGTGAGCGTGACGCCGCGATTGCTGCGCGTGAAGATTGCTATGCCGAGCTCGCGCTCAAGTTCCTTGACGGCGGTGGACAGATTTGATTGCGAGGCGTACAGGTTTTGCGCGGCGGCGTTGATGGAGCCGTATTCTGCGATGGCGATAAGGTAGCGGAGCTGCTGCAATGTCATGCGTGCTCTCCCAATCTGTCGTGTCCCTCTCTCTGTTCTTGGAGCTATTCTACTCCGTTATCGTTTTGGCCGATAGCAAATCATCAAAACATCGAATGGCATCAAAGGTTGCGTCAAGTTGCCGTTCATGGTTTCATGCAATACGCTGTACAGCGTGCGGTCACGTGTGCTCGAATGCCGTGACGGCTGTGGCGATGGAAGACGATGAGCGAATAAGGAGCACGACCATGGCTAAGGACATTCCCTACGATCAGAAATACTATGATCCGGAGATTGAGTGCATGCCGCGGCCTCAGTTGGAGGCACTGCAGTTGCAGCGCCTGAAAGACATGGCCGCTTACGCATATGAGAACACGGTGTATTACCGGCGTTCCTTCGATGAGGCTGGGGTAAAGCCTGAGGACATCGAGACGCTCGACGACATTGCCAAATTTCCGTTCATTGACAAGAAAACGGAGCGCGAGACCCAACACGTCGGCAGCTTCTTCGGAGAGATGTGCTCCGTGCCTGAAGAGGACGTTATCTTCATGGCAACCTCGTCCGGATCGACGGGCGTCCCGACGGTAAGTCCGTTCACGCAGGAGGATTTCGACCTCTGGCAAGATACCGAGGCACGTCTGTTCTGGCAGGCTGGCATGCGCCCGAACGACCGTTACGTGCATGGGCTCAACTTTGCGCTGTATGTCGGCGGGCCCGATGTCATCGGCGCGCAACGCCTTGGTGCGCTGGCCATCTGGGTGGGCGCCGTTCCCTCCGACCGTCTGTTGTTCGTGCTGAAGCAATATCAGCCCACCGTCATCTGGACGTCGCCGTCATATGCCTGGCATTTGGGCGAGATAGCCAAGGAGAAGGGCTACGATCCCAAGACTGACTTCAACATCCACACCATCATCGTGGCCGGCGAAGCTGGCGGGTCCATCACGTCGACACGTGAGTCCATCGAGAAGCTGTGGGGAGCCAAGGTGGTTGACTTCTATGGCCTATCGGACATTTACGGGGCGTGCGCTGCAATGTGTGAAGCGAAAGACGGTCTTCACATTGTTGAGGACCAGATTTTCGTGGAGACGGTCGACCCTCAGACGGGCGAAGTGCTGGCTCCTGGCGAGACGGGTGAACTGGTGTATACGACACTCATGAAGAAAGCCCGTCCCATGATCCGCTTCCGCACGGGTGACATCGGCTACGTGAGCACCGACACCTGTGAATGTGGCCGCACGCTTGCCCGTATCCATGTGACCGGCCGCAAAGACGAGATGTTCATCGTGAGTGCCGTCAACGTGTTCCCCACGGACATCGAATATGTCGTGCGCGGTTTGAAGGGGCTGACGGGTGAGTACTCCATACGCGTGTACGAGCAAGACTACACGTGCAAATATGAAGTGTCCGTCGAACGTGCGCTCGGCAGCGACGAGCCCTATGATGCGGTGGCAAGTCGCACGATGGCTGCAATAAAGGCTCATGTCGGGGTTCGTCCGCAGAACGTGATCGTGTATGATGCAGGGAAGTTGGGAACGTCGTCGGCACATAAGTCATCGCGTTTCGTCGACGAGCGCGGCTGCACCACGAGATAAGGGGAGAAGGCTGCTATGACTAAGATATTTGCCGTTTCCGGACAGCACTACCTGTTCAATGTGCAAACGTTTGCCCATGTGGTGTTAGCTCTCGGGGGCGATTCGTACGGATATGCCTTCCGAGATCGCACGACGCGGGGTGTCATTGAGGATGTCGCCTCGGGAAGAAGCGAGTTGGGCGTCTTGGTGCAGACGTCTGCAACGGCCGAAGAGCTGAATGTTGCGCTCGATGAAGCAGGCCTTGAGTTCGTGGAGCTTATCGAATCGGCTCCACGCGTCGCCTTGCCGGCAAGCCATCCGCTGGTGCATGCGAAAAGCCTGACCCTCGAGGATCTCGCTGACTATCCCTATCTGTATTTTGAACAGGAGGAAGGATCGTCTGCGGCATTTTCTGAGGAGGCGCTGTCCGAGGCTCCTCACGCCAAGAGCATCGCGTGCACTGACCGCGCATCCCTCTCCGAGCTCATTGTGGCGCTCAACGGCTATACGGTGACAAGTGGCATTCTTGTTGGGATATCTGACGGTGCCGGCCTTGACACCGTTCCGCTCGACTCCGATGTCAAGTTGCACTTGGGCTATGTCGCCCGTACGGGAGAAGAATTGAGCAGCATCGCTCAACGTTTTGTCGATGCGCTGCGCAAGAACCTTGAGAGATACGCCCGATTTTAGAGGAGAGAAGCCACCGAGGAAAACTCCCGTGGTATCACCTGCGGCATGGGGCTGATCCGATGCCGCAGGTTTGATTTGCTTGGCTTCGCCCGAATCAGCATGATGCTCTTTTTGCCGTATCGCCGCCATTCCGGGTTCTCCGGCATGCGCCTGAAAAACAGTGCGTTTGATGCCTGCCGTGATCTCTCGGGATTTCGTCAGGCATTTCGATCTGGTTCGCTTGTCGCGCTGATTTCGCTCCTGTTCCTTACTTCCGGTGAGCGCCACGTTTTTCCAGGACTTGCTTCCTGTGCTCCCATTCAGCGCGCACCTCGCTGGGACGGCGGTGCCTGGCTTCGCGAGCGGCTCTCTCCTCAGCTCGAGCCTGTTCCTGCCGTGAGAATTCCATGCGGATACGCAAATACTCGGAGATGAGCAACACGAACAGGATGCACATGACGATGAGATAGCCAATGACCGCGCCCGGCAACCCGGTGAAGTTCACCAACAGTATCGGAATGAACAGGGAGAATCCAAACGTGATCAGATACAGTTTCGTGACGGACTTCTGCTGCCGCAATACGGTGACCACCTGGTAGAGAAAATCGATGGCAGCAGTCACTCCTCCCGCTGCCAGCATAATGTAGCATAGGCCCCGGAACTCTTCAAAGTCGATGCCGTACAGGAAACTCATGAGGGGGATGCCAATCCAACCCATGACCAAGGCCGTGATTGCGGTAACGGCCACCACCACCGCAAGTATCACTACAATGATGAGGTCAAACCGCTTGCGCTTTTCGGGATCGGCCCATACGTTTGCCATGCGCACAAGCAGGGGGCGGTAGATGAAGCCAACGGTGAGCAGGATTCCCTGGGCAGGAAAGTACAGGGCATTGAAGTAGAGCTGGTTGTCGTAGCTGAGCACTCCCTCCATGACGAATTTAGGCATGTTGTCGATAAGGGCATAGAGAAACAGTGCGATGAACAAGGGAAAGCACTGCTTGAACAGCAGCAGCACATTGGTCGCGGTCCAATAGCGCGATTTGGGGGTTTCGAATAAGGCGAGCGGGAACGTCAGCACGACAAATGATGCCGCGGCGGCGAGGGCCATCGCAATGCTGGAAATGCCGAGGTCGCGAGTAACGAGCAGGCATGCCGAGAACACGATGAGCACGATAATCGATCGGAAAGCCTGGGATATTCCGGCGAGATAGAGTTTGTCCATTTGCTGGAGTCGCCCCTCATACACATCCGCCAGTCCATCGATCATCTTGTAAAGGTAAACCCCCAGGCTGATAAGGAACATCTGCTGATCGTAGCCCCGCACGAGGCAGTACACCACTCCCACCACAACCATGCAGGCGCACGTGATCCACCGGTTGACTTGATAGTCTGAGAAAGAGTGGATTTCGTGCACGTCCGAGACCTGATAGGTGCGCACGCCGTAATTGGCAACAATCATAAGCAGCATGCCGGTGACAAAGGCCAAGGAAAACATGCCCGCCTGTTCCACCCCAACCAGCTGTGTGACGACAATGGTGAGCAGGGGGAACACCATGCCCCATACGCTGAAACCTATGGTGTTCCACACATAGTCTCTCGAGGTGCGATGTGCGGCGTAGGCTTCTTCCTGCCCGCTGAGGGATCCTTTGGATACCGCTCCCAACAGGCGGTTGCACCACTCGTTGACCGTGCGCTTGATGACGTTGGGCTTCCTGTTTTTCCCTTGGGACCTCTCTCGGCCACGCTGTGCGCGCCCGTCATGTTTGGAGGTGGCTGCATCGATTTTTCGAGAGGCGTGCGTGGCGCTTCGACCTGGGTTGGCACGCGATTCCTCTGCCTCCGTGTCGGAGTTCAGGTCGGTGCTGAGGTCCTCTTTCTCGTGGTTTCCCTTACTCGAGTTCAGCATCATGCTGGCGCCGTCGACTCCTTCTGGTTTTACGAACCTCGCTGTTCGAAACGATTATAGTCCATCGTGTTGCAACGTCGCGTTCTTCACAAAAGCAAGCGGAAACCGAGTCCATGCGCCAAGAGGCGGCCGTGCCTTGCCGTCAGCTGGACATCACGGTGGGATTGCCTGAAGGCAAGCGTATACTGGATCCATAGTGTTTCAGCGTACGAAGATTGGAAAGAGCATGATCGAAGTGCTTTGGCATGGCCGCGGGGGGCAGGGCGCGTTCACGGCGGCTCGGCTTTTGGGCGCGGCGGCATCGCTGCAGCAGGGAGGGCATTCCCTTGCCTTTCCCTCGTTTGGGCCCGAGCGTCGTGGCGCTCCTATGAAGGCGTTCACCAAGATAGCAACCGTTCCCATTGGAGATCGAAGCGCGATTGAAAAAGCGGACTACGTGGTGTATCTCGATGGTACTCTGCTGGGCAAAGATTGTTTTGACGAACTGAAGGACGAGGGAACGATACTGGTCAACAGCACCCGTCCGTTTGAGGACAGGCGCATTCTTGCCTTGGATGCCGACGGAATATCATCCAAGGAGTTTGGCCGCCCCATTCCCAACACCGTCTTTCTCGGTGCGCTCGCGGCTCTCTGCGACTGCGTGGACATCGCCGATGTGGAGGAATCGATTCGCCAGTACATGCCTTCCAAGCTGCATGGCTCCAACGTCGCCATAGCTGATGCCGTGTTTTCTCAGCTGGCTGGAGAAGAGGTGCCGCGATGACCGTGCAGCCGCCTGCTCCCCGTCGTCCGGCACGCATGCCAATTCTGCGTGCCGCAGATCTCGATCCAAAAGACTTTGCACGTTCGACCTGTTTTGATGCTGGTCATCTGGTGACCAAGAACGCTGGCTGGCGCAACGTTCGCCCGGTGATTGATCAGGATGCCTGCACGGGCTGTCTGCACTGTTACCTGTACTGTCCTGATGGGACGGTGTACAAAGTTGCCGACGAAGGCTCCGGAACGGTGGCTATCGACTATGATTTTTGCAAGGGCTGTGGAATATGTGCGAAGGTATGCGCTTTTGGAGCGGTGTCCATGATTTCCGAACGAGAGGCGCTGTCAGCGGAAGCCGTATCCAAAAGGGAGGAAAGCACCTCCTCCCGTGACGTTGAGGATGAGGTGCACGTCTGATGAAACGATTTCTTTCTGGAGACGAAGCGCTGGCTGAGGGCGTTCGCCTTGCCCGGCCACAGGTGATTTCGGCCTATCCCATCACGCCACAGACGGTGGTGGTCGAGCGCCTGAGCGAAATGGTCGTCGATGGGTCGCTCGATGCCGAGTATGTGCATGTCGAGTCGGAGCATTCTGCCTTGTCCTGTGCTATCGGTGCCGCTGCCACCAGCGCTCGCACCTTCACGGCCACCTCGAGCCAGGGTCTGCTGTATATGGCCGAATGCCTGACCTATGCCTCGGGCGGACGGTTTCCCATCGTCATGATGAACGCAAACCGCGCGACGGCGCTTCCCTGGAACATCTACGGCGACCAACGCGACTCGCTTGCCCTTTTGGATCACGGGTGGATTCAGGCGTATGCCCAAGACAACCAAGAAGCGCTCGATCTGGCTCTCATGGCCTATGCGATTGCCGAAGACCCCCGGGTCAGCACTCCATTCATGGTCAATCTGGACGGTTTTGCGCTCACGCATACCTATGAGACGGTGGATATCCCTGACCAGGATCGGGCGGATGAGTTCTTACCGCGCTATGAGACGAAGAACCGTTTCGATTTCGACAAGCCCACCAACATAGGCTTTTCTGCGGGGCCGGAGTACAATCGCTATTTCAAGTATTGGGAACATCGGGACATGCTCGGCGCCTCGGCGGTTGTCGATGAGGTGGAGGACCGCTTTGCTGCAGTGTTCGGCCGGCGCTACTCTGGCATGGTCGAAGCTTCGTCCTGTGCCGATGCCGAGTTCATTCTGATTACGTTGGGATCCATCGCGGGACTTGCCCGCACGGTGGTCGATGAGTTGCGTGCTGCGGGGCGGCGTGTTGGGCTGGTGCGCATCCGCTACATGCGCCCCTTTCCCGGCCAGGCGATCGCGCGGTTGGTGGCTGACGCAAAGGCAGTTGCCGTGTTGGAAAAGGACATCTCCTTCGGTGCGGAGGGCACGGTGTTCACAAACGTGAACTCGGCACTCCAGCAAGAAGGCTCCACGGTGACCACGTATAATTTCATCGGGGGTCTTGGCGGTGATGACATAGCGGAGCAACAGATTGCTGGGATCTTCCACGTGTTGCAGGACAGCGTTGACGGTGCATCCGAGGTGCCGCGCGTCTCGTTTTTGGGAATAGACTCGCCTGCTGACGATGCGGGCATGGAGGTTGAATAGCCATGGCGATCAATGCGAAGAACATCGCGGACGATGAGTTGTTCTTTGGTCATAAGGCTTGCGCCGGGTGTGGCGGGTCTCTGGCCGTTCGTCAGGCGCTCAAAGTCTTGGGTCCCCACGCTGTTGCGGCGTTGCCGGCTGGGTGCATGAGTGCGGTCGGGTTCAATTTCCCCCAACTGTGCTTTGCGAACAATGCCATGATCACGCCCTTTGCCGCCACAGCAAGCGTCCTCACCGGTATCGAGGCCGGACTGCGCGCGCAGGGCAAGAAGCCTGAGGATTGCACGGTGGTGGGATTCGCGGGCGACGGCGGCACGGCAGACATCGGGCTGCAAGCGCTTTCGGGAGCCATCGACCGCAATGATGACATCCTCTACATCTGTTACGACAACGAAGCGTACATGAACACGGGCATCCAGAAAAGCTCGCTGACGCCGTTTGGTGCCAAGACGACCACGACGCCAACGGGCGCAGGCACGCCGGGCTGCCTGACGCAGAAGAAGAACATGTTCGAGATCGTGGCGGCGCACGGCATTCCGTATGCCGCTACGGCGAGCGTCGGTTACCTGACCGATTTTATCCGCAAGGTTGAGCGGGCCCGTGACATGAAGGGAACGCGCTACATCCACGTGATAGCCCCCTGTCCGACAGGCTGGGGCTGTGCGGTGGACGAGACCATTGACGTCGCCAAGGAAATTGTCGACTGTGGCCTCTGGTACCTCGCCGAGTATGAGGGAGGGCAGGCCTGTGGCCAATCCGGCGGCCGGTTCAAGCTGAATCGGAATCCGCGAGAATTCACCAGCGTCGAGACGTACCTGCGGCACCAGGGTCGGTTCAAGGGGCTCACTGCTGAGGATATCGCCTGCGTGGAGGCCTCGCGCGATGCCAAATGGCAAGCCATGCGTCGAGATTGGGTGAGCGGGTAACGTGGAGCAACAGAAGCGAACGGATCAAACGGCACCTCAAGCGGTGGTGTTTACCACTCAGATGATGACCGTATTCGTCGAGCATGAGAAGATGATCGACAAGGTGCTCAAGCGCTGCCATGACTTGACCGCGACGGAATTCTGCATCCTCCGTGCTCTCTATTTGGCAGGCGGCGAGGCGAATGGCCTTGACTTTGCACAGTTTCTCATGCTCAAGCGCAATTCGATCTCCATCGCGCTGTCGTCTTTGGCACGCAAAGGCTTGGCCTCCAAGGCTCCGAGTGAGCGTGATCGCCGCATGCTGCATGTGACGGAGACCGCTGCGGGACGTAAAATCACACGCGATGCAACAGCAAGCATCTATGAAGCGCAGAAGGCGACATTCTGGAGCAATCTTTCCTTGGAAGACGAGCGCGGCGGAAATCTGGTGGCGTCTCTTGTGCTGGCGAAGCTTCGTGGAGTCGACTACTCTGCCACGGCACCTCTCAAAGAAGAAAACACTCCCATCAGCTCTGAGTTTGTGGTGTTCTGTAAAATGGTTCCCCAGCGATGGGATTTTACCCTGAAGAGGTATTCCGATCTCTCGTTGACCGACTTTCGGATACTGACCTGCCTGGACGAGTGGGGGAGCGCAGCGCGAGCGTCGGACATAGCCCATTACCTGCTGTTGGAGCGCAGCGTCGTCTCCACCAGGAAAGACGCTTTGATCAATCGGGACCTCGTTACCGAATCTGTGGATGAGAATGATCGGCGCAACAGCAATCTTGTTGTCACCGAGCACGGCGCTGCACTTGCGGCGCGTTTGAAAGCGCACCTTTCGAGGGAAACGGCGGACATGTACTCATTGTGCGAGGAAGCCAACCTTTCAGACGAAATCAACGACTGGCATCGCGTCATGTACGCCAACATGAGCGTCATGAACTATATTCTTTAGTGATGACAAGGGGCGTGTGCCAGCGCCAAAGCCCCTCCGTGACGCGTTCTTGCGGGCATTCCTCTAGTTTGTTGTTGCATTCAGAAATATTTCATTGAATTGGGAGGATGGACCACGTGTGCCTGAGCGCATGCTGTGCGCTCCAACTATATCAATAGAAAGATATGTCATTGACGCAACTAAATTCCTGTGATACATTTCTCTCGGGAGTAAGAAAGGACAAGGGAGGGAATTATGGGTATTACACGAAGGAATTTTCTACAAGGTCTGGCAGGGGCCAGCGTCGGCGTGGCTGCATTTGGGCTTGCGGGCTGTGCGGCGCAGAGCCCGTCCGGCAATGCCAGTAAGGCAGATGCGTCGACGGAAAGCAAAACAGAGATCGTTGTTCCTGATCAAATCGATGAGACGCTTGAGTTTGACCTGGTTGTGGTCGGCGGCGGAATTTCGGGGCTCGCTGCTGCCGTGCAGGGCGCTCTTGACGGGCATAAGGTGATCGTGCTCGAGAAGACGGGGCAACTGGGATCTATGGGAGGAGCCGTGGAAGGCCAGCTTGGTGTTGAATCCGCCATGCAGAAGGCCGCTGGTATCGATTTTACCATCGCCGACGTCGTTGCCCATGAGATGGAAGTTGCTCAGTACCGTTCTCCGGGTGCGCAGTGGATCGACTTGTGCACAAACTCAGCGGACAATATCGCGTGGGAGCAAGAGCAGGGAGTGGTCTTCGAAAACGTGGACGACTATTATGGAACCTGCACCCTTGCGACCTTTCATTGGTTCAAGGATCACAAGGCGTCAGTAGGATACATTGAGCCTATGGGCGCACGCGCGAAAGACCTGGGCGTGGATATCCGTCTGAAAATGTGGGGCACGGCGCTTGTCATCGACGACGCTGGTGTCATTGGCGGAGTGTACGCGGAGGATGGCGATGGAAAGACATATCGCATCGATGCAAAAGCCGTGATTCTCGCATCCGGCGGCGTGGGCGGCGACTCCGCGCTGATCGCGGAACAGGGGTGGACAAGCGATTCGCTCATGTTCGCTGGCAACGCAGCCTCGTGCGGCGACGGCCTTCGTCTCGCGCAGCAGGCGGGAGCGAAAGACATTCTGTCTGACGCCGCAGCTTTCGTCATGAACTACGTTCCTGCGCTGCCCTCCACCAACGCGCCGCAATATGCCGATCCCTTGAACGGCATGGTCACCGGCATCGCATCGGCGCATGGTTTCGGGTTGTGGGTGAATCAGGATGGCAATCGTTTTGTCAACGAGACCATCGGTGCCGACAACATGATGCTTCAAACCATGCCGACACGTGCCAACAAGCATTCTTATGTGGTGTTCAACCAGGCAATGTTTGACGCGACGTATCCCACTCTTGTGGAGGATGCCGCTGGCATCCTTGCCTCGTCCGTCGAAGAGAATGATAAGGATTCGCTGTACAAGGCCGACACCATCGAGGGATTGGCAGATGCCGTGGGCGTTGACGCATCTGCGTTGCAGTCCACGGTCGCTCGCTATAACGGCATGTGCCAGGCTGGTATCGACACAGATTTCAGCCGTGATGCCAAGACCCTTGTTGCTCTCGCTGAGGGCCCCTACTATATCGGACGTATCGAGCAGACCTATTTTGCATCAATCGGAGGCATCCTCAACAGCGCCAAACACGAAGCTCTCACTTCAGACCATGAGGTCATTCCCGGCTTGTATGTGGCGGGACTTGACGGCGCGATGCTGTATCGGAGCGTCTACACCATCAACTTGGGTGGCTCATGCTGTGCAAACAACGTGAATTCGGGGCGCTATTCCGCCATCAATGCAAGCGAGTACATCAAGTCGCTCTAGCTGCCTGACTTCTGCGGGGTCGATGCTTCGGCACGTCCTCGCAGGCCTTTGTGCTGCCGCTGGGCCGTTGCGGGGACGGCTGGGTTGTGGCGGCGGTTCTTTTGGGGACAGGATGCTCTCGTTTCGGCTGGGGATCGATTTTCGCGGCGAATCGCGCCGGTCTGGCGGGTTCCAGCAGATGCCTTCGACGCCAGCGATCCTCCATTCTGTCGTGCCCTGGTGAAGAGGCTCTTGCAAGCAGGTCAAGACTGCTACAATAAGCATTTATGATTTGCCCAGCACGTCCCGAAAGAGATGCAGCCATGAAAGAATACAATCCTCATGAACTCGAGCCCCGTTGGCAGAAGCAGTGGGCTGACGAAGGTTTATATGAAGTGGTCGAAGACGCTTCGAAGCCGAAAAAGTACGTGCTCGAGATGTTCCCGTATCCTTCGGGCGACATCCATATGGGACATGTGCGCAACTACACCATCGGTGACGTCATCGCGCGCTATTCGAAGATGCGCGGGTTTGACGTGCTGCATCCCATGGGATGGGACGCCTTTGGGCTCCCTGCGGAGAATGCGGCCATCAAGCACAACAGCCATCCTGCCACGTGGACCTATGCCAACATCGAAACTCAAAAGGCAAGCTTCAAGCGCATGGGCTTTTCCTACGATTGGGATCGCACCGTCGTTGCCTGCGACCCCGAGTATTATCGGTGGGGGCAGTGGATATTCCTGCAGATGTGGAAGCGGGGTTTGGTCGAGCGTCGCAACAGCCCGGTGAACTGGTGTCCCAACTGCCAGACGGTGCTCGCGAACGAGCAGGTCACCGAAGGAACCTGCTGGCGCTGCCACGGCGCGGTGGAAAAGCGTGACCTCACCCAGTGGTATCTCAAGATCACCGATTATGCGCAGGAGCTGCTGGACGACTTGGACCAATTGCAAGGATGGCCCGAGCGCGTCAAGCAGATGCAGGCGAACTGGATCGGTCGATCCGAGGGCGCTGAAGTCGATTTTGTCCTCTGTGACCGGGAGGGCAAGGCCCCTGCCGATCCGACTGGCGACGATGTCATCACCGTGTTCACAACTCGTGCAGACACGCTGTTCGGTTGCAGCTTTTTTGTCTTGGCGCCAGAGTATCAGGGCTTGGCCGACTTGGTGGCCGGGACCGAGCATGAAGCCGAAGTCATGGCGTTGGTGGAAGCCGCCTCAAAAGTGAGCGCTGTCGAGCGCGCTCAGGGCGATCACGAGAAGCATGGCGCATTCACGGGCCGTTATGTCGTGAATCCCATCAATGGTGAAAAGGTGCCGGTTTGGGTTGCTGACTACATCGTTGCCGACTATGGAACCGGTGCCGTCATGGCCGTTCCGTGCGGCGATCAACGCGATTTTGAATTTGCACGCAAGTACGACCTGCCCATTGTCCCCATCATTTTAGGTGAAGACGATCCGCTGTTCTCCCGCCTCGAGAAGACCCAATCGCGCCAGGTGACATCGGTTGATTGGGATCACGCCTACGATGCGGAAGGCGTGCTCGTCCAATCGGGAAAATACACCGGGATGGTCGGAGGCAAGCATTCGGAGGGCGAGTCGGCTATCGTTGCCGATCTGGAAGCTCGGGGGTGCGGACGCCGCAAGGTTGAGTTTCGCCTGCGTGACTGGTTGATCAGCCGTCA
This sequence comes from Actinomycetes bacterium, assembly GCA_023460315.1. Classification (GTDB taxonomy): domain Bacteria; phylum Actinomycetota; class Coriobacteriia; order Coriobacteriales; family Eggerthellaceae; genus JAEWQO01. Next base: position 111,445 of record JAEWQO010000078.1, read on the forward strand.
GCGTTACTGGGGCAATCCCATACCGGCCATCCACTGTGAGCATTGTGGTCTTGTGCCCGTGCCGGAAGAGGATCTGCCTGTGCGCCTGCCGAAGGACATTGACCTGGCTGCCGGAGAGACGCTTGCCACTCATGAGAGCTTTGTGAACACGACGTGCCCGGTATGCGGTCGCCCGGCCAAGCGCGAGACTGACACGATGGACACCTTTACCTGTTCAAGTTGGTACTATCTGCGTTATACCGATCCTCATAACGTCGAGCTGCCGTTTGCTCCTGAGAAGGCAAACCGCTGGATGCCGGTCGATCAATACATCGGCGGTATCGAACATGCCATCTTGCATCTGTTGTACAGTCGCTTCTATACCAAGGTTCTGCGCGATTTGGGAATGCTCGACTTTGACGAGCCTTTCTCGAATCTGCTCACCCAAGGCATGGTGCTTGACGAGCATGGCGATGTCATGAGCAAAAGCAAGGGCAATGTCATTTCGCCTGAGGAGATGATCGCCGGATACGGTGCCGATGCCGTGCGCGCCTATATCCTGTTCATGGCTCCGCCCGATAAGGAGCTGCAATGGAACGAGGACGGTCTGGCAGGAATCTACAAGTTCATGAACCGTGCATGGCGCATGGTGAACGATCTTGCCTATCAGGCGGAAGATGAGAGCAACTACCGAGAAGGTGCCTCTCGTGAAGAGGGGGAACGTGCTGCACAGATGCTCAATCGCGAACGGCATCGCGTGGTGGGCAAGGTCATTGAGGACTTCGAGCGCAACAACTTCAATACGGCCATCGCTGCCATCATGGAATTGACCAACGCGACAGGAGACTATCTGCGCATGGTGTCGCCTGAGACGCGTGAGGCATGTGATCATCTTAAGAGTTTGGATGCCGATGTGGCCGCCGTCATCACGAAGCTCATGGCTCCCATCGCGCCTCACTGGGCAGAAGAGCTCTGGCATTCGGTGCTGGGCCAAAAGGGTTCCATCCATGAGCAGCCATGGCCGGAGTATGATCCTGATCAGGCAAAGGCTCATGAGGTTGAACTTGCCATCCAGGTGAATGGCAAAGTAAAGGCAAAAATCGTTGTGGCTGCCGATTCTCCAGAGGATGAGGTGAAGGCTGCCAGCCTCGCTGCGGTGGATACGGCGATTGGCGGCAGGGACATCAAAAAGGTCGTCGTCGTGCCGGGTCGCTTGGTAAACATCGTCGCTCACTAGGCAAGCGCCCCGCCCCGGGGCATGTTCTCAGAGCGTGGGGCCCCCCCCCCGGGGGGCGGGGGGGGCCAAGGGGGGGGCGGGG
>JAEWQO010000079.1 GCA_023460315.1 Actinomycetes bacterium
TCTCCACCGGACTGGCCGTCGTTTTCCGCACCGACAGCCGGACGATCCGCGCCCGGTGGAAAACCGGCGGATACGGATTGGGCCACAACATGACCGCCATCGCCCGCAAGGGTCTCGACCTCTACATCGAGCGCGACGGGCAGTGGGTCTACGCCGGTTTCGGCTGGCCCAAGGGCGACAACCACGACAGCGCGCTGGTCGAGTATATGGACGAGGGCGAAAAGACCTGTCTGGTCTACCTGCCCCTGTGGGACGAGGTGCTTTCCCTGGAACTGGGCATCGACGGCGACAGCCGCATCGAGGCCGTTCCGAACCCCTTCCGCCACCGGATCGTGGTGCTCGGGTCGAGCATCACCCACGGCGCTTCGGCCGGGCGTCCCGGCATGACCTGGACGGCGCGGCTGGCCCGCCGGATGGGACTCGATTTCCTGAATCTCGGTTACAGCGGGCAATGCAAGCTGCAACCCGAATTCGCGCGGATGCTGGCCGAGATGGATGCCGACGCCTTTGTTTTCGACGCCTTCTCCAACCCGAGCGCCGGGGAGATCGAGGAGCGGCTCGACGCCTTCGTGGCGACCGTCCGCAAGGCGCATCCCTCGACGCCGCTGATCTTCATTCAGACCGAGGTCCGCGAGACCGTGAATTTCAACCTCCGGGCGCGGAAATTCGAATCCGACAAGGGCGCCGCCGCCGAAGCGGGCATCCGGCGGCTGATGAAGGACGACCGGAACATCTACTTCATCGACTCCCGGGGGATGATCGGCACGGACCACCTCGGGACGGTCGACGGTTCGCACCCCTCCGACCAGGGTTTCATGTACATGACCCGCCATCTCGAACCGCAGTTGCGCAAGATTTTCCGGAAATACGGAATCCGCTGATCCGCAGACCGGCAGGGCCGCAGCTTTCGGGCTGCGGCTTTTTCGTTTTTTGGGGCAGGAGGTTGCAAATCTGAAATTAATGCTATCTTTGCTTCCGGTATGACCGAAGATTTCATTCAGGAAAACGAGGATCGGGAACTGTTCCGGCGGATCAAGCAGGGGAGCGAGGAGGCTTTCCGGGAGGTTTACGGGAAGTATCACCGGATACTCTATGCCGTGGCCCTGAAGATGCTGAAGGACCGTTCCGCGGCCGAGAACGCCGTGCAGCACGTCTTCGTGAAACTCTGGATCGGGCGGCAGGAGATGACCGTCATGCTGAGCCTGCGGAACTACCTCTACACGATGACCCGCAACTACATCCTCAATTACCTGCGCAGCCGCAATACCGAGCTGGTGCACAGCTACCGCCTGGCGCAGCTCGTTCCCGAGGCCTCGGACCCGCTCGACGCGCAGATCGAGCGCGAGGATCTTTTGCAGAAGCTCGATACGGTGATCGCGGGGCTTCCGACCCAGAAGCGGCAGGTCATGTACCTGCGCAAGGCGGGCTATTCGAATCCCGAGATCGCCGAAATGCTCAATCTTTCGGTCAACACCGTCCGTTCGCACTACCAGGAGGGCGTCAAACTCCTGAAGAGCCGTTTCGGCCATATCGTCCTGCTTATCTTCATCCTGCAAACTTTATTTTTATGAACAGACCTTCGGAAGAACTTTTGCATAAGACGCTCGAAAACCGCGCCACCGCCGCCGAGGCCGCTTCGGTCGCCGAGTGGCTCGCCACCGATTCGGGCCAGGCATGGGCCAGCCGCTACATCGGCCGCGACTTCGACCGGCAGGAGTCCTGCGGCGACTACGAGCGGGAGGAGGTCGCCTCGGAGCGCATCTTCGCGCGGATCAAAACCGCCCTCACGCGCGGCCGGCGCCGCCGCATTCTTTTTCGCGTCGCCGCCGTCGTGATTCCCGTCGCGCTGGTGCTGGGCGTCGCCCTGCGTCTCGACCGTCAGGTAGGGGGCATCTTTTCGGATGCGGAGTACGGCGAATTCGTCGTCGACCGGGGGCGGCGTACGCAGTGCCTGTTTCAGGACGGCACGGTCGCCCACCTCAATTCCGAGTCGAAAATCCACTATCCCGTGAAGTTCGGGCTTTTCGAGCGTCGCATCCGGCTCGAAGGCGAAGCCTATTTCGAGGTGACCCACAATCCCCGGCGGCCGTTCGTCGTGGAGTTCGAGGGCGGAGAGATCCAGGTGCTCGGCACGTCGTTCAACGTCAAGGCCTACCGCGACGACGACATCGTCGCCGTAACGCTCGACGAGGGGCGCGTGGTGCTCGACGACCGCCGCGGCGGTCGTTTCGAGCTGTCGCCCTCCGAACAGCTGCTCTACGACCGCCGCTCGGGCGAGGGGCGGATCGTCCGCGGAGCCGACGCCATGCGTTATTCGATCTGGAAGGACGACGTGATCTCGTTCCGCGACACGCCCCTTGCAGAGGTGCTCGAAACCCTTTCGCGGTGGTACGACGTGCGCTTCGAAACCGACGGACAGCCCGATCGCCCCATATCCTACACCTTTGCGACCGACAATACGCTGCTGGATAATGTTTTGCGTGAAATGGAACTGATCTCTCCGGTGCGTTTCGAACGCACCAAAACAGAAATAAAGGTAAGTTTCAGATAAAAAAAAGAGTTTCGGCTCATCGTTTTTTCCCGTTTGCGTGTCTATTCTGTGAAAAGCGCGCAAACGGGCTTTTTAGTAAACAACTACCTAAACTAATCTGTATGAAACGAATCAGACTACTCTTTCTGATGCTGCTTTGTGTAGCCGGGACGGCCCTGACGGCCCGGGCGCAGAAAGTGACGTTGAATTTCCGGAATGCCAAGCTCGAACAGGTGTTCGGGCGGATTACCGAGCAGACGG
>JAEWQO010000080.1 GCA_023460315.1 Actinomycetes bacterium
TCGTACTCCTGAACGCCCCGTCCTTCTCGTGGGCGAACAGCCCGCTGCCTCCGAACTTGTCGCGCAACACCTGCAAAGCCTCCATCGGACGAACCATTTCCATTTCGGAAACAGTCGCCTCGCGCTCCAGCTCTCCGCTTTGAAAAACATGACGGATGCGCTTCGAAACAGCAGGTATCTCCGTCCCGAAATCGCCGAAGCGGTTCTCCCCGCCCCACCGTATCCCGGCGACCCAGTCCGCCCCGGCCCGCCAACCCGGACCCTGCCCCGCTAATCAGGGTCCCGCCGCGTCAATCCGAAACCCGTCCCTGCGTCCCGCGGCTTCCCCGCCCGGCATCCGGCTGATTGTCCGGCCTTTTCCGCGTATGCGGCCCGACGGCTCTGGTACGCAAATTGCTCCGAGAGGAAGAAATTCCTCATACCATGAACAACTTTTCCTCACTGATCGAAAATTCGAAACAGGCCGTCCGCTACTGGTGGCTGCTGTTGATCATCGGCATCGCGCTCTTCGCGGTCGGCGTGCTGATTTTCGTCTACCCTGCCCAGAGCTACCTGGGCATGTCGCTCGTCTTCGGATGGCTGATGCTGATTTCGGGCATCCTGGAGGTCGTGCTCTCCTCGGCCAACAAACACTTCATCACGGGCCGCGGCTGGATGATGGCCGGAGGGATCATCGAGATCATCCTCGGCATCATCCTGATCTTCAACGTCGGGCTTTCGGCCGCCACGCTGCCCATCTTCCTCGGGTTCTGGCTGATGATGCGCGGTTTCAGCGCCATCGGACTGGGCGGCGACATGAGCGCCCTGGAGATCGCCGGTTCGGGCTGGACCATCTTCACGGGCGTGCTGCTGCTGCTCTGCTCACTGTGGATTCTGTTCCAGCCGCTGGTCATCGGCACGACGGCCGTCATCGTCTGGGTCGGCATCACGCTGCTCCTGGCCGGCATCACAGCCTTCTCGCTGGCCCTCCAGCTCCGCAACGCCCACCACTGCCTCCACAGCGGCCGCTGACACGTCCGGCGACGAAAAAACCGGGACGTTCCCACAAGGGAGCGTCCCGGTTTTCATCTCTCCGGCGGCATCTATTCGAAATCCTCCCGGAACAACCCGTATTTGCGGATCAGACGGGAGATTTCGGGATCGAGATTGCCGCGGAACTTCAGGCTCTCGCGCAGTTCCACCGAGCGCAGGAAATAGGTCACGGCCTGCTCCTCGTCGCCCAGACGCGACGCAAGGATGGCCAGCATGTACTGGATGTCGGGCGTCGAAGCGGCGTCCGGCTCGGCGCGCAGAATGCGGTACGCCGCGGCATCGTACCCCAGCGACATATAGGCCAGCGCCGTATTGCGGTCCTCGTAGGGACGCAGGATCGTGAGCGCCTCCTCATACCGCCGTTTTTTGAGCAGCTACACGGCGTGCATGTACTCGGCATCGACCTCGGTCGTGTAGACCGTATCCTGCTTCATGCCGCGGCGGTGGAGGTTGAACCGGAAATCCACGGCGCGCATCTGCGGGTAGATCACCCGGCGCATACGCTCGTAAGCCTTGGGATATTTCATCCGGATACGCCATTCGCGGGTGTCGGGATTGCCCTCCCACTTCATCATGGCCAGCACCTCCTGCTTGTCGGCGATCAGCGTGTCGGCAGCTACCAGCCGGCAGAGTTCGTCCCAGTCCTCGGCCAGCCACTTCGTGCGCAGCAGGTTCGGCAGGTCGGGAAGCTGCTCCCCGGCAGACCTGTCGAGCACCTGCCGTCCGTTCTCGTCGAGCGTATAGCTGCCCGACACCCGAAGCGAGTCGTACAGCGTGCGGAACTCCGACACGAGCACCCGGCGCAGCGCCTCGGCGCGTTCGCGGGCCAGCCGCTCGTTGACCTGCCAGGTTCCCTCGGGCGAAGCCGTGGCGCGGAGCGTGATGCTGTCGATGATGTAGACCGGATCGGTCATCAGGCCGCGCGTCAGCGAACGCACGGCGGCGATCTGACGGCGATTTGCGGTCAGCGTGTCCACAAGGGTCGATTTGCCCGACGGGAAGGTGAAGAAGAAGCGCGCGTTGGCCTCGGCGTCGCGCAGCACGATGCGCTGCATGTAGCGCGTCGTTTCGTCGAGGAACGTGGTCATCGAGGCCACGTTGTAGGTCAGCGTGTCCGACCGGGTGATCCTATACGTGCGGCCGCTCCGGTCCTCGACCTCCCCGGCCAGACAGAGATAGAGTTTCGACGTGTTTTCGTCGGCCTGCACCTGCTCGGTGTAATAATAGTCGATCCGCCCGTCGGGCCGGCAGATCACCGTGTCGAGCCGTGCGTCGGCATAATAGGGATGGCGCACCAGGCGCGCGAAAGCCGCAGGACTGTTCACGGCCCGCTCGTAATTGCGCCGCAGCTCTCCTTCGCGCAGCATGCCGCGCCGCACCTCCGCCGTATCGAGGGCGTTCAGCGCCGCCAGACGGTCGGCGGCATACTCCTTGCGGATGCGGTAATTCTCACGGGCGGCGCTGTCTCCGGTTTCGCGCAGCAGCCCTTCGACCTCCGGACGGCGCAGCCCCGTGTAGGCGAGCCGCCGGCCCGCCAGCGTGCGTATCCCGGCATCGTCGGCCGTATAGACCTCGCCGTAAACGCGCCCCGGATTCTCCGTCAGCGAACGGATGTAAGCCTCGCGTTCACGACCCCCGTCGACCGGGTATTCGCCCTGCACGCGGGTGTAGATCCCGCCGCCGGGCAGCACGTCGTCGCCCGTATAGGCATGCCGGTAACGCGGCGCAAAATAGTCGTTCAGATGGTCGAACTTGTCGCTGGCATCCGGCGTGTAGGAGGTCCGTTCCCGCACCTTGCGGTCGGTCGCCGTGACGTAGCGGCGCAGCCGGGCGTACTGCCGGCGACGCTCCCCGCGCGTCGTCCATCCCACCTGCCTGTCGAACATCGCCTCCTCGGGCGTCATCCGTTCCAGACGGG
>JAEWQO010000081.1 GCA_023460315.1 Actinomycetes bacterium
CGGAACTTCCGCGAGGTCTTAAAAGAGTATGATCCCGTTCTGGAGCAGTTCGCCGGGGATGTTTATGCGTACACAGCCGCCGTGATGGAGCCTCCGTTCCCGCTGCATCATCCCGAGGAGGAAGCGCCGCTCACCGTGCAGGGCTTAAAGGACGGCTACGGACAGGATATCCGGGATACGATTTTGACCGCCGCAAAGAAAGACGGCGCACGCTCCCCGGATGATCTGCTGCGGCGTTTGAACGAAATCGAAAAAATCTACCCGCCGAGGGAAACCGAGGCGATATTTCTGCTGGATCACGCCGCGTATCTCTATGTGAAGGAAACCGAGAACGGATACAGCTACACCCTTTACGACAAGGAAAGATTGCGGGAGACAGTCAGCGGGTTTGCCGATGACAGCGCCGGTTCCATTTCCGACGCTTACGATCAGGCGCTTTCTGCTGAAAATCTGACACCCGAAAGCGCCGAAAAGGTATCGCTGGATATTCTCCGGGAGATCGACGCCGTGCGGGAGCGCGATATACAGGAATATCTCCGTAAAAATCATATGAGCATGGACGGCCATCAGGACGCAGCGCCGGAGGCAGCGGCAAATATGCTGCCGGACGCGCCGGAGCTGACGCTCGACGAATACCCCATGCCGGATTCGGAGCTGACCGTGGCCGATCTGGAAGCCTGCGGGTATCTGGACGGGGACCTGCTGCCCCTCTCCAAAGACCGGGCGCTGGAGCTTTTCGAGCAGGACCTCACCGTCTACATGATCGAGGACGGCGGCGCAAGCATGGCGTTCGACCCGGATGAGATTCAAAAGCATAGCGGCCTGCTTGCCATGAGCCGCGAGGAATGGGAGGACAGCCGGGAGTTTTCCGCAGCCATAGAGGACCGGATGAAGCATCAGGAGCAGCGGGAAGCTGCTTTTTTGAACGCTTCTCAGGATGCTTTCGCCATTTATCAGGTGAAGGGCGGCGACGAGCTGCGGGATATCCGGTTTGAGCCTTTAAGCTGGCTGGAATCCAAGGGGATCGTCGTAGACCACGGCAACTATGATCTTGCTTACACCGCTCCGCTTACCGATAAGGGCAATACGGAGGAAAGGCTGAATGCTTTGTGGGACAGGTTCAACAACGATCATCCCGCCGACTATCACAGGTCGAGCCTGTCCGTCAGCGACATCGTTGCACTCAAACAGAACGGCGTTGTATCCTGTCATTACGTGGACAGCTTCGGTTTTCAGGAGATTCCGGCCTTTCTGAAACCGGAAAACTACCTGGAAAACGCGGAGATGGCGGTGGAAGACGATTACGACATGATCGACGGCATCATCGACAACGGAAAAAATCCCACCGTCCCGGAGCTGGAGCAGCAAGCCAAAACCGGTCAGCCGATTTCCCTTCTGGAGCTTGCCGAGGCGTCTCGGCGGGAAAACGACGAAAAGAAAAAATCCGTCGTGGAACAGCTCAGAAACCAGCCGGTTAGCCGGGAACACAAAAAAATAGCGCCCGACAGAGGCGCGGAAATGGAGCGGTGATATGTTTACCAACGATGAAATCAATCTGATGTGCATTTACAATACCGGGACGCGGGATGGTCTGATTGCGGAGCTCACGCAGATGCGCGGCTATCTCGGTGCGGAGGAAACGGAGCTTCTGGCCCTGACGGATTCCGCGCTGGAAAAACTCCGGAATATGAGCGATGCTGAATATGCCGAACTCGACCTGTTCCCGGATTTTGACGATGAAGCTGAATAGAAGATTAACTCCTGTGATGACATTCCTTCGTATAAGCGCTATACTTAATAGTGGTATTTCGAAATGTTACTTTATACAATAATATTATAGTCCACACGAAGGAGCAGAAAATGGATATCAAAACTTGGATGCAAGATTACTTGGACAAACTGAAACTTTTGTTTGACTCTCGTCTGCTGTTTGTCGGGCTACAGGGAAGCTACGGTCGCGGCGAAGCAACGGAAAACAGCGATATTGATATGGTTGTCATACTTAATTACGTCAATCCGGATGATCTGAAAAAGTACAGTTCTATGCTGGACACACTTCCGAACCGGGGAAAAGTGTGTGGATTTATTTCCGGTTGGCAAGAGTTAATTAATTGGGAACGCTCTGATTTATTTCAATTCTATCATGATACCACACCGATTTTCGGCAGCATTGATTTTCTTCAACCCCTGATTGGTAAGGAAGATGTTCGCCGTGCCGTCCGAATTGGAGCCTGCAATATTTATCATATGTGCGGACATGACATGGTACACGAAAGAGACGGTAAGTTGCTGAAAGCGTTGTATAAATCAGCAACTTTTACCATTCAGGCGGTTTCCTATCTCCAGACGGAAACCTACCGAAAGAGAAAAGCGGAATTGCTTCCGGTTCTGCAACAGCCCGAACGGGAAATACTTGAATCCGCGATTGCCCTGAAACAGCAAACCGATTTGGCTCAGGCCGAATTTGACCGTCTTTCCGGGAAGCTTTTCCAGTGGGCGTCGGATTTAATTGCGGAGTACCAACCGGACGAAACACAAACTCACACGGAAAGTGGGTGTTGTGATGCGTAAATCATTGTCGGAAATGACGCTTCAGGAACTGTGGCAGCTATTCCCGATTCAGTTGACGGAGCATAAGAACTACTGGAAAGATTGGTATCTTGACGAACAGACATTTTTGTTGTCATTCCTGCCGAAGAACGTTCGAATGAATCACATTGGAAGTACGGCAATCAAGGAAATCTGGGCAAAACCGATTGTTGATATTTTAGTGGAGGCACCTTTCAAGGACCATCAAACAATAAAAGACCTGCTGTTAAAAAACGGTTATTTTTGTATGTCGCAGAATGAAACCCGCATGGATTTTAACAAGGGATACACACCGGACGGATTTGCCGAGCGGGTATTTCATCTGCACCTGATAGAATTTGGCGATCACGATGAATTGTATTTTCGTGATTACATGAACGAACATCCCGAATTTGCCAAAGCTTATGAACGGCTCAAGCTGTCCCTTTGGAAACCGTTTGAGCACGACCGGGACGGATACACAGAGCGGAAAACCGAATTTGTACGGAAGTATACACAGAAGGCGATCGAGCAGTACGGAAAGGAGAAATTCCGATGAGTGATTGGTTTACAATAGACCGCATTGACGCAGATACCCATATCATCAGCGAGTACCGGCATTGGGAGGAAACGCACTGCTATCTTCTAAACGGTTCCAAGCGCAGTCTTCTGATTGATACCGGCCTCGGTATTTGCAATATTTATGATGAAGTAAAAAAGTTGACGGACAAGCCGGTTACCGCTGTCGCCACTCATATCCATTGGGATCATATGGGCGGTCTTAAATATTTTCCGGATTTTTATGCTCATGAGGCTGAACTGAATTGGCTAAACGGCGAATTCCCTCTGACTATGGAGCAGATCAGGGAAATGGTAATCGACCGCTGCAAACTGCCGGACGGTTATGACGTAAACAAATATGAGTTCTTTCAGGGTACTCCGACGCGGGTTTTGAAAGACGGCGATATAATTGACATCGGAGGCCGAAGCATTCAGGTACTGCATACTCCAGGACATTCACCGGGACATATGTGCTTTTGGGAAAAGAATCGCGATTATCTTTTCACCGGCGACCTAGTCTACAAAGACACACTGTTTGCCTACTATCCATCCACCGATCCGGAAGCATATCTCGCTTCTTTGGAAAAGATCGCGGCACTGCCGGTAAAATGTGTGTTTCCGGCGCATCACACTTTGGACATTCAGCCTGAAATTTTGGTACGGATGCGTGACGCTTTTCGGCAGCTCAAAGCCGAAGGAAAACTGCATCATGGCAGCGGGACATTTAATTACGGCGATTGGGCCGTATGGTTGTAATATACACTATAAATTATAAATTACAGTTTTCATACATTGAGAGCAGCCTTCGGGCTGTTCTTTTTTGCCCAAAAGACTGAAAGGAGGATTTTCAATATGCCGAGTAATGTGCAGGCTCTGGCGCAAATGGCCGACCATGCGGCGACGCAGATCACCGCCAGCCACGAAAGCTGGACGGATTTTCTCAAAACCGCCGCGCGGCTTTACAAATATCCGTATCACGAACAGCTCATGATTTTCGCCCAACGCCCTGACGCGACAGCCTGCGCCGGATATGAGGTCTGGAACGATAAAATGCGCCGGTATATCCGGCGTGGCAGAAAAGGGATCGCCCTCATCGACGATTCCGGAGATAAGCCGAGGATTCGGTACGTCTTTGATATTTCCGACACGGGCGGCAGGGAGAATTCTCGCCGCCCTTTCGCTTGGCAGTACCATCCGGAGCATGAGGACGCGATTACGGCAGCGCTGGAACAGGAGTATGAAATCTCCGGCGAAAAGGGCCTTGCCGACCAGTTGGAGCAGATCGCCGGACAGATGGCAAAGGAGTATTGGGAGGATCATCAATACGACATCCTCCACATCGTTGACGGCAGCTTTTTGGAGGAATATGATGAATTCAACATCGGAGCACAGTTCCGAAATGCCGCCTCTGTCAGCATGACCTACGCCCTCATGTCCCGCTGCGGTCTGGAACCCGACGAATACTTTGAGCATGAGGATTTTCTGAGCATCTTTGATTTCAACACGCCGGATACCGTCGCC
>JAEWQO010000082.1 GCA_023460315.1 Actinomycetes bacterium
CCCGTGCACCAGGTGCTCGTCGAGAAGAGCATCAAGGGCTATAAGGAGATCGAGTACGAGGTGATGCGCGACCGCAACGACACGGCCATCTGCATCTGCTGCATGGAGAATATCGACCCGGTGGGCATCCACACCGGCGACTCGATCGTCGTTGCCCCGAGCCAGACGCTCACCAACAAGGAGTTCCAGATGCTACGCGACTCGGCGCTGAAGATCATCCGCGAACTGAAGATCGAGGGCGGCTGCAACGTGCAGTTCGCACTCGACCCGCTCTCGTTCAAATACTACCTGATCGAGGTCAATCCCCGCGTGTCGCGCTCCTCGGCCCTGGCGTCGAAGGCCTCGGGCTATCCCATCGCCCGCGTCAGCGCGAAGATCGCCGTGGGACTCACGCTCGACGAGATCCGGATCGCCAATACGCCGGCTTCGTTCGAACCGACGCTGGACTACATCGTGACGAAGGTCGCCCGCTTTCCCTTCGACAAGTTCTCCGACGCGTCGAACAAGCTCGGCACGCAGATGAAGGCCACGGGCGAGGTGATGTCCATCGGCCGCACGATGGAGGAGTCGCTGCTCAAGGCCGTGCGTTCGCTTGAAACGGGCGTCTGCCACATCTACCACAAGAAATTCGACAAGTGGTCGAACGACGACCTGCTCGCCTACATCAAGGGGGGAACCGACGACCGGCTCTATGCCATCGGCCAGCTGATCCGTAACGGCGTCGACCTGGCGCTGATCTACGACAAGACGAAGATCGACATGTTCTTCCTGGAGAAGTTCAAGAACATCGTCGAGTTCGAAAACGTCGTCCGCGCACACCCGATGGACGTCGAGACGCTCCGCGCTGCCAAGCGCATGGGTTTCAGCGACAAGTACATCGGTCAGCTGTGGGGCCTTTCGCAGAACGAAATGTACCGTCTGCGCGAGAAGAACAACGTCTTCCCGGTCTACAAGATGATCGACACCTGCGCCAGCGAATTGGCCTCCTACGTGCCCTATTTCTACTCGACCTACGAGGAAGAAAACGAGTCGATCGTCAGCGGGAAAGAGAAGATCATCGTGCTCGGTTCCGGCCCGATCCGCATCGGCCAGGGCGTCGAATTCGACTACTCGACCGTGCACGCCATCTGGTCGATCCGTGCGGCGGGCTACGAGGCCATCATCATCAACAACAACCCCGAGACCGTCTCGACCGACTACACCACCAGCGACAAGCTCTACTTCGAGCCGCTGACCGTGGAGGACGTGATGAACGTCATCCATCTCGAAAAACCGAAGGCCATCGTGGTGTCGCTCGGCGGACAGACGGCCATCAACCTCGCCGAACCGCTCGCCGAGCTGGGCGTGCCCATCATCGGCACGGACACGCAGGCGATCAAGAACGCCGAGGACCGCGGCTGCTTCGAGAGGATCATGGAGGAGCTGGGAATTCCGCAGCCCGAGGCCGAGGCCGTGACCGACATCGAGTCGGGCGTCCGGGCCGCGGCGCGCATCGGCTATCCGGTGCTGGTGCGTCCGAGCTACGTGCTGGGCGGCCGCGCCATGCAGATCGTCTCGAACGAGGAGCGCCTGCGCCACTACCTGCAAACCGCCGTGGAGATCGACGTGGACCAGCCGGTGCTGGTCGACCGCTATATCATGGGCAAGGAGCTGGAGGTGGACGCCATCTGCGACGGCAAGGAGGTCTTCATCCCCGGCATTATGGAGCATGTCGAGCATACGGGTATCCACTCGGGCGACTCGATCAGCGTCTATCCGACCTTCAGCGTGAGCCAGAAGGCCAAGGACAAGATCATCGACTATACGGTCAAGCTGGGCCTTCGGATCGGTATCGTCGGCCTGTACAACATCCAGTTCATCGTCGCCGGCGAGGACGACGTCTACGTCATCGAGGTCAACCCGCGCTCGTCGCGCACCGTGCCCTTCCTCTCGAAGTCCACGGGCGTGCCGATGGCCCACATCGCCACGCAGGTGATTCTGGGCAAGTCGCTCCGCGAGCAGGGCATCACGGAGGTCTACGGTCGTGAGAAGGAGCGCTGGTACGTCAAGGCCCCGGCCTTCTCGTTCGCCAAGATCCGCGGCATGGATTCGTACCTCTCGCCCGAAATGAAATCGACGGGCGAGGCCATCGGCTACGACGACAAACTGACGCGCGCGCTCTACAAGGCGTTGCAGGCCACGGGCATGCACGTCTCGAACTACGGAACGATCTTCGTGACGATCGCCGACCACGACAAGGAGCAGGCGCTTCCGCTGGTGAAGCGGTTCTACGACCTGGGCTTCAACATCGAGGCGACGACCGGGACCGCCGAGTTCCTGCGGGCGCACGGCATCCGCACCCGTACGCGCCGCAAGCTCAACGAGGGCAGCAACGAGATCATCGAGGCGCTGCGTCAGGGGCATGTCAGCTACGTGATCAACACCATCGACATCAACCAGCACAACACGCGCCTCGACGGTTACGAAATACGCCGCACGGCCGTCGAGAACAACGTGACGGTCTTCACGGCGCTGGAGACGGTGAAGGTGCTGCTGGATGTGCTGGAGGAGATCACGCTGCGCGTTTCGACTATTGATTCGAAATAAAATTCCGACAAGACGCCGGAGCCGTCAACGGAATGCGGACTAAAAGCGCGAGAAACGGGGCCGGTTTGCTTGCAAACCCGCGAATAGGCGCCCGTTTCCAGCGTTAGGTCGCATGAAGTAGGCGAAGGCGATCGTCGGGCCGGTTTTGGACACTTTTGCCGGATCAAAAGTGTCAATGAAAATTATGTATAAGAAAGGCATCTATAAGATTCTCACGAACGAGCCGCTGACCGACGCGGTGTGGCGCATGACCCTTGCGGGCGATACGCAGTGGATCTCGGCGCCGGGGCAGTTCGTCAATATTGCGCTGGAGGGCAAGTACTTACGCCGCCCTATCTCGATCTGCGATTACGATGATTGCTCGATTGCGCTGATCTACAAGGTCGTGGGCGGGGGAACGGAGCAGATGAGCCGCATGCTGCCGGGCGAAACGCTCGACCTGCTGACGGGTCTGGGCAACGGATTCTCGACGAAGAACGACGCGCGGAGACCCCTGCTCGTCGGGGGCGGCGTGGGCGTGCCGCCGCTCTATAACCTGGCGAAAAAACTCCTCGCCGAAGGAAAGCCCGTGCAGGTGGTGCTGGGCTTCAACACCGCGTCGGAGGTCTTCTACGAGGAGGAGTTCCGCGCGCTGGGCTGCGAGGTCGCCGTCTCGACGGTCGACGGTTCGCGGGGCGTCGGGGGCTTCGTCACGACGGCCATCGCCGAACGGGGACTGGATTTCGATTACTTTTACGCCTGCGGGCCGCTGCCGATGCTCCATGCGCTCTACAACGCCGTGGAGCAGGACGGCCAGCTGTCGTTCGAAGAGCGCATGGGGTGCGGATTCGGCGCCTGCATGGGCTGTTCGTGCAAAACCAAATACGGCTACAAACGTATCTGCAAGGAGGGGCCGGTCCTTACCAAGGATGAAATCATCTGGTAAGAACAATTCACAATTCATAATTCAAAATTCACAATTATGACAGATACTTCGGTTGAACTCTGCGGCCTCAAATTGGACAATCCGGTCGTGCCGGCCAGCGGAACCTTCGGCTACGGCAACGAGTTCCGCGAGTTCTACGACATCAACATCCTCGGGTCGTTTTCGTTCAAGGGTACGACGCGCGAGGCGCGTTTCGGCAATCCCACGCCGCGCATCGCCGAGTGCGGTGCGGGGATGATCAATGCCGTGGGGTTGCAGAACCCCGGCATCGACGCCGTGATCCGCGAGGAGCTGCCGCGGTTGAAAACCTTCTTCCGAAAACCCGTCATCGCCAATATTTCGGGTTTCTCGGTCGAAGAGTACGCCTATTGCTGCGAGCGCATCGACAGGCAGGAGCAGGTGGGGCTGATCGAGGTCAACGTCTCGTGCCCCAACGTGCGGCACGGCGGCATGTCGTTCGGGACCTGTCCGGACGCCGCCGCCGAGGTGACGCGCGCCGTGAAGGCCGTGACGACGAAGCCCGTCTTCATCAAACTTTCGCCCAACGTGACGGACATCGTCGCGATCGCCCGGGCGTGCGAGGAGGCGGGGGCCGACGGCATCTGCCTGATCAATACGCTGCTGGGCATGCGTATCGACATTGCGCGCCGCCGTCCGGTCATCGCCAACACGATGGGCGGATTCTCGGGCGCCGCGGTCTTCCCCGTTGCGCTGCGGATGGTCTACCAGGTGGCCCGGGCGTGCCGGATTCCCGTGATGGGGTGCGGCGGCGTCACGACGGCCCGCGACGTGATCGAGATGATGATGGCCGGAGCCTCGGCCGTGCAGGTCGGGGCTGCGAACCTCGTGAATCCCTATGCCTCGAAGGAGATCGTCGAGGCGCTGCCCGGCGAAATGGAGCGGCTGGGCATTGAAAAGTTGAGCGACATAATCGGCTGCATCGAGTGATTGCGCGGCACCTTCGGCGTTTCCCTCGTCGGCTCCGACAGCCACATGCGTCGAATATGTTCTGCGAAACTCCGAATTTGCCGCACGCTGACCCGATGTGAAAAATAAATGCTAAATTTGTATATTATGCAACACGATGTAATCATAGCCTGCGACTTCAAGTCGGCGGAAGACACCTTCCGGTTCCTCGACCTCTTTAAGGACGAGGAG
>JAEWQO010000083.1 GCA_023460315.1 Actinomycetes bacterium
TTGCCGAGAATCAGATTTCAGGAATGAAGGTGGCATAGGTTGTTGTAGAATGACAGCATTCTAGGTGGTTCTCGGTTAGCTCGACCAGCCTGAGACCGAGCCTTACACCACTTTCCGGCACACTACCAAAGGTTGTCAGCGCCACACTTGCCGCCATGCTTTCTTTGGTGCTCGTTTTCGCGCTTTCGGGATGTGGAACGAGTTCGGCTTCGGGTGGTGATTCAGGCGCATCAGAGGATGGATCGGGCGATGCCACCACGACGCGCACGGTGACCGATCTGCAGGGAACCGATGTAGAGATTCCCAATCATGTCACTAAGATTGCAGCTGCCTATCCGGCTGTCGATGAGATATTCCTCCTGCTCGGATCAGAGGATCAGGTGTGCGCGATCAATCAGTACAACCAATCCAACGAATGGCTCCTCAAGTTGGCTCCAAGTCTCAAGGAACTTCCCACTCTGTTTGACTCTTCAGGAAAATTCGATGCCGAAACCTTGCTTTCCATCAATCCCGATGTGGTGGTGTGCGGCTCCGAAGAGGTTGCGGAGGCTGTTCGGGCGCAAGGTATTCCTGCGGTTGTGGCGATGGCCATCAGCGTTGACTCACTCAAGCAGACCATCAGTCTCATAGGAGAGATACTTGGGGCGGATGACCGAGCGAGCGATCTCGTCTCTTATTATGAGGACAATATGAAACAGGCGACCGATCGCACGTCAGACCTTTCTGCCGACCAGCGTCCCAAGGTGTATTATGCGACAGGCAACGGTCCTTTGAACACCGAGGGCACGGGTTCTATCGTTACTGACTGGATGACCATGGCCGGCGGCACGAATGTGGCGGCCGACAATGGAATTGATGGCATGTTCAAAGATGTGACCACCGAGCAGCTTTTGGCATGGAATCCCGATATCATCATCACGGTCAATAACAAGGTGCGTGACGAATTCCTGAGCGACAGTGCATACGCCGATCTGACGGCGGTCAAGAACGGGGCTGTATATGCGTCGCCCAGCGGTGCATACACGTGGTGTGTCCGCTCCGCGGATGAGGCTACGATGACGCTTTGGGCTGCGACGAAAATCCAGCCAGACCTGTTCTCGGATATCGATTATGACGCTATCACCAAGGACTTCTACACTCAGTTTTACAACTATGAACTCACCGACGATGAAGTAGACGACATTCTCGATGGAAACTGAGTCGAAGGGGGTTTCTGAGGAGACGGGGCTCTCTCGTGGAGCGCACGGGGTGCGATCGAGCAGGATTGTGCTGATCTGCTCGATCATGGCTCTTGCAGCTGTTGCCGGGTTTTCTCTGTTCATAGGCAACTTCAACCTTAGCGTTCAGGATGTGGTGCAGATCTTGGGTTCTGCCATCTTCGATCCGGGAGGGCAGAAGGGTGTCGAGTCAACCGTCATCCTCACCGTGCGTATTCCTCGTATCCTCGCTGCGATTCTTGTGGGTGCCGCGCTGAGCCTGTCAGGGGCGACTTATCAGAACGTGTTCAAAAATCCTTTGGTGTCACCTGACTTGCTCGGCGTGTCTGCGGGTGCCTGTGTCGGGGCGGCCTGTGCCATTCTCGCCCACATCAGCAATCTTGCCGTCGGCGTGGCGGCGTTGGTTGGCGGGCTTGTTGCGGTTGGCTGCACGGTGGGGTTGGCCAAGCTTTTCCGCAATGGGTCATCGCTCGTGCTGGTGCTATCGGGAGTCATCGTCTCAGGGTTCATGAGTTCGGTTTTGGGCCTCGTCAAATACCTTGCCGATCCCGAGACCGAGCTTGCCGCAATCACCTATTGGCAGCTTGGAAGCATTGCTGACACGCGTCCTAGCGAGATCGCCTACGTGTTCATCCCCATCGTGGTGTGTTTGGTCGTGCTCGTGCTGCTGCGCTGGCGAATCGGAATGCTTTCATTGGGGGAGTCAGAAGCGGCCTTGCTCGGTTTGAATGTGAAGCGGCTGCGCATGGTGTCCATTCTCTGCTCGACGACACTCACTGCATGTGCGGTGTGCATCAGCGGAACCATCGGGTGGATCGGCCTGGTCATCCCCCATCTTTGTAGGTTCATGGTGGGTCCCGACGCTTCGAGGAACATGCCTTTGACCATTACGGTCGGAGCTCTTTTCCTCTTGGTCGTGGACACGGTCTGTCGAACGGTGACGACAGTCGACCTTCCGCTGAGCATCATCATTGGCTTTATCGGCACTCCACTGTTCGTATGGTTGATCCTGAGGCAGAGGACGGTGATCCAATGAGCCTCATCGAGGTCGAAGCACTTTCCTACGGATATCAAGGTACGGAGCGCATGGTGGTGCATGACATCTCGTTCACGCTCGACGGCGGCGAGGTGATGTGCATCATTGGCCCAAACGGTGCCGGCAAGTCGACTCTTCTTAACGTCATGGTGGGAATGCTGCCTGCGAGTCACGGTCGTGTCACGCTGGAGGGCATCGATGTCTCACGCATGAACCGGGCACACATTGCCCGGTTCATCGGCTATGTGACGCAATCCAAGACACCCTCATTCGGGTACAGCGTGATCGACTACACCGTCATGGGCCGTGCCGCACATGTTGCCTTATGCAAAATGCCCTCGTCGTCCGACTACGAGAGAGCTTGGGCAGGGCTGAGGCGCATGGGCGTCGAGGATTTGGCCTACCGGAATTACCTGGAGCTTTCCGGAGGCGAGCGCCAGCAGGTTGACATAGCGCGGGCCATTGTGCAGGATCCTCGACTTATCATACTCGATGAGCCGACGTCGGCCCTTGACTTCGGGAACCAGGCAAAGGTTATCGACGTGGTGGGGCAGCTGCGAGACGAAGGATATGCGGTGCTGCTCACCACGCATGATCCGAACCATGCCATCATGCTCGGCAGCAAGGTTGGCGTACTTGAAACTGGTGGAGCGATGGTTGTGGGGGAGGCGGGCGAGATCATCAGCGAAGAAATTCTTTCAAAGACGTATCGAACCGATGTCAGGATCGAGTACATGGACAAAGTGAAGCGAGAAGTCTGCACGATTATGGGCACCGTGCCGAAAACGATAACATAAGGTGCGAGACGGCAAGCTGTCAACGGAAGGAAGAGAGGGAGCCATGGCGGGATTGGTCGATTGGCGTGTCATAGAGTCGATGACGGGATGGGCTATTCACAAGAGCAGTGAAGAAGCTGACCGCTGGGATGACGGTGCAGCGGAATGGGGGCGGCGCACTGAGTTCGAGGAAGCGTTCACTCAGGCTCAAATCGCAGCTTTGGATATTCTTCCAACGGATGCGGTGTTGGATGCCTGTTGTGGAACGGGGAGGCTCACGATACCGCTGGCGCGCCGAGCACGAAGTGTAACAGGACTCGATGCAGGCCAAAACATGCTCGACTATTGTGCCGGCTACGCTCGTCGGGAGGGGCTCGACAACGTACGGACTATACTTGTCTCAAATTGGCACGATGCACAGCCTGGCATTGATTTTCCTGTGCATGACGTGGTGCTGGCCTGCATCTCTCCCGCATCCTCCGACATAATTAAGCTCTCTCAATGTGCACGGCGCCAATGTTATTCGCTGTCGTTCAATACGCCGTACAAATTCATGAACGTGCTTGCATCCCTGTTTTCCGGAGTGAATGACCGGTGGCCGTCCGATTCTTCCGAGCGTCTCGAGGACATGCAACTATCCAAGTATGACACCTGCCGTTTATTCGGGGTCAACGTTCCGTTCAACATCCTCTTCGATGCGGGGGCAAGCCCGACTATCCAGTACGTGACGGGAGGATGGTCGTACTGCGGATCGACACGCGAGGACGTGTACGAATACTTGGCTGGTTTCGGCGAAGTGCCTCCTTCGAAAATCGACCTGTTCAGGTCGAACGTTGACAAGCATTTGGAGTATAACGAGGCGGAAGGTTATGTCTATCGGACACCTGATGCCCAGATGTACGTGCTCGGCTGGAATCCGAGCGATGTCGATGTGGAGCGGGCCGAACAGACGTGGGCGAAGTACTGATTCGGTTCCATCGCCTTCAGCGCTTGAAGCATGTGCCCCTCCGGCGCTCGAGCCTTATGACAGCTATGAGAACGGGCATCCAGTCTCATAGCTGTTTCTCTTGTTCCTTGCTTTCGACTTTGAACACAACGGGATGCATGCCATCGGCACAGCTGATGATAGCCAGATTGCCTTGCTTCGACCATCCGGCCAAGGATTCGCCTCGCAAGACGCGTAATGATGCATCCCGTATCGCCTTGTGTGCGAAAGGGCAGAATCCGTGGTCGACGAGGCTGTCGAAGTCAGCCTCGTCGTGAACCACATAGCGTGCACCTTCCTCGAACAGAAGGCAAGGCCCCAGTTCAGGGGCGGGGGAGTAGAGTCGTTGCAGATCCTCAAAGCTGCTGCGTTTGACCACCGTGATTTCACATATCATGTTGTGACGGGCCTCTTCTCTTTTTGGTTTCTCGATTATATCTGATTGAGTATTGATTGGACCGGTTTTGGCCGAACTGGATCGGATCGGCAGAGATCGCTTCTGAAGGGCAGCTTTTCATCGCTCGATCCGAAATCTGCATAGAAATGCCCAGGTCATCCTCTCCGCAGAGAGAGCCCTCCTTGAAAAAACTACCCTTATGATCGCTTTTCGACCAATCCACCATGAAGGCGAGATTGTAGGGCGCGAGGGTCCCGCCTCTGCTGGGGGGCGTGGACGGAAGTGGGCCATTGATCGCGACACGCTTTTGCGTGGGACGGATGCCGCCATTTCCCGAGGATGAGCTGGTTATGCTGGCGAGACTCTCTTGTCCTGAACGGAAAGCCGCCATCTGCACCCGTTCGTCAGTGTCTTCCTCAAGGGTTTGCATTCCCGACGTTGTCTCTAGCGACAGCTGGGTTTTCCTGCCGGGATACCATAGGTCGATTCCTATTTGGAATGCTCTAGTCCATAAGCGATACGCCAAGCCGCCTTCCGGAAATCTATACTGCAGCTATCGAAGCCAAGGGGAAAGGGGGCTGGCCGCTCGGTCGCGTGCCGAGAACCTCTCGGTCGCGTGGAGCTTGATGCAGGGAGATCGCTTGGGCAAAGGGGAATCGCTATGTCGATTGAGCTTAAGAAGAATCTGTGGCACGCCCTGTTCGTGGGCATTCTGTCTGGTGTGGTTATCGGGGTCTACGCGGGGCTGGGCCTGGAAACGCCCTTGTATTGGGCAGCTTTTATCGTGCTGCCTGTCGTATTCATGTCTGGCGGTCGCTGGCCTGACGTTCTGCCACATATCGGCAATGCCTGGTTCGGCGTGTTTATCGGTTGGGCTTGTTTTCAGCTCGTGTCCATGACGACACCGGTAGTTGGCTTGCCGCTTGCCTTCGGTCTTGCGACAGCCGTTTGCACCGTTGTGCTGCAGGGAATGACCGGTGGATTCTTGGCATCGTCACTTGGACGCTGTCCTATGGCTTTCGTTGGCATGATCACCTGTTTCGCTGCTGGCGGCACGAATCTTCTGACCGCGGTCATCAGCCTTGCATGCGGCATCGTCGCCGCCACGGCCATGGTGCAAAGCGGGAAGATCGCCGCGCGGCTCTCTGGGTTTCGGGAGAAAGGGTAGTGCGGCCGATTGCTTGATTGTTCGGGCAGGTGAAAGCTTAGGGGGGAAAGGAAGCGTCTATGATCGCATTTATCCACGCACGCGTCATCGATGGAACGGGTACGGCACGACGCGAGGATACGACAATTCTCATCGATGAGGGGAAGATCAAGAGGATGGGTTCCGATATTCCCGTGCCATCAGGCTCAATCACCATCGATGCCACCGGGAAAACGATCATTCCCGGGTTGATTGATGCCCATACCCATCTGTCGGGATCCAGCCTTTTCACTCGGCCAGCGCTGTGCAATGCGAATGACAGCTATGATTTTGCCGAAGGGCGCGAAGGCTGCCTTCGTTGGGGCGTCACCACGGTGCGGACGTGCGGAGACATGGCAGATGACATGCTCGGATTTGTCAAGAGGCAGCGCGAGGGGGTGGCGCTTCCTGGCCCTCGCGTCATTTCTTGCGGACCGCTCTTCCAGGCGAAGGGCGGACACCCCTATTACACGGTGTGGGAAGGCAACCAAGAAATCTTCGATAAAGCCGTCATCTGCTTGGACGATGATTCGGATGTGGAAGCGGAGGTTGACCAGGTTATTGACAAGGGCGTTGATTTCGTGAAAACCTTTTTTGGACATGTCGATCGAACCAAGGGAGGGAAGAGCGTGCCTCGCCTTTCTCGCGACGTGAACGAAAGGATTGTCAAGCAGGCCCACAGACGAGGCAAGAAGGTGTGCTGCCATGTCGATTGCGTGGATGAGATGGTCGCTGCTGCCGAGATGGGTATGGACTCGATCGAGCACTGCGTCAACGTGGGAAGCGCCAACAATCAGCTTACAGACGACATGGTTGCCGCAATCAAGGCGAGCAAGGCGATCCTCGACCCAACCATCGTCGCTCTCAAACCTTGGGAAGACTTCTTGAGATTTCAGAATAGCAATCGGGAGTACAACATCAGATTGACCAAGCGCATGTTCGACGCCGGCGTTCCTTTGGCCATTGGTTGTGACAGCGGCATACCTATGGTTCCCTTCGGCGAATCGGTGCATGAGGAAATGGCAAATTTTGTGTCTGCGGGCCTTGATCCCATCACCGTCATCGGGATTGCGACGCGGGGCAATGCCGAGCTTCTTGGCGTGAGCGACATCACGGGCAGCCTTGAAGAAGGCAAGCAAGCGGATTTAGTCATGCTGTCAGCCAATCCACTGGCCGACATCGCAAACACGAAGAGAATCGAGATTGTCGTGCATAACGGTGCCCTTGTCGGTAATGGCATCCAGCCTGAATACGTCAAACTTTTCTGATTGGCCTCAGGATAAGGCGCTGCGTCTTTCCTGACGCCGCGCCTTGACGTCATGGGCAGACGGCTGTTTCGGAGGGTTGCTATCTTTCGCAGCGAACCATGATGGACAACGTGGTTGTGCATGCTGCCTGTGAGCCAGGGTGTTTGCGAGCGCAATGTGCCGGCTGAACGCACGGCATCGACCGGAGAGCCTGGGCTGTCAACTTCTCACTTATCCCTGCTCGAGGACGGCGCGGGCGAAAGCGCTCAAGCATCTTCCTTGGCCATGCGTCCCTTGTCGCAGAACGGAGTTTGATGCATGTGCGCAAAGTGCGAAACCCGGTCTCTGCCGGTTCGCTTCGAGCAATACATTGCCTGGTCAGCGTCATGCACAAGGTCAACGATAGTTCTGCGCTTTTCAGAAAGGGATGCCACCCCGATGCTTGCGGTCACGCGGATGCCCGTATCGGTCGGGACCGGTGTCGACCGTTTGATTTCCAAACGCAGTCGTTCTGCAACGGCAAGCGCCTTTTGCTGGTCTGCGTTTGAGAGAAAAACAGAGAACTCTTCTCCGCCAAGGCGCCCGATGATATCGTCGTGTCCGGCAATTTTCTCAATATGCTTGCCTATGCCTTTCAGAACCTGGTCTCCCACGTCATGCCCATAGACATCGTTGACGATCTTGAAATGGTCGAGATCAATGAACAGAACCGAAGCGATGTTGCCTGCTTGGCGTGTGGCGACGAGCAGGTCTTCTGCCTTTCGGTAGTAAGTCTGGGCATTCAGCGTGCCGGTTAGCCAATCATGGCTTGCCTGATAGAGCAGGCGGGCGTTGGCTTCCTCCAATTTTCTTTCGACATCCTTGATGTCGGTGATGTCTGTGAGCGCGACTATTTCTCCAAAAGCAAAGCCTGCTGAATTTCTGAGCGGTTTTACCGATGCGTGGAAGGTGCGGCCATCAATTATGACTTCGTGCACAGGTACGTCCAAGCCTTCATCGAAAGCGTGGATGTCTCGAACGATGTTCCGACCGCTCTGCTCGCTGAGGTCACTTACTTTTTTGCCCAAGAGTTCCTTTTTTGACAATCCGCTGATCGATGACAGAGATTGGTTGAGCGCCACATGGCGACCCTCCCTGTCAATCAGAACTGCCGCCACAGGCATGGCCTCAAAAAGCATGCCTGCCGAGATATGTTCAGTGCCTATCCGAAAGTCTTCATCCATATGGGCATGTCCTCGCCGTAAAGCCGCCTCTTCCCCTCACTGCCTTGAACCGATGCGACGTGTTCCTCGAATAGCAGACGCACAAATTATATCAGCAAAGATCGGGTATATTGTCCTGCGACGATTTCGGTCCGATTTTGAATCTTTCGCCATTCTTGCGGCTCTGCCGTCTTTCCTGATTGCCAACCTTGGAGGTGTTTTGATGTCGCTTCCTGCCCAAACTGCTTCAATTCCTGCCGTTAGTCGGCTAAAAGCACCCAACTGGGCGCTCGGGGGCTATCGTTTTTTCCGCATGCACGATCCATCCGCGCGCTCGATCATAGGCGACAGTGCTTTCACGGCAGGCAAAGATGCTTATGTGGCCCGTGCGTAGCGCTCAAGGTGGGTGTGGTGTGACAGGGTAATGGCAATCAAGCGGAAGATGAATTCAAATGACAGAGAAGCAAGAAGCAGCCGAAGGAGATCTTGAACAATTCGGCTACAAACAACAATTGAAGAGGGGAATGCGCCTGAAGGATGTCGTGCTCTACGGCGTGTTGTTCATGGTGATCATTGCTCCTCAATCCATATTTGGGGAGATACAGATTGCCAGCGGTGGCATGACTCCCCTTGTGTATATCGTTGGCTTTGTGGCCATCAGCTTCACTGCCATGAGCTATATGAGAATGAGCAATCGATTTCCGATCGCCGGTTCCGTCTACGCCTATGTGCAAAGAGGCATCAATCCTCATGTGGGCTTCATTGCAGGGTGGCTCATCCTGCTTGATTATATTTTCGTGCCCTCGCTGCTCTATGTCATGGTTGCAAATTGGGGCGTCTCGCTCATTCCCGGAAGTCCTTGGTACCTTTGGATCATCATATTCGTGGCATTCAATACCTTCGTCAACGTTCGCGGCGTGGAGATGACCAAAGGTTTGGATTGGGTCATGTTCGCTATCGAGATCCTCGCGCTCATCGCGTTCATCTACCTGGGCACGACGTTCGTTCTTGGCGGCGGCGGTGCGGGCGCCTTCACGCTCGATCCCCTCTACCAGCCCGGCAAGATCGACCTTGCCTTCATCGCCAGTGCCACGTCGATTGCCTGCCTGTCATTTCTCGGCTTCGATGGCATGAGCACCCTTGCCGAAGAAACGATTCAACCCGAGAAGAACATCGGAAAAGGCATTCTCATCGCGCTGTGCATCATCATCGTGGTGTTTGTGGCGCAGACCTACGTTGCTGCGCTCATTCAGCCCGATTGGGCTAATACGGATCCCGAGATGGGCTTCTTTGACTCGGCCTTGCTGGCTGGCGGCCCGGTGTTTCAGAAGATCTTGCTTGTGGTGAATATCCTGGCTGTAGGCATTGCCAATATCATGGCTGCGCAGACTGCGACTTCGCGCTTGCTGTTCAGCATGGGCCGCGACGGAGTCATCCCCCGCGTTTTTGGCAAAGTGCATCCCAAGTTCAAGACCCCTTGGGTGGGATCGGTGGCTGTTGCCTGTGTTTCGCTTATTATTCCGCTCTTTTTGGGAATGACCGAACTGGTCCGTTTGGTCAATTTTGGGGCTTTGTCTTCGTTTGTTCTGCTCAACTTTGCCGTGTTTCTCTTCTTCTTCGTCAAGGAAAAACGGTTCCATTCGTTTGGCGATGTGGTGAAGTATTTCGTATGCCCCTGGCTTGGCATTGGCATTCTTGCGTTTGTCTTCACGGGCTTCGATACGATGACCTATGTAGTTGGTGTCGTCTGGCTGGTCATCGGCCTGATTATTGGCGCCGTGAAATCGAAAGGCTACAAGGAAGTGCCCGAGGCGTTCAGGCATCTGGAAGTCTGACGTTTTCCGTGTTTCAGCGAGCGTCCGGTTCGGCGGCGGCTTGCCTCCGTGCTGGACGCTTTTTCATGCCTGTCCGTTAATGCGCATTATGCGTTGCTCTTGAGGTATGCTCCATATTTTCAGTTCCTTGGCATCCCGGTCTTCCGCCATCAGGTCTATGCGGCAAATTTGATTGTTGTCATAGGTTTTGAAATAGTACGAACAGCTATCGCAAAACATGAGACAGGAATGTTGGGTGTAGTCCATGCCGCCTTTGCCCAAGACGCTGCCCTTGGGTATGTCGACAGAGAAGAGAAGATGGAACATTGCCGTCACGGCATCGGCCTCATTGTCGGCGTGGCCGATGGTCTGTTTTCCGAAAAGGACTCGGAGGAAACGTGCTGGTGGAGTATAGTCTCCTGGCAGTCCGAAGGTTCCCGCGCCTTGCCCGAATGGAGGGAAAACCATACCGGCCAGCTTGATGGGTTGAAGCTGATTGGGGTTGACCCCTATGTAGTTCCTGATGTTGGTGAGATGCCAGGGAAAATCAGGGCTGTTTGATATCACGCCAAGGGGATTGTCGTAGATCATGAGGCCTTCGGAACAAGGCTCCACCACGATGGTCTCTCCCTCTTTGTCGGTAACCATCCAGTGAAGCGGCGGCGTGATGCCGAGGAACCCAATCGGAGTGTCCACGATGGTCACGTCCTTCAAGGCCGCGCGCACTTCCTTGACTGAGGCGAAGTTGGCAAGCATCCAGAATACGATTTCGTGGGGGGCGAGGTTGACTGTGCCCGTCTGCGGATCGGGCTTGTAGACGGCAAATCCTGGAAAATAAAGGGCGGCACAGCTGAGTCCCCGCTCGTTAACGCCGTCGGCAAGCAGCGGCCCCTCGTCGTTGCGTCCCAGTCCTGCGAAGGCATAACGTGTCCTGTGGGCCTCGTTGTTGGGGATAGCTGTCCAGGCATATCCGCGGGGAATCAACATCGCATTAGGATTCAGGATGAAAGTGAAGTCCATAGTGCGGGCAAGGGCGTTCGATCCGTCTTTGGTTTGGTAGGTGAAACTTGTGCACATCGCGCACCTCAATTCGCTCAACCAGCCAAACTTCCATTCAGACGCCTTGTCTTGGCTGGAGTCTGCATGACAATCATTACCATAGGCAACGGTGTTGTCTCTGGGGAGTGCAGGAGATGTCTGTTGGGAAAGCGTATCCATAAGGGCCCTTGAGTGCAATGGCCTGATCATCGTTGCTTTGAGGTTCGAAAACACAAGGCGAGCTCGTAAATCTGCCCTGCAACAAGAACCAAAAGCAGGAACATGAAGCTGGGATTAACATGGCTCCGTTTGCCTAGTTTGGCCATGCGGTCGGTTTTGCACGACACATTTGCCTGTCATCTTCCCTGCGATGACGCAATTATTGTGGCAAGCATGTCGAGGATGGCCGGCTTGCCGACTCGGTCTAGAGATTTGCGACCATGACCGTGGTCCCGCTGTCTTCGAGCAAGCTCATGAGATCGGCGCACTGCAAAAACAACGTGGCTTCGTTATGGAGGGGGTGAACGCCAACAAGGCCGTTGAGCAGGCGTGCGTCAATAACGGCAACAGCCGCAGAAGGAGCGCCTAGCAGGGCGAGGGGGGTTACCGAGCCATGAGACACCCCCAGAGTCGCCTGCAGCTCATCTTCGGGCACGAAGCTCAGATGCCTGCTGGGAATGGCCGCGGCAAGGGCCTTGAGGTCGGCGCGAACGGCTACGGGCATCACGACCAAATAGCGGTTTTGTCTCTTGTCATCTCGGAGGAACAAATTCTTTGTCACTGCGTCAGGGTGTCCTATGCTTTCTGGCAGCCCGTCGTTTGCGGAAAAAACTGCAGGATGGCGAAATAGTTCATAGCCAATCCCCTTGGCATCAAGAAATCCAGTGACATCGGCCTCGTTCATTGCCTTCCTTCCATGTAAGCTTTGCTTCATTCGCTCTATTAGTAGTTTTGTATTTAACCAAACGTCTGCTGTTCGCTCAAGGCCTCCAGTGATGTGGCTCAATCGTCAAGAGGCCGTCCCCTTGTTTCTTGTCCCGCCACCCCGACGATCACGGCAACTGCCACAAAGACCCCGGTGAGTAACATGAACACCAGGGAGAAACCTCGTTCAGCATCGGTCAGGGAAAAGAGGACGGGAACGATGAGAGGTGCGATCAGGGCTCCAATCCTGCCAAATGCTGCAGCCCAGCCATTGCCTGCACCTCGTATGTCGGTCGGATAGACTTCGGGCGTGTACGAATAGACGCAACCCCAGGACCCCAGTGCGAAAAAATAGAGCAGGCACCCAAAGGCGACGATCTGTTCGGGGCTGCCCGCTTGTCCGAAGAACCAGGCTGAGATGGCTGTTCCTAGCAGGAACAGCGTGAGGCACGCCTTCCGGCCTATGCGCTCAATAAGGTAGGCGGCGCTGAAGTAGCCGGGAAGCTGCGCGATGCACATGATCAAAGTGAATTCGAAGCTCTTCACCATGTCGAACCCCTGGCTCATCAAAAGCGACGGCGTCCAAAGGACGAACCCGTAATACCCGAAATTAATTCCGAACCACAAGGCCCATATGACTGCGGTCGTGCGCAGGTGCTTGCGCGACCAGAGCTTGGTGAGGTTTGCGAGCGGGGAAGGGGGGACTGTCGATGTGGCTTCCTGTTCTCGCCCGTCATGCTTCTCGTCTGCCGACAAGACAATGCCAGCCTCTCGTTCCATGGTGCTGACCAGCAGGTCCGCTTCGTCGTACTTCCCCTTGAGGGCGAGATAGCGCGGTGATTCGGGAACTGCGCGCCTGAGGACGGCGGCAAACAGGGCAGGAATCGCGCCCACGAAAAACGCGACGCGCCAGCCATAGACGGGAATCAGGAGGTATGCGACCAAGGCGGCCGCTATCCATCCCCATGCCCAAAAGCTTTCCAGGAACACGACGTTCCTGCCGCGGGTCTTGACGGGGGATATCTCGCTCACAAGCGTCGAGGCGGCAGGCAGTTCGCCACCGAGCCCGAATCCTGTCAAGAAGCGGGCGGCGAGCAGCATTTCGTAATTCAGGGACAGGCCGCACAGGGCGCTCCCCAGGCTGAAGATGACCAGCGTCCATACGATGACCCTGCGGCGGCCCCATCTGTCGGAAGCGATTCCCGAGAGCGCCGCCCCGGCGATCATTCCCAAGATGCCTGCGCTGCCCAGCAGGCTGAGTTGGGTGGGGTCCAGGGCCCAGTCTCGGCCGATTGAGGCGATGACTCCGCTGACCATTCCTTGGTCCATGGCATCGAAGAGCCATCCGATGCCGACGAGGACCATGATCTTCCGTGCGGTGGGAGTCATGGGCAGGGCATCGATGCGCTGCGAAATGTTCATAAATATCCTGTTCATCGAAGGGCCGACCGACTTGGATACGCTTACGGTACCATGTCTTTCGCCGTTCTGCCCTTCGATGTCGGCAAGGGGTCCATCCCTTTTGCGGGAATCCCTTCCACTGCGCCCCCGCAGGGGAAGGCCCGGCCTCGGAAGACGGGCGTTGATGCAGTCCGTGAATCGCAGTTTCTCAGTGCTGCTGATCCGAGCGGGTGATGTCCATGTCCTTGGGGACCAGCCGTGCAACGGTAAAAGCAACTGCCAGCATGATCAACCCACCGATGAAACTGGTGAGAACAATGGACTCATTGAACGAAAGCGCGCCTTCGCGCATGAGCTCCTGGACGCCGGTATGTTTGGCTATGGCGGCCGCTGCCGCAAATGACTGCCGAGCGGCCTCAACGGATGCCTGATCGAGACCGGATGAGGAGAGGGCCAAGGGGTCGAGTCCCAAACGATAGACAATGGATGCAATGCTTCCCAATATGGCGACTCCCGCCACATTGCCCAAATCATAGGCAACTTCCTCAAACGCTGCAGCGCTCGCCGCTTTCTCGACAGGCGTTTCCAACATGATGAGTGCGGATCCGATGGCCAAAACGCCCGTCCCCATACCAACCAGGGAGCTCGACAGGGCAACGGGGGCATAGGTGAGGTGGTCTCGAAACAGCACAAGCATGAGCATGCCTGCTGCGGAAATGAGCAACCCTGCGACCATCACGCGGCGTGTGCCCAGGCGCGCTGCGAGGAAGGGGGCGACGCTGGCGGAAACCAGGCTGGCAACCGCCATTGGCACCAACCGTAATCCTGACTCAAGCGGCCCGTAGCCCTCGACGAGCTGCAACCATTGGGTGAGCAAGAAAAGGAGCGCTGCCATGGCGAACATGGATCCCAAGGCGGCCACAATGCCTGCGGTGAAGGGCTTGCTCTTGAAGAGGCGCACGTCGAGAAGAGGTTCTGCGGATCGCGCACATCGGATGACGAAGAAGGCCATGAGGGCGATGCCGGCGAACAAAGCACCGAGCCCCAGCGGATCGGTGAGAGACATTTCCGCCGCGAGATGCTTGATGCCCCACATGAGCGATACCATGCCAGCCATGGAAACGACCGCAGCCAAGGCATCCCATCGCCCCGGATTCTTCACGCGTACCTCGGGCAGAATGAAAAATCCTGCAACGAATGTCGCGACCATGAGCGGCGCGTTGACGAGAAAGGCTGCGTGCCAGCTGAAATGTTCCAAAAGAAAGCCGCCGATGATGGGGCCGATTGCCATTCCCAATCCCGATATGGCAGACCACACGGCAAGTGCGGTGGCCCTCTCCCGAGGGTTCTGGAAAATGCTCCTCACCATGGAAAGGGTCGTGGGCATGATCATGGCCCCTCCTATGCCGAGGAGGGCTCTGATGGCTATGACTGCATCGGTTGAGTTGGCAAGCACGATCAGCATCGACCCTCCGCCAAAGACCAGATAACCAGCAAGCAGCATCTTCTTTCGTCCCCAGCGGTCTGAAAGGGAACTTGCTGAAACCAGCAATCCTGCCAGCACCAAAGAATAAATGTCAATGATCCAAAGCTGTTGGTCTGAGGTTGGTTGGAGGTCGGCGGTCAAATCAGGAAGTGCAACGTTGAGCACCGTCATGTCTATGGAAACCACGAAGAGGCTGAAAGAAAGAACGACGAGCGAGGCCCACCGTCTTTTTTTGGAAAGGCCCGGCACGTGGCTTTCTGGCTGAATTGCGGATGTCATGAGGTTCTATCCTTCTGTTGTCTGGGGGTCGATGTCCATGAGGGCGTGTATGGCGCGAATGAGGGCACCCTCTCCAAGCGCCTCGCCATGAAGGCAGGCATACAGGGAAGCGCCGTCGATAAACACGGCGAGCATTCGCGCCTGTTCCGCTCCGATGTACATTCCCAGACCATCAACGAATTTTTCAAAGGCTCTCACGGCGAGGGGGCGCACCTCGGGGTCGTTGATGGCGACGGCATAGAGGGAGGTGTCGGCCCGCACCTGGTCGGTGTCCGCAAGATAGCGATGCAGCGAATGGGCAATGGTTGGCACGTCGCCGCCCTCGGCGTGCACGGCTTCAAGCGCTTCGTCGAACCCCTCCTCAATCAAGACAGCCACGCGCTCCAATCCAGCCCGCTTCAGGTCTTCGAGCGTGGCGAAGTGTTGGGTGGTCGACCCGAGGGGGACTCCGGCCAATTCCGCAACGCGGCGGTGAGTGAACTTGGCCGACCCCTCTTGCATGAGCAATTGGGCAGCTGCTTCGGCGATTTGCCGCTTGCGACCTTCGGGGTCACGCTTCTTTGTGGGTTGATCGATCTCGCCCTGTGTCATGAGAATTCTCTTTCTTTGTGTTGGCTAAAGAAAGTGTACATCAGTACATGTACAAATGTACATTAAAATTGAATCTCCATTTTCACCGGGCCTCAAGAACAATTCACATCGCTTTTCACATCGCCGATGTGATTGCTGAAATGGCATTTCTTTCTATAGTGCGCACTATCGCGCCATGCGATTTTCGGTAAGCGCAACAAGGTTGGAGGGAAAAATGGAATCACGGGTAACAAGAAGAAGCTTTCTCGCCGGAGCGGGAGTGACGGCAGCTTCTCTGGCTGCATGGGGCTTGGCTGGCTGTGCGCCAAGTGGGTCTGGCAAGGCTTCCGAATCTGGGTCATGGGATCAGGAATCGGATGTCCTCATCATCGGTGCCGGCGGAGCTGGGCTGGCCGCGGCAGTGACCGCCGCACGGCAAGGAGCCTCGGTCACGGTTTTGGAAGCCGCAACGCAGGCGGGTGGAAATACCGCCAATTCGTCGGGAGTCATTCAGGCGGCGGGAACCGAGGAGCAAAAGCAGTTCGCTGGAGTGTCGGATGACACGCCGGAGAAGCATGCAGAATACTATCTCCAATGTGGCGAGGGGCAACTGGACGAGGACATCGTGCGCTATGCGTGCGAACAGGCGCCCGACTGCATCGAGTTCATGAAAGACTTGGGAATTGTCTACCAGGTCGTGTATGGCAATGGAACCATACCCTATGTCGATCAGGACCTGATAGCTCCCCGCATTCACCTTGCGGGAAGCGATGAGAATGACCTCATGTATGGCCAGGCTCACGTAGCTGCCCTGCTTAAGGCGGCCGAAGAGGCAAACGTAGAATTTGTCTACAGCACTGCGGCCGAGCAACTGATCCAATCCGAGGACGGCACGGTCACGGGCGTCGTTGCCGATGACGGAAAACGCTATCATGGCAAGAAGGCAACCATCCTTGCCACCTGCAGCTATGATCGCAGCGAAGAATTCGCCAAAGCATTTAGCCACCATATGGTCCAGACGCTGAAGGACGGCCGTGCTCTGACGGCTCCCACAAATCAGGGTGACGGGCTGCGCATGGGCATGGCAGTGGGTGCTGACCTGGCTGGAATGGGTGGCTTCATCGGCCTGTCGAACAACATCGGAGGCACGCCGACACTTCCGGGTGTCCCCGAAGTTCCAGGCATTCTGGTGAACACCTATGGACGTCGTTTTGTGAGCGAGTCAGATCACTACGCCTGGGTGCTTCGGCAGATATTCTCCCAGGAAAACCATGTTGCATGGGGAATCTTTGATTCGAAGGCGGCTGCTCTGACCGGACCCGTCGTGGGCGGCGTGAGTCCCATGAGCGATGACTTTTCAAAAGAGATTGCCGACGGCAGCGTGCTGGTGGCCGATACGGTTGCAGAACTCGCGGCAAAGATCGGCGTTCCTGCCGGAAATCTTGAAGCAGCTCTTGCCACGTGGAATGCCGACATGGCTTCTGCGGAAAAGAAGGACAGCCAGTTCCCGACGCGTGCCTGTGGACTTGAGGCCATCGATGCCCCTCCCTATTATGCGACGAGGAGCTATGACTATAGCCTCGGGGCATTGGGCGGGCTGAAGATCAACACGAAGGCCCAGGTGCTCGACACGGAGGGCGATCCCATTCCCCACCTGTATGCTGCAGGCCAGGTTGCGGGCGGGTTCATGGGCTCCTACTATCCCGGTACGGGCACGGGAATACTGTCAACGCTGGTCTTTGGCAGGAGCGCAGGAGAAAACGCGCTTTCTGAGACGGAGAAGTAGCACGAAGCTGCCCGTGATCACTGAGGAAATTCGTTGGGCTGCCCGGTTTCGGGCAGCCCTTCCTTTTTCAGGCTCGTGAGCCTGTCCTGCGCGGAACGCGCAGGACAAGGAACCACCCGCTATGCGGGTGCGCATCGAAGGCTTTGCCCTTGAAAATCCAATGACCGCCTGCCAGAGGCTTAAGATACAAGTGTTCAAGTCGTATCTGCCTGGGAAGGCGGTCATTGTGGCAAACAAGGCATACAGCCTGTCGCACACGAAGTGGATGTGCAAGTATCACATCGTGTTCACACCGAAGTATAGGCGCAAAGTCATTTACAACCAATACCGAGAT
>JAEWQO010000084.1 GCA_023460315.1 Actinomycetes bacterium
GTAGAGCATCACGGCGCAGATGGCCGACTGGGTGGGTTTGATGTCGAAACCCGCCGCCATCATTCCGGCACGAAAATGTTCGACGTTGGCCACCAGCCGGTCGTGCAGTTCGTGGCTCTCCGCGAGCATCTTAAAGGTCTCGATCCCGGCGCCGACCACGGCAGGGGGCAGCGAGTTCGAGAAAAGGTAGGGACGCGAACGCTGGCGCAGCATGTCGATGATCTCCCTGCGGCCGGTGGTGAATCCGCCTACGGCGCCTCCGAATGCCTTGCCGAGCGTACCCGTGAGGATGTCCACCTGCCCGCGCAGGTCGTAAAGTTCGGTGATGCCGCGGCCCGTTTCGCCCAGCACGCCCGCCGAATGGCACTCGTCGACCATCACCAGCGCGTCGTACTTTTCCGCCAGAGCGCAGATCCGATCGAGCGGTGCGGCGTTGCCGTCCATCGAGAATACGCCGTCGGTGACGATGATGCGGAACCGCTGGGCCTGCGCCTTCTTCAGGCACTCCTCCAGTTCGCCCATGTCGGCATTGGCGTAGCGGTAACGCACGGCCTTGCACAGACGCACGCCGTCGATGATCGAAGCATGGTTCAGCGAATCGGAGATGATGGCGTCCTCCTCCGAAAAGAGCGGTTCGAACACGCCGCCGTTGGCGTCGAAGCAGGCGGCGTAGAGAATCGTGTCCTCCGTACCGAAATAGTCGGCGATAACCTTCTCCAGCTCCTTGTGGATGTCCTGGCAGCCGCAGATGAAGCGCACCGACGACATGCCGTAGCCGCGGGCATCCATTGCTTTCTTCGCCGCCTCGATCAGCCGCGGATTGTCCGACAGTCCGAGGTAATTGTTGGCACAGAAGTTGAGCACCTTCCGACCTGCAACCTCGATCTCGGCCCGCTGGGGCGAAGCGATGATCCGTTCCCGTTTGTAAAGCCCTGCCGCCTCGATTTCGGCGAGTTCATGTTGCAGGTGCTCCTTGATTTTCCCGTACATATCCGTTAATTTTTTGATGAAATTCCGAGTGCAAAGTGTCGATCTGTTACAAATGTACGATAAATTTCCGAAAACAGACACTCTCCGAACGCTTTTTTCTCACGCCGGGTTACAATTTGTTATTCGCCACGCCTCCAAGGCTTCCGGGAGGTTTTTTCGGCGGCGTTTTTTTGCCGCCGCATAATTTTTTAATACCTTTGTTGCTCAAATAACAACCAGCTACCTATGAAAAAATCGTGTGTATTGGTCAGCGGCGGTGCAGGCTACATCGGCTCGCACACCTCCGTGGAACTCATCAACGCCGGCTACGACGTGGTGATCGTCGACAACCTTTCGAACAGCGACCTCAACGCCGTCGAAGGCGTGCGCAAGATCACCGGCGTGGACATCCCCTTCGTCGAGGTCGACTGCTGCGACCGGGCGGCTTTCCGCAAGGTCTTCGAACAGTACGAATTCGACTCGGTGATCCACTTCGCAGCGTCGAAAGCCGTGGGCGAGTCGGTGCAGAAGCCGCTCGAATACTACGGCAACAACCTCACCTCGTTTATGAACGTCATCGGCCTGATGCGTGAATTCGGCCGCCGGAACATCGTCTTCTCGTCGTCGTGCACCGTTTACGGCGAGCCGGAGAAGCAGCCCGTGACGGAGCAGACGCCCCGCAAGCCGGCCACTTCGCCCTACGGCAACACCAAACAGATGTGCGAGGACATTCTGCGCGACTCGCTCGCCGCCTACCCCGGCATGAAAGGCATCGCGCTGCGCTATTTCAACCCCATCGGCGCACATCCTTCGGCGCTGATCGGCGAACTGCCGCGCGGCGTGCCGCAGAA
This sequence comes from Actinomycetes bacterium, assembly GCA_023460315.1. Lineage (GTDB taxonomy): Bacteria > Actinomycetota > Coriobacteriia > Coriobacteriales > Eggerthellaceae > JAEWQO01. Next base: position 1,821 of record JAEWQO010000084.1, read on the forward strand.
CCTCGTGCCCTTCATCACGCAGACCGCCGCCGGACTGCGCGAGTGCCTCTCGGTCTTCGGCGACGACTACCCGACGCCCGACGGGTCGTGCATCCGCGACTACATCGACGTCGTGGACCTCGCCAAAGCCCACGTGGCGGCGATCAACCGCATGGCCGGCGACAAGAACAAGCAGGCCTACGAGATTTTCAACGTCGGCACGGGCCGCGGCGTCTCGGTGCTGGAACTGGTGCACAAGTTCGAGGAGGTCAACCACCTGAAGCTCAACTACAAGATCGCACCGCGCCGTGCGGGCGACATCATCGCCATCTGGGCCGATCCCACGCTGGCGAACACCGAACTGGGCTGGACTGCCGAGCGCACGCTCGACCAGACGCTCGCCGCCGCCTGGGCCTGGGAGAAGCACATTCGGGGAATTAAAAATTAAAAATGAAAAATTAAAAATTGGGCGAGTCCCGACTCTGATAAAGTCGAGGCTCGCTTTTACAACTCACCGCAGACGTCCAAACGTTTTGGACAATTGCGGGTTGTGAAACAATTTTTAATCCCTAATTTTTAATTCTTAATTATTTACCTTATCTTTGCGCTCCCAAAGCAGGCGGAAATGGGATGCGGTCCGCAGAGTCCGCATTGAGAACCGCCGAAGGCAACACACATTAAAAAACAAATTTTCATTATGAAAACCATTTCAGTCAAGGCCGTAAAACGCGCTGATTTCGGCAAGAAGGCCGCCAAGGCGATTCGCCGCGAGGGCATGGTCCCCTGCGTACTGTGCGGCAACGGCGAAACCGAGACCTTCTCGGTAGACCCCCGCGAGATCAAACCCCTGATCTACACCCCGAACTCCTACATCGTAGAGTTCGACATCGAGGGCAAGAAAGAGCAGGCCGTGCTGCGTGAGGCACAGTTCCACCCCGTACGCGAGGAGATCCTCCACCTGGATTTCTACCGCATCGCCGAGGGCAAACCCGTATCAATCGCCATTCCGGTACGCCTGACCGGCAACGCCGAGGGCGTGAAGGTCGGCGGTAAGCTGGCCCTGTCGGCCCGCAAACTGGTCGTCAGCGCACTGGTCGAGAACCTTCCCGACGAAATCGTCGTGGACGTTACGGAACTGGGCGTAGGCAAGACCATCTTCGTCGGCGACCTCGAGTTCGAGAACCTGAAGTTCATCACCCCCGCTACGACCGCCTTCTGCGCCGTTCGCGTAACCCGTGCGTCGCGCGGAGCTGCCGAGGCTGCGAAATAAGCCGGGAATATGAAATACCTCATTGTTGGGCTGGGGAATATCGGCGCCGAATACGCCGAAACCCGTCACAACATCGGTTTCAACGTGTTGGACGCCCTTGCAGAGGCGTCCAACACTGTTTTTACCACCCAACGTTACGGCGACGTGGCCGAAGCGAAGTACAAGGGCCGGACAC
>JAEWQO010000085.1 GCA_023460315.1 Actinomycetes bacterium
CCGCGCCCCCCGCCGCAGCCGAGCGGCCCACGCGCGGCCCCGGGCGGACGATGCGCCAGGCGATGAGCCCTGGCCCGCCTCTGGCAGGAAGGCGATGCCGGACGAGGGAGCCCTTCCAAAACTCCGAAGCCCGGGGCGAAACGTTCTGGGAGGCGCGCCCGCTTCAGGCTGCCTGCGCTCGGAAGGCGGCCGCTCCCGAAACGGTCCCGGCAGTCTGGGGCCTTGCCACGCCCCTGTGCGGCGGGCGCGCCGCAAAGCGTGCGCCGCCGCGTTGCCCCTGCTTTCGTCTTGCCGGTGGGCTTGGCTTCGCCTCTGCGCGCAGGGCCTTTTCCATGCGCCCTGCGGGGCGTCAAGTTTCAACCTGCCGGTCCCGGTATCCCGACCTGCGCTGCCAAGGGAAAGCGGGCCCCGCTCCTGTGCCGACCTGTCAAAATCAGCGCAACGTTTCAATGCGACCCTCTTCCGGTCTCGAACCGGAGTGCGAGGCGCACGTAGGGCACCCTTTCCTGCCTGTGACCAAAACTCTCACCACATAAAAAGGCCACCGGTACGAAACAGCCGATGACCTGCAACTTCAAATGGTGGTCGGTGAGGGATTTGAACCCCCGACCTTGTGCTTGTAAGGCACCTGCGCTCCCGCTGCGCCAACCGACCTTGTCATTTCCTTCGTATGGAAGGGCACTTATTGTCCCATAGAATGAGGCATCGCGCAATGCGGCTGCATCAGGGGGTGCCCGTGGAGTCTCGGTGTGTTGCAGTTTGATTCCACCGTTGGTGCGAGATGGACGCGGAGCCTTTCTCCTCTTGGCAGGGTGGCCAGTCGCCCCTTTCTTTCTCCTTTTTCTTCAGTTCCTTGATCATTGAGGTTTTGCCATCGGTGTAGAAGGAATGGCATCGGTGGCATCCGCATGACAAGGCTCTTCTGCCTCTTTCCAGCGGGTTTTCAAAAATCTTCGCTCTCGTTCCTGCACATGCTTGAAAGCTGCTGGAGAGAGGTTGGAAGTATGGGCTGACTGTGCTGGATATGCGACAAAAGCAATCGATGAACCAAAGCCAAGCGTGTCATGGAGCTGTTTGGCGAGCCTTTCATACTGGGGGTAAGAAGCGAGGAAGGGAAGGAGGTCGCGATGAATCGAAGAAAAGCGCGGGCAGTGGCGATCGCATGCGGCTTGCTTTGTGCCACGTGTGTTTTTGTCTATTTGCAAAGCGTGAAGGGGGAGGCCGATGCCGCCCGTGCCGAGGCGCTTGCTCGCTACGGCGGGGAGCAGCTTGAGGTATGCGTGGCAAAACGAGACATAGCTGCGGGTGAGACGGTTGAAGGGGACGCGATGCACATGCGTATGTGGCTTGCTGATCTGCTTCCGCAAGATGCCGTGCAGTCAATGGAGGACGTGCTTGGGCGACAGGCGACCTCGACTATATTGGCGGGAGAAGTTCTATCGTTCAAGAGGTTTGACGAGCAGCGATCAGAGCTCGAGATCCCCCAGGGACTGATTGCCGTCAGCGTGCCTGCCAAAGATGTGCAAGCGGTGGGAGGGGCGGTTGTATCCGGGTCGGTTGTGGATGTCTATGCCTCAGGGGGCGTTTCGACGGAGGCCATCGCGCGTGATGTCTTGGTGCTGGCAACCAATGCGAATAAAACCAGCACGGGTGCCAGTGAGGGTCTCGCGTGGATAACGATGGCTCTGGAGCCCGACGTGGTCCAAGAAGTCATCGCAGCTTCTGAAAAAACCGAACTCTATTTCACCCTGCCGGGCGCTGGGGCGACGGAAGGCCGTTCGGCTTCGCTGTCTCATCTGGCCGAAAGCAATGATGTTATCCGAAGGGCACGTCTTGAGAAAGAAGGTCTGTGATGGATTCGCCCCTTGCCGTGCTGTGCGCTGATGAGACGAGTTTGCAGCATCCCCGTGCGATTGGGATTCCCGAGGAAAATCTTGCGAGTCAGAAATGGCTCCGCCTGTTTTCCTCCGGCGAAGATGCCCGGCGCTTTTTGAGGTCCGACACCTTGGTCGATGAAGTCTGGATTGCGTCGAGCGAGGATGTCGAACCCATCAATTTGGCCGCATCGCTCAAAGGTGACCGTTCGGACCGCTGCGTGTGCCTCTTGGCTTTCGAGGGAACGGGATCGCTGAAAAGCCGAGCAGCACAGGCCGGAATCGATGCGACGCTTACGCGCCAGGCATTTTCCGAACGCTATGCGCAGCGGAAGCGTCGGCAAGTCGGCCCCTCCAGAGTCCCTTCCTCCCGTTTGGCTGCCTCCTCGTGCGAGCAGCGTCAAAGACTTGGTGAAACCGAGTCAGATGCGCCTGTGGCACGAAAGCCGCACGGCAAGCTTGCCACTGAATCCAGGCTTGCCCGATCGGTGCCGCGGCGTGGTGCGGACACGGTCGCCCATGAAGCATTTCTTCTCCCTGTTGTGAGTGGCAGCGGCGGATCGGGGAAAAGCACCATAGCGGTACTCTCGGCGATTTTCGCACAGGGATTAGGCTATAAGACACTCTTGATTGACTTCGATTTGCAGTTTGGTGACGTGGCATCGATGCTGGGAATGCGTGATTTTATCTCCGTTGACGAGGCCCTTGCCGCGTCGGAAAAAATTACCCGTCTCAAGTCGGGAGATATGACCCCCGCAGTGCTTGCGGCGCCCCGTCGATTGGAAGAATGCGAGATGATTGATGGCCGAATGGGTGAACTGCTTGACGCGGCCTCCCATGATTTTGACATCATTATCGCAAATACGGGAACAAATTGGACGGAGCAGCATGCGACCCTACTTGAGCGAAGTTCAAAGGCACTGTTTCTCGTCGATCAACGTGTTTCATCATTGCGAGCCTGTCAGCATGCGCTCGATTTATGCGCGAGGTGCGGCATAGCCACAGGTCCGTTCCAGCTTGTGGCGAATCGCTGCTCGAAACATGCCCTTTATACCTCCCTCGACGTGTCATGCGCTTTGGGTGGGATGTCTGTTCTTGAATTCCAGGATGGGGGTCGTGATGTGGAGGAACTCATGGGGGCTGGACTCTCGCTCGACCTTGCCCAATCAAGAAATGCTCTTTGCGAAAGCGTCGGGCGTGCGCTGACTGATGTGCTTCCTCGACGTGACGACCTGCCGCCTGGGCTTGCTTCGGCGCATGAAAAGAAGACTTTGAGTTGGGGATTTTTTAGGGGCAGAAAGCGGAGGGCGGCCGCATGTCCTTTCTAGAACGCGTGCGTGACATGGATCATGCGTCAGCAAGGGAGGCGAAGAAAGGCACAACTGAGCTTGATATGCTCAGAAGTCAAGTGCAGGCGCTCGTTTCCGTCGATGATCTTGCCACGATGCTCATCGATAGTCCCGAGAGGGCGCGCAACGAAATCAGAGGTGCCTGCCGAAGGTCCTTTAGCGAATCCACCTGGTCCGTCGTGCCCTCTTTTCGCCGAGATCAACTGGTTGAGACGCTGCTTGATGAAATGCTCGGATTCGGTCCTCTTGAGTCCATGCTCGAGGACGATGAAATCACTGAGATCATGGTGAACGGCCCCAATAACATTTTCATTGAGCGTGACGGCCGCCTTTTTCGGAGCGACCAGCTGTTTGCGGACGTTGGTCAGCTGCGGGCTCTGATAGACCGAATGCTGGGTCCCCTCGGAAGGCGCATAGACGAGGCTTCTCCCATGGTCAATGCTCGGTTGCCCCAAGGGTATCGCGTTCATGCGATTATACCTCCGCTTGCTCTTGACGGCCCCGTGTTGACGATCAGGAAGTTCACTCGGCGTGTCATGACGCTCGACGATATGGTGTCGGGCGGATCCTTCGATGCCCGCATGAGGCGGTTTCTCATTGAGGCTGTGCGGGAGAAGAGGAGCCTTGCTGTTTCCGGAGGCACGGGCAGCGGAAAGACGACGCTGCTCAATGCCTTGTCTTGCGTCATACCGCATGATGAGCGCATTGTCACCATAGAAGATTCTGCAGAGCTGCGTTTTCTCGAACATCCCCATGTCGTTCGGCTTGAGGCTCGCCCACGCAACGCCGAGGGCAGGGGTGAAGTGACCATACGAGATCTGGTCATTAATGCGCTTCGTATGCGCCCTGATCGCATTGTCGTCGGGGAATGCCGTGGAGCGGAGGCGCTTGACATGCTGCAGGCGATGAACACGGGGCACGATGGCTCACTTACCACTTTACATGCGAATTCCCCCGCAGAGGTCATTACGCGGCTGACCGCTATGGTCCGATATGCGGCAGATCTTCCCGTCGATGTGATTGAGGCTCATATCGCAAGCGCGTTTGACTTGGTCATTCAAACGGCCCGTCTGGCGGATGGCTCACGCTGTATCACGGAAGTGTCGTCATTCTCCTTTGACTCAAAGCGGAGAAAATGCCAAGCAAGATGTCTCTTCAGACGCGTGCCGGGGAAAGATGTCGGTATATGGGCTGAGGCGGGCTGTGCAACCGTTTGAACGAAAGCATGATTCCTGATCAGGAAAGGAAGGTTGGACGAGCATGCAAGATGTGCTTTGCTGGATGAGCGTTGTCACCTCATTTGTGGGCGTGTTCTCAGCCGTGTTTTTCGTTGTGGCTGCGTACTGGCGAAAAGGTGGTTCGCGTCATGCGTCTGATGAAGGGCGGCGGTTTGGCTATGTGGCTTGGTATTTGCGCAATGGGGTTGGCTGGGCCAAGCCGCTCGTGCGAATCTTTCTTAAAAATGCCCGCATGCGAGAGCTTGTTACAGAGGCTGTCGAGGATCTGTCTGCGCGGGGATACGTGACGGAATGCGAGTCTTTGCTATCAACGTTTTGCCTTTTTTCTGTGGTGGTCTCGGGATTCGGCGGATTGGTGTCATGTTCGCCGGTGTGTGCACTTGCTGTCATGGGATGCGTGGTCGCGCTTGCTCTGTTTTGGGTGAATGGCGTAAAGGAACGTCGGTTGAAAGAGACGTGCGAATCGGTGCCGGATGCCCTGCATTCCATGGAAGTGTGCTTTCAGGCGGGATTGTCGCTGCTCCAGACATTTCGTCAAGTTGCGACAGAGGTCCGAGGCCCCTTGCAGAGGTTGTTTGACCATGCCTCGCATCAACTTGAAACAGGGCAAAGCGTCGAGGATGCTCTTGCGACGTTTCGCAAGGAGACAGCGGTTCCTGAACTTTCATTTGTTGCCGTAGCGCTTGACGTGCAACATGAGGTGGGAGGCAGCATGCAACGCGTGCTTGAGTCGGTGCGTGATGCCGTGAAAGGGGAAATAGAACTCAAAAGGGCTCTGAGGGTCCAGACAGCACAGGCGAAACTTTCTGCCCAAGTCGTGAGCGTGTTGCCTTTTGCCCTCATTGCCCTTTTCTCGTTGGTGAGCGACGGATTTCTCGCTCCCTTTTTTGAAAGCTTATCCGGAATGGCGCTTCTTGGCATTGCGCTGACCATGCAGGCTGTAGGGATTCTTCTTGTGCGGCGGACTCTCGCAGTGGAGGTGAACTGATGTCATTTGCGCTGAGAGAGTTTTTGTGTCTGGTTTTTGCCTGTGCCGCTGCAGGTGTCGGATGCCTATGCCTAGTTGGCTCGTGGCTGCGTGAGGTCTGGCTTGTCCGTCGACGCTCTGGTTCGGTTACGGCGGGGGTTTCGCTCGAGGTTCCAAGGACGGGCTTTGCTTCGAAGGTCATGCGCTATGCCGCCGTAATGACACAGAGGATTGAGTGCGGGATGCCAACGTTGCTCGCTGAAGGTCGAGGTGGGGCGCGGGCTGCGGGGTGGCTTTCCGTCCACGCAAGAAGAGCAGGCATTGGCGAGGCGGTTTCTGTTGAAGGATTTCGGGAGGCTCGGCTTCGGATGGCTTTGGGAGGAGCTGCATGCGGCGCATTTGCGGGAATGCTGCTCTCCTTCGAACTCGCGATTGTTTTGTCCTTGGTCGGAGGGTCGGTGGGGTTCTGTGCCATGAGAGGATCGGTTTTGTCGATTGAGCGGTGGCGTGCCGCCGAATTGGAGCGAAGCCTATCGGAAATGCTCGAGGTTGTGGCGCTCGGTTTGCGCAGTGGACTGACCTTCGATCGGAGCTTGTGCCTGTACGGTTCGCACTTTGACTCCTCATTGGCCCATGCTTGCGCAAAAGCACAGCACCGCTGGGCTCTCGGACTTACGACGCGGGAGGAAGCACTTCGTGATTTTGCGGAATCCTACGGATCGCCCGTGCTCACGCGCATCGTGGAGAGCACGGTGAGGTCGTTGCGGTTCGGTTCCTCGTTGTCGGCGAGTTTTGAGGCCGCCGCTTGCGAGGCACGTGCTGTCCACCGTGCCCATATCGAGGAGAAGGTCGCGAAAGCTCCGGTGAAAATGATGGTTCCCACGGGCACGCTTATTTTGCCTGCCATGCTTCTGTTGGTTCTTGGGCCCGTCCTGTTGGAGCTCATGACCGGATTCTAAGTTTGACGGAGTGCTCTTGTTGGTCTGACCTTTTCGATTGAGATTGAAAGTTGGGGAAAGTGAGGTAGTGAAATGGCGAGATATCAAAAGACTCTTGCATGCATCGCTCATCGTGCCATGTCGAAGGTGAGGGAGCGTTGCGGCCAAGGAACGACCGAATATGCCATTCTAATAGACAATATTAAATTTCGTTACTTTCATTTCTGCGCCAAAATCGCCCATACGCTTACATCGGAAATTGCGGCCCGCTTCTGCGGGCTTTTTCCTTGCCAGATTATTTACCAAAACCTATCAGATGTATCCTTCCAAAATGTCACCATTGGTGATATAATGAATACATCGACGGAGGCAAGAGGCCACCGCAAAGCCCGAAGGGAGCTAGCAATGAAAAAGTACACGGTGACGACCTACACCAACACCCTCAAAGCCAACAGGCACGACGCACCGAACCAGTCAGAAATGGATGAACAGGACTTCGCGACGCTCGAAGAGGCAGTGGCGTGCTTCGAGAAGATCGACTGCAAGTACGATTGGGAACTTGAGCACCGCGCAGACTGGCGCAGGGCCGAGGGCAAGGTGATGGTGGCCGAGATCGTGGCGTGGAACATTGACGATGACGGGTTCGTGACCGGCAACGGCGAAGAGACGGATTACTATAAGGAGTACGGACGCCTCGACCACGAGGACGATCAGGACTAACCGCGACGGCCCCTCGCAGGAGGGGCCTTTTTGGAGGAAGAATGAGAAACAAGGCAGAGTTCCGCGCGCTGCGCGAGACAGTTGGGATGAGCCAGCAGCTCCTGGCAGACATGCTGGACGTGGAGGTGAGGAGCGTCAAGCGGTGGGAGCACCCGAACGGATCCGAGCCTCCAAAGGACGCATGGGACGTGTTGGACAAAGCCAGGGAGCGTCAGGTGTGGGTGGTCGACGCGGCCGTGGACAAGGCGCATGAGATCGAGTCCGACGCAGGACGGTCCCCGAACGCCGTGCGGATCACCTACTGGCCGAACGCTGCCGCATACGAGGACTCACACCCCGACGAGGGCTACAGCTGGATGATGGCCAACGCCAACGCGAGGATGGTCGCACTCGAGCTGGGGCGGCTCAAGTTCGACGTGCGGTTCGAGTACCCCGAGGGGCAAACGGATTAACAGATTTCAGCATTTTGGCAATAAAAGTTAACAAAATAGGGGCCTCCCGCAACAGGAGGCCCCTCAAGGTTTGCAACGCCGAACAGCAGCGCCATAGTAGCACGGAAAGCGGTCAGGGCGCAAGCGTCACACGAGCTTCATCCGCACGGCCTCGATGGCCTTGCCGATGCCGACCGTGCCCGCCGCGTATCCCTGCTCGACCCATCCGGTCCAGCCGACGTCCGCGAGGTGCACCTGGTACCACAGCCTCTTGCCGGTCGTGTTGGACTTGACGTCGAGCTCCATCGCCTCTGCCTGCAGGGCGCGGCCCTCGGTGCCGATCACGGGATCGTTCTTGGCCACGTCGGTGAACGTCGTCCATCCCACGTCCTGGATGTGCAGCTTGGCGTCGAACTCGATGCCGTCAGGCGGGTCGATCTTGAGCGCCTCGAGCTGCAGGCCATGCCCCGTCGTGCCGGCCGTCTGGCCGTCGCGCACCGGGTCGAGCCAGCCCAAGGCCGCGACGTGGGCGCGGTAGCTGAGGCCTGCGTCGTTGGCGGGGTCTCCGGGCTCCTGGCGTGGCCCCTGCGGAACGGAGCCGCCGTCGAGGATGGCGTTCACCCGGTCGCAGAACTGCTGGATGCGGCTCGCGAACCACTCGCCCGGGCATGCCGTGGCGTAGAAGTCGCGGTGCATCCTGACCGTGCCGGGATAGCTCGCGCGGCCGAGCCCGTAGCGTTTGAGGATGTCGGCCGTGAGCTGGGCGGCCGTCTCGTAGGTATCGTCGGCTATTGGCCAGTCGCCGCCGGCCGAGCTGTTCACCATCTCGAAGGTGATCGACTTGGTGTTGGCGTCCCAGTTGCCGTTTGCCCACGAGGTGTCGCCCTCGTTGACGTACTGGTGGACGGTGCCGCCCTGGATTCCGTAGTGCGTCGACACCTGGTTCCCGGAGTTCGCGAACACCGCGTCGACGTTCGCGAGGCTCGTGCTCGCCGCGTGGTGGGGAACAACGAACTCGACCCCGTTGCGGCCTGCGTTGTAGTTCGGAGACCCTATCCATGTGGCGTCCATGTCACTCGCCTCCTTTGGGCTCGTCGTAGGTCAGCGCCTGCGTGCTGTCGGCGACCCCCGCGGTGGTCGGGTCGACCAGCACGCCGAGTGCGACTAGCATGTTGAGCAGGATTGCGATCGCCTGCTCGACGGTCCCTTGGGCCACGGGCGGGACGACGCCGAATATCCCCAAGAGCTGGTAGGCGAATACGACGACCGCCGCGAGCAGCGCCGCGAGCGTCGCCTTGTTTTTCAAGCGTAGTTTGATGTTCATTTTTGCTCCAATCTTTCGATTCCGTTGAAAAGCGTCTTGAACTTCTCCTCGCACTCGCGCGGCTGTGCCTCGAGCTTGTACACCCTCTCGACCACGCTGTTGTGCTTCTCGACCCGCTTCGAGAGCGTGTCTATCTTCTCCGCCATAACCGCCGACTGGCGGTTGTTCGCGAGGACGACGCCGAGCAGGGTCACCGACCCTGTGATTATCGCGACTGCTATTGATTCCATCCGATCACCTCCCTAGCTCGCCAGCGCGACGAGGTAGTTGACGCGCGTGTCCGTCGGCCCGGCGACGGTTATGTCCTGCACCGCGTACAGGCTCCCGCCCTCGAAGGTGCAGCCCTGGACATGCGCCCCCGAGGCGGAGCCGTCCGCGTTCATCACGCCAACGAAGTCCCGCGCCGGGTCGAACTGCCGGCCGAACGCCGTCGCGAACTCCGCCTGAGTCCACAGGCGGGCGGCGTTCTCGCCCGTCGAGACCCGCACGACCTTGGTGCCGACGCGGATCCTCGGCTCCCCCGCGACGTCCGCGAGCGACAGGACGCCCTTGACTAGCG
>JAEWQO010000086.1 GCA_023460315.1 Actinomycetes bacterium
GGCGGCTGCGGCGAGTCAAGGGCGATACGACTTGAGCAAGGCGAAGGGCAAGCGCCTCGAGACGCTGCCGGTGCCCCTTGGCCTCATGGGCCTAGAGCAAACCACCCTTTTGAAGGGTGGTCCATGATTCTGTCTGCCTGTCTTTCTCGGCGAAAGGTTTGCGACGGCTCAGATGCGATGTGTATTCCTTCCCGCAAACCGGGGGAGCTTTACGGAGCCCGTGCGCCTTTGCCGTTATCGCGCATACGTTTTTCAGCTTTGCCCGCGTGGCGAAGATTCTTCCTCTATACTAAGGGGCATGACAGCAAGCCCGAATGAGCACCGCGCAGAACCGGCTTCCCCGGCCTCAGACGGTCGGGCTTTGGGCATGCCTGAATCTTCTAGAACAGAGAGAGACAAAGGACGCTCTGGGGCAGAAACGGCCGATGAGCGCTCTGGGACAGGGATGGAAACCGTTTTCGGCGAAGGTCGGGAAGCGGATTTTGGCAAGGTGGTCGATGGATCGCCTGGGGATGGAATATCTTCCGTCGCTTCCGAGAAGGACTCTTCGGAAGAAAGCGGCCAGGCAAGCGGTCAAGCGGTCGGCCGAGAAGCTGACTTGGACCTTCCCGCTCTGAGCGTTTTTGAGAATGGAGCCGCATGCCTGACGGGCGATCAGACATGCGCGCCGACGGAGCGCATTCTCGAACCTGAAGTGCGGCGACATCACCGTCGCAAACGCAAGTTGCTTGAGTTCACGCATTCCTCAACCCGCGCGACGATGCTCATGCTGCTCGCCGCCATCCTTGCTCTCGTCATCGAGAACACGCCCATATTGCCTTACTTTGCAGAATTTTGGCATACCTTCCAGATTGGTTTTTCTATCGGCGATTTCGCGCCGCATCTCACCCTCGAGCATTTCATCAATGATTTTCTGATGGCGCTGTTTTTTCTGCTCGTTGGCCTCGAAATAAAATTCGAGATGACGGCCGGAGAATTGGTTCATCCCCGCAAAGCCTTGCTGCCGATCGTCGCCGCTGCCGGAGGTGCCATCATCCCTGCTTTCGTGTATTTGGCTGTCAATGTTGGCAGCGGATTTGAGAGCGGATGGGGCGTTCCCATGGCAAACGACATAGCGTTTTGCCTGGGTATCTTGGCGTTGTTGGGGGATCGGGTTCCGTCAGGCCTGCGGTCGTTTCTCTCCACGTTGACCATTGCCGACGACATGATCGCCATCACGGTGATCGCGCTGTTCTACACCGCAAATCTTGATATCGCGTGGCTTCTGGGAGGACTTGCTCTGTTTGGGGTTCTGCTGGTGTTCAATCGCATGCACATCTATGACCTGTTGCCCTATCTGGCGGTTGGCTTGGGAATGTGGGCGTGTTTTCTCCTTTCGGGCGTTCACGCCACTATCGCCGGGGTGCTGTTGGCCATGGCCATTCCGGCGAAATCGCAGATAAAGCTTGACCGGGTGCCCTCCTGGTTCAAGGCTCGCGCACGCACGACCGAGGACAGCTATGACCAGGGTGAACCTGATATCGTGCAGAAGGAATATCTTCACGAGATCAGGGAGATCGGTCATGTTTCCCGCATGGCCATACCGCCCATAACACGTCTCGATGATCGTCTTCACGTTCCCGTGTACTTTTTTATTTTGCCGCTGTTTGCGTTTTCGAATGCAAGCGTGATGCTGGCGGGAATGGATCCCCTTGCGGTCATCACGAATCCCGTGACCATTGGCGTGTTCTGTGGCCTGCTGTTCGGCAAGCCCTTCGGCATCTTCATTGCCACTTGGCTCGTGGTTAAGCTGCGGCTCTCGGATTTGCCTCAGGGGGTTAACTGGGGCCATATTGCCGGCGTTTCCATTTTGGGCGGCGTCGGCTTCACCATGGCCATCTTTGTGACGAACCTCGCATTTTCCGACACGGCCACCATCGCCATGGCGAAAGCTGCCATTCTGGCGGCATCGATGGTTGCTGGCTTGGTCGGGTTCTTTGTCCTGCGTCGCGTGACCGATGACGGTGACGTGGACGATGCGGATGACGGAGGCAGCGGCCTTGGCGGTGGCGCGGAGGCCGTTGACGAAGCTGTGTCCGTTGTCGCTGAAGCGGCCTTCAACGCCGCCGACGCGGCCACCGATGCCATCGGTGGCGGGATGCCCCGCGACGACGAGGGTTCTGGACAGATGGCGGGCAGGTCTCTCGCTCTCGACTACGGGCCGGCGCGCTGACGGGCGCCATCACCGCTTGGATGTCATCGTGCGCTGATGGGGAAGCTCAGACGTGCAATGGGGGCAACGGGTCGCGCCTTCTGCCACGTCCTGCAGGCAATAGGGACATTTGGGTGCATGCTTCTCTTCAACGGCTTTGTTGCGGTCGGCCAAGGAGCGTGCCTTGTTAAGGGCCTTCACAAGGAGAAATACCACGAGCGCGATGATGAGGAACTGAATGATGGCACTGATGAGGTTGCCGTAGGTAATCGAAGCCGGGTTAGCGCCTGTGCCCACCACAATCTTCATTTCCGAGAAGTCCACGCCGCCGGTGACCAGTGAGACAATAGGCATGATCAAGTCATTCACCACCGAGTTAACGATGGCGGTGAACGCTGCGCCGATGACAACCGCAACGGCGAGATCCATGACATTGCCCTTGCCGATGAATTCCTTGAATTCCTCGAAAAACTTCTTCATGGCGTGCCTTTCGCAAAGAGGGGCCAATTGAGTCGCGCGAAGGGACGTGATTTGCCTGTCTCCGACCGCGGAGCCTGGACTCGGCGGAAGGGACACGACGCCCACGCGCATAGCTGCAAGCAGCCAGTATAGAATACGTCGTGCTAGAATGCGGACAACAACAAGCTTTGTTGCCGATTCGGTGCGCATGACGGGAAAGCCGACGGCATAGACGGGAGAACCACGATGAGGATCCATTCGCACACGCAGCTGATCGAAGCCGACATAGTCGATGCGTTCTGCGTGTTGCAGAAGGGCTTTACTGACCAGTTCGTGTACTACGACAAGCAGAGCGCTTGTCGCTACTTGGGTCTGGGACGCTGCATCGCGTTGCCGACACTCGATGATGTCGAGAACGAACTGGAGGGTCCTGCCGAGCAGCCTCCCGTGTATTTCTCGTTCAACCGGTTCGATGCGGAGAATTCCTCGCCGACCGACGAGTTGTTCGAGGCGTTCCCCCGCTTGGATTTCATGCTGCCTGAAATCGTCCTCATTCAGAATGAACGAGGCACGATGCTCCAGGTCAATTCTCTTGGCCCGGTGTATCCGGGGCGGATTCAGCGTTTTGTGCGTCAGGTGCTGGCCGCGCCGCCGCGCCGCCGCAGGACAATTTCCCACACGATCAAGCCCGACTCCCGTGAGCTTTGGCGTGAGCAGGTGGCGAAGGCCCTTGAGGCCATCGGCGAGGGACGAGTGGACAAGGTGGTGCTGTCAAGACGCAAGAAGATTGTGTCTGATCAGCCCTTTTCTTCCAAGGATCTGCTGGTGAATCTCATTGATGGGCCTGCGCGCGGCACGGTGCTGCTCTACCGGTATGCCGATGTTTTCTTTTGTGGCTGCACGCCGGAGCTGCTGGTGCGCAAGCAAGGCACGCGGTTGGAGAGCATGTGCCTGGCGGGGACGTGCCCGGCGGGGTCGTCGGAAGAAGAGCGCCGGTCTTTTGCCGAAGGCCTTTTGGCTGACTCCAAGAACCGGGCAGAACATGATTACGTGGTGCGGTTTATCCGCGAAGTGTTCCGCCGCACCTGCTACGACGTGAATGTTCCGGAGGAGCCGGGCATTTTGTCGCTGACCCATGTGCAGCATCTGTACACGCCGGCGACAGCACACCTGCTCGAAGGCGTTGACCTGGAGGAGATGAAGGGGGATTTGCATCCGACACCGGCCGTTGCGGGCGCGCCCGTCGGCGAGGCGAAAATGCTCATCCGTTCCCTTGAGCCGTACAATCGCGGCTTCTTCGCCGGCGCCTGTGGGTATGTGGACGGTGACGGCGATGGCGCGTTTTCCGTGGCTCTGCGCACCGGCGTGTTTGATGGCGAGATGGGCTGGGCATATGCCGGATGCGGCATTGTGGCGGGGAGCGTGGCGGACGACGAATACGATGAGATCGGCATGAAGCTGAAGACGATACTTTCCGCCTTCGATGGGGAGGAAGGCACTGCCGAAAACGGAGCGGGCGACGCAGAAGGTTGGAAACCCGTTTTTGAAAGTGCGACCGGCGGGAGTAAGGCTTTCCTTGATGCGGAGGAGACACGATGAGCATGGAGGGACCGGGTGCCTCGTCACGGGAAAGCGCGCTGTTCCTCGTGGCCTTTTTCGACGAGCTGTCGCGCTGGGGCGTGCGCGACGTGGTGGTGAGCCCTGGCTCGCGATCGACGCCCCTTGCCATGACGGCGTACGAGCTGTCGCGCCGCTTTCCTGACCGCCTGCGTGTCTTCGTGGACATCGACGAACGCGGTGCGGCGTTTTTCGCCTTGGGCAAGGGAAAGGCGACCGGTCGTCCGGCAGCGCTGATCTGCACGTCAGGCACGGCTGTTGCCAACTATTACCCGGCGGTGCTTGAAGCCGAATCTTCCCGGGTTCCCTTGATCGTGCTGACGGGTGACCGCCCGCCCCGGCTCCAGGGGCTTGGCGCTCCGCAGACCTGTGACCAGATGAAGGTCTACGGCGACCATGTCCGCCGCTTCCAGCACATGCCGCTTCCGGCAACCGATGAGGCGTCGATGGCGTTCGTCCGGCAGATGGCGCGCGAGGCCTGCATCCACGCGCGGGGAACGACGTGGTGCTGGGAGGACGATGACGCTCCCGGAGCAAAGGGGCTCGGTGCCCGCCTTGCGGGGGCATGCTCGGGTGGACCCGTGCACTTCAACTTTCCTTTCGACGAGCCTCTCAGGCCCGATTTCAGCAGTGTTGGGCTGTTTGATTGGGGGTCTTTCGAATCTGCGGCGACACGTGAGGACGAAGACGCCTCCGGAAACGGCGCTTTGGGGCGCTCTTTGCCGCACGTGCGCGGAATTGCGGCGACGCATTCGACAGTCGAGCCCTGCCATGCGGCGCAGATCGAGAGGATGCTGGCTGGTGGGCATGCGCTTGTGCTTGCAGGGGAAGGGACCTGCGCGACAGAGGAAGAGGCGCGTGCGGTGCTGGCGTGGGCTCGCTTGTTTGGCCTGCCGCTTTTGGCGGATCCGCTCTCCGGTCTGCGCAGCTTTGATGAGGCGTTGGTCATAGACAACTATGACAGCGTGATCGAGCGGGGTGGTGTGGTTTCTCCCGATCTGGTTCCTGAGGTCGTTGTGCGGTTCGGTCGCTATCCGGTGTCAAAGCGGGCAACGCAGCTCATGTCCGGCGCTGCGCCGCTGCAGATCGTCGTTGACCCGATGGAGACGCGCGACTTCAACAGTGCCACCGACCTGTTTGTCCGCTGCGAAGCGGCCGATTTTGCCCGCTCGATGACGGCCGCAGCTGGGGTTTGCCGAGGGGGCGAATCCGAGAGGCGGCAGGTTGCATTTGCCGATGCGTGGACGGTCGCCAACAATGCCGCGAGAGCGCGCATAGTGGCTTCAGCCACGTGCGATTCAGGTTTTGAGGGGGCCTTCGTCCACCGTGTGGTTGAGCTTGCTCCAGCTGGATCGTGCCTGTTCGTGGCCAGCTCCATGAGCGTGCGTGCCCTTGACACGTTCTATCTCAAGACAGACAAGCCTTTGGCTGTGCTCTGCAATCGCGGCCTCAACGGCATTGATGGCACGGTGTCGTCTGCCTTGGGCGCTGCCCAGAGCTTTTCCCAGACGACGCTGCTTATCGGTGACCTCGCCTTGTTGCATGACCTGAATGCGCTTTCGTTGCAGCGGGAATTGCGGTTCCAACGTGAGTCGGCCGGTTCACGGATGTCTGGTGACGTGGGTCCGAGCGTCATCGTTGTCCTGTTGAACAACAACGGTGGCGCCATTTTCGACATGTTGCCCCAAAAATCTGCCGACGGATATTTCGATCGGCTGTTCCTCACTCCTCAAGATGTCGATTTCGAGGCTGCGGCCGAGGCGTTTGCCGTGCCGTACCGCCGCGCGGAGACCGTGGGGGCGTTCGAAAACGCTTATCGTGGATTTTTGGGCGTGCCGGGCATCTCCCTCATCGAGGTGCCCGTGCCGCTGAGAGGCCTTGAGGAGCGGTATGCTCCCTGCTGGTCTGCTGGCGGGGAATCCTGATGGAGCGCGAGGCCGCCCGACGGAGTCGGCGCTTCTTGTTTCGGGGGGTGTCGTACCGGTACATGACGTGGGATGCTCCTTCGATCCCGGGCGAGCTGGCCGCTCCTGTCGTTTTGGTGCATGGGTTTTCCCAGAGCTCCGCGACATGGGAAGGAATTGCTCCGCGCCTTGCGCAGAGCCGTGTCGTGCATGCCTTTGAACTAGTGGGCCATGGCGGCAGCGACCTCCCAGAGGAGGCTGCCGCCTCTGGGCTTGAGGTGCAGGCCGACGCGCTTTCGGCATTCCTCGTCCACGTGTCCGCAGAGGCGAGTGCAAGCGTTCCGAGCCTTTGCGGCGGGGCTGAGGGAGCTGGTCGGTCGGAGACGGACGGCCCTCATCAGGAATGCGACCTGAAGCCCCTTGTCGTTGGCTATTCAATGGGCGGCCGCGTGGCTCTTGCTGCCGTGTGCCATGATCCGCGTCCTTTTGGTGCGCTTGTTCTGGAGGCGGCCGGGCTGGGGCCGACGAATCCGGCCGAACGTTCCGCTGCTGCCGACCGCGACCTTCGCAACGCCGCCCGACTGCGTGCCGAGGGGATCGAGGCGTTCATGGACTACTGGGAGGAGCTTCCGTTGTTCGCCACGCAGCATGCGCTGCCCGATGCGGTTCGCGCGCGCATCCGCGCCGCGCGCCTTTCCAACGAGACGGAGGCGCTGGCTCGCTCGTTCGAGCATGCCGGGCAGCATGCCATGCCTTCCCGGTCCTCTGTCTTGGAGGCGCTCGAGAAGAGCGGCTTGCCCGTGCTCTATCTGGTGGGAGAGCTTGATCGGAAGTATCGATTGCTGTCGGAGGAGGTGGCGGCGCTGCCTGGTGCGGAGGCGTATGTCGTTTCCGGCGCCGGCCATGATACCCATCTGGAGAATCCCTCGGCGTTCGTGCGCTGCCTCACGGATTTCCTGGAAGCGGTTTCGCCGAGTTCATGCTCTGTGCGGGAGGTCCGGTGATCCAACGCGGAGGTGCCGCTTCGGGCTGGTCTTTCGAAGCCGTTGCCCTTGATCGAGGGGAAAGGGCCGGATTCCGCCCCGCCGCTTTCATGACAGCTGGTGGGACAAGGACGCGGGCGAGGGGAAAGGGCTGAATTCCTCCCCGCCGCTTTCCTTCCTGCATCTTCGTCTTCCCGCGGATCGTCTGGAATCGCGAGATAAGGGCAATTCTTTCGAGGAAGAAGGCTTCTGTGAAATTTGCGACCTGCGGGTTTTCGCCGAGTCCGCGGAGTGGCGGCCTAAAAGCTACCCATTTCTCGCGATCCCAGACGATCGGCCCGTCCCTGGCTGGCGGTGGTCGGTTGACCCGGTTCGGATTGAGCTGACGCAACCCGGTCTGGTATGCTCCTCCGTGCTCCCGCCCTCCGCGCAGCACCCGAACACGTGCTTTTTCGGAGATATTCTGAGACCAGATGCAAAAGGCTCTCAGACGAGTTACTATAGAGGATAATCCAATCGAGTTCTCTTCTTCCTCCTGCGCATTCCGTTCTCATCGACGCGCATTGAAAGGATGGTTTAATGAGCAGCATCGTGTGGCAAGCTGGCAAGGCATACCGCGAGATCGTCTATGAGACGGCTGAAGGCATTGCCAAGATCACCATCAATCGTCCTGAGCGCCGCAATGCGTTCACGCCCTTGACGGTGAATGAGCTGTATGATGCCTTTACTGAAGCGCGCGACGATGCGTCGATCGGCGTCATCATTCTGACCGGGGCCAACCATGGAGGATGCCACGAGGACGAGGCGTTCTGCTCTGGTGGCGATCAAAAGATTCGTGGCAACGGCGGCTATGTAGGTGAGGACAGCATTCCTCGCTTGAACGTTCTGGACTTGCAACGGCTCATCCGTGTGGTGCCCAAGCCCGTCATCGCCATGGTGAACGGCTACGCCATCGGCGGCGGGCATGTGCTTCATATCCTGTGTGATCTGTCCCTTGCGGCCGAGACGGCGAAGTTTGGCCAGACGGGTCCCAAGGTCGGCAGTTTCGACGCCGGCTACGGTGCTGGCTATTTGGCGGCAATCGTCGGGCAGAAGAAAGCCCGCGAGATATGGTATCTCTGCCGTCAGTACACAGCGGCCGAGGCCTTGGAAATGGGCTTGGTCAATGCCGTTGTTCCTTTTGAGAAGCTGGAAGACGAATGCGTGGCGTGGGCGCGCGAGATGCTTCAATTCTCGCCTACGGCGCTGCGGTTCATGAAGGCCTCGTTCAATGCGGCGACTGATGGCTTGGCGGGTATCCAGCAGCTTGCCGGCGATGCAACGCTGTTGTACTACACGACCGATGAAGCGAAAGAGGGGAGAGACGCGTTTAAGGAAAAGCGCTCTCCCGACTTCACCCAATTCCCGAAGTTTCCCTAGGAGATTCACTCGGTTCGAGGGGGAGCGTGGCTGACGGAGAACAGCCTTCTCACGACTCCTGGATCCGGTGTGGCGTGGGGAGGGGAAAATGATCGAGAGGCAAGGCGGAGACGACGATGATTGGCGTGTTCGAAAGCATGGTCAGACGGTGTCCTCACCGGACATGCTTTACGTACGTCGACGATAAGGGCGAGCGGAAAACGTACTCCTATCGGGAGACCCGCATGGTTTCCGCCGCTCTCGCGCGTTTGCTGCGCGGCCAGGGCGTCCAGAGGGGCGATAGCGTTGTTGTCGATCTGCCGAACCGTCCCACGTTCATCTTTCTCATTCTTGCGGCAGCCTATGGTGGCTTTTCCTTGGCCATCCTCAATCATCGCCTGACGGATTCCGAGAAGCTCTTCAGGCAGCTTGAGCTGGAGCGCAGGTCTGAGGCCAGGGTGGCGCTGTGCGTTGGGGACGAACAGGCAGACGCTCTGATTCAAAGAGCTCTCGCCCAGCTGACGGGCGAACCGAGGGCGAAGCAGCACGGCACCGCCCGGCCCAACTTTGCCGCGCGTGCAAGCATTTCCGCTCCTCCGCGCTCGACGCGAGCTCTCGGCCGCGTGACGTCGGGCCGCGAGGCTCGTCGCCGACGTGACGAAGTGGCTCGCCAGGATGCCGTGGAAGAACTCATCCATTTTGCCGAGCATGCCGCGCACCTGTTCGATCGCAGCGATCGTGCGCTTGTCATGTTTACGTCGGGGACGACCGGCCGCCCCAAGGCCGTGCAGCTGACATGGGATAATCTTTGCCGATCCGCGGAAGCGTCGAACGCCATGCTCAATCGGGTAGGCGAGGGTCTGTGGCAGGCGGTGCTTCCTCTGTTCCACATTGGGGGATTGCAGGTGGTCGTCCGCAGCCTGCTGAACCAATGCCCCTTCATCCTGTATAGAAAATTTGATGCTTTATGCCTGCTGGATGATGCCGAGCATGGTGGCGCAACGCATGTTTCGGTCGTTGACAAGATGCTCCAGGACATGTTGGCCGCCGACGCGTCCGGAGCGATGGGACGCTATGTCTGCATCCTGCTGGGCGGCGGCGCTTCCAATCCTGCCACCCTCGAGCGTGCTCTCGAGGCCGGTGCCCGTGTGTACATGAGCTATGGCATGACGGAAACGGCCAGCCAAGTTGCCCATGCCCAGGTCACATCATCGTTCACGGGAGGGCTGCGACTGCTTCCGGGCTACAAGGTGCATATCGTCGATCCGGGAGAAGACGGTTTCGGGCGTCTTGCCGTCAGAGGGCCGGGCGTGTTTGGAGGATACCTCAACGCCCGCGCCGCGCTGACGGTCGACGGCTATTTTTTGACCGGCGACACGGCAGCCTATCGGGATGGACGGCTGTACGTCAAGGAACGCACCTCCGACATGTTTGTCTCGGGGGGAGAAAACGTCTATCCGGCCGAGATCCGCGACAAGATCTTGCGCGTGCCTGGCGTGGAGGATGCCTATGTGTATGGCGTGCCCGATGTCACGTGGGGCCGTCGTCCGATTGCATTCGTCGAGCGTGAACCGTCTGCGCGGGAATCGATTCCTCAGCTGTTTGCCGCTTCGGTGCGTGCGAGCCTCGTCCCCCTCCTTTCGAAGCTCTACCTTCCGCGGCAGGTGTGTGTGCTTGATCCCTTCCCGCGCACCGGCATTGGAAAGATCGATCGGACTGCCTTAGAACATCGGTATGACCAGCGCATCGAAGTGCAACGTGTCGTGCTCTACCGCATACGGCTGCCCTTCACCCAGCCTTTCAGGACAGCGAAAGGCACGCTGACGTATCGCGAGTCCCTCATTGTCGAGGTGATTGACCATGCGGGACGCACCGGTCTGGGCGAATGTGTCGCGTTTCCCACGGACTGGTATCTGCCGGAGACCTTGGATCAGGATGCACGTGTGCTGCATGACGTGCTGGCACCGCTGGCGTGCAGCGAGGTGTTCCTCCATCCCGGCGAGGCGCATGCGGTGTTTTCCGCCCATCCTGAGGCGGCGGGCTATTCGCTTGCCCGTGGAGCGATAGAGCCCGCCCTTTGGGATCTGTATGGGAAAATCGTCGGGGAGCCGCTATGGAGGCTCATCGGCGGTGAGGCCTCTCCCACTTCTGGGGGAGCCGTTTGCGTTCCCGCTGGCGCGGTGATCGGCATCGGGTCGGTGGAAGAATCCGTCGGGGCGGCCCGCCGTTGTGTTGAAGCGGGGTATCGGCGCATCAAGATGAAGGTGTCGCCGGGCAGCGGGCTGCCCGCGGTTCGGGCCGTTCGGGCGGCCCTGCCCCATGTCATGTTGACCCTCGATGCCAATCAGAGTTTCACCGAGCATGATGTCGATGAGCTGAAGGCGCTCGATGAGTGTGGGGCGGCATGGATCGAGGAGCCACTTGACCCGCGTCGTCCTGTTTCCGCGGGCGGCCCTACGTCGCTTTTCGAGCGCTTGAGCCATCTTCAGCGTACGATGCGCACCCCGCTGTGCCTTGACGAGTCAATCGTTTCCCGGCGTGATCTCGAATGCGCGCTTGGCTATGCCAACCTACGATGCTATGCGGTGAAGGTGGGCAAGTTCGGCGGCGTGCAGCCGTCTCTTGAGTTCATCCGAATGGCACGGGAGCGTGGCATCGCGGTCTGGATGGGCGGCATGTATGACACCGGCGTATCGAAGCGTCTGCATGCGGCGTTCGAGACGGTGCCCTCCGTGGATGCGCCAGGGGACATCGGCGCAACCGCGCGCTACTTCACGTCGGATGTGACGGATCCGCCCTACACGGCGGAACGGGGGCTCGTCACGCTCAATCGGGCGGAAAACGAACACGGACTGGGGTGCACGCTCAACCGGTCCGTGCTTGCGAACGTGCTTGTGGACCGTGCGGTCATCGGACAATGACCGGCCTGTCTTCTTGCCAGCTGCAAAACAAACCGGGTTGATCTGTCGGGCGGAGACGGTGTGGGGTATCATAGAGCGGTCAACCCGACAAGAAATGGTGGCCCATGAGCGCATCTGCATCGCACCACTCGACGTCTGCCCCGTCAGCGGCGTCTGCGTCCGTTGGCCCGTCTTCGGCGGAGGGGAACGATTCCTCATTGAATCAGCAGGGAAGCATGGGAATCTTCCGTTTGGTGACGACGGTCATCACGCTCATTGTCGGCGGCGGGGTCTTTACCCTTGCCGGCGATCAGGCTGCACATGGGGCAAGCGGCACGGCCATCTTCACAGCATGGGGAATATCGGGTGTCGGCGTGTTGTGCCTCGTGCTGTCATTTTTTGCGCTTTCGCGCCTCAAGCCTCAGCTGAAAGGTGGCATCTATAGTTATGCCAGCGCGGGATTTGGCGATTTTCTCGGCTTCAACAGCGCGTGGGGCTACTGGATCAGCGCGCTGCTGTGCACGGTGAGCTTTTCGGCCCTGCTGTTTGGAGCCCTCTCGTATTTCTTTCCTGTGTTCGGTTCGGGCAACAACTTGCCATCGATCATCGGCGCCAGCTGTCTGATCTGGTTCTACGTTTTTCTTGCTTCGCGCGGCATCAAAGAAGTCACCGGCGTGAACGCCGTCATCACCATCAGCAAGATCGTTCCCATATTCGTTGCCATCACGGCCATCATCTTTCTGCAGAAGTTCGACCTCAGCATCTTTTTGGCGAACCTCACGGCGGGGGCCGATCCCCGTCTGCCGTTCTGGGAGCAGGTGAGCGGTGCCATGATGATCACCATCTGGGTGTTCGTGGGCATCGAGGGAGCCGTTGCCATTTCTGGGCGCGCCAAACGCGAGCAGGATGTGGGCAAGGCGACGATCATCGCCTTTGTCTGCGTGCTCACCATCTACCTGCTGGTGTCGACTCTGTCTATGGGCATCATGCCCCTGTCGCAGTTGGCCGAGCTTGAGAACCCGGCGCTTGCGGGCGTCATGGAGGTGGCCGTGGGGCAATGGGGCGCCATCCTTATCAATGGCGGCGTGGTGTTGTCTCTGGTTGGAGCGATGTTGGGCTATACCGTGCTGTCGAGCGAATCTCCCTATGAGGCCGCTGCGCAAGGAGTGTTCATCAAGGCGTTCGCCAAGACGAACAAGAAGGGTGCTCCCATTGTCACCCTTGTGGTCACGAACATCATCGTCGAGGCATTCTTCATCGTCATGCTGTTTTCCGACAGCACCTACCAATTTTTCTACACCATATCGGCGGGCATGATCTTGCTGCCCTATCTGCTGTCCGCCGCATACTTCGCTAAATTGACCTTCACGGAAAAGGAGCTATTCCGTGGCAGATTGCGTGGCAACATCGTGCTGTGGCGCATCTTCGCGATCATTGGCGTGGTATACAGTTTCTTCCTGGCATACGCCAGCGGTGCCGCGGGCCTCACCATCATGTCATTGCTCTACGCACCGGGTATTGTCGTGTACGTCAAGGGCAAGAAGGAGCGTGGGGAGCCGTATTTCCGCAGCAGGGTGGACAAGGTGATCGTGTTCATTATCCTCGCCGCGGCCGTGCTATCCCTGATTCTCCTGTTCACGGGTCGAATATCCCTCTGATGGAGATGCTGGGCCGGGGCACTTTGCTGAAGGGGGAGCGAGGTGATCCTCGCCTGCGGAAGCGAGGGGAGCTCGGAGCCTGCGAAACGGGGGTTTTGCGGCGCAGGGCGGCAGCTCTGTCGTCTGGAATCCCTTTCTGTCCGCGCATTGTGTGGAAACCTGAGGGTTTTGCGTAACAGTTGAGCGTGTGTCCCGCTGAATGCCGTACGATTATGCGGCAAGCAGCCATATAGAGGAGGACCATCCGGTATTATGCCCGTTGCGCTGAGCTTGTTTCTTGTTCTGTTCTTTCTTTTGATGAACGCGTTTTTTGTCGTTGCTGAATTTTCTCTCGTGCGGATTCGCAAGTCCCAGGTCGAAATCATGACGGAGGAAGGCCGCTCGGGCGCGAAGTACGCCAAGCTTGTGGCCGATAACGTCAATGCCTACCTGTCGGCCTGTCAGCTGGGAATCACGCTGGCCTCCCTTGCCTTGGGCTGGTTGGGCGAGCCTGCCGTCAGCGAGCTCATCCATCCGCTCTTGGCATTGATGGGCCTTCCCGATGCTGTCATCAGCGGCATCGCGGTCGCTATCGGATTTGTGATCATCACGGCGTTGCATATCGTCGTGGGCGAACTCATTCCCAAGTCGCTGGCCATCTTCTCCACGGAACGCTACGCGTTGTTCACGTCGGGCCCTCTGGTGTGGTTCTATCGGATCACCTACCCAATCATGTGGCTCTTCAACACCATCACGAACGGCGTCATGAAGCTGCTTGGCCACGATGTGGCCAACGAACATGAGGTGTACACCGATGAGGAGATTCGCCTGCTCATTGATGAGAGCACCGAAAGCGGGCTCATCGATCCGGAGCAGAACGAGTACGTGGACAACATCTTCGACCTTGGTGACAAGGATGCCGAGGCCATCATGACTCCGCGCACGGACATCGTTTGCGTTGACCTTGAGGATTCTCTTGGGGAGAACCTTTCTGTTGTCACGCAGTACAAATACACCCGTTATCCCGTCTGCCGCGGCAACAAGGACCGCATTGTCGGATTCGTGCATGTGAAGGACATTTACACCATGCCGGCCGGCAGCACCATGGATGATTTGCATATCCGCACCATCGAGGCGGTTCCCGAGAGCGTTCCCATCGCGAAACTCCTGCAGACGCTGCAGGCGAAGAGGACGAAGATCGCCATCGTCATCGATGAACACGGTGGAACGGCGGGAATCGTCACGATGAGCGACATCATGGAACAGATTGTCGGGCGCATTGACGACGAGTACCAGCATGGGGCCATCAGCGATGTGGTCATGCTGGATGATGCCAGCTATCTGCTGGACGGATCCATGCCCATTGATGACGTGGAAGACCTCATCGGATTCACGCCTGCAGAGGCTGGAGAATGCGAGACGGCGGGCGGCCTGCTGCTCGCGCTGTTCGACCGCATTCCCGAGGAGGGCGACACGGCCGAGGTTGAGCACGACGGCACGACGGCACTATTCACCGTGGTCGACATGGATCGCCATCGCATCGATAAAATCCGTCTGGTGGTGGAGCGGGGCGAGGAAAAGCCTGTCTTGTAAGGTGGGCTGGCTTGCGCTCTGAATGGATTCTTGAAAAGGGGCGACTGATAGGTCGCCCCTCCAAGGTGTCCTGTGTTTGTGCTTGCTTCTGGGGAGGCGCTGAGCCGATCGGCCTTCTCGATGCCTTCTAGCTGACCGAACATCCCACAAAGCGTTCGGCGTTATGCCAGAGCATATTTTCCAATTCATCGTCGGTGAACCCGAGCGAGACGAATCGGTCATATTCGCTCGACGGACTCCACATGGGAAAGTCCGAACCGAACATCACGCGGTCGGTTCCCCACATGCGGACCAGCTCAGCCGTGCGTCGATCACCGAGAAATGCCATCGAGCTTGAAACGTCAATGAACACGTTCTCATCATGCAGGACGTCGTATCCAATCTCGGGGATGGACCAGCCCCCGAAGTGGGCTGCGTCGACCACGAGATTCGGGAACGTGTGCAGGATGGACTTGAGACGCTGGGGGTTGGAATAGTCGTAGCGGTAGTCGCCTGTGTGGACGATGAGCGGCAGCCGTCCCTCGATGATCTCATAGAGGCGCATGAGGCGGGGGTCGTCCATGTTCACCTTCTGTGTGTCGGGATGCAGCTTCACGCCCTGCAGGCCCATGCCCACGATGCGGTCGATTTCTGCTTCGGGATTGGGAAAATCTTGGTGCATGGCAGCGAACCCGATGAACTCGGGGTGTTCGCGGCACTGCTGGGCGATGAAGTCGTTGATGGACGTGACGGCATGGGGCGAGGTGGCAACGGAGTGCACGACGAAGTGCGTGAGGGGTGCTTGTTCGCGGGCGGAAAGCAGATGGGCGGGCGTTCCGTCCCCCTCCATGCCGACGGCATAAAAATCGCCAACTGCGTGGACGGCCCGGGAGGCGATCTTTTCCGGATAGATGTGTGCGTGCACGTCGATGACGGCCATATGAACTGATGCTCCTTATCGTTGTGTCCCTTGGTGGATGCATGGCTTCTCCGTGGAGCGCGCGGCGGGCGGCGCTGTGGCCGTTGTCGTGCCCTGCGGACGACGGTGCTCCTGCGTATGGAGGGTGCGCGACGCTGCGCTTCGTGCCTACCGCAGGGAGGGTGGTGGCATCGGCCACTTGCTCTGGCGATGTCGTGCGCCCGTGCCACCGAGGTGCCGTGCCCGGCCCAAGGGTCTGCCGGATTCGTGGTTACCCTGTCGATTGTACGGCAACTTGAGAAAAACATGAGGGACAGAACCATTCTTTTGGGGAAGAAAGCAACGAAAGAAACAGAGGAAGAGGGCGTTGTCCGAATGCCTTTCCTGGCCTTTTGTGCGAAGAAGCAAAGAACCCGTGAGATGCAGAGAGCCCTTGACCTGTTGAGCTGGCACTTTTAGCTGTACGTCGATGTCCTTTCTGCGTAGGTATAGGGTTCTGCTTGGACTCGACCATACTGGTTGTGGGCATATCGATGTCGACTGTCTGCTTGCCGCAGGGGAGAGGCCGCGGTACCGGCGCGGGACGAAGCTTGAGGCATGACGAAGGTCCCCGCACCAACCATGTTGGCGTCAAGATGCGCATTGGTCCAGCCTGACGTGCGGCATGGAGAGGAGACCTCGATCTGGAAAATCATGATCATGACCCAAGTAAATCAAGGAGATCTTGCTTGCTGTGAATATCTAGCTTGCTGTAGATGCGCTTCGTGTAGGTGCGTACAGTATTTTCAGATATAAACAATGCCTCAGCGATATAAGGCTTCGTCCTTCCTTTGCAGAGGAGCTGCATGACCTGTATCTCACGTTCCGAAAGTTGATATCGTGCTCCAAGAGTCAGGCAGCGCTTGTCCACATGCTCGAAGTCATCGACTTGAGCAATAGACCCGTTGAGCTCAGAAAGCAGATTGCGAATGCTGTGATCTTGGGAAGTTGCGCAAAACGTCGTTGCGAGAATTATGGCGCTCAGCAACACAAGCGCAATTTCTGGTGTTAGATCAGTGATATCGGCTGTGCGAACGACCAGCCTGCCAAGAAAATTCGGAAACATGAAAACCAGCAAGCCGAACGTTGAAATTGTCACGGGATTCATTGTCCCATGGCGTATAACACTTACGATAATGAGCAGCGTGAACATCCATAGAACGGTGATTGAGGGACTGGTGATCATCTGAATCAGTGCGGGATTGTAAAACACAAGAACAGAAGTGAGGGCGACGGTAATAAACAAAACGAGGATCTTCCACATCGCGAGAAAGGAAAAGGGGCCTCCATGTTTGAGTATCCACCACAAAATTCCAAGGGAAACTAGTATTTCAACAAAATGGCTTATGAAGCTGACTTCGATGAGTGGCTCTGGACCAAATGAGTAACTGCCATATTTCATCTTTATTATCATGTTAACGATGCTATACACCAAAACATAGACGGCAATACAGGTTGATACGGTCAGCAAAGCACGATACGACTCACGCGTGTAAAGCGTGGTGATCCGTTTGGTGGGTGTTCGTGTCTGCCCGATCAGCTTACCCGGTCCCATGCTGATGAGGAGGGGCATTATGGAGAAGGCCGCCGACGATGCGACATGGGGAACGATGGAAAGAATCATCTTCACTATCGCCGAGAGAATGCAGGCGCCAAAAACGATGACGATCACTTCATTGCTTTCGAGCTTGCTTAACGCCATGATCCAAAGGACACAGAAATATGCGAAGAGCATATCGCTGATTGCCAGGGTGACAAGAATGAGTGGATAAGGGACCGGGAACGGCAATAGCCCTGTATAAAGCGCCGTGCAGAGAAACATAAGAGAAGCGGTTGCCTTTGTGGAGTTTGATGAGGGCTGCATGCCCTTTCTACCGTATTTTGTACTGAGCGAGACGACAAGAAGCATGATGAGAAAAAGAGAGGCGAATTCATAAGGGTGAACAAACCAGCAGTTATCTGAGAGCAGATAGCTTTTTGCGTTACGGATAAATGACCAGGTAAAAAGGCATGAAAGAGAAAATCCGAGAAGACCGACCTCGCACAGAAGAGAGCGATCGATGTGCGGTACCATTGCGGACATCATTCTTGTGCTCAAATGATTATCACCACCCCATTTTGCCACCTTTTGAACGCCCCCTATCCTGGGTAATGCTTCCTCTGGCTGTTTTCCCTTGAGCGTCGAGGAGATAAAAGCAGCATCCAAGCAAATACCATATCATCAAGATCGCAGTCGTTTTGTGCCAAAAAACCGATTGCCTTTCCTGTTGGCAAAATCACATCATTCGGGTGACAGGCCAGTGCCGCGATTCACCATTTCGGATGGCAATACGTTCTGCTGTCTCGTAGCAAACTGAAGGCGTGCATGATGGGGCTCGATGGCATGACGAATCCGTTCATCTCAAACTACCCGTGCGGGTGATGGCAGTGAAGGTGGCAAGGAGGTTTGGCCACTACGGAATTCCAGCGCATCGAGGCCATGCATCTAAGACCACGAGGGGAAGGAAACCAAAGGTGAAAGAAAAGGTTTGTGGGACAGCCAGCCGCCGCACGTTTGTCAAAGCTGCGGGACTTGCTCTGGCGGGAGCGACGGTATCCAGCTTCATGGGGTGCAGCGGAAAGAAGAACTCGCAAGATACGAGCAGCTTGTCGGACATTACATGGGACGAAGAATATGATGTCGTGGTTGTTGGCGGCGGGCTGGCGGGCATGTCAACCGCCATCACCGTTGCGACGGAGGGCGAGGGGGAGAAGTGCCTTCTTTTGGAAAAGGGAGATTTGCCAACTGGAGGAGGCAACAGTCAGTACTCGTCAGGCCGCGTGACTTTCACGGACGATCCTGAACTGTATCTGCAGTACCTTAAGGATCTGAGGGGAGACTTCGCTGCAACGGCTCCTGATGATGTTCTTGAGGCTCTTGCCAGAGGAATGGGCGAAAACTATACCTGGATCATTGGACTTGGCGCAAATGAGTCGGATCTCACAATTACCAATCCGGACGGAAACGAGCCTCAGGAGTATGGCGAGTTTGCAGGATCGGTATCCGCAAAGAAAGTTGGATTCAGCAAAACATCCAAGAACTTCACTCACATCGTGCCTTTTATCGAATCTGTGGTCGAGCAACATGCGGATGTGATTACGCATAAAACGGGTGCTCAAGTTACGGCTCTCATTCAAGATGCGGACAGCAAAACGGTGGTTGGCGTTTCCTATAGTGAAAAAGGAGCCACGAAATACGCCAAAGGCACGAAGGGGATCGTCATGTGCTGCGGAGGGTTTGAAAATGATGAGGCGATGAAAGAGAACTATTTAGGATCCGCCAATCTTCATGCGGTCGCAGGCTTAAACAATACGGGAGATGGACACCGCATGTGCGCACGTTTGCAGGCGGACTTCTGGCATATGCACGGCATGGCTGGCTTCTGGAACAATGGTGTGTCGCTTGACGGGAAGAACTACAATCAATATCGGACGCTTAACAAAGACCAAGGTATTACCGTCGGAGTCAACGGACGGCGTTTCTATATGGATTACGACATGGCGACTTCAGGTTGGCCAACCTCAGACACCTTGGACTCGCTTTCGACCGACGTGGGAAGCCGTCACGGGCATCAGCAGTTCGGAGGCGACTGGAGCACCTTACCCATGCCGGCGACCACGTGGTTTGTTTTTGATCAGTCCGGTGCTGACAACAAGGCATATACAGCAGGGACTCAAGATATTGTTGCAGATGGATTTGGGTATAAGGCGGACACTATCGAGGAGCTTGCTGCCCAGATGCACGTCCCCGGCGACGAGCTTGTTGCCACGGTTGCCTTATGGAATCAATATTGCAGCGCCGGTAAGGACGCTTCTTTTTACCGTCCCCCTTCGACGCTTCATGCCCTTGTCACTCCTCCTTATTACGCGATGAAGATGGGACCTGAGATGATCAATACCGACGGTGGTCCCGTCCGAGATTCCCAAGGCGAGATCATCGATATCGATGGCAACCCCATCCCCCATCTTTATTCAGCTGGCGAGTTTGGTTCGGTGTGGACATACTCCTACCAAGGGGGTGGAAACCTTGGAGAATGTTGCGCTTTTGGGCGCATAGCTGCTCGCAATGCACTCGGACTCTAGGAGCAACTCGGCATCTTAAATTCAGCAGGCCGGCGTCGACATGTTGGCATGCCGAGCCGGTTGATGAGAAACTCGTGCCGACCATCTTTGCCCAAGATGAACAGGCATTCTTGACAGGAGTTTATGTGGCCGGTTGAGGGGAGAACGGCGCGGTTTGGTTTGTGGCGGCTAGCGGGTGACTTCTGCCGGAAAGCAGGGCGTAGCGAAGCCTGGTTTTGGAAGCGAGCCTGTTCGGGAGGGCTCAATGAGCAGGTTGCTTCTTTTGGCGTTCCTCTTTTGCCAAATGGCAGAAGTATTTTGAAGAATGAGAAAGTTTTTCTTGCAGACATGATCAAAGACGTGTAACATCTATTTTTGCCGCTTTTCCTGTTCGATATGCATACGAGCAGGAGGGTAGGCGCAAACAGTGCGGGGTGGAGCAGTCTGGTAGCTCGCCGGGCTCATAACCCGGAGGTCATCGGTTCAAATCCGGTCCCCGCGACCAAATCTCCAGGTCAGAAGCTTGCTTCTGACCTTTTTGTTGGTCCAACCAACATCCAACCAACATTTTACCAACAAAGAAAAAAGTTTGCCATCGAAAAAAGGCAGAAAAACGAGGGTTTTCTAACGCTCTAGCGCAAGCATAAAAACACTGGTTTCGCCCTACCGTAAGCATTGCTAACGCTTAGGCGTAAGCATCAGATGAGTTGGTAACGCTGTGCCGTAAGCATCTATGGTGCTTGCTTGCACTGCAGCGTCACCGCCTAATCTGCTTTTAAATCTCTAAGCCAAGCAATCTAAATAATCTCCCAGGCAAGGCGGATTTCTCCCGGCTTCTCCACCACGTTTTGCACAACGTCGAATTATCGAACATCCGCGTTTCGATTTGCGACATTCGCTTTCAAGCAATTGCTCACTGCGCAATCATGCAAGACATGACAGCTAAGTGAAAGGATGTGCAGCATGGAACAGACAGCTTACAAACATGAGGAGATCGGGCAGCTGCTCTCGCTAAGCGAAGCAGCAAAGTATCTGCATGTCTCGTATGCTACGGTTTTTCGACTCGTTCAGGCAGGCGAGCTTCCAGCGTTCAGGATCAGTAAGGTTTGGCGCACGAGCGATGTCCTTTGTGATGAGTACATCCGCAAACAGATCTGCAACCAGGCGCTGATATGCCAGTCGACCGAAGTGGAGTAAGGCGCGGCAAAGAATGCTTCGTTCGGTTTCCGCCACTAACATACGCGACCGTCCAAGACGGCCTTTTGCGCGTACTGGTTGAGAAAGGTGTTGGTCGCAATGGCTGGGCGGTTATCGTCACGCTTTGCAGGTCAATCTATTCTGACGGACGACTGAGAAGGATGAGTGCAAAAGAGATAGCCCAGGTGTCAGGCCTCACGCTCAACCAAGTGGCACGCGGCATGAAGGAGCTGCGGGACAAAGGGATAATCGTGCCGGTGTATCGTACTACCGCAGAGGGGTTTCGCCATGTGGATCGCTCGAATCTCGGGCACATCGCCCAGTACTGTTTCACGAAAGACACGTGGAAGAGAATCGCAAAAGAGGAGCACGATTGATCCCAAATGTCCGTTGAAGCCGATCACACTCAACGAAAAGTGGGACTGGTTTAGAAAACCCCAGCATATTAGTGTAATCGTAAGGCGGCTGTCCCAATTGGTGGACTCAGAGAAAGATGGCCGGGGATATTATAGACTCAGGAATACTGTAGCTTGAAGGACGCGTCATGAAGTACACCTGCGCATACGAAGTGTTCGAACGGGAAACACCTTTGAGGGGCGAGAATCGCTACGGCAAAAACCGAGTGACATGTAGCATCGACAAACGAAAAGAGAAACGAACTGCGCTGATGCTCCGCTTGGCAGAAATAATCGAGCAAATGAGACGACCAAGAAAGGGTTGGAGATGCCTTAAGAAACGGCGCTCCAACCCTTTCTCTTTTTGCAAAACGTCGAAATTGCTTACATGAACGTAGGAATCTGGGACGTTTGAAAACTACGGGAGTTTGAACTGGTAGTGTTCTGCCAATCACGAGCCAAACAAGGTGGCTATGGCTGCTGAATGTGGCCTGATGTGATTGGAGGAACGATGGAGCACCTATCTGAACATATCGCTCGCTTCATCAACGAGCGCCGCCAAAGTTATGGCATGACCACCACCGAGCTTGCCAAGCGCGTGAATATGTCACCTATTGCACTTCGTGCTGTCTTTCGTGGTGAGCGAAACCTCATGGCAGACGAGTTCGTTTTACTTTGCAGCTATTTCCGTATCGAGATAGGCGACATGTATCCCGTTCGTTTGGGAAAAATACAACAAAAACCGCAGGTAAAGAACCGCATCTCATGGAAAGGATTTATCAGGGAAGACTAGCTAACTAAGACCACCGCAGCCATAGCCGCACTTCCACAACATGCGGCAAGACAATGTGAAGGAGAACAATAATGGCAGAACTATTCGAAAAGCTTCGCACGCTTTCGGTTTCTTCTAAAGAACGTGAATCACTTATCCAAAAATGCCAGGAGAACGACTGGCTGCGAGAGGACGGGCTTCCCTGGCAAGAAGACGCCTATCTTGAGGAGTACCCTTACGAATTCGCACGCCTCGACACCATCGAAGACCTGAAAGCCTATTTCGAATATGGCAACTGGGCGATACGGCAAGGTGTTGTCTACAAAGACCTCGCATTTATCCAACAAGAAGACGGTGGCGATGAATGGTG
Organism: Actinomycetes bacterium; assembly: GCA_023460315.1. GTDB lineage: Bacteria > Actinomycetota > Coriobacteriia > Coriobacteriales > Eggerthellaceae > JAEWQO01. Next base: position 22,455 of record JAEWQO010000086.1, read on the forward strand.
GGTCCTCAAACGACTAGATAACGACTGGCTGCACTTTGAAAGCGCAAGCTTTTGCTACATGGCGAAGCGAAACCCCGAGGCCTTCGAACATACCATCTCGTGCATGCATCATGCCACCCCACTGCAATGCAAAGACCTCGAATACATGCTGGCATACAAAGGCTACACGCCTCTGGCCAAGAAGGCTTGGGTGCTTCGGGACAGCTCGCGCGTGCTGACCGCAGCAGATCTCAAAGATGCATTCAAATCAATCGAACGATAGCAACTGGGACAAATTGTCCCAGTGGATTGGAGGCAGCCATGCCAAGTGATTTCGGAGACGAATCGGGTGAGAAGTTCTGCGATTGGCTGATGAAGATTGGCCAGGATGCGGGCCAAGACGCCATGCACGCTGCGGCGAAGAAGCTCTCCATCGCGCTCAGGAAGACTAAGGGAGACACCGCGGCCGAATACGTCGAGAAGGTCGAATGGGCGCGGCTCAATATGGTCGAGCTTGAGACGATTGAAGGCTACGACTCCATCAAGCAGATATTGCAAAAGGCGCTTACCGAGGCGGATATCGACCACAGCTTCATGACCGATAAGCAGACAGGACACGAATCCTTGCTGTTCAGGGTCGAGGATGCTGGCAAAGTCGACCGTGTATTCGATAAGCTGATCAGCGATGTCGCGACATCGCTTCGGCGGGCAGATGAACAACTATCCAAGGGCGATGAGCCGGTTAAAACCAAAGTGACTGAAACGAACCGAGATGAAGAGCCCTTGGATAGGCGCGTTTCACGCGTTCGCGAATCAGCGAAGGCACTTGAAGGCAGCCATGATCGAAGCCGTGGGCGCGCATCCGGCCGCGAAGACAAGTTCGCAGAGGTAAGGACGAAGTAGGATGAAGCTCAGAAAAGACCGGCTCATCATCACGCTTGTTCTCTCAGTCATTGCGTTTGTGTTTGCAGACGCCTATGTGGCATGCCTGCTCACCTATCCGCAGCCTACGCTTGCCCACATAAACGAGGCACTTCTTGCGACGCCGGGATTTCTGCTTCAAGGCGGGTTCCCGCTCTGCCTGCTCCCAGCCTCTTTATGTGCGGGCCTCGTGGCCGCATGCGGCGTCTGGATGGCGTGGGCCTATTCCCTATCCCGCGAGGGCAACTACCGGCAGGGCGAAGAGCACGGCAGCGCTCGCTGGGGAACCATCAAGCAAGGCAGGAAGTTCATGGACACGTCCCACCCCGACAACAACATCATCTTCAGCAAGCATCTCGGTATGGCGCTATCCCGCGAGAAGTTCGATATCGACTACGAGCGCAACAAGAGCGTGCTCGTGATCGGAGGCAGCGGCTCGGGTAAGAGCCGGTTTTACGTACTGCCTAACCTCATGCAGTGCAACACCTCGTTTTTCGCCACCGACCCGAAAGGGACGATGCTGCCTAATACAGGTTGCATGCTAGAAGAAGCGGGTTATCGGGTCTTGAGCTTCAACACCATAGACTTCAGCAAGTCGAAGCACTTCAATCCTCTTGTCTACGTTCACACCCAGTCTGACGTGCTCATGTTCGTCGATTGCCTCATCAAGAACACCACCCCGAAAGAAGAGAGCACCTCTGACCCCTTCTGGGAGAAGTCCGAACGCATGCTCTACATGGCGCTCATCGGCTACTTAGTGTTTCACTGCCCGAGAAGGGATTGCAACATCCCGGGGCTTATGACGCTTCTGAGTTTGGCGGAATCTAGGGAAGAGGACGAGAATTACCTAAGCCCGCTCGATTTGCTGTTCAACGAGATAGAGACCGGCATGGCTTACAAGCACGTGGGCAGCCCGGTTTCTGGATTCGACGAGAACGTCCGAGGTTTCGCAAACGCCTCTGACAATGGATATGCCTGGGTGAAGACAGGCAAACCCGTTTCTCCAGAGATGGATTTCGCCCTATATAACTACAAATCGTTCAAAAGCGGGGCGGCAAAGACTCTGAAGTCCATCATCATCAGCTGCAACGCACGCCTTGCACCCTTCTCGTTTAACGAGATGCGCGAGCTTTTGTCCTATGACGAAATGCATCTTGATACCCTTGGTGACCCGGGTCAGAAGACCGCCATATTCGCCATCATGAAAGACACTGCGGACACGTTTTCGTTTCTGTTCGCCATCATGATGTGGCAAACCATGAACGAGCTATGCGATAAGGCACTTGAGGTATACGGCGGTGAGCTTCCAACGCCCGTTCACTTCATCTTCGATGAGTTCGCCAACCTCGGGCACCTCCCCGACGTAGAGAAGATGGTGGCGGTCGTCCGCAGTCGCAACATGTCGCTTTCCATCATCTTGCAGTCGCTTGCCCAGCTGAAGAAGGAATACCATGACGACGCGCAGACCATCATCGACTGCTGTGACACGACGCTTTTCCTTGGCGGCAAATCCAACGAAACCAACAAGGAGATCGCCGAGATGATCGGCAAGGAAACGGTGGCAACGCTCGACATCAACGAATCTCGCGGGTCGCAGTCTTCCACGACGAAGAACTACGGTCACTCGGAGCGTGACCTGATTCAGGCAGCTGAGATCGGGAAGCTGCCCCGAAGCAAGGCCATCGTCCTCATTGCGGGAACAGACCCTCTCATCGACGACAAGTACGTTCCCGAGGAGCATAAGCGTTTCAAGTATGCCGGAAAGCCTTATAGGTTCAAGGGAGAATCAGATGCGGAGGTGGTGGAAGTGCACTGAGACAAATTGTCCCAGTAGCGACCTCAACGGCGGCGGCCATGTCATGCAGACACCATAGCCACGCGAGAGCTTCCACACAAACGCCTGGGACCGCCACCGCCAATGTAAAGGAGCAAAGCTCCACGGCGAATTCTACCACGCAACTTCAGACAGCCACTTCCACTTCAAGCTGTCAACAAATGTAAAGGAGAACAAGTTCATGCTTGCAAACATCATCACGCTCGTTTCGGGCTGCGTCACCTTCCTGGGCGGCTTCTTGGTCGTCTGGGGAGCAGTCAGTCTAGGCCTTGCCATCCGCGAGCAGCAAGGCGGCTCCCAGATAGCAAGCGCCATCTCGACTATCGCAGGCGGCGCCATCATCATCGCTGCTGCGGTGTACTTCGGCATGCTCGACACGTCCTGGCTCCCTGCCTAAAGGAAACGGCCCATGTTAAGCGTATCTGTGCATAAAGACATCGGCGAATACGCCGAGAAGGTTGTGGGCAAGCTATCGTTTCGCACGCTTCTGTGCGTGGTAGGCGGGCTCGCAAGCGCAATCGCCGCGGCGGCTTTCACTTACTTCGTACTCGGCATCGACGTATCGAACGCCACCTTGCCCGTCATGGTCTGCTCCATGCCGTTCTGGCTGGCGGGTTTTTGGCGGCCTCTTGGCCTGAAACTCGAAGAATACCTGCCGCTGTGGTTCAAGCACACCTTCGAGGAGGGGCGCATCTACTACGTTTCGACTACGAGCCTCGTTAAGCCCGCGCTCACGAACTCGTTCAAGGAAAAGGCCGACCGCAAGTCCCGACGTCGCGTTAAACGGAAAGGGGCTGAGCTTTATGAGTGCCGCCAACAAGGCTAAACGAGAAGAGAGGAAGCGCGCAAAACTTGAACGACGCGAGCTCAAGCGCGCCCGGGCGAATGCCGCATCGCGCGGCAAGTCAGACGTGAGCCGTCGCCTTCGCGCCCAGGAAAAGGAGCTCTCCAGCCAAACGAAGGCGAAGCGTCGTGCGCGCTTCGCCGCTAAGGACGTGACCGATTTCATCGGCTATGACGCCATGTACCAAGACGGCATAGCACAGGTCGAAGAAGGCCTGTTCTCGCAAACCATCAAGTTCTCAGACATCAGCTACCAGTCTGCCCGCGAGGAGAACCAGCAGGCGATATTTTCCACCTACTGCCAGCTGTTCGACTACTTCGGGGCGGACGCTTCCGTGCAGCTCAACGTCATCAACACGCCTATCCCTGAAGACGAGATAGGTAACAAGGCGTTCTTCGAGCATCGCCACCCGCGCACTGATGCCTACGTCGATGAGTACAACAAGATACTAAACGACAAGATGCGCGAGGGGGTCTCGAACCTTGTCCGCGAGCGCTATCTGACGTTTTCGGTGGGCGCGCAAAACATCGACGCTGCCATCCCGAAGCTCACCCGCCTGAAGAACGACTGCGTGCAGACGCTCGCGCGCATCAGAAGCGACGCTACGGTCGTCGACGGAGAAGAGCGCTTACGCGTTGTCGAGTCCCAGCTGCGCCCCGGGCGTCCGAGCGCATCTGGCTATTACGGTGAGCTTGGGCTCAGAAGCGGCCTTCGCACCAAAGACCTCATCGCACCAAGTGTGCTCGACTTCAAGCCCGATGGCAGAAACGACTGCTTCAAGGTAGACGGGATGTACGGGCAAGTGCTCTCGTTTCGCCGCTATGGAAGCGAGCTTTCGGATCGCGCCCTTGCAGACATCATCGACTTGCCGCTTCCCCTAAACGTCATGCTGCACGTGCAGGCAATGGATAAGGCGAAGTCCGTTGCGTTCGTGAAGCAGCGTCTTGCGTGGATGGACAAGGAGATAATCGATGAGCAGATGACGGCGGTGAAGAAGGGCTACGACTTCCAGATCTTGCCTTCCGAGCTCAAATACTCCAAAGAAGAGGCCGAGGATCTGCTCGACCATCTGCAGAACAAGAACCAGCGCCTGTTCATGTTTACGGGGCTTATCTACACCTACGCGAAGACGCTTGAGGAGCTCGACGAGCAGGTGCTCCAGATCATGAGCACGGCGCGCCGCAACTCGATCGACATCGATTGCTTGGCCTACCGCCAGCGCCAGGGCCTAAACTCGATCCTGCCGCTTGGCCACAATCACGTTGACGTCACCCGCATGTTCACGACCGCGCAGGTCGCCATCCAGATGCCGTTCGCCAGCCAGGAGATGAACCAGCCTGGTGGCGGCTACGTGGGACAATCGAAGCAGTCAGGAAACCTCGTCATCTGCGACCGTAAGGCACTCGCGAGCCCCATGGGTTTCGTCTGCGGAAAGCCGGGCTCCGGCAAGTCGTTTTCAGTCAAGCGCGAGATACTCAACACCATCCTTGCCTACCCCGATGACGAGATCATCATCTTCGACCCTGCTGGCGAGTACTCGCCGGTCATCACGCCCGCAGGCGGCGTGAACATCCGCTTCGCACCGGATTCGAGCACGTTCATGAACCCGTTCGACCTCTCTGACGTGTCCGATAAGGCAAACGCAAGCCAGCTCGCGTTCAAGATTGAAGCGATCCTTGCGCTCTCGTCCGCCACCATGGCCGAAGGCGCGCAGGGCTTACCCGAAGCAGACAAGTCCATCATCAGCAGGTGCGTGGAACTTGCCTATGCACGTGGGGCCGAAGAAGGGCGCACGCCGACGCTTGGTGACTTCTACGAGATACTGAAGACCCAGCCCGAGGCAGAGGCCCGCGACATCGCACTTCGCTACGAGCGCTACGTCCATGGTGCGCTATCGTTCTTCAACAACCCCTCCAACGTCACGTTCGAGAACCGCATCACCAACATCGACTTCAAGGATCTCTCCGCGAACATGCGTGTGTTCGGCATGCTGACGGCGCTTGAGGCCGTGCGCAACCGGATGTATCACAACTTCGAGCGGGGGGTCACCACCTGGCTCTACATCGACGAGGTGCAAAGCCTCTTCAGCCATCCGGTCATCATCAGCTACTTCTCGAAGTTCTGGGCGGAAGGCCGCAAGTTCAACCTCATCTGCACGGGCATCACCCAAAACTCCATTTACATGCTCGAGCACGAAGAAGCCCGCAACATGGTGCTGAACTCCGACTACATCATGCTCTTGAAGCAGTCGGCGCTCGACCGCCAGGCATGGGTGAACCTTCTCGATCTGAGCGGACAGGAAGAGGCCTACATCGACGAGTCGATAAAGCCCGGCGAGGGCTTGCTTGTCGCGGGCGGCGCGCGTATCCCCATCACCGACAACTGGCCGAAGGGTCAGCTCTACGACCTCTTCAACACCAAGCCCGAAGAGATTGCCAAGCGCAAGCGCGCGGCAAGGTTCAACCAGGCGGCAAATTACAAAAGCGGGGCCTTTGTGTGATGGTTCATCTGGCGAAGCATACCGATACGGCAAGCGCCGAGCACCTCATCCGCGGGGCAGAAGATGCGATTTTCGAGGCGAAGGCCGGGCGCACCGATGCGGTGAACTCGGGGATCGTGAAGGGCGTCGATGCCGTAGCGCAAGCCGAGCTCAAAGGCGCGCACGTCGGTGGGCACGCTGTGAAAGACGTGCTATCGCGCAAGATGCGCGGGCACTCCACGCAAAACGATGCTGATGCGGGAGACCAGGCGATGGGCAACATCACCCGCCAGGCGGGAACCGCACTACAGGCCCCTAAAGGCGTGCGTGCGAAGATCGTCTCTGTGGCGGCAACGGAGTTCGACGAGGCAGACGAGACGCAGGGCACAACTGCCGCGCTCGCGCACGCAAACGATGCGCAGACGCTCGCACGCAAGGCAAAGGAACTGCGAAGCAAGCGTCCGGTTGACACACAGGGCATCTCTACTGGGACAAATTGTCCCAGTAACAGAAAGGCTGCAAGCTCAAGCAAGCCGAAAGCCTCAACGGTCCAAAGCCCGAAGGTTCGTGCAAGCAAAATTAAGCGCAAAGCAGAAGCGGCGAAGGTGCGCATGCAATCGCGTCGCACCTGGCTTCACGCCCGCGCTGCGACTGCGAAAGCGGACACGACCACTGCTGCGGCTGCCACGAAAGCCAGCGGCGTGAAAACCCTTGCCACCATGGCATCATCTGCCTTGGCACCTTTGGTTGGAGTGCTTGCCGGAATCCTCGCCTTCGTGCTCGCCATGATGGTGGTATCCCAGCTGATAAGCGCCTTGTTTGGCTTTTGGGAAAACGAGGCCAGCAAGCAGTCCCTTGACGGGCTTCCGCCCTACATCACGCGTGAGATGGTGGTGACCGCCCTTGAGTGCCAGGAGAAGTACGGGCATCCGGCAGGCTGCACGCTCGCACAGATCATCTGCGAGTCGGGGCAAGGCGACCACCTCTCAGGCCTTGCTACGCGTGACAACAACCTCTTCGGCATCAAGTGGGCGCAAAGCTACGGGCTCGCAAGCGAGGTCACAGGACATTCGAGCTGGCAGACAGGAGAAGAATACGACGGGCACTACGTGACCGTCATGGCCGAGTTCACGAGCTTCAAGTCCCACAAAGACTGCATCGTGTTTCGCAGCCGGGTGTTTCTGGCTAACTCACGCTACTCCCAAAACGCGCTCATCATGGAGGCAATCGCGAATCACGACTCCGACAAGATGGCAGAGGGGCTCAAAGACGCGGGCTACGCCACAAGCTCAAGTTACGTGGAGGGCCTGAAGTCAACTATGAAGACCTACAACCTCTACCGCTTCGATGGCATGACGGCCGAGCAGTTCGAATCGGGTGTCATAAGCGGGGATGCCATCGTGGCGGCCGCCTACTCGCAGCTTGGCGTGCCCTATGTCTGGGGAGGCGAGACGCCAGGGGTGGGACTCGACTGCTCGGGGCTCACCATGTACTGCTACTCGACCGTGGGTATACTGCTTCCCCACTATACCGAGGACCAGTTCGCACGCGGCACGCCCATCCCGCTATCCGAAGCCAAGCCGGGAGACGTCCTCTACAAGGTAGGGCATGTCGCCATTTACATCGGAGGGGACCAATACATCCACGAACCGCAGACAGGAGACGTATGCCGCATCGCAAGTGGCATCAACTACTTCACCTGCGCATTGTCTTTTCGATAGGAAGGATTTCGTATGAGCAAGAAAAGCAAGCTGGTATTTGCGCTCGCAATCGCAGCCGTGCTGATACTTGTCGGCTCGACGGTCGTGCGCTGCACACTCGTGCATCAATCAAACGGGCCAGCTACAAGCACCACCGAGCAATCATCTGGACAGGATAGCTCTAATCAAAATGACGCGCAGACGCAGGCAACGGACACTTCTGTCGCGGACGCTACCGCCGAGGCAGTTTCCATCCTGCAGAAAAACGCATGGTCGGCAGACGACGGGAAGGCATCGATTGCATTCAAGGACGGCCGCTTCGTCGAAACCGATGGAACGACATCAGCACTCACGACCTTCGATGTTACCTCGGTATCCGCACAGCCAAACCAGACGACCGTCATGGTGAGGATAGACAACGCCGATGCGACGACAAGCGACAGCATGCTTCTTATCAGGAAATCAGAGACGGGAGCCCTTCGTGTCGTGTCCGACAGCTTCAAGCTGGCAAAAAGCTACAACCAGGGCAAGGCCAACTCGAATCCGGTGAAAGTCGAGATAAACGATGAGTTCTGCGAGCTACTAGGCGGCACCACCGACGCCTTGGGCAAAGCCATTACTGACTACGCGCACGAGAACGCGCCTACGGCGACGAAGGCAACTTGGGATAAGTCCCTTGTCGTGGATTACGCTGAAAACCGCGTGTCGGCGAACTTCACGCTCGACGATGCGGCGGCAACGGTGCTCACCGTCGAGTACGCGCGCTCATCGGCTACGTTCTCGGTGATGGGATAGGTGGCAAAAATGGACGCCATCGCAAGCAGGTTTCATGACAGGCGCTTCGCGCTTGCCTTCGCCGTCACCTTCGCCGTGCTCTCGGCCACGTTGCTCTTTCCCGACCTTGCCTTCGCGGGCATCGCCGAGGATATCAACAAGTGGCTCTGCGGCGTGCTGCGCGACTGCTGCAACTGGATTTTCACGAACCAGATCAACATGCTCAAATCCATCGGCTACGACGGGATACTTGCGAAGGGCTTCGATTCCATGCTCGGCACGGCAGGCACCACCACCATGTACTCGCTTGCGCGCGGGGTTTGGCAGGTGGCGATCCTGCCAATCGGCTGCGGCGTGCTCTCGTTCGTGTTCACCATCAAGCTCATCCAGATATCGCAGAAGATGGATGGCAATGCAAGTCTGCCGGGTGTGAAGGAAGTGGTGTTTCTGCTCGTGTTCTTCGCGGTGTTTCTGTTCCTCGTCCAGAACAGCTTCGACATCATGGCATCGATCTATGCCGTCGCGAAACTCGCCATCGAGCGCGTCATCGACATGTTCGGCACGGGCGGTGCGATGGATCTCTCGGCCGTATCCATCGTCACGCAAGACGACGATGTGGCAGCCCTTGTCGCCATGCTCATCGTGGCACTCATCAGCTGGGTCGTGGTGCTTGTGGCCTACATCGTGGCGCTCGTCGTCAGTTGGGCGCGCGCCATCCAGCTCTACCTCATGGCAGCGTTTTCTCCCATACCGCTCTCGCTCATGGGAACCGAGGACACGCGACAGATCGGCATCGGCTACATCAAGAACTTCGTCGCGGTGTGCCTGGCAGGCATCATCATCCTCGTGCTGCTCATATCCTTCCCGATAATCCTCGGCGGGCTCAATGCCGCAAACCCCGGAACGGGCACGCCCATCGACGCCATCGCCAACGGCCTTACCTACGCGCTGCAATACCTCGCCATGTGCATCCTGCTCATACTGTCGCTCGTGAAAAGCGGCACTTGGGCACGCGATATCGTCGGCAGCTAAGGGGGTGATGCGATGACATGAGCGCCAAACACGGTTCCAAGAAACGACGGGCACTTCCACGAAAGCCCGCCACCGCCAATGTAGAGGAGAGAAACCATGACCGAAAAGAAGAACACCTACATCACGCTCCACAAGAACTTCGTTCGTACCGATATCGAATACGTCGATAAGGCCACAGGTGAGACCAAGACGTTCAATGCCGCCACGCTGCCGAAGGGCGTCGTCATAGACGGAATCGACGTGGGCGGCTACCAGTTCAGCCCGCTGTTCGTGAACGAATCACGCTATCGCGCGGAGAGCTTCCGCGACATCCCGCTGCTCAGCGACCGCGAGGTGTGGCTCAAGCGCTCGGTCCTCGACGCCGAGGGAAACCCCGTGCTCGATGAGTTCGGCAAACCCGAAAAGGACACCATGAAGGTGATGCCAGCCCAGATCAAAGAGGCCATCGACAAGCAGCGAAGCGACTACCTGCAAGCGCGCACGTCCGAGCGCGAGCAAGCAAAGGAGGTGCCCAAAAGCGAGCGCGGACTAGGAGATAAGGCGGCTGATGCGCGCAATGGGTCAAGTGCGCTTGGCGGACAGGCACAAGCTGCGCCCCAACGCGAGAATGCGAGGGCTTAGGATATGAGCGCTACCATAAAAGACAGGGGAAGCCGAACCTGCCGCCTGCTGCTGGCGATAGCCTTGGCGCTCTCGGCGGTTGTCGGCACCTCGACAGCGGACAAGGCCTACGCCGCTGAGGCTACGCTTGTAAACTCGGGGCAGTTCTTCGACTTCTACCAATACGACAGCAACACCAACAACCACTGGCAAGACGAGGCCTTCTACCTCAACGGCGAGGCTGCCTACTGCATCGACATCACGTCGCTTGTAGTCCGCGGGTCAACCTATTCTTCCCAGGGTATGCCCGCTGATATGGCCAAACGGCTTGGGTTGTATCAGAAGTACCTCAACGAAAGCCACGGCGACTGGTCGGGGCTCAAGCGCGGCGGGTACTTCCAGTACATGGTCTGGTGCGAGTACACGCCCGGCTACATGAGCGCCAACGTGACGCCCGACAACGCCGACTTCTTCAGCGTGTACGATGCGGCGAAGGCCTACTACCAGGCAAACAAGGACTACTACGAGGCAGAGGGCACCGAATGGGTGTCGGCCTCGTCCCAATCCATGTGCGTGACGCCACGTCTCATCCCCCACGGTGCCATCGAGCTCACGAAGATGTCAGCGCATCCTGACCTCACCGCGAACAACGCCTGCTATTCGCTTGCCGGTGCCGAGTATTCCATCTATTCCGACTCAGGCCTTTCCAGCTTCGTCGCGAAGATCACGACCGATGCGAACGGCTACGGCAAGGCAGAGAACCTCAAGGCGGGGACCTACTGGGTGCGCGAAACGCTTCAGTCCCCTGGTTATGCGAAAGACGAGCGCACCTACCAAGTCGAGGTGAGCGCGGGTGCAACCGCGGCCGTCAACGGCGGCACCGTGACCGAGGTACCCCATTCAGACCCCGTAGGCATGCTCGTTGGCAAGGTGAACGCCACTACGAACGCTAACAAGCCCGAGGCTGCGGCATCCCTTGAGAATGCCGAGTTCACGGTCGAGTACTTCGCGGGCTACTTCGATAGCACAGAGGCCACTCGCGCATCGGGGAGCGCGAAGAACACTTTGGTGTTCAAGACCGACTCGGATGGCTTTAGCTACTTCGCCGATGAGTTCAAGGTTGCGGGCGGCGAGCTCTATCACCAGATGAATGGCACCACGGCCCGCTTGCCGCTTGGCACCGTGCTCATCACCGAGACCAAGGCGCCTGTCGGCTACAACCTAGATGACGGCAACCACAACGCGCCGAAGACCTTCTGCGTGAAGATAACCAACAACGGGGCTGTGGGCGAAGACGTCTACACCTACAATTCGCCGGTGGTACCCGACACGGTGAAGCGCGGCGACTACCGCCTCATGAAAGAAGTCCCCACCAACAACGATGAGGATAACCAAGAACTCACGCGCATCGCTATCGAAGGCGTAGAGTTCCAGATCAAAAACGACAACGCCGAGGCGTGCGTTTCACCCGATACCGGCAAGCCCGTAGCGCCGGGTGCGGTCGTGACCACCATCACCACTGATGCGAACGGCTTTGCCACCACCAAGGACCACCGCCAGGCGGGCTGGACGGGTGCGCTCGCGTATGGCAACTACACCATCCACGAGGTCATCCCGGCAGACGTCGCCGAGCGCGTGAAGGCAGAGTACGGCATCACGCTCATCGGCGTCGATGACTGGAAGATAACCATTTCTGCGGAAACGCAATACGATCTTGTGCAGATCGTCGCGAACCACATCCCGCAGACCCCGCTTCGCATCGAGAAGGTGGATTCCATCACGGGCAAGGCGATCCCGCTTGCGTGCAGCTTCCAGCTCTTCGACGAGGCAGGAAACCTCGTCACCTACACCGACCATTATGCCGATAAGGTCATAGACACCTGGACGACGCTTTCCAGTGGTACTTGCACGCTGCCCATGAAGCTTGATGAGGGGACGTATCGGCTGCATGAGATCCAGGCACCAGAGGGCTACGTGCTCGGGACCACGGACATCGAGTTCACGGTTGACGAGTACCGCACGTGGGATAACCCCATCACGCTCACCTATGCGGACGCCCCCATACGCGCCGAGATCGAGCTTCTGAAGACCGACGGCGTGACCGAGGTGCCGGTTTCGGGCGCGGAGTACTGCATCAAGGCCGAAGGCGATGTGGTTACCGGCGACGGCACCGTGCGCTTTGCTGACGGCCAGATCGTGGGATACGTGACCACGGACGACGAGGGAAAGGCCGCAATCGATGGGCTCTACCTTGGCAACTACGTGGCCTATGAGACCAAAAGCCCCGAAGGCTGGGCGCTCGATACGCAAGAGCACCATTTGAGCATCGCAAGCCAAGGCCAGCTCGTCCCGCTCGTCGTAGAAACGCTTGACGTGGTAGATATGCCCACCACTTTGAAGCTTCTGAAGGTGGATGCGACCGATACGGGCAAGACGCTTGCCGGGGCTGAGTTCCATATCTGGCAGGTCGTCGAGGGTACCGTCGTCGATGACATTGACCCGGGCTTTACGGTTGCATACGAGACCGACGTCGTGACGGAAGAAGACGGAACTGCATCCGTTGAATACCTGCCGCATGGCACCTATATGGTCGAAGAGACGAAGGCACCTCAAGGCTACTTCATGGAAGAGGGCCAAGAGCCGTTGCGCTTCCAAGTCGATGACCAAGGGTTCATCGGGCTCGATGAGGAAGGGGCAACTTTCAGCGACACACTAGAGCTGGCGTTTGAGAACCTGCCCACCATACTCGATATCACCAAGACCGATGCGACCACGGGCGTCGAGCTCGCGGGAGCAACGCTTGTCCTCACCGACAAGGACGGCAGCGTTGTAGATGAATGGGTATCGACCACCGAGGCCCACCGGATCGTCGGCATAGAATCTGGTGATTACACGCTGACCGAAACCATCGCGCCCGAAGGCTATCTCATCGCCACCTCGATCGACTTCACGGTAGAAGAAACAGGCGAGGTGCAGAAAGTCGAGATGAAAGACGACTACACCAAGGTCGACTTCTCGAAAACCGACATCGCCACAGGCGAGGAGCTGCCCGGTGCGCACCTGGCTATTCTCGACAAGGATGACAAGGTTATAGCCGAGTGGGATACCGACGGCAAGCCGCATCGCATCAACAGCTTGGAGCCTAGCGACTACACGCTTCGCGAAACCACGGCTCCTGATGGCTACGAGGTGGCCGAGGACGTGAAGTTCACCGTCGAGGCAACCGGCGACGTCCAGAAGGTGGAAATGAAGGACAAGGCAACGCCTGTGCCCGAAACCCCATCTTCGACGATGCCGGAAACCGGAGACTCGCTTCCTTGGTGGGCGTTCATCGCAATAGCTGGAGGCGCCGCCTCGATTGCCGTTGCATTGGCCGCAGGGCACAAGCTTCGCAAGAGTCATAACGTCACCGAAGATGACGGAGCAGGGCAATGAACGTCATCTTGTGGCTTGTTGGCTTTAGTTCCGGATTCATCATGTTCGTGACGTATTGCTTTTGCAAGGTATCAGGCGATTGCTCCAGAATCGAAGAAGGCTTCACCAACTAAAACGCAGCGGCTGGGTTCATTCCCGGCCGCTGTTGCGTTATGCGCTGAATTTTCAACTGCTTATTACAGTCGAGTTATATTCTGAGTTTGAATTCCAGCCGCGTGGTTATTGATGGTTGTTTGACGATGGACAAGAGGGCTTAACGCTGTACTTTTCTGCAAAAGGATCTTCTCCATCATCCCAGGCTTTTAGGAACTCTTCGTCTTCGAAGGGATCTTCCGCTAATCCTCTGTCAATTAGCGTCTGGTTAAGCATTTCATTGACGTCGGCCATCGTCATGTCTTTGTAGCCAAAACCGGCTTGGATTAATTCCGCCCACATTGCAGATGGGAAAACTGGCCTGAGTGTGCGCACGATTAGTTCATCGATTCTGCTTTCTATCTCACGCCTAACAGCAGATGGTTGCTGTTTGTATTCCTCCTGCGAGATTCCGTGGGACGCTAAAATCATCTCGAAAGTCTTTCGGTAATCTGTATGCTCGAGCAGGTGGTGAGAGTAGCTATGCCTCGCTGGGCTCAAGAACTCCTCCCTGTAAACCTCGCGTATCTCTGGGTCGTCTATTTCATCAAGAGGCCAGTCGAAATTGCCCGAAAGATAGTCTGGATTCACATTGAGCTTTTTGCCTATTTGGTCAAGGATTGCAGGGTTGATTTCGCCTGAGTCGATCGCGCGACGAATTGTCCGCTCGCTGCAAATATAGTCCTGGGCGTCTTCTTTATTGCCAGCCAACCCGGTTATTGTCAGTCCCTTCGCTTTGCGAGCTTGGTCAAGGCGTTCTTTCTTCAGGGGAACCTTAAACAGCTTTTTCTTCGTCATATTATCTCCAAAATCGGACATAACGGGATTAATTGTGTTCTATAAAGCCATAAATGTCCGGTACACAATGAGTTTACGAGCTTTAAAGGAATGGTGCAATAGGACAAATTTGGAGGTAATGGCATGGATACGAAAGAGCAAATCATCGAGCGGCTTGAGGCTACTGCGGCCATGACAGCTGAGGGCTATAGCCACGAGGAGCTGCTTGAAGGGAGCAAGGCTTTTGAGCGTGCGCTTCTTAAAGAGGTGTTTCAGGACGGATACAGCGACAGCCTTCGCACGTACAACTTGGTTTCACACCTGAAGAGCCGCGCTGCACAATACGGCCTGAGCGACAATCAGGTGCTTTGCGCCTTGGTTTACGATTTAGAGCACCTATCGCGCGAAATCGGTTCGCTGGTAAACGGCGCACGCGGCGAGCAGCTTGCAGGCTGGGCTCTTCAGCGTCTTCCCATTCGCAACGAGAGACTTTGCAATATCCAGCTTTGCCTTGATGGCGAAGAGGCCGAGTATGACGATATCGTAATCACACCACACGGGATTTTCAACGTAGAGGCGAAGTTTTATTCGAGTGCCGTGGTGATTGACCCTGAGGGTGCGCTCAAGGGCAAGTACTCGTATATTCCCGGGGCCTACAACGTTGGCGAGCGCATGCAATCGAAGGAGTACGTGCTTTGGAAGACGCTAGAGAGCGTGGTTGGCAGCTTCGTCACGCGCAACCAAATACACAGTGTGCTTCTTAACACCAACAAGTACCAGCAGATTTAGGATAAATTTGGCCGTGTGCCCGTTAAGAGCTGCGGCAGCGTTAATTACTACATCGGCGACTTCACCGACGAGGCCTTTACTGAAGTCCAAATGCAGGCAATTAAAGATGCGCTTTTAGATGCTGCTGTTGAGATAAGGCACGAGCCGGCGTTGGATTACGATCGCATCCGCAGGAACTTTGCCGAAACGCTTGTGCTGCTGGATGGTGCAGCAAGGCGCCAGCAAGCTCAAGAGGTGGAATCCGTTGAGGTCGAGAGCCCCGATGCCTTTGTTGAACCAACAGTAAAGCACGGTTTTACGTTGCCCCGCTGGGCGAAGAATACGCTTGAATTTGTTGGTGGAGCCGCAGCCTTTGGCGGCATTGCCTTCGGTGTGTCGCGCATTCCGCAGGTTCATGCTTTCATGCGTGCGTAATCCGCGAAATTCGCAATCTCTTTTATAGGTAACCCGTTTCGAGACGAAAGGACACTTAATGAACAACCAACTAGAGCACGGTTACGACGAGTTTGAGGGCTGCGATCACCAGAACAGCAGCAGTGAGAAGTGGTTCCTCCGCATCATGGCGATTTCGGCAGTGGTGCTTATGGTGCTGTTTGTTATAACGAGCATTCAGCATCTCTGGTTTACCCAGGTGTTAATCAACGGTATGGCAGGCTAAGGAGGCCCACGATGGAATTCAACGGACAGACTGGATTTGAGTACTCAACGGACGGTACGACCAAGACATTTACGTTTGGAACCAGTAACAAGCTGGACGAAAGCGTTGCGGGACTGATTGACAGGATTAACCCACAGACTGTGTTAGTGGTATTGGCTGGTACAGCATGCGTGTGCTTTGGGGTTGACCCAAAGGCTCGCAAGCAGCTGGTGAGTGCATGTAGTAAGTTGTTGGCGGCTGCGGCATAGGGTGGGTTTTGTCCGCTTGGTGAAAAAATCTGCACGCAGCGCTTGAGCGTGTTATGATGCAACCAGTAAACCCGCCGGCCTCTCACTGAAGCTCACTGGCGGGTCTTTTCATATCTAGAGGAAGCCGCCGATGGAGTATACCAAGCCGTATCTGAGTTTTGAACAGCAAGCCGACAAGCTTATTGAACGTGGGATGCAGTGCAATCGCGACAGTTTAATAGAGCACCTTTCAGACGTTGGCTACTATCGATTGAGTGGCTATTAGTATATTTACAGAAATCCAGACAGTACGTTTCGTGAGGGCACGACCTTTGACAGTATTTGGCTAGACTACGTGTTTGATAGGCAGTTTAGGTTAGTCACCCTTGACGCAATTGAGCGCGTGGAAATCTACTTTAGGACACAGCTTGCCCATGCCTTGGCGAGAGAAACTGGGGCATTTGGCTTTTTGGAGCCAAGCAATCTTCCAAGGCTCAAGGACCATGAATACCGGAAGTTTATAAAGAAATGCAAAGACAAGCAGCAACAGTCGCGCGAGCCTTTTGCTGTTCACTTCAAAGAGACTTACGGCGATACTCATGATTTGGCACCGTACTGGGTGCTGGTAAACATGATGGATTTCGGCCAGATGCTTACACTCTACCGTGGTGCGTCGGTTGAAATACGTAACGAAATATCCTCTGCAGTAGGTGTTTCTGCGAGGGTTCTTGATTCATGGCTTCGAACCTTGAACACTGCACGAAACATCTGTGCTCACCATGGCCGCCTATGGAACCGCACGCTTGGCACAAAACCGATGATTCCCAAAGATGCGCAGTGGCATGAGCCCTTGCGAGGTGTTACCCGATAAGGTCTTTTCGGTTTTAACTATCTTGAGCTATTTGCTTGTAATGGTTGCGCCTCAGACCAGCTGGAGAAGTCGGCTTGTGGTGTTGCTAAGCAAACGCTCTAGCGGAAATCTTGAGCGGATGGGCTTTGAGGCGGGATGGAATGAATGCCCTCTGTGGAAAAAGCATCTGTTAGGTGTTAACGGTAATGCTACCCCAGAATAATGAAGCTTTCGCAGGTTATCTGGAGTTTTTGCGTGACGACAATGATGCACTAACACGTCAGTTCTGTTCAGCTGAATGAAGTGCGAGCACATCCGGATCCGCGTCGATTATGGACGTTGAAATGCGATAAATCGTCCCCTGATGGATAGTATCTGCTCCAATAATTGCCATATGGCGCAGATACTTTGCTCTTGTTTGAAATTCGTGGAGCACTTGACAGAAAAGGCGGGCCTGTCATGATTATGGCATCTAGAAAAGCCGAAAGGCTTTGCGAGGCGGGACTGGGAAACTGGTTCTGCCTCGATTTGTTTATGCTAATAAAACTGCGTGGTTGTTTGCGGCACGAAGTCAACCACGCAGACAAATTCTATTCCCAGTGCCCACCGGCTTCGACCGTTTCGTAGTGGCCCGTAGCGTCGTGGTGGATGGTATTGCTGCCGATGACCGTCTGGATCACTTCGGTATGATGACCGCTTCCTTCACCGGCAAGCATGTGAGCCTTGCTGTGGGCCGTTTCATTGCCGGTTATATCTGAGCCACATACGTTGCAGATGGATTTCTCTATGAAGTCGTACAGAGGAATCGTTTCATCCCAGGCAGCGGAATCCTCAACCCAGACCTGCACATAGTCAACGACCCAGTGCTTTTCGGGGGCTGCGGTTCCACCCGAAGAGGCAGGCTCGTTGCTGGGAGCTGACGGCAGGACGTTTTCCACGATGTCGTTCGCACTGGCAGGTGGTGCATACGAAACATCGCCTGCGGCATCAGCTTGAGGCGTAGTGGTAGAGCTGCTGGTTTCCGAAGTTGCAGGCTTTGCATCGCTTGCCTTGCTAGGCTCGCTCGATGATTCACCGATGGTGCTCGTCTTCCCAGTCGCACTGCTATTTTCTTCTGGTTGGTTAGTTGCACTAGAGTGGACCGCGGCAGAGGGCTCGTTAGTGCTAGCCTCGTGGCCGTCGTTTCCGGCGCATCCCCTCAAAGCGAGCAGGATTATCAAAACGATCGCAGCCAAGACAGCGCAGACGATAGCAACCGCCTGCTTGCGATGACTGCTGACATACTCTTTTATCTGTTCGAGTAACTGCTTGAGTTTCTTCATTCGAATCATCCCTTACATGAACCAGCGGAATACGGACTTAAACAGCCAACGAACGAATCCAAAAACGAATCTCATTGTCACTCCTCATCATCATAGTCGGGTACGCTGGCCTCATCACGCAGATCAGCCAACCAGTTTTCATTTTCATCCGGCTCTTCTTTAACTTCTACTTGCTTTGCGGGCACAACACCCTGGCGACACTCGGCTTCCCGAACCTGCTCGAAGGCAGTGCGCGTGAATCCAAACAGCGCGCAGAGCTTGTCTTCGCTTGTGGCGTCCATCGCGTTACCAAGGTAGTCGTGCACTGCAATCGCCTTCTTGTTGATGGAGGTCGAAAGCTCGTCGGAATAGCATTCCATGGCAGCCGCATTGAACTTGATGCCGTTGATCAGACAGCCGCCTTGCCGCCACGCGGCCATTTCTTTGTTCACCATAATCTTCACCACATGTTTCAGCTCGCTTTGATCAACTAGCAGAAACCGCCACCCGCGCATCCTTCGCGCAACGGGCGTCTCGTCGGTGTTTTCAACGCGCCGGTACTCGGGCCTGATATCGTAGAAGTGGGCTTGTAGCCACAGGCTTTCGGTGTCGAGGTTGTCGAAGCGCACCTCGTAGTTGGTGAGCATGTTGTTTCCGTCGAACGGCTGCGGCATCGTCAGATGATCGGTGTCGAACTCGTCTACGCGGCCGCGGTCGTAATACACTTGAATGTTCATAGGGCACCTCTATCTGTTTCGATTCGCTCGACTCGTCTGCTCGTGCTGCTGCACGAAGCTGCGCTCGCTTGCAGATGTCGCGCTGCCCGCATTGCGCGCGGCTGCTGCCGCCCGCTGGGCGCGCGTGGGTTTGTTCTTCGGTGGCTGCGGTCGATGCTGGGGAAGCAGGTTCTTCTCTTGAGCGAACTCACAAGCCTTATGCAAAGCGGCAAGAGACTGTTCGGTGTTTCTTCGTTGGCGCGGGTCATGTTGGTCTAAGAGCTTCATCTGCATGGTCGATATGCGCCGGTCGTAGTCTTCGATTGACGCGATGCCGAACCTCGCGTTTGTCTCTACAGTCGTTGCTAAGGCATGCAGCTCGGCGAGGTCGTTAATGTCGGTGGCGGCGAGGGCAAGCCTCATGAGTTCTTTGGATGACTCGATACTCGGACGAGCCACGTTCGTGCGTGAAAACCTTGCCTGGAGTGCTTCTTTTCCAAATGAGTACCCAAGCCGCTCTCCGCCCACGCAGCGGGTGCTTTGCTCGCGCAGCGAATACACCCAGTCATCGCGGCGCGCCTTCGGCGAGTTTGCTCGCACGTCTACGTCTAAGAGGTCGAGTATCTGAAAGAACTCCGACTCGTTTCGGGCAAGCGTCTTTGCCATACTCACCCGGTCGCGAATGTCGTTCATCCAAGAGTACTCACCCGATTCAAGCACGCGCCGCTCAGCCCGGCCAAGGTAGCTTTCCTGGCGGGTTCGTACAGGTGCGCTATGCTCCTCGCCCTTGCTGGCAAGAGCCGCGAACCCGTCAGGCGCATCAGGCGCATCGTTACGCAGGAAGCCGAAGCCTCGTTCCTCAGCCATATCTTGCAAGCCTCGGTTCAGCTCAAGCGGGTTGGGAATCTGTATGCGGTAGCCGGTGTTCACGTTCGTGTTGTTGACCACTATGTGCGCGTGCATAAACTCGCCCGCGTTGTCGTCGTGGTAGACGATGGCAACCTGGTATTCGGGAAGATATCTTTGCACCCATGCGCGCGCAAGCTCACGCAGCTGTTCTAGATTCATGTTGTCTTCGGGGGTAGGCGACAGAACATAGTGGACGAACGTGCGCGCACGCTTGTCTCCGAAAGGCTTGTCGTTTCCGCATCGCGCTCGCAACCTGTCCATCTCGCCCGACCAACGAACGTCCTGCTTTAATCGCTCGTCGTAGCCCGCCATCTCGTTTTCGTCCCATGACAGGTTGTAGAAATCGCGCGCCAGGGCCCGCCCACCCTTCTCAAGGTAGGCTTCGATGCGCGCCGTGCCCGTGTGCCCCGAAATCGGTTTGAGGATAGGCATGGCTATTCGCGCACCCAGGTCGCTTCTTCTAACTTGGCGAGCTCATAGACGATCTGCTGCCTGCCTCTGTTGACCTCGCCGAGCTTTTCGTTGATGTCATCTAACGAAGCCATGAAATAGTTGACGTCGAGTCGCCCGCGGTTGATGAACAAAGCGATGGTGTTCATAGCATGTACGGCTTGGTTGTAGTGGTAGCCCCATTTCGTCAGCTCGCGGGACATGGAGCTAAGGGCGTTGGTGTCGAGCACGACGCAATGCGCGCCGCTTGCAACGCCGGGTGCTTCGACAGGCAGGTGGATAAGGTAGCGCACATACTCAGACGGTTTGACGTCAAGCTTGTCTGCCTGGGTGCGCAGGAGGTCGCGGTCACTATCGGAGAGGCGGCAGGTGAGCATGTAGCTGTAGGTCATGGTGGTGGTCTCCTCTACAAGGGTGCCAGAAGTGTGGAAGCCTGGCATGTTTTTCTATCTGATAGGGGCGCGGGGTATCCCCCGCTTGAAGCTTGCCGCAGCGTGCTTTGCGCGGTGGCGCGAGCTTCAACGAACCCGCCTTGGCCGGTGCGCTGGCGGTGGACGATGCTGCGTGAGCACGCATCTTCCACCGGGAAAGCAGCGACACAGGGTCCGGCGGCAAGTCTATTTCGTATGTAATACGAAATAGGTTACTTGCTACGATTGCTACGATTGGCTCCTGAGGTGCCAGGAGCCAGCCTTCGGATGCTCACTCACCTCCTTCGAGCTTTGCAAGGCTCAAACGAAGTGAGGCGATGAGTTCGCGTTCTCGCTCGTTTCGGGCGTGCTTGCGCGCCGAAACGTAGGCAGAAAGCGCACGCTCGGCCCGAACGAGCTCAGGATCGGCCGTCACTTGGTTCTGCCTCGCAACCGACGTGACGAGCGACGTGGCTTCGCGCTTGGAGATGCCTGGGGCACTCACGACCTCGTAGGCTTGCTCAAGCTGTACGTCACTTAAGGACTCGAGCGTCTTGAGCGCCTGGCTTGAAAGCATGCCTTGGTCGGCGAGCGCCTGCCACTTCAACCCGAGCGCAGCAGCACGTCTCGCCATGTCTTCCTGACGCTTGATGGTCTTCCCAGAAACCTTGCGCCCCGTTTGCTGGGTGATGATGGCCGCCTTGATGTCTTCGGTGCGCAGCCCGGAAAGCTCTGGATTGCATGCACGCAACTGCTCGACCTCGACACCGAGCGCGCGGCTGGCCGCGGCTCTTTCCGATAGGGAAAGCTGACGCGTGAAGAGATTCGCGGTGTGCAAAAGCGCGAGCGCCTGCGCATCGGTTATGGACTCTACTACGCGACAGGGTATCTTCTGGAAAGCCGGGTCGGTTTCTGCGAGCAGCGCGAACGCCGCCCTCCGGCGGTGTCCGGAAAGCATCTGCCAGTGCCCGTTTTCCAGCTTTCGAACGAGTGGAAGATCAGTCAGGCCATAACGAGCGATGGAGTCCGCAAGAAGCCTGATTTCGGCCTCATCCATGGAATAGATGCCGTTACTTGGATGATCTTCGATGTCGTTGATGTCGATTTCAACCACGGGGTAGCGCTCGCGGGTCTTCGTCTGTGCGTCCAATAAACCCGATATCGAAAACCCAGCAGCCGCCGCATTTGCCTTAGCGCACATCGTCATCCATCTCCTTTACGAGCGCCTCGTAGTCTTGGGCCGGACGGCTCGAGGGCTCGAAGGCCACCACGGGCTGCCAAGCCCAGCTGCCCTCGGAAACCTTGGTTGATGCATGGATCTGCACGGCAAACTGCTCAGTTGGGAAATATTGGTCAAGAACGGCTGCACCGGTTGCTTCGGCGTTAGTCATGCATCCGGGCACGCAGGTGCGTAGCACGCGCCACTTCGGTGTGGGAACACGCAGCGCATCGGCGATGGACTGTATTGCGGATACGGTAAGCGCCGTGCCGCGCATGACGGTGGCATCAAGCTTCACCGGGATGATGACGCAGCCGTCTTCGGCAGCTGCCAAGTAGGCGTTGAAGGCAAGCCGCTTCATGGTTGGAGAGCAGTCGACTATCGCGATGTCATAATCGCCTGCTGCATCGTCAAGGACGAACTTCAGGCGCTGCTCGCGCAGGACGAGTTCGTTTTGGTCGACGAGCTCGATAGTGGAAGGGATGATGGAAAGGTTTTCGATCTGGGTGGCGTGTGCGACCTCGGATACGGACTTGTTGGCATAAAGAAGCCCGATGCTGTTTTTGCCTGTTAATTCCGCAGCCTCGTATGCGCCGAAGTAGTCAGTCGCGGAGGCCTGGGGGTCCAAGTCGATCAGCAAGACGCGCTTGCCTTTTCGGGCGTATATGGACGCCAAATTGACTGCGGTGGTGGTTTTGCCCACACCGCCTTTGTAGTTGCTGATTGCGAGCGTACGCACGAGCATCAACTCCTTCACATTGGTCGCGATTCCGTAGTGCTGTGGAAGTGGAATCGCTTTGTATTCGGTTGTTCCAAAAAAGCTCCGCGTCCTGCGGGCGCGGTCGGCCCTCCTTACGGTGGCATACTCTGCTTCCTTGTATTACAACACCAGAGTATACCACCGACGGAGGACCCCGTAAGGGGATGTAGGATATTGCGGCCTGCACCAACTAGCGGGACGTCCTCCGCGTGCACCTGGGTGGGATGCACCTTTATAACTGCCGAACAGCGAGGGAGCACAAGCGACCGAGCGTACACGGGTTCTGGCGGATGCCAAGGGATTGCGCGACAGCGATAAGCAGTGGTTTGTCGAAGCAAAGCGGTTTGTTTTGGCAAGGAGATCCATCGGCACTTCAGCTGCCAAAATAAATCGGGAAAGCGATGCGGCCCTTGGGAGTAGCCAGGTTCCGTGCAAGGCTGGTAAAGCAAGGGGAAGAACTCTCAAAAGGTTAGCTCTTGGTGTAGCGGAATCTTGGGTTTGCTCTTAATGCAGTAATCGAACGAGCTCAACTGAAACGGACATCCAAGGCATCTGGCAAGGGACACCCCCAATAGTGTCCAGGGCCCGACGGGTGCAGGGTGATTCGCACCCTGCCGCGGGCTTGGGGCGCGCAGCCCCAATAAAACGGATGGGCAAAATGAAACAGGTAGTTGTGCTGGTTTCGAAGCACCCACTGATGATCCGGGTTAAGCTTTTCACAGCAGGGCCTCCAATGATACGCCGCGAGAAAGCGCGGCCGCGACCGCCCGCCGAAGCGGGCGGCGCGCGTTTTGGCGCACGCCGCCTTGCGAGCTAGACCTTTGGGACGATACGGGCGGTCTTACCACGCAGGAAGTTGTTCGGGTTCTTCTCGTAGTGCCCGTCCTCACCATAGCGTGCCACATAGGGCAGCATGTCGCCATTACCGAAACAGCCCGGGCACTGCGCGAACCCAACGACCTCGCAGGCTTCGGGAACGCCGCCGATGGTGTCGGTATAGGCCATGTCTCCTACGCGCACCTCGGAGACGGGCACGACCTTCGCATCAAGGTACGCGCCAAGTTGCTGCGATTTGGGCTGTGCCCTGTCGATGGCATAGAGCATATCTAGCCGGCCGTACTCTTCCTGCTCGGCGAAGTCCTCGTAGGGGTAGCGCCGGTCTACTATCTCCCAGTTGCGGATGACATAGTCGCCGTTGTCCCACTGTGGCTCACAATCCGGAGAGTACTTATGGATGCCGCAGGAAAGCCCTTCTGCCCCGAAGAAGTTGCACACTACCTGCGCGAGGCGTGCCCATCCGTAACTATCACGTTCAGGGGAACGAAACCCACGCAGCGCGCAGTATTCCAGAAACGCCTCCACGCTATCGCGTCCGCCGTTCCAATGCAGGTATAGCGCTAGGTCGTGCTTCTCGGTGGTGATGGTTGCTCGGTTGCCCATGATTCAAACCCTTTCTCTCGATGAATCGCTTGCCGATTGCAAGCTTGCTTGCATCGGCGTACCTGCCGCACGGCATGCGGTTCGCTGGGCGGAGTCATCTTCACGAAGCACGAAGTGCGCCGCCTGCACCAAGCCGCGTGGTAAGACTTTCATCCGGCTTTGTGCGGGTGTCGTGAGGATGGGCGAAGCACTGCAGTTCGCATGCCACAAGCCCGAGCGGCGCTTGAGCGGATTAAGACATCCGAGGAACAGAGTGCCGTCGCTGACGGGCATCGGAAGAGGCGACCCGGGGTACCCCGCAAAAGCACCTAGGCCCGACGGGTGCAGGGTGATTCGCGTTTGGGGCGCGCAGCCCCAATAAACTGCCTAGATAAGCGCAAGGGCAAGAAGCAACCGCTCACTCAATTGCGGGGCTATAATGAGTAGGTGCCCATTTGGAAGGATAGCATCCATGCCCCTCGAGATACTCCGAAACGACATTACCCGCGTTCACGCCGAGGCTATCGTCAACTCTGCGAACCCGCAACCGGTTATCGGACGCGGCGTCGATTCCTCCATCCACGCAGCCGCAGGCCCGAAGCTGCTCGTAGAACGTGAGGCCATCGGCTCCATAGCCGTCGGGCACGCAGCCATCACCAATGCGGGGGAACTGCATGCACGCTACGTGATTCATACCGTCGGACCCGTATGGGAAGGAAACATAAATCAGGCGGAGCGCGACCTCGCGCGATGCTACCGAAGCTCCCTTGAACTCGCTTGGCAGCACGACTGCGCATCCATCGCCTTTCCCCTCATATCAACCGGCGCCTATGGCTTTCCAAAAGATCTTGCGCTGCGGGTGGCGACCGACACCATTCGAGCGTTCCTCCTCTCTCATGACATGGATGCCTACCTGGTCGTATACGATCCTGAATCGTTCGAGATATCCAAAGCACGCTACGGAAAAGTCGCGTCGTTCATTGAATCGTCGTACCACGCACGGAGCTACTTTAGAGCCGCAGCCCGCCATGCAGCCAGCACACCCGAACCAGAAGCCATGCCGTGCATGGCGATAGATGCCGCCTACCCGCGCGAAGAGGAATCGGCAATCAGCTCCGAGCCGCAAAGCCTAGAAGACGCAGTCAGCCAAGTGGATCAGACCTTCTCCGAATCGCTGCTGCAGCTTATAGACAAGCGCGGCCTTACCGACCCGGAGGTGTGCAAACGCGCGAACATCGACCGCAAGCTGTTCTCCAAGATTCGCAGCAACGCATTCTACCAACCCCGCAAGCAAACGGCGCTCGCCCTCGCCGTCGCGTTGGAGCTCGACTTAGACGAAACACGCGACCTCATCGGGCGTGCGGGATACGCGCTCACTCACGCCAGTAAAGCCGATCTTATCGTGGAGTACTTCATCTTGAACGGCGAACACGACATCCTTCTGATTAACGAGGCATTGTTTGCCTTCGACCAGCCTCTCGTAGGACGCTAGCGCCGCAAGCTCGTCTCGATGTCGCCCGCGAGACGACCTCTTCTGCGGCACCCTGTCGTATCGTGAAGACACGATTAAAACTACGACACACAGGAGGCACGACATGAAGAAGAACCCCGCGAACATGACCACAGAGCTTGTTTTTATTCTCGACCGCAGCGGGTCCATGCAAGGACTAGAGAACGACACCATCGGCGGATTCAACGCAACCATCGCCAAGCAGCGACACGAGCCAGGCCAGGCGATTGTATCGACCGTACTGTTCGACGACGTACAGGATATCGTACATAACCGGATCAACCTTCAACGCGTCGCGCCCCTCACGCATTCGCAGTACCAGGTGCGCGGCTGCACGGCTCTGCTCGATGCCATAGGTCACGCCATCCGACATATCAACCGCATGCAGAAGACTCAGGCAGCGGGGCGTCCCGACAAAACCATCTTCGTCATCACTACCGACGGCATGGAGAACGCGAGCCGCGAATTCACGCTTAATGAGGTTCGCAAGCTTATCGAGAAGCGGCAGTGCAAGAACGGCTGGGAGTTTCTGTTCCTTGGAGCGAATATCGATGCTATCAACACAGCCGCCGGCATGGGCATTCGCGCCGACCGTGCTTCGAACTACATGCATGACGCATGCAGTACTGCGCTTAGCTACGATGCCGCATGCATGGCAGTCTCACGCATGCGCTGCGACGCTCCTCTCGCTGCGGAATGGAAAGACGAAGTGGAGTCCGACTACACAACCCGCGGGAGGTAAAGCAAGCTCCAACGAAGGTGTGTCATCCGAATGGAGCATGACCCAAACGCACGATAGCCTCCTCGGGAAACCGAAGAGGCTATCGTGCTGGATATACAGCGGCAATCCTATGGACGAGGCTAAAGAGCTCCTTGTCAAGCCCCAGCGTCACCATTGAAATCATGTCACAAAGACTATCGTCAATACTGCTCCAACTTTCTTCCTGAAAGCCCGTATCGCGTTCACTGGGACACTTCATGGACACAGTCTGATATCGGATGCGGTAAAGTGTGCAGAAGTTGCCGCTATCGCCAACGGAGAGCCCCGTGCCAGTAGTCGTCTCTAGTGCACGCAACCGAGCCGACAAGGGGAAAGTGGAGTAAAATGAGCATCATGCAAACACTGTCACTCAGCGTTAGGATACGAGATGTATGTATGCATGTCTAAACTGGTCGATAGATTTCGGACACGAATGGCCTTTTGCTAAGAGAGTCGCACGGATGCCTTAGAATAAGCCCAAGACAAGGGCGGAAAGGCAAGGCAGACGGTGGCAACCAGAAAACGGCACGCAGCCGATTTCAAGGCGAAGCTCGTTATCGAGGCGCTCAAGGAACAGCGCACGGTACAGGAAATCGCCGCGGATCACGACTTGAGCCCCAACCTGCTGTTCAAGTGGCGAAGGGAATTCCTCGAGCATCCGGAACGCGTCTTCGACGAGAGGAAGCGTGCCGGCGAGGTGCAGCGGAAGGAGGAGGAAGTCGCAGCTGAGAAGGACGCGATGCTGAGAAAGATCGGCATCTTGACCATTGAACGCGACTATCTTCGGCAAAGCTGTGAAAAGCTTGGCATCGACCCAGGCACGATCAGGCCTCGCTGCTGAGGATGTCGCGGAAATCACGCGCAGACGTCGCTGCGAACTGCTTGGAGTGTCACGTACGAATACGTACTACTCACCGGCGGCGCCAAAGCAGTTGTCTGCAGAAGAAGTGGAAGCGAGAGAAATACGCATGGCGATCATCGATGACCTGCATATCGATCTGCCCGCGTCAGGCGCGCGCAAAATGGCGAAAGGATGCGCGAAGCAGGGCTATCAGACCACTCGCTACCAGGCAAAATGCCTGATGGAGGAGATGGGCATACGGCCAATTTATCCGAAGCCGAACACGTCGACGCCGGCCAGGCACCATCCGAAGTTTCCGTACCTGTTGCGCAATATGCGCATCTGGCTGCCGAACCAGGTATGGGCAACCGACATCACGTATATCAAGCTCGGCCATACGCACATGTACCTCAGCGCTATCATCGACTGGGCCACACGCATGATCGTGGGCTGGGAGTTGTCAGACACGCTCGAGGCCGCGCCGGTCGTGAAATGCTTCGAGAGGGCAATCGAAGAGCACGGCGTGCCCGCTGTGGCGAATTCAGATCAAGGGAGCACCTATACCGCCGACATCTACGTGAACTGCCTGGCCGGACACGGCATCCGCCAGAGCATGGACGGCAAGGCGCGCTGGGTGGACAACGTGGTGATGGAACGCTGGCGGCGAACGCTGAAAACGGAGTGGCTGCGGCTCCAGGAATACGAGACGCCACGTCAGCTCAGGGACTGCATCGCGCAGTCCGTTGACCTGTACAACAACAGGCGGCTGCACGAATCACTCGACTACAGGACGCCTGCGGAATGCTATCATGAGCCATCCGCCCAAGCGGCATGAGTGGAACCAGGCAACGATGGGAGTCTCTTAGAAAAGTTCAGATCGTGTCTAGACAATTCGGCCACTTTAGTCGATCGGCTTTCCAAAGGCTACTCGGGAGCGTCGCATTCAGCCTTCGATGTTAATGGGCTGGACAGAGGCAGTATCGCTTATTCCTAAGAGCTTGCAATTGGTATAGCAAGATACGGATAAGCGGAAACCCCCTTGCAACATGCAATGAGAAGCAGGCCCCAAAAACCGCTGCGCGCCAAGCAAAGGACGGACACATGAACAAGCAACAGTTAGCATCGAAAATCTGGGAATCAGCCAACAAGATGCGCTCGAAGATTGAAGCGAACGATTACAAGGATTACATCCTCGGTTTCATCTTCTACAAGTTCCTTTCCGACCAAGAAGAACGCCTGTGTAAGCAAGAGGGCTTCAGCGAGGCAGACATCAAGGCACTCGACGAATCCGACACTGAAACTGTTGAATTCATCCAGAAGAAGATAGGCTACTTCATTTCTTACGAAGACCTGTTTTCTACCTGGATCAAGTCGGGCAACGACTTCGGCATCGACAACGTGCACGATGCCCTCTCCGCATTCGACCGCCTTATCAACAAAGCCCACAGCAAAGTGTTCGATGGCATCTTCGAAACGCTTCAAACCGGCCTCTCGAAGCTTGGGGAAAGCGCTTCAGCGCAAACCAAAGCCGCGCGCGACCTTATCCATCTTATCAACGACATCCCCATGGATGGACGCCAGGATTACGATGTGCTCGGCTTCATCTACGAATATCTCATCAGTAACTTCGCTGCAAACGCTGGAAAAAAGGCGGGCGAATTCTACACCCCTCATGAAGCGTCTTTGCTCATGTCGGAGATCATTGCGAATCACTTGCGAGAGAAACCCGAAATCAAGATTTATGACCCCACCAGCGGTTCTGGGTCGTTGCTTATCAACATCGGCAAAGCTGTTGCCCGTCGCAACAATAGCGAGGATGGAATCAAGTACTATGCTCAGGAGCTAAAGCAAAACACGTACAACCTCACGCGCATGAACCTGGTCATGCGCGGTATTTTGCCTGACAACATCGTAACTCGCAACGGTGACACACTCGAAGAAGACTGGCCCTACTTTGATGAAAGCGACCCCACGGGAACATACGAACCTCTCTACGTTGATGCGGTAGTATCCAAT
The DNA here is from genome assembly GCA_023460315.1 of Actinomycetes bacterium. Taxonomy (GTDB): domain Bacteria; phylum Actinomycetota; class Coriobacteriia; order Coriobacteriales; family Eggerthellaceae; genus JAEWQO01. The sequence continues at coordinate 51,797 of JAEWQO010000086.1, forward strand.
CCCCCATATTCGCAAAACTGGGACCCAACCGACAAAGACGTTGACGCTCGATTCTCCTATGGCCTCGCGCCGAAATCCAAGGCAGACTATGCCTTCTTGCTCCACGACCTCTATCACCTGCGCCCAGAAGGAATCATGACCATTGTTTTACCTCATGGCGTGTTGTTTCGCGGTGGCGAAGAAGGAGTCATTCGGAAGAATCTCATCGAGCATCACCACATCGATGCCATTATTGGGCTTCCTGCAAACATCTTCTTCGGCACCGGGATCTCTACCATCGTTATGGTGCTGCGTCAGAAGCGCGAAGCGAGCGACGTGCTTATCGTTGATGCCTCGAAAGGCTTCGAAAAGGAAGGAAAGAACAACAAACTCCGTGCATGCGATATCAAGAAGATTACTGACACCGTTATCGCACGCGAAAGCATTGATAAGTTCTCTCGCCTAGTCAGCATCGACGAGATTCGTACAAACGATTACAACTTGAACATTCCTCGCTATGTTGATTCATCCGAGCAGGCAGAGTCGTGGGATATTTACGCGTCGATGTTTGGCGGCATTCCAGTTAGCGAAATTGATAGCCTCGATAATTACTGGAAGGCTTGGCCAAGCCTACGCTGCGCGCTCTTTTCAGAGAACGGCACGCCTTACGCAACACTCAAAGCAGACGATGCGAAAACGTGTGTAAAGGATAACGGTGACGTATCTGCTTTCTGCCAGTCTTACAAACACGCTTTCGACGGATTTGAGGACTTCTTGATGCGCGAGTTGGTTGACGGCTGCGAAACCGTCAACATTACCGAAGAGGAACCCCGTGTAAGCAAAGAACTGTTTGAACGCCTTGAAGGTATTGCATTAGTCGATAAGTATTCCGCCTATCAAACTCTTGATGATGAGTGGTCTGAAATAGATGTTGACCTAGAAATCATTCAATCCGAAGGCTTTTGTGCTGTTACCAAAGTCGATCCCAATATGGTGATCAAGAAGAAGGCTGGTCGCGATCAGGAAGTTCAAGACGGCTGGGTCGGACATATCATTCCCTTTGAACTGGCACAACAAACCCTTCTGCCAGACAGGTGCAAAGCGATTGAATCGATGGAAACACGCCTGAGTGAAATCACATCAACCTATGATGAGCTTTTAGAGTCCTTAAGCGAAGAAGACAAAAATACGTCAGCTATCAATGATGCCGGCGATGCTTTTGTGGCGGCCGAAGTTAAGAAGGCTACAAAAACCCTGAAAAAGAATGCAGTGGAAGAGGGCTCTCTTGATGCGGTTATCTTGACGGCGGCTTCACTCATGGATGAAGAAAAGCAGCTGAAGTCAAAGATAAAGTCTGATACCGCAAAGCTGCATGAGGCAACCAAGAAAGCTATCGAGGCTCTTGATGTCGATGGGGCCAAGGAAATGCTCAGATTGAAGTGGATTGCACCCATCATGGATGGCATCTACGCTATGCCACTCAAGGTTACCGAAGAAGCAGTTGCGAAGATTAACGCGCTTGCAAGCAAATACAACGTCACCTATTCAGCTGTCATGGACGAAATAGCCGCCGCTGAGTCTTCCCTTGCGTCAATGATCGATGAACTTGTTGGCAATGAGTACGATATGCGCGGCCTGTCCGAGTTCAAGTCCCTCTTAGGGGGCGAATAGTATGTCCGAAAAAGCATCAGTTCCCGCAATCAGGTTCAAGGGTTTTACCGACCCTTGGGAACAGCGTACGCTAAGTAGCCTATGTTCACTCTTTACGGACGGCGACTGGATTGAAGCAAAAGACCAGAGCTACAACGGCGTTCGTCTAATACAAACAGGCAATGTTGGTGTTGGCAAGTACCTCGACAAAGGTGATCGAGCAAAATGGATTAGCGAAGACACCTTTCTGAGTCTGCATTGCACAGAAATTGTTGCTGGAGATATTCTTATTTCACGTTTGCCTGAGCCAGCTGGACGAGCTTGCGTGGTTCCTGAACTGGACGAACGCATGATAACCGCTGTTGACTGCACTATTTGTAGGACCTCGCCGGACTGCGAATCTGGTTACCTTCTTCAGTATTTATGTTCCGGTGAGTATTTGGGTGCAGTTCGCGACTTCCTTGCTGGAGGTACGCGCCAAAGAATTAGCCGATCCAATTTAGCAAACTTCAATATACCCATTCCGTCAGTATCTGAACAAAAGGAAATCGGCAACTATCTCGGAAGACTCGACAACCTCATCACCCTTCATCAGCGTAAGCACGACAAGTTAACCATCTTCAAGAAGTCGATGTTGGAAAAAATGTTTCCAAAACCCGGCTCCGATACGCCTGAGATTCGCTTCAAGGGTTTTTCTGACCCTTGGGAACAGCGTAAGTTCTCCGACCTGGTTCTTATCGAGCGAGGCGGATCACCTCGTCCTATTGACGCATATATTACGGAAGATCCCACAGGGCTGAACTGGGTAAAGATTGGTGACGCGCCTAGCATGGGGCGATACATCACTTCTACCTCAGAGAAAATTAAGCCTGAGGGGCTTTCGAAAACAAGGCAAGTATATCCAGGCGACCTAGTTCTCTCTAACTCCATGAGCTTCGGTAGACCGTACATTATGGCTGTTGAGGGGTGTATTCATGACGGATGGCTACTAATTCGAGACGCTCAAAACCAATTTGATCCTGTATTTCTCTGTCATATGTTGGGTGCACCCCAAATGCTTGACCAGTACCGAATGTTCGCCTCCGGAAGTACGGTAAATAACCTGAACAAAGAGCTCGTGGGGAATGCCACGGTTCCTGTGCCCAATAGGGACGAACAAGTGAAAATCGGCAAATACCTAGACGGGCTTGACAGCCTCATCACCCTTCATCAGCGTGAGTTAGAATTACTAAAGAAGATTAAGCAATCATGCCTGGAAAAGATGTTTGTCTAAAGGAACAGGAGGGAATTGCGATGGATAGAAAGCGCGTAATGCAAGAAGCGGTACATTCTGGGGAGATGGAAGGCTCATACTTCTCTGCAAAGTTCAATGAAGATGCTGAAGAATACGTTCAAGGCGACATCTCCATTGAGGAGCTTATGCGGCGAACGAAGCGGCGTTGGGTGAACAAGCCAAAAGGTAAAGAGAAAGCCCATGCCTAGCTCATTTGTGGATCCATACGTAGACCCCCTTCATAACGTGTTGCGAAACAAGGTTGGTGCAATAACCTATGATGAGCTTCGCAATGCAGAAGGTGAGTTTGTTACATTGCGCATCGGCGAATTCTTTGAAACCTTGCCTATTCGTGTGAGCGGAACGCTGGATGACTTGAGATATCTGCACCGGGCGCTGTTTCAGGACATATACGATTGGGCCGGAGAAATCCGGACGGTTGAAATACGCGCTGCTGAGGGTTCAGAATTCTTTCTGCCGTCTCCCAACAAGATCGCCATGGGCATAGCCTGGGCAAACGATGAGCTAAAGAAGGATCGGATGCTCAAGGGACTACCCTTGAGTTCCTTTGCCGAGCGGCTTGCTTACCACTACGACAACTATAACTTCGTCCACCCCTTCCGCGAGGGCAACGGCAGAACTCAGCGTCTGCTGTGGACGCTCCTTTGTCACGACGCAGGATATGACCTTCGTTGGCAGAGCGTAACGGGAAAAGAAAACGACAGGGCAAGTCGATTGGCCGCCGAAGAGCAAGACCTGACTCCCCTTACGGAAATGTTTTCGCGCATCGCGACACCTTGCGACCCTAACGTTCCCATCAACAATGAATTCACTAACGGTTTTATGCTTGCTGATAGCCAAAAGGAGTGATTGGGTGACTACTTCAGCAACATTGCAGCCCCATCCGCCCGCGTGCAGACTCATGTCAAGCAAACGACGTCCGCATTCTTGGGAACAGCGTAAGCTGGGAGAATGCGGTTCGACTTACGGAGGGCTATCAGGTAAAACCAAGGTCGACTTTGGGCATGGTGACGCGCGTTTTGTTCCTTATACAAACGTTTTTGATAATCCTGTTACGGACATATCGAGGCTTGAGTCTGTTGAGATCGATCAAAGCCAGAACGAAGTTCGTAATGGTGATGCACTGTTTACGGTATCCTCGGAAACGCCGGAAGAAGTTGGCATGTCTTCAGTTTGGTTATCTGACCAGCGAAATGTCTACCTGAATAGTTTCTGCTTTGGATATCGTCAGGATGGGTCATTTGATTCGTTATACCTTGCGCACATGCTTAGGTCGCAATCTGTGCGTGTCGACATGACACTGTTGGCGCAAGGGATATCGCGTTTTAACATCTCAAAAAACAAGGCAATGGAGTTGACGGTACCGGTACCCGAGCAGGCTGAACAGCGAGCCATTGGCACTTATTTCCAGCAGTTCGACAACCTCATCACCCTTCATCAGTGTAAGCAGTACAGACGAACAACCAGTAAAGGAGTATATTTGCGATGATTTTCGAATCAGAAGTCGCCTTCGAGGCAGCTCTCATCAGCAACCTTCAGAAATACGGATGGGATGATAAGGGTGGCGTTCTCGAACACCCCACCGAGAAGGATCTCCTTGACAACTGGGCCTCCATTTTGTTTGAGAACAACCGCGATATCGACCGCTTGAACGACGTACCACTAACCGCAAGTGAAATGCGTCAAATCCTCGATCAGATTATCGAGTTGCGCACGCCCTCGAAGTTGAATGGGTTTATCAACGGCAAAACGGTTTCTATCAAACGCGACAATCCAGCGGACACGCTGCATTTTGGCAAAGATGTTAGCTTAAAGATTTACGACCGCCGAGAGATTGCCGCAGGTATGAGTCGCTATCAGATAGCCCAGCAGCCTCACTTTGCCACCAAATCAGCAATCCTCAATCAACGCCGCGGCGATTTGATGCTGCTGATCAACGGGATGCCGGTTATCCATATCGAGCTGAAGCGCTCCGGCGTGCCGGTAAGCCAGGCAGTGGACCAGATTGCGAAGTATCGTCACGAGGGCGTGTTTACGGGGTTGTTTTCGCTCGTTCAGATTTTTGTCGCCATGAACCCCGATGAAACTAAGTACTTTGCCAACCCCGGGATTCAGGGGAAGCTCAATCCCGACTACCAGTTCCATTGGGGCGACTTCAACAATGAACCTATTAACGACTGGCAAAAAATCGCGTCTTCGCTACTCAGCATTCCCATGGCACATCAGCTCATTGGCTTTTACACCGTAGCAGATGATTCCGACGGCGCGCTGAAAGTCATGCGCAGCTATCAGTACTACGCTGCAAATGCTATATCTGACAAGGTTGCGAAAACGCAATGGGGTGAAAAAGATAGCCACGGCGGTTTTATCTGGCACACCACAGGTTCTGGCAAAACAATGACCAGCTTCAAATCTGCGCAGCTCATAGCAAACTCCAAAGATGCCGACAAAGTGGTGTTTCTCATGGACCGTATCGAGCTAGGCACACAATCATTGAAGGAGTACCGTGGCTTCGCCGAAGAAACCGAAAGCGTGCAGGAAACTGAAGACACGCAGGTACTGAAAGGGAAACTCAAGAGCATAAATCCTGCGGACACGCTCATCGTAACGTCCATCCAAAAGATGAGCCGTATACATGAAGAAGACGGCGGCATGTCTTCTCATGATATCGAGGTCATCAACGACAAACGTATTGTGTTCATTGTGGACGAATGCCACCGATCTGTCTTCGGCGATATGTTGGCAACCATCAAAGAGACGTTCCCCCGTGCAATTTTCTTCGGATTCACAGGAACCCCCATCCAAGACGAAAACAGCAAGAAGAACGCAACCACAGCAATGGTGTTTGGGAACGAACTGCACCGCTACAGCATCGCCGACGGCATCCGAGACAAGAACGTCCTTGGCTTCGACCCCTACATGGTGCCCACATTCAGAGACAAAGATGTGCGCCAAGCGGTGGCCATCAGCCAAGCCAAGGCAGGCGACTTGGATGAGGCTATGAGCGACCCGAACAAGTCAGAGGTGTTCTATTACTTCATGGACACCTCAAAGGTTCACATGGCTGGCGATATCGAAGAAGACGGGCACAAGGTTAAGGGCATCGAGGATTTCGTTCCAAACAAGCAGTACGGCACCGACGAGCACAAGCAATGCGTGGTTGACGATATCTGCGAGAACTTCCCTGTATTGAGCCACGGAGGTAAGTTCCATGCGATATTTGCCACCAGCAGCATTCCCGAGGCGATTGAATATTATCGACTGTTAAAGGATCAGGCACCGGCCTTGAAGGTTTGCGGTCTGTTCGACCCAAGCATCGACAACAACCCAGGTGCTATCTTTAAGGAAGACGGTCTTGTCGAGCTCATAAAAGACTACAACGAGCGTTATAACAAGGCATATACGATTCCTACGCACGCTCAGATGAAAAAGGACATGTCGGCCCGCCTCGCACATAAGAAGCCCTATATCGGCATCGAAAACAAACCTGAAGAACAGATCGATTTGCTGATTGTTGTTGACCAGATGCTTACGGGGTTTGATTCGAAGTGGATCAACACGCTGTACATGGATAAGCTGATGACCTATGAAAACGTTATTCAGGCGTTCTCGCGCACGAATCGCCTGTTTGGGCCAGACAAGCCCTTCGGTACCATCCGCTACTATCGCAAGCCGCATACCATGCGCAAGAACATCGAAGAGGCTGTGCGCCTGTATTCGGGCGACAAGCCCCTTGCACTGTTCGTCTGCAAGCTTGATGAGAACATCTCTATGCTGAATGCAATTTACGAGCAGATAAAGGGTATCTTTGCTGCGTCTGGTTCAAGCGACTTTTCCAGTCTGCCAGCCGAAAGCTATGCAAAGGCTAAGTTTGCCAAAACGTTCAAGGAATTCAACGACTGTCTAGAGGCTGCACGCGTACAGGGTTTCACCTGGGACAAGGACACCTACGACGTGCCGCAGGAGGATGGCAGCGTTGCTATATGTACCGTAACCTGCGATGAGCAGACTTTTTTGACGCTTGCGTTGCGCTATAAGGAGCTGGCTGCCCCAAGCCCCGGTACCGACCCTGACGACAATCCTCCCGACGATGCCCCCTACGATTTAGACGGATACCTTACCGAAATCGATACCGGTCATATTGACTCTGACTACATGAATGCGAACTTCACTAAGTGGCTTAAGGCGTTGAACCAAGAAGGGGTACCGCCGGAAACACTTGACGCCTTGAGCAGAGAACTTCATCGCTCGTTTGCATCGTTGACTCAGGAGGAGCAAAAGTACGCGAACATTTTCCTGCATGATGTTGAGAGCGGCAATGCCGAACTCGAACCAGGAAAAACCATGCGCGACTACATCACGCAGTACCAGCGTACCGCCAAAGACGACCAGATAGATGCACTTGTATCAGCCCTTGGAATCGACCGCGACCAACTTGTCGGAATAATGGCGGCGGAAGTTACGGAATCAAACATCAACGAATACGGCCGCTTTGACAAGCTTTGCGAAACCGCTGATAAGACCATCGCTCGCTCATTTTTCGAGGGCCTAGAAGGCTCGTCAATCCCGCCTTTCAAAGTGGGTATCAAGATTGACAAACTTCTGCGCGAATATGTCCTTCAGGGTGGCTTTGACATCGAGTAGCAAAATGGAGTCAGGACTCTTATGCGCCGGGGGCACACGCTCTCGGCGTTTTCATTCTTGGGAACAGCGTAAGTTAGGAGAACTAGCTAGCGAATTCAAAAGTGGCGATTTCATTAGTGCAGATAGAATTCTTGAATCTGGTCCGTATCCGGTTTATGGTGGCAATGGATTGCGGGGCTATACGACCACTTATAACCATGACGGTCTTTACGCATTAATCGGTCGCCAAGGAGCTGACCTGTGTCAAGAAAACGGACACGGTAGAACGACAAATTATGCGGCTTGACTCACCTCTCTTTCATGTCTCGCACATTTCTCGGTGCGCGTGAAGAAGCCCTCCATCGCTTTGGCGGGTATCTG
>JAEWQO010000087.1 GCA_023460315.1 Actinomycetes bacterium
ATGCCGCCTGTGGGATGGCTACTCGTTCCACAGGCGAAGTAGACGTACCTGTCCCAGTAAGCATGTTCACGAAACTGTTCAAACTGAACAAGTGCAGTTTTTGTTCAAAAATACTTGACGGAACACAAACGGTAACGCCATGAACAAAGACCTCGCGAAACACCAATTCAAGAAGGGAGACCCCCGCACGAAAGAGGCCGCTTCGAAAGGCGGCAAGGCTGCACAGGCATCTCTGGCCAAGAAGAGGGCAAGACGCGAAGTGATAGACGTGATCATGGATCATGACCTGACACCTGAGCAGCGCAAGGAGGTGGAAGCCTTGCTTGGCAAGCTCTCCGATGACGAGGCAAGCGTGTTCGTCCTCATGGCTGCAGGGATGATCAAAGCCGCGATAGACGGCAACGTGTCCGCTTTCCAGACACTCATTGAGCTTGCGGACGGAGGAACGGTCGGCGAGCAAGGAGAGGACGCGCTGTCTCAGTCCCTCCGAGAGTTGGGCGAGGAACTGTAACGGCAAGAGACGATATCCAGGAAGCCCTGCGCCCTCCATGGCGCGGGGCTTCCGCCGTCTGTTTAAAGAAAGATTTCGCTCCTTTATATTAAATGTGATTTGTTTGCTTGCTCTCCCTTCGATCACTTTGCCACTTTTTAAATATCTCTAGCATTAAGTAGATTTGATATGATGCGATATGTAAGCCGTCTTCAAAGCAAGCGGGCAGAGTGAGGGCAGGGGGATACATTGATTGAAGGTATTCGAAGGAAACTCTTCAAAAACAAACAGCAGACCGTCGACCACCGGGAGGATATTTCAGATCAATCAAGTATTACCATCGACGATAACTTTATTAATTACACGAATGGCCCTTCTGCTAATTTCATCACGGTATCCGACAGTTTTGCGGACGTTCGAAAACGTGAAAGGAAATCAATAGATGTGCCCGCTTCCTGCGGGTTTTTCTTTGAGGATGTTATCGTGCAACAAAGTAGCTTAGCCGATATAGAAACTGGAGAATTGAAACATCAATCCTATATCGTTATTCCCGACGGCTCTAATTTGACTAAAATTGTTGAATCGGTGATTGGCTTGATTCCCTTTAACGATGAGATTGCTGAAATGTGTCCTCGATGGAGTGCAGGTTCGGTGAAAAGGGTTATAAATTTTATTGCTGCGCATGAACCAGCGATTAACAGAGAAGAAAATAGCGAATGGAACATCACGGCAACGATGACTGTCGAACCGCTGACCACAACTGGAAGGATTAAGAAGTATCCTATTTGCTCATCCATAGTTGCAACACTATGGGCGGTTACCGACATGCCCAGAACGGATAGCGCAGCTGGTTCAAGGGTGAATGCTGACATGACTCTCTATTTCAATCAAGATGGAGACATCGGGAAGGGTCATATAAGTTTATGGCTTGAGCATGATAACATTCGCAGTGAGTTTGGCAGTGATAAAAGTGGCTCTTTGATTCTTAAAAAGGTTACAGAGGTTTCGGCTTTAAGTGGGGAACCAACTACGGTCTATCCAGCACGGTAGCGTTGTGGAGTTGTCTCTCATATATGAATAGGACGTATTTCAACCGTGTGCCAACCGTGTGCCAACGCGCATAAGTACACCTGTTTTTAGTTATGTATAGATAGCGAACAATAGTTCGTATGTATTCGTAAATATAGCTATCTAACAGGTAAAACGCAGGTCTGGGGGTCAAGGGGTCGCAGGTTCAAATCCTGTCAACCCGACCACAAAACATGCAGGCCGGATATGCCTCGAGGCGTATCCGGCCTGTTTTATTCAGGCCTTTAGGCTTGTATTTATGGCTGAAATGAAAAACAAGCGTTCCCTGGGGCGCTTCGGCACCAGCTATCTATCAAAGATTCAATTCAATTATAAGATTAAGCGATATCTATACGACGTAAATCCGTATAAGCGAAACGCTTGTGCCACTTGGGTGGCTTCGGTACCATACCATCAGTCAAGCAGCGGGACACAAAGCATCTGCCCAAGGACAAGGTGAGAGGTGACTCCATGAAGAATTACCGTGCAACACCGGCGGTTCGGGAATTGCACATGAGCGCACACTGCGGCTCTGCCCGAATGTGTGCGTCTTCAGAGGCATCCTCCACCAACAGGATGCCAACACCGTTTTCCGCCGAGCAGGCATAGGGCATCCTCCTATCTTTTTCACGCTTGGGCAGGAAGACGCTTCCTGCCTTTTTTTGTTGCGGCAGGGAATAAGACTAAATACATCATTAACGGTAAATCACGAGAGGAACAATCATGCCAGACTTCATCAATCAGGGATATCATTTTGAAACGCTTCAGCTCCATGTCGGCCAGGAGGAGGCGGACCCCGCGACAGATGCTCGGGCCGTGCCTATCTATCAGACGACCTCGTACGTCTTCCGCGATTCGCAGCATGCGGCCGACCGTTTCGGTTTGCGAGACGCTGGAAACATCTATGGGCGCCTGACCAACTCCACCCAAGACGTTTTCGAGAAGCGCATTGCCGAGCTTGAAGGGGGAGTGGCTGCCTTGGCGACGGCATCAGGTGCTGCGGCCATAACGTACGCTTTGCTGAATCTGGCTCGAGCAGGAGACCACATCGTTGCATCGAAGACCATCTACGGCGGCACCTACAATCTCTTGGAACATACGCTTCCCGCCTATGGGATCTCGACTACCTTCGTCGATCCAGAAGAGGATGGCTCCTTTGAGGTGGCCATCAAAGACACTACCAAGGCGCTCTTCATCGAGACGCTCGGCAATCCCAATTCGAACGTCATCGACATCGAGGCGGTTGCTCAGACGGCTCATGCCCACGGGATCCCCCTCGTTGTCGACAACACCTTTGCCACGCCCTATCTGGTGCGTCCCCTTGAATATGGGGCGGACATCGTGGTTCATTCTGCCACCAAGTTCATCGGAGGCCACGGCACTGCCGTGGGAGGAGTCATCGTGGATGGAGGGACCTTCGATTGGGCGGCATCAGGAAAGTTCCCGCTGCTGGTTGATCCCGACCCCAGCTATCATGGTATCAGTTTTGTCAGCGACGTCGGCGCCGCGGCGTTCGTCACTCGAATCCGGGCCGTTCTTTTGCGTGACACGGGTGCGACCTTGGCTCCTGTTCACGCCTTCATCTTCCTTCAGGGGCTCGAGACGCTGTCCTTGCGAGTTGAGCGCCATGTGGAAAACGCGCTCAAGGTCGTCGACCATCTGGCCTCTCATCCCCAGGTCGAACATGTCAACCATCCGTCTCTGCCGGACAGCCCGTCCAAGGCTCTTTACGACAGGTATTTTCCTCGGGGAGGAGGGTCCATCTTTACCTTTGAGATCAAAGGAGATGCCGAGACGGCCCAGAAATTCATAGACAACTTGGAGCTGTTCTCGTTGCTCGCGAATGTGGCAGATGTGAAATCGCTTGTCATACACCCCGCTTCCACGACCCATTCGCAGCTCTCTGACGAAGAACTCCTCGATCAGGGCGTTAAACCTAACACCATCCGGCTGTCAATCGGCACTGAGCACATCGATGACATTATTGCGGACCTTGATCGCGGATTTGAAGCGGTTCGGTAAAAGAGACCGCGTTCGTGCTCGCCAAAATAAAGCAAGCGCGAACGCGGTCTGCGTTCTTGGCGCCGAGGTGTCCGTTCGCCGAGAACGCAGGTTTTATTCGGGGGGAAACCGGGGGCTATTCTCCCAGCCATTCGTTGACGAGCGCTTGATTCTTCGAGTTGGAGAGCCATTCGCTGATTGCCTGGGCCTCACTTCCCGTCCCGTACTTGTTGACAACCAAGTCTTCCAGCTCGGCAAGCTGAGCATCACTTAGCTTGAATCGGCTCATCCATTCTGCTACTTCGGGATAGCTTTCAGAAAAGCCGCCGCGTCCCACTGCGTAGATGTTTTCCGCACCGCCAAGAAGGCCTTGGGGATCCTCGAGATCCTTGAGGTCGTAGCTGTTGTAAGCCCAATGAGGCTTCCAAAGCGTGACCAGCACGGGTTCTTCTTGGGAGATGGATCGGTCAAGCTCTGCAAGCATGGCGGTGGTTGATCCTTCGACCAGCGAGTAATTTTCAAGGCCGTATCCCGGTATGACCGATTCCGAGGATATTCGCGTTAGGCCGGCACCTGGTTCAATGCCGATGATCTGGGAGTTGAAGAGGTCTTCCTTGCCTTTCAGGTCTTCAATGCTGTCCACATCGACATAGGAGGGAACGGCCCATGTCAGTTGCGCTTCGTCGTACCATAAGGATGCTTTTTCTAACCCATCGCCGTATTGTTCCCAATAATCGGAATGCGTCACGGGAAGCCAGGCATCCAGGAAGAGGTCGATGTCGCCGCTCGAGAGGCCCTCGAAGACTGGTCCGGCATCAGCCTGCACAAGGTTGACCTTGTATCCCTTGTTCTCCAATATGCCTTTCCACAGGTACGTGACCGAGACGTCCTCGTCCCAGGGAATCCATCCTATGGTGATTGTCTTTTCGGAAGACGCTCCCTCGTCTTTCGCGCATGCGGTGGCCAAGAGGCTCAATGAGAGTGCGAGGACCGCTGCTAAGGCGACCATCAACGTCTTTCGTGCATGTCTGCGCTTCATTGGGTTTGTCCCTTGCTTGTTCATGTGCTTTTACCTCCTTGTGGGCTGGTGCGCCCGAGACGGGAATCCTCTCGGGTCGCCTTTGCTTCTCAGAACCCTCATCGGGTTCTGGTGATGCCGTTACCTGCCGTTTTCTGTGCTAGTCTGCGATTGTCCGCCGCTCTTTTTCTTGGTGAACCGCTTTCCCAGGTACGAGGTCACACGATCGAGGAACACGGCCAGTACCACGACGGAGAGACCGGCTTCGAAACCGAGTCCCACATCGAGACGAGTGACCCCTCGGTAAACCGCCGCGCCAAGGCCTCCGGCGCCAACGATGCCAGCGGTGACCACCATAGACAGGGCAAGCATGATTACCTGATTTACTCCTGCCATGATGCTGGGAAGCGCGAGTGGGATTTTTACCTGTACCAATATGGAAAGAGGGCTGGCGCCAAACGCTTCTCCCGCTTCGACGGTTTCCGGATCAACCTGCAAAAGGCCGAGCCTCGTCATGCGAGTTGCGGGCGGCATGGCGAAGATGATGGTTGCCACGACGCCGGGCACGATTCCTATGCCAAAAAAAATGATGGCGGGAATGAGGTAGACAAAAGCGGGCATTGTCTGCATGAAGTCGAGGATGGGCTGCATGATCCTGTCAAACCGAGGATAACGTGCCGACAGGATGCCGAGGGGGATTCCCATTACGGCGGCAATGATGCTTGAGACGAGAACCATGGAGAGCGTAGACATCGTCTCGCTCCAGAGGGACATTCCTATGACAAGCAGGAACGACAAAGCAGTGAAAAGGGAAAACTTCCAATTTCCCACAACCCAGGCAAGGACGCAGAACAGAATGACGATGACGATTTCGGGCGGACCGAGCAAAAGGTCTTCCAAAAACTGAAACGAGGCAAAGAGGGACCGCGATATCACGCTGAAAAGTCCACTGAGATTGTCGGTCATCCAAGCAACGGCTGCGGTGGCTCCCGTGCCGACGGGAAGGCGGAATTGAGAGATGTCAAACATAGGCTATACCAGCTCCTGGGTTGTCTCGGATACGGGTTCGAATTCTCCCGTTGCATTGACGGCTGGATGTTCGGCGCTGTCCAAAGCGGCGAGAAGCGCTATGCGGGGGATGGCTCCCACGAGAAGCCCCTTGTCCAACACGGGAATGGGAGATCTGTTTTCTATCGAGGGGCTAAGGCATTCTGCAAGGGGAGTGTCGGGAGTGACGCAGGCCACCTCGGGCACAAGGCACGACCTGAGGCTCTTTTCATGCCGCATCTGTGCCTCGACGACCGACTCGGCATAGACAACGCCCATGAAGCGGCGCCTCTCGTCGACGACAAACAGCGAATCAGTCTGCTTGGAGCGCATGCTGAGCAATGCCGCTCGCGGACCTTCGCGCAAAGATATTCGCGCAATGGGATCGGCCATGATGTTGCCGGCTGTCAGCACGCGCGAACGGTCGACGGCCTCGACGAAAGATGCCACATAGTCGTCGACGGGGTTTTGAAGGATATCCTCTCCTGTTCCCACCTGCACGATGCGTCCACCGCGCATGATGGCTATGCGATCTCCCAGATACATGGCTTCATTCAGATCATGAGTGATGAAGACGATAGTCTTCTGAAGATCTTTCTGAAGGGAGATGAGCTGTTCCTGCATCCCTCTGCGGATCAGGGGATCCAGCGCAGAGAATGCTTCGTCCATGAGAAGGATGTCAGTGTCGGCGGCAAGGGCTCGGGCCAAGCCGACACGCTGCTTCATGCCTCCTGACAGTTCGTCGGGATAGGAGTTTTCCCATCCCGAAAGCCCGACGGTCTCAAGCGATTCCATCGCATGGGATCGTTGCTCGTCGCGAGAGAGGTGCTGCATCCTGTTTCCCCACATGACGTTTTCCAAGACGGTGCGATGGGGAAAGAGTCCGAAGTTTTGAAAAACCATGCTGACATGCTCTGCGCGCAAGGACCTCAGCTCTTTGGGATTCATGCTTGTTATCTCTGTTCCATCGATTTTGATGGAGCCGGCCGTGGGCGCATGAAGCAGGTTAAGGCACCGGATCAACGTTGATTTGCCGGATCCCGACAGGCCCATGATCACAAACACCTCCCCTGAGCGGATATTCAGGGAAACATCGATGACGGCTGGGGTTGCCCCCGTTCGTTTATGCACGCTTTCTCGGTCGCAACCTGAACGAAGCAGATCGAGCGCTTCGCTTTTTCTGTGGCCGAAAATTTTATGGACGTTCTTTATTTCGATGGTGCTCATGATTCTCCTCACAAAATGACAAAGGACGAGGGCGTGCCGAAGGCGCCATGGGCAGAATTTGGGGTGATTGACCTTTTTAGGGTAACGGAAAACGATAAAACGCGCAAATGGCGGCTTCTGCACCTTGTTGCGAAAAGCACGCAGACCGTGTTTTTCCGAAAAGGAATATGAGTACGAAATGCGTTCTCACCACCTCTTTTGCCTCTGTTTCGTGCGTTCGGCCGTCTTCCCTTCTTCCGTCTCGTCCTTTCGATGCGCCGAGTTCTGCCGGATGTCTGGCAACAGTGCTTCTTATGCGACATGAATCACGGAAGACATCTCTGATGCGATGCTTTTTCAAGGGGAGAAAAGTTCATTCGTTACCTGAGCGCAAGAGAAAGAAGACCTCTGCCACTCGTTTCGCAGTGCTTCCAGAAAAAGGAAGGGTTGTCCCTTTCTCTGCGCTTTCGTATACTGGCTTCGTTCGGGATGACCCGAATCTCAAAGGGGCGGCTTGCTTTCCTGAGAGAGCCCTCCTTGGGCATGTCTGCCGGGACAACCCGGGAATTTCTCAAACGGCGATGGGTTCAGCTGGCTTTTGGGGTAAATCCTTCGATCCGCCGCCGTTCGTGCGTGTTCAGGGAGTATTGGCAATGGAACAGCAAAGGGAGGCGTCTCGGCACCGCGGGGATGGGGGCGGGGCTCTGCATCGTGGGGATAGCGCGAAGATGGAACGCATGGGAACCGAAAGCACGCTGAGGCTGTTGCTCGAGTTTTCGATTCCCGCCGTGTTCGGCGTGCTGGTGCAGACGCTTTACAACGTCATTGACGCCGTGTATGTCGGAGCGGCCGTGGGGGAGATCGGTCTTGCTGCCACCACGGTGGCCAACCCCGCCATGATGTTCATGGTGGCCGTCGCGATGCTGCTCGGAGTGGGCGGAAACGCCTTTGCGGCCATCAAGCTGGGCGAGCGCAAAACGTCCGTTGCGCAGAGAGCCGTGGGCAACAGCTTCGTGCTTCTTCTGGGAGCCGGTGCGCTCATGTGGCTCATCGGACTGGTGGCCCTTGATCCCCTTTTGCGCATTTCAGGTGCCGACGGCGACGTGTTGCCTCAGGCACATGCGTTCATGGCTGTCATCGTGGCGGGCTGTCCTCTGCAGTTCATCGCCTTTGGCATGAATAATTTCATCCGCACGGCAGGTCATCCAAACCGGGCGCTCGGATCGATGCTTGTGGGTACAGGCGCGAACGTGGCGCTGGGATACCTGTTCATCGTGGTGCTCGAGGGCGGCATGACGGGCGCAGGACTGGCAACCGTCTGTTCATGGGCCCTTTCTGCCGCTTTTGTCATGCAGTTTTTTCTGAAGAAGGATTCCCCCCTACCTTTGCGACGTGACATGCTTGGGCTGAAGCCCAAAGTTGCCCTTCGCATCTGCGCCCTCGGCGTGGCACCCTCGATCATGGAGATGGGCTTTGCCGTCTCAAACGCCATCATGAACAATCTGCTCATGAGCTATGGCACCTCTGATCCGTTGGGATCAGAGGGCGCGCTCGCCGTCATGAGGGTTTTGTCGGCTGTCGGCATGTTTACCATCATGCCTTCCATGGGCATCGCCATGGGCGCTCAGCCCATCATTGGCTATAACTATGGGGCGCGGAGGTTCGGCCGCATGAAACGCACGCTTCGCCAGGCCATACTTCTTGGCGTTGCCATCACGACGCCCCTCTGGCTCACGGTCCTGTTCTTTCCTGACCTCTATGCGCATCTCTTTAGCTTGCCTGAAGCATATCTTGACGCAACGGCATGGGCGCTCGTCGCTTATCTCGTTTTCATCCCCATCTTGCCGCTTGCCCTCATTGGCGCAAATTATTTCGACGCGACGGGCCAGGCGCTCAAGGCTACGCTGCTCACGTTGACGCGTCAAATACTGTTCTTCATTCCCCTTTTGCTGGCAAGCCCTCATGTGCTGCCTTTGATTCTTCCTTTGACGCCTCTGCAGAGTATCTTTTTTGCTCCCTCTCTTTCCGACATCACATCAACGCTTCTGGTCGTTTCGTTCTTGATGGTCGAAAGGAGGAGAGTGCGCCTGCTGGAGAAGCGCGAGCGGGAAGCGCTCACATCGGCTCATCGCGGATAGCTCGCACGCTTTGTGTTCTGGCGCTTTTGCGAGCTGTGGAGCCCCGGGGAACCGGACGCGCCGAACGGCCGGAATGGCCTCCGTCTGCCGGCCCTTTCCTTCCGCTTCCGGCGTTTCACATGATCTTCCAGCCCTTTTACCGAGCAAACTCCGCCCGATACGGACGGCTGAAAGGTTCTTTCCCCTTTTCTTTGGTAGAGTGCTCAGCGGGCGACTTTTGTCGTTTCCCCGTGTCTGACAACATATATGCAAGTAAAACGGAAAGAGCAAAGGGGGAGGCTACGTGGCTATGCTCGGTTTTTTGATCATTTTCCCGCTGGTCGTTGCCGGCGTGATGCTGGTCGTGCGCAACAACCAAGCGCGAGACGTGATCGTCATCGTTTCCGGTCTCGTTATCGGTTTGGCATCGATAGGGCTGGTTGTCGCCTATATCGGGGCGCCTCGAGTTTCGTTCGAACTCCAATCGCCGGTCGCAGACTACGCATGCACGGTGGTAAGCGTGCTGATCGCCGCCGCCATCCTGTACTACGGCATTCGTTACAAGAACACGTTGGCGTGTGTCCTTGCCATCATTCAGACGGCCGGATCCTTGGTGTTCGAATTTGGCTTTGCCCATGGGATCGCCGTGCCCGACGCCTTGTATCTCGATTCGCTGTCGCTCCTCATGGCGTTCATCATCGGCGTTGTTGGTTCTGGGATCTGCGTGTATGCCCTCGGGTATATGAAAGATTTCCAGGAACACGAACCTGAGGGTTCCAAGGATCGCCGTCCGACGTTCTTTGCCCTCATGTTCGTGTTCCTCTCGGCCATGTTCGTCATCGTATTTTCGAACAACATGGTATGGATGTTCACAGGATGGGAAGTCACCACCGTCTGCTCGTTCCTTCTCATTGCTTACACGCGCACCGAAGAGGCGATCGAGAATGCGTTTCGCCAAATCATCATGAACATACTGGGCGGCATCGCGTTTCTCGCCGCGCTGTGGCTCATCGTGTTGCAGTTTGGCACGCTGTCATTCTTGGAATTCTTGGAAATCGGCACGAGCTATCCGCTTCTGGTTGTGCTTCCGGTGACGGCCCTCGCCTTTGCGGGACTCACGAAGGCGGCTCAGATGCCTTTCCACACCTGGTTGCTTGGCGCTATGGTTGCTCCTACGCCCACGTCGGCCCTCCTTCATTCTTCCACGATGGTAAAAGCGGGCGTCTTCCTGCTTGTCAAGCTTGCTCCAGTATTCTATGCCGGGACAACGTCGCTGCAAGGTGGGTTCCTCACCGCTGTCCCGAGCCTTATGGTCGTGCTTGTCGGCGGAGTGACGTTCCTTCTTTGTTCGTTCATGGCGATCTCGCAGAGCAACGCCAAACGCGTGCTCGCCTATTCGACCATTGCCAATCTGGGCTTGATCATCGCGTGTGCGGGAGTGGGGACGCCGGAGGCTGTGTGGGCTGCCACGTTCCTGGTGCTCTTTCATGCGGTTGCCAAGTCGCTGCTGTTCCTCTGCGTCGGCACGGCCGAGCACCATATTGGAAGCCGTGATATCGAGGATATGGATCTCCTGTTTGAACGCATGCCTCGGTTGGCGCGCCTCATGATGCTCGGCATCATGGGAATGTTCGTCGCCCCCTTTGGCATGCTCATCGCCAAATGGGCCACGCTCGTCTCTTTCGTCGAGACGAGTCAAGTCGCCCTCATCATCATCTTGGCGTTCGGTTCAGCTGCCACCTTCATGTTCTGGGCCAAATGGCTCGGCAAGCTTTCGGGCATAGCCGGGCAGCCTGCCAATGAAGAACGTACGGTGCACAGCAGCGAGTGGGCCTCGCTCTTGCTCATGGCCACGCTCGTGGTTTTGTGCTGCGTGTTTCTGCCGGTCATATCAGGGGTCATCGTCGAACCCTATGTGTACGGCGTCTATGGTTCGTTCGGGCAGGACATCTCGTCGGCCAACCTGTGGATCGCTTCCATCGCGTCCGCGTTCATGGTCATCGTTCTGTTTGCCGGCCTCGGTCGAAGCAAGGCGAAAAAAGTCGACATCTACCTGTCGGGCGTGAGCCAGGACAACGCCGGCCGCACGTTCCGGAACTCGATGTCGGGCGTGACCAATGCAACCGCTCGCAATTGGTATCTGGAGGATATTTTCGGAGAGCAGCGTCTTGCTCCGATCGGCGTCATCATGTGCACGGTCGTGATCGTTGTGGCCTTCGCGGCATCGGCTGTGGCCGTGCCGGGACTGTTTTAGGAGGGGAGGAGATACCATGTCATATCTGCCTGTCATCATAGGAACCCTCGCCTTCGCCATCCTTGCTCCGGTCGTGGGGTGCCTGATTGCTGGCCTTGATCGCAAGATATCCGCCCGGATGCAGGGCCGTGTCGGGCCGCCTTTGCTGCAGCCGTATTACGACGTGCGGAAGCTCATCGAGAAAGACAATGTGTCAGTCAATTCCACCGAGGGTGTCTATGTCACCTGCTCTCTCGTGTTTGCGCTGATTGCCGGTGGCGTCTTCTATTCGGGCGGCAACTTGCTCATGAGCGTGTTTCTTGTCACCTTGTCCGGGCTGCTGTTCATCATTGCGGCTTATTCCACGCGGTCTCCCTATTCCGAGATTGGTGCAAATCGCGAAACGCTGCAGGTCATGGCTTATGAGCCCATGGTGCTGTTCATGGCTGTGGCGTTCTATATGGCCGCTGGCACGTTTGATGTTGCGGGAGTGTTTACCCTTGATGCTCCGGTTATATCGACGATCTGGCTCGTGTTCTTGGGCTTCCTGTTCATCTTGACCATCAAGCTTCGTAAGTCGCCTTTCGACCTTTCGTACTCCCATCATGCGCATCAGGAGATCGTCAAGGGCATAACAACCGAGATGAGCGGCAAGACGCTTGCGAAGGTCGAGATCATGCACTGGTGCGAGAATGTGCTGTTTCTTGGATGGGTGGGCATGTTCTTCGTGTGGGCCAACCCGCTTTCTCTCGTGCTTGCGATTGTTGTCGTCCTGCTCACGTATTTTCTCGAAATATGGATCGACAATAATTTTGCCCGTGTGAAATGGCAGCTTTTGCTCAAGTCGGCATGGATCGTTGCTCTCGTCGCCGGTGGCGTGAATATTGCGGTCCTCTCGTACCTGCCGTATCTGTAAAGGAGCATTCATGACGTTTGCTACAAAATCTCCGTGGGTCATCCATTATGATGGTTCGAGTTGCAACGGATGTGACATCGAGATATTGGCTGCGCTGTGTCCTGGCTATGATGTGGAACGTTTTGGCATCATCAACACGGGCAATCCCAAGCATGCCGACATCTTTTTGGTGACCGGCTCGGTCAACGAGCAAAACATAAAGGTCGTTCAGGAGATATACAATCAGATGGTCGAGCCCAAAGTGGTCATCGCCTGTGGCATCTGCGCCTGCTCGGCGGGCATCTTTCATGATTGCTACAATGTGATTGGCGGTGTTGACCAAGCCATTCCTGTTGACGTTTACGCACCGGGATGCGCAGTGCGTCCAGAAGCCATCATCGATGCTGTCGTGCAGGGTCTCGGCATTCTGGAAGAGAAGTCGAAGGCCCTGCAGGCACAGAAGAAGGGGGCATAAGATGAGTTTGAAAAGCGTGTTCGTTCCCCTGACCGTCGAAGAGTTGCCCGCGCTCGCTGCCGATCGGAAAGCGAACGGGTGGCGCTATGTGCAGATGCTTGCCGTGAACACTGAGGACGGCATCGATCTGGTGTACTCGTTCATGAAGGATGGAGTGCTCGAGAATCACGAGATCAAGGGTGTTGACAAGAACACAACGGTGCCAAGCGTGACCGACCAGTTCTTGGCGGCATTCGTGTTCGAGAACGAGGCTCACGATCTGTTTGGAGTGGATATTTCGTCCATTGCCATAGACTTTGGCGGCAACTTCTACGCTTTGTCTCAAAAAGAGCCCATGACCATCATATCGCCAGCTCAGAAAGCGGCACGCGAGAAAGCGGCGAAGATTGCTGCGGCGAAAGCGGCGAAGGAAAAGGCTTCGTCTTCGGATCAGGCCGCGACGGCGTCGAATCTTGAGACGATGGAAGCGAAGCTGGCTGGCATGGATCCCGAGAAAGCCGCCAAGGTGCGTGCTGCCATGGAGGCAAAGGCCAAGAAGGAAGCCGCGGCAAAGCAAGCTGAAGCTGCGGAAAAAATGAAGGACCTCGACCCTGAGAAGGCCGCAAAGGTCAAGGCGGCTCTTGAGGCAAAGGCTGCTCGCGAGAAGGAAAAGAACAAGCGAGACGCGGCCGAAAAGGAAGGCGAATAGCATGGGAAAAGCAACCGTCATTCCCTTCGGTCCGCAGCACCCCGTGCTGCCCGAGCCCCTGCATCTCGATCTGGTGGTGGAAGACGAGACGGTCATCGAGGCCATTCCTCAGATCGGCTTCATCCATCGCGGTCTCGAGAAGCTGGTGGAAACAAGGGATTACAATCAGTTCATCTATGTTGCAGAGCGCATCTGCGGTATCTGCGCGTTTGGCCATTCGATGGGATATGCGGAGACCGTCGAGAAGCTTATGGGCGTTGAGATTCCTCCGCGCGCTGAGTACTTGCGGGTGATTTGGCATGAACTTAGCAGAATACACTCACATGTTCTATGGATGGGCCTTGCCGCCGACGCTCTTGGCTTCGAGAGTCTGTTCATGCACTGCTGGAGGCTGCGTGAGCGCGTGCTTGACATCTTTGAAAAGACGACGGGCGGCCGTGTGATCTTTTCCGTCGTCAAGGTCGGCGGTGTGGTTCGTGACATCGACGACGCCATGTTTGCCGAGATGAAGCGAACGCTTGAGGGCATCAAGGATGAATACCGCCAAATTTGCGATGCGTTTCTCAAGGACCGCTCGGTGAAAAACCGTACGGTGGGTGTCGGCTGCATCAGCCATGAAGATGCGGTGAACAT
Organism: Actinomycetes bacterium; assembly: GCA_023460315.1. Taxonomy (GTDB): domain Bacteria; phylum Actinomycetota; class Coriobacteriia; order Coriobacteriales; family Eggerthellaceae; genus JAEWQO01. Next base: position 13,872 of record JAEWQO010000087.1, read on the forward strand.
GAGCATGGTGGGGCCTTTTGGCCGTGCATCAAACGTGAAGTACGATGCTCGAATGCTTGGGAATGGCGGTTATGGAAAACTGTCTGATTTCCAGCCTATTCTCGACGGGCAGGGTGACTGCTATGCCCGGGTAAAGGTGCGCGCTCTCGAGGTGCTGCAATCCATCGACATTATCGAGGAGATGATCGGCAAGATACCTTCCGGAGACATTGCCGTCGATGTGAAGGGAGCGCCCGGCGCGGGAAGCGAGGCTGCCAATGTCGTTGAGCAGCCGCGCGGCGAATGCTATTACTATGCCCGTGGCAACGGATCCAAATATCTGGAGCGCATGCGCATGCGCACTCCCACGTCTCAAAATCTTGCTGGCATGGCCACGGCGCTCGCTGGCTGCGATTTGGCTGATGTCAATATGATTGTGCTCACCATCGATCCCTGCATCAGCTGCACAGAAAGGTAGGCGGAATGGATGGATTCAATCTGGGGAAGATGACCCTGGGCTCCCTGTTCAAGAAGCCTGAGACCATCTTGTACCCCACGGTGACAAAGGAAATCCCCGTGGGCCTCAAGGGCCACGTTGCAAACGATGTCGACCACTGCATTCTCTGCGGCATTTGCATGAAGCGCTGCCCGACGGGAGCGATTACCGTGGACAAGCCGGGACGGGTGTGGGCAATTGACCGGTTCAGGTGCGTACAGTGCGGCAATTGCGTTCGCGAATGCCCTAAAAGCTGTCTTCGTATGGAGCCTACCTATATTCCTCCGGCCGCCAAGAAGAGCATCGACTCGTTCGAAGTGCCCGAGCATCCCAAGCCAATGAAAGCGTCAAAGCTTTCAAGCGGAGCATGATGTCTGCGGAAAACTGTTAGAATAGATCACCACGAAAGCAAAGCCGGGTCCTCGTGAAAATGGACCCGGCTTTGTGCAGTAGGCGACATCGGAAGAAGCAAAGCATGGCATGGAGCAGCAAAAGAGGCCGGAGACAAGACGCTCAAGCGGTGAGTGATCGCATTTTCACCGTGCCGAACCTCATATCGACCATTCGGCTTTGTCTCGTTCCGGTCTATTTCGTGCTGCTGCTCAATGGCTATGACATCATGGCGACCTTTCTTTTTGCCTTGGCGGCTGGCACCGACTGGATCGACGGACAGATAGCGCGCCGCACCAATGCCGTGTCGCGGCTCGGGCAGTTGCTCGATCCTGCGGTTGACCGCGTTCTCATGCTCGCCGGCGTTGCCGGTTTGTTCATAGTCGGACGGCTTCCTCTCTGGATCATCCTTGTCGTGTTCGTCCGGGATTTGGGTCTGTTGCTGGGAGGAGCCTTCCTTCTCAAGCGCTATCGGGTCCGCGTGGCTGTTGTGTTCCCCGGGAAGGTGGCGACGACGTTTCTGTTTGTCGGTTTTGCCGGACTCCTGCTCAACTGGCCCCTGTTGCCAGGGTTGGGCGTGGTTGATGCAGCATGGCTGCCCGGGTTCAATGCTCAGGCGTGTTCGTGGGGCATGTGGTTTGTCTATCTGGGCTTGATCCTTGCACTGCTCACCACGGCGTATTACGTCGTTTCTGCAATAGCGAAAGTTCGCGCGGCACAGGCTGCAAGCTCTGATGTTTCGCAAGGTGGACGGCGATAGCTCTGTCTGCTGGCGCACCCAGGGTCCCCGCGCCGCAGCCCGGTCCTAGGGGCGTGTTCTCGTTTGGCATTGCTGGCCGAGCTCGTCTTGGCATGCGGGCGGGGCGCGATGCCTTGGGAGAGCCCAAGTGGAAGAACCTCGCAGGAACCCTGGCGCACGGATCCCGGACGATTCGAGATGCCGTGGCGGTCTTTGCGTGCGGCAGGGATTTTTCAGAGGGGCACAAACGTGCCTGGAGGGGAAACGATAGCGAAAGCGCTGTTTTGGTGCGGGTGACTTGTGCGAGTTCATCGGTAACCGCTACACTGTAAGGAGCCAGTCCGCGAGAGCAGGTGGGCACTGAGAGGCCAAGGTTTGGCTGGAAGGCGAGTGACAGGGCGATGCGCTGGCACCTGCCGTGCGCCGCGTCAAGGTGTGCGGCGGCCGGCTGATCCGACGTCGGTGCATTGCACCTTTTCACCGAGTGGGCGCGACGCAAGGATGCAGACAGGAAAGGGTGGGGCTTCAAGGTGTATTACCAACCGGAGATCGAGACAATGCCGCGCGAGCAGCTGCGGGAGTTGCAACTTGAGCGCATGAGGAAGAGCATCCGACACGCTTACGACAACGTTGAGTTCTATCGCACGTCGTTTGCCGAGGCCGGGGCCACCCCTGACGACCTCCGGAGTTTCGACGACCTGGCACAGTTTCCTTTTGTCGTCAAACAAGACATGCGGGACGCCTATCCGTTTGGCCTGTTTGCTGTGGGAAAGAACGAGGTGGCGCGGATTCATGCCTCGTCGGGAACCACGGGTCAGGCAACCGTTGTTGGCCATACTGCGAATGACCTCAAGAACTGGGGAGACTGTTTTGCCCGCGGCATCTATATGGTCGGTGGCGACCGGGGTTCGACCATTCAGGTCTCCTACGGATATGGTTTGTTCACCGGCGGTCTCGGTGCCCATGCCGGCGGCGAGGCCGTTGGATGCTCCGTCATTCCGACCAGCTCGGGCAATACCAAGCGTCAAATACAGATGATGAGGGATCTTGGCACCGACATCTTGGCGTGCACCCCTTCGTATGCGTTGCTCATTGCTGATACGGCCCGTGAGATGGGCTATGATCCCGCAGTTGATCTCAGGGTCTCAGGAGCCATACTGGGGGCAGAACCTGCATCGGAGAACATGAGGCAGGAGATACGGGAGAAGCTTGGCGTTCAATATTGCGATGTCTACGGCCTGTCTGAAGTCATGGGTCCCGGTGTTGCCATGGAGTGCGAGGCGGCTCATGGCCTGCACCTTGCCGAAGACCAGTTCTATGCCGAGATCATCGATCCGGAGACGTTGCAGCCCCTTCCCGATGGCGAATGGGGAGAACTCGTGTTCACGACCCTCACAAGAGAGTGCTGTCCCCTCGTGCGTTATCGCACGCGTGACGTGACGCGCATCGTCGCGGGAGAATGTAGCTGTGGCCGCACGCATCGCAAGATCGATCGCATCGTCGGCCGCACCGACGACATGCTCATCATTCGTGGAGTCAATGTGTTTCCTTCGCAAATCGAGCATGTCGTCGTCGGTTTTCCTGAGATTGCCGCACAGTACCAGATCATTCTGACAAGCAAGGGGCCGCTCGACCGTGTCGAGCTTGATGTGGAAACCGTTCCCGATTTTCCTTTCGACGAAATCCGCAAGCTCGAGGATCTCAAAAGGCGTCTTGCTGCCGACCTTAAAAGCAATCTGCAAATTGCTGTTGACATCAAGATCGTCGAACCGAAGACCATTGAGCGCAGTGAAGGAAAGGCCAAGCGCATCATCGACTTGAGAGGGAAGAGGAACGCATGATTTCACAGTTGACTGTCTTTCTTGAGAACGAGAGAGGCCGCCTAGCCTCTGCCTGCCGCGCCGTTTCGGACGAGGGCATCAATATGCATGCCCTCTTCTTGGCAGACACGGAGGAGTTTGGCGTGGCCCGTATGCTGGTGGACCTGCCTGACGCCGCAGCTGCGGCACTTGAGGCAAGGGGCTATCGGGCCACGGTGACTCCCGTCTTGGCCGTGCGTGTTCCGAACCGCCCGGGGGGACTTGCGTCCCTGCTTGAATTTCTCGATGCCCAGGATGTCAACGTTGAGTACGGGTATTGCTTTTCCCTTGACGATGATGCAGCTGTCGACGTCTTGAAGGTGGCTTCAGACGAACGTATCGAAGAGAAGCTCGTTGAGGCGGGTTTCCAGCCGGTCAGCGCCGAGGAAGTCTATCACAATCATGCGTAGCTCTCTTGTGAACGCACGTCGGAGACGGGGCACGGTGCTTGTATCGTGGCTGTTGGCTGTAGCGCTTTCGTTCGGGAGTGCCCTCGCGCCCGTCTCTTCCTATGCCGATGTCCGCAAAGCAGATGTCGTCTACGGACAGACCGTTGATTCCCGGGGACTTTCTGTTGCGCAGTGTCCCAGCATCGATGCAGAATACGCTATCGTCATGGATTCTGAGGGTACCGTGTATTTTGAGCGCAATGCTTCGAGCGAAGCACAGATCGCATCCATCACGAAGGTCATGACGGCCGTGGTTGCCCTTGACGCCGTGCGTGACGGATTGGTGTCATTGGACACGAGCGTCACGGTGTCTGCGGCGGCGGCTGCGGTGGGGGAATCGTCGGCAGGTTTGCAGACGGGAGACGTCATGAGCCTCGAGACCGCTTTGAAGGCACTGCTTGTTCCCTCGGGCAATGATGCGGCAGTCGCCATAGCAGAGACAGTCGGTGCTGTCCTATCGGGAGACTCCAACAACGCCGATGCTGCCGAAGCGGCTTTTGTGGACAAGATGAACGCCACTGCCGCCGACCTCGGATGCACCGACACGGTTTATGAGAATCCCCATGGGTTGGATTTCGGGGAATACGAGGGAAATCTGCATAGCACGGCGGCGGATGTTGCCAAAGTCGTGCAGTATGCCATGACGAACGACGAGTTTCGCTCGATCGTTTCTGGCGGCAGCACTTCCATCTTGGTCGACCGCGCCGATGGAACCAAAGCGACCATAGACCTCGAGTCGACCGACGAGTTCCTCGACATCTACCAGTACGCCATCGGCGTGAAAACCGGGTTCACGGAACTTGCTGGCGAATCGTTTGCTGGCGCTTCCAACAATGGAGAGCGAGAGCTCTATGCCATCGTTCTTGACTCGTCGTCTGAATCCCAGCGCTTCACGGACGCGGAGACGCTTTGCACCTGGGTTTACCAGCATGTCGTTTCCTATCAGCTGGTGAACAGCTCGCAAACGGCCGTCATGGATGGAGCGGAAGTGCCCGTCGTGGCAGAGGTCGCCCATGCCGATTGGATTGACAAGACGGTGGAGGCAACCGTGTCGGATCCCGCCGCTGCCGCCACCATCTTTGACCTCAATGGCAACGTCAGCCAATCCCTCGAGTTCGACGAGGTGAAGGGAGACGTGAAGGCGGGCGACAAAGTGGGCACGATCTCTTTCAAGCAACGGAACGCCACCATAGCCACGCTGGATCTGATTGCGTGCGAGGATGTTGCGGCTCCCACCTTTTTTGAGGGAATTGGCATTTGGTGGGATCGTCTCTTCCGCGGGCTTTCTGGGCAGCAGCAGGTGGCTCAGTCGATAACGGTCAACGAAACGCCTCTCGTCAACGACAAGACAGCTACTGCCTCCTAGGCGGCAGCCCTAATGAAAAGAGGAATGGCATGAGCGAAATCTGTCCCGTTTGCAATAATCCCATCGAAAAGGATCAGGCCGCGTGTCCTCATTGCGGGTTCAAGCTGCTTGGCTCGACGCAGCGATTCGCCCCCGTGGCTTTTTCTGACGAGTCGCTTTCTGACGAGATAAAGCCACTGCACGAGGCAACGCTCCGTGTCGTGCGAGGTCCTCAAACGGGCGTGTCGTTCCGTTTGGGAAAAACGGCCCTTTCCGTTGGGCGCAGTCCTCAATGTGACATCTTTCTCAACGACATGACCGTGTCTCGCGAGCATGCCTCCATCGTTCCTTCCGAGGATGGATTCACCATCAATGACGCGGATTCCTTCAATGGCGTCTGGGTTAACAACGACAGCATCGATTCCCGTCGCCTGGAGTCGGGGGACGTTATTCAGATAGGAGCCTTCTGCCTCCTCTATCAAGAGGGCTAGGGCAGGGCGTCGATCAGAACCGCTTGTTGCAAGGGTTGTGTATGGTTGCTCCTCATCTTGGCCTTTGGCCTAGCGAGTCCTGATATGAGGAGATCATAAAAGCTGTTTTGTCTTATAATCTCCCGAAGAAAAATCGTCAGAAGGGCTCATCTATGGAATTGATGTCAGGCAACGAGGCCATCGCCCAGGGGGCATGGGAAGCGGGGGCACGCGTTGGCGTGGCGTATCCTGGAACTCCCTCGACTGAGACGCTTGAGGCGTTTGCCACGAAGGCGGGCGTGTATGCCGAATGGTGCGTGAACGAGAAAGTTGCGGTCGAAGTGGGGTTGGGAGCATCGGCTGCGGGGGCGCGTGTGTTGGCGACGATGAAGCACGTTGGGGTAAATGTTGCGGCAGACCCCCTGTTCACAGCGGCTTACACGGGAGTTAACGGCGGCATGGTCATCCTCGCTGCCGACGATCCCGGAATGTACTCGTCGCAAAACGAGCAGGATTCTCGCTTCTACGCCCGCGCTGCGCACATTCCGATGCTCGATCCGGCCGATTCGGCCGAGGCATTGAAGTTCACCCGAGAGGCGTTCATGCTATCTGAGCGTTTTGACGTGCCCTTCTTCGTTCGTTCGACGGTGCGTGTGTCCCATACCAAGACTCCGGTTGAGCCCGGACGACGCGCAGAGGTTGCACTGAGGCCCTATGAGGATGACGCTGCAAAATGGGTGATGATGCCCGCCTTTGCGAAACCGCGCCGCATTGAGCAGCTCAACCGCATCGACCGGCTGAAGGCGTGGGCTGATGATTGTCCCTTCAATGAGGTGGTGCGGCGGGGGAGTGCCATCGGTGTCGTGTGTGCTGGGGCGGTCTATGAGCATGTTAGCGAGGCCCTTCCTGACGCATCGGTGCTCAAACTTGGTGTGAGCTGGCCGCTTCCCGAAAACACCGTGAAGGAATTCGCCGCTTCGGTCGATGCCCTTTATGTCGTCGAGGAGGCGTCGGACTACCTTTCTGAGGGCATTCGCGCTCTCGGCGTCACGGTGGAGGAGCCTCCCGCGCCTCTTCCCCGGGACGGCGAACTCACGCCCGGTCTTGTGCGAACGGCGTTCGGCTTTGAAGGACCGACACATGCCGCTCCGCTTTCAGGTTTGCCGGCCCGCCCTCCTGCACTTTGCCCCGGCTGCCCGCATCGTCTCGTGTTCAAGGAGCTTTCCCGCATCAAGGCCATCGTCACGGGGGACATCGGCTGTTACACCCTCGGTGCTCTTCCTCCTCTCTCGGCCATGAGCACTTGCGTCGACATGGGAGCTTCTGTGTCGATGGCACATGGCTTTGAATTGGCTCTTTCTGGTACAAGCCATCGCCCTGTTGTGGCCGTCATCGGTGATTCGACCTTCGCTCATTCCGGCCTCTCTTCCCTCATCTCGACCGTGTATAACAGAGGGGGCGGAACGGTCTGCGTGCTGGACAATCGCACGACCGCCATGACAGGTCGTCAAGGGAACCCGTTCAATGGCGAGACGCTGCAGAACCGTCCCTCGCGCGAACTCGACATGGAGGGCGTCATACGTGCTCTTGGCATCGATGACGTGACCACTGTCGATCCTCAAGATGCGAAAGCCGTGCGTCGCTCTCTCAAGACGGCGGTGTCTTCCGACGATCTGTCGGTGATCGTGTTTCGAAGTCCTTGCGTGTTGCTGGAGCGCGTCCGCAAACCAGTGTGGCATGTGAGCGATTCCTGCGCTGCGTGCGGCATCTGTCCCACGCTTGGCTGTCCGGCTATCTCCAAGGATCCCGAAACGGGATGTGCCCAGATCGATCCGGGACTCTGTGTCGGCTGCGGACAATGCGTCCAATACTGCGCTTTCGGCGCCATCGTGCAGGCTGAAGGGGGATCTCATGAGTGAGGGAGAACGCGCGACGACGGTGTTGCTCTGCGGCGTGGGAGGACAGGGAACCATTCTTGCAGCAGACCTTTTGGCCCATGCGGCGCTCGATGCCGGCGTGTCGGCAAAGGTGTCGGAGATACACGGCATGGCTCAAAGGGGTGGTGCCGTGACTACGGTCGTGCGCTTTGGCCAAGAGGTTCGGTCCATGGTATGCGATCCCGGCTGTGCCGATTCGGTCATTGCTTTTGAGACGACGGAAGCCTTGCGCAACCTGGTTTTCTTAAAGGAGGGCGGGTATCTGCTTGTGGCCGACGAGGTCATCAAGCCGCTTCCTGTCCTGACGGGTATGGCATCCATGCCTCAGCATCCCCGTGACACGCTGCAGGAAGCTGCCGGTGCCACGTTTATCCCCGCTGGAGACCTTGCCACCCATGCCGGGAGTTCCAAATCGGTGAACGTCGTGCTGCTGGGAGCCTTGTCAACGCGCTTGCCCTTTTCCTCAGGTTCTTGGGAGAAGGTAATCTCCTCTCGCGTTCCGGCAAAGACAATCGAGGCCAACCTGGCAGCATTTCATGCGGGGAGGAAATTCGCGCAAGAGGCGAGTCGATCTGGCAAAGATGAGGTGAACTGAATGTGAGCGTTTCTCAGATCAGCGTGTTTTTGGAAAGTCAGCCCGGGCATCTCCATCGCGTTCTTGACGCGTTTGAGGCTGCTGGCGTGAGTGTGAAGGGCTATAGCGCTTCCGACACCGGCGACTATGGCATTGTGCGGTTCATCGTCAACGATCCCGATAAGGCGCTTGCTGTTTTGAAGGAGCAGGGGGCGGCTGCCACGGAGACCGCAGTGCTGTGCGTGCGCCTGGTCGACAAGCCGGGAGAGCTGGCCCGGGTCATGGGAATCATGGCTCAATGCAACATCAACGTCGCATACAGCTATTCGCTTATTTCAACGTACATAGCGCTGTCGGTCAAAGACATCGCCCGTGCAGAGGCCTTGCTGAGCAAAGAGCCGGTGGAGCTCATCGGGCAACGTGACCTTTTGAACTCGCTCGACCTTGCCGACGAGTTTGGCGGAGGGGCGGGCAAATGATTGACCTCACTCAAAAGGGGGCGGTGCTTTCAGCCGTTGAGGCCGGCAGGTTCTCTCAGCTGCCTGTCTATGACCGGGATGTCGAGTTCGCTTCTCGCGAGCAGATTCGCAGCCTTCAACTGGAAAAGTTACAGACGCAGGTCGCCTGGATCTATGAGCGTGTGCCGTGGTATCGTGAGCGCATGGACAGCAAGGGGGTCAGCCCTGCCGACATACGGAGGCTCGAGGATATCCGCAAGCTGCCTTTCACGGACAAGGCGGCGTTGCGGGATACGTATCCCTATGGCCTGTTCGCGGTTCCCCTTGAAGAGATCGTGGAGCTGCATGCCTCTTCCGGAACGACGGGAAAGCCGATCGTCGTGGGATATAGCTCGCATGACATGGAGGTATGGAGCGACTGCATCGCGCGACTTGCACAGATGGCGGGCGTCGTCCCAGGCGATCGGGTGCAAATGGCCTTTGGCTACGGCATGTTCACCGGCGGTTTTGGCCTGCATTACGGCATGCTCAAGCTGGGGTGCATGATGATTCCCGCCGGCTCGGGAAACACCGAACGCCATATCGACATGATCAAGGACTACGGGTCAACCGTGCTCATCGCCACGCCTTCGTATGCTCTGCATATATGCGAGGTGGGGGAGCGGATGGGGTTTGACTGGGCATCGTCCACCCTGCGGGTCGGGCTGTTTGGCGGTGAGCCGTGTCCTCCTGCCCTCAAGGCGGAAATCGAGAAACGCATGCACATCGTCTGCACTGACAACTATGGATTGACCGAAGTCATGGGACCCGGAGTGTCGGGGGAGTGCCTTGCCGCGCGGGGCATGCAGCATATCGCGGAAGACCATTTTCTTTGGGAGGTCGTCGATCCCGAGACGGGCGATGCGGTTGCGGAGGGCAGTGAAGGCGAGTTGGTGCTGACGCCGCTCGACAAGCAGGGAATCCCCGTGCTTCGCTATCGCACACACGATCTCACTCGCGTCATCACTGATCGGTGCGCCTGTGGCCGCACGCACGCCCGCATGCAGAAAGTGCGTGCCCGTTCGGACGACATGCTCATCATTCGTGGCACGAATGTCTTTCCCAGCCAGGTTGAAGACGTGCTGGCGGGCATAGAAGGCGTCACGCCTCATTATCTCATCGTCGTCGACAGTGATGACGGCCTTGACCGCATGACGGTCCATGTCGAATTGAAGCCCGAGGCGTTCTCCGACTCGTTCGAGGCGATGAATGACTTCACCCGATCGATCGCGGAAAGACTCAAGAAGACGCTGCTTGTGGGCGTCAGGGTGAAGCTGGTCGAGCCTGGCGGGATCGACCGCACGATGGGCAAGGCGAAACACGTCAAGGACCTGCGGCAGTGATTGTCGGCCGGCTTGCGCCGTCGCCGACGGGACGCATGCATGCGGGAAATGTGTTTGCGTCGTTGGTGGCTTGGCTTGTGGCCAAGTCGCAAGGGGGCCGTATCGTTCTCAGGATTGAGGATCTGGATGTCGAGCGGTCGCGGGTCGAGTATGTCGATGCGGTCCAGCGGGATTTCGACCGCTTGGGCCTCACCTGGGACGCCGGTCCCTATTTTCAGCATGATCGCCAGGAGGCATATCGTGCTGCGTATCAAAGCCTTGATGCGCAAGGGCTCGTCTATCCGTGCTTTTGCACACGTGCTGACGTGCAGGCGGCCTCAGCTCCCCATCGCGGTCAGAAGGTGGTTTATCCAGGCACGTGCCGCCTGCTGACAGAGGAGGAGCGTGAGCTGCGCAGGAGAGGGAAAGCACCTGCGCAACGGTTGATAGTGCCCGACCAGACTCTTGCCGTGGACGACCTTGTGCAGGGAGCTTTCAGTCAAAATCTGGAACGCGAGTGCGGTGATTTTTTGATTCGTCGGGCTGATGGGGCGTTTGCGTATCAGCTTGCTGTGGTGGTCGATGATGCCGAGCAGGGTGTGAACTCGGTTGTTCGCGGTGTCGACCTGCTCTGTTCGACGCCGCAGCAGATTTATCTTCAGAATCTGCTTGGCCTTCCGCATCCAGAATATGCACATGTTCCCCTCATGGTGTCAGAGGGTGGCCGCCGCCTGTCCAAGCGCGATGGGGATGCCGCGCTCGATGCCCTTCTTATCCGCTTTGGCAGCCCCGAGGCGGTTATCGGACACCTTGCCGGTTTGACGGGCCTTGCGCCGACCGCTGATCCGACGACCCCCGAGAAGCTGTTGAAAGGGTTTGTCCCCTCAGGTCTTTCCTCCCGGTTTCCAGATCTTGTGCAGATACCTTGGAAATGAGGGGTCAGATCATGATTGAGATGTCGCTTGCAAAGATGGCTGCAGCGTAAAATGCGCCGAGTGCCACGTTGACGCCACATATCTGGGCCATGGCTCCCCTGCGCGTCGATGGGGTGAGAGGGTTCTTCAAAAGCGCCGCGACGAGAGGATAGCTGGCAAGCAGCATGAAGGGCACAACGATGAGTCCCCTTGTGAAGAAGACGGCCACGATCGCGACTATGGCAATGATCCATAGATAGACACAGCCATGGTAAAGCGTGCGCGCCCGGGCGCGTCCGAGAAGCACAGGCAGCGTGCGCCTCTTCGCATCGAGGTCTTTTTCTCGGTCGCATGTGTTGTTCGTGAGCATGATGAGCGCGACGCCGATGATGGTGGGTAGGGACCAGAGCAGCGCCCGTATGTCAAAGCCGCCCGAAAGCGCTTGATAGCAGGCAAGGGGAATGAGTCCGCCCATGACGAAGCCGCTCACGATCTCGCCGATGGGCAGATAGGAAAAGGGAGTTTTGCCGGCGGAATACAGAATGACGGAAGCGGCTCCCACGATGCCGATTGCAAGGGGTATCCATCCTGCGACGCAAATCACATAGATTCCGCAGGCGAAAGCGGCGATGACAAATCCTATGGCCAACATCAAGGCCGAACGGGGATTCACGTCGTTGTACACCAGCACTGCGTCGGTGGGATCAACATTGTCCGTGACGGAATCGGTGCCCTTCACATAGTCGTAGTAGTCGTTGAACGTGTTTGCGGCTGACTGCATGAGCACGCAGATGGCAAGCAGCACGCAGGCCATGAGGGCCGAGACCGTGCCCGTCTCAGCTCCCGCCGCAGAAAGCGCGACGAGCACGGGAAGGATGGCTGCCGGCCACGTATGGGGGGCAGCCAGCTGCAGGGCCATGCGGGGCGACAGTCGATGACGGAGGCGTTCTTTGTTGGCGTCGTGCGGCGGGTCACTTAGTGGTTGCTCCTCCGAATGCAGGTCAGTTGTGCGATCGCCCATGGCTTGGCGTTTCCTTTCCGATGTTGTTGGCGGTCCGTGCGCCCTGCGCGCTGTCTGATGGAGCGTTTTGGTGGGGCCCGCATGATTCATAAGCGCTTCGCCGTCGTGCCAGGAATGCACGAGGGGAAGGCCTCATCCGTCGTATCGTTTCATCTCGAACCACGCCAGCCAGCGAGCCGAGCGTCTGGCCGACGAACCGTTTCGTCTCGGGATCGAGTTTGGAGCCTGTCCCGAGCAGGATGCGCATGTTTGCAAACAGTTTCTCCTGGAATTCTCCCCAGGTGTTTGCTTCGGTGGAGACGAAGAGATCGTATATCGTGTCGATGAACCGTTCGCGCTCGGCCGTCGTCTTTCCTCTCAGCCACGTGTCGAGCGCCGAGTCGAAAAACGCTGCCGATGGATTGAGCGATCCTTGGTAGAGGAAATCAGAACCTGCCACCTTCCAGGAAAAGGGCTCATGCTGAAACACGGAAAGCGCCGTGGACTGCACCACGCGATAGTCTTCGCGGCGCTCCAAGATCATGCCGAACGCCGATGATTCAGGAACGGTTTTGTGCAACAGCGATGAAAAATGTGGTTGGCCCATGCGAGGAGAGGGGTCTCCGAGAAACGAGGGCCCGTCGTGATTGAAGATGCCTGAAATACGGGAGTACAGGCTCTCGTCCACGACCGAGGCGGCGTATTCTGCCAGATTGCCGCCTTTCGAATGCCCCCCGAGCACGAGGGGGCAGGCACATGCTGAGGCAACCCCTGACACATAGGCGGCGGCGGCTTGCTGCGAGGGGATGATGTCTTTAAAGCACAGGTTGAAGTCCTCCTTCCAGCCGGCAAAGCTTCCGTCGGTTCCTCGGAAGCCGAGATAGGCGGTTTCCTCTCCGTTTCCCGCAGAAGCTGGTAAAAAGAACGTCACGGCGGAAAATTGCTTTTCAACCACGTCAGAGACTTCGTTCACGTAAAACGCGACCGTCGTCGAGCGGTAACGCCTGCTGGCCATCAAGGCGTGGAGAAAACGAGGGGTTTCTTTTGCGTCTTCGAGCCAGTTTGCACAGCAGAGCACGCTCCAGTCAGACAGGGCAAGTATGTCGTGAAGCAGCACCCGCTCTGCCGACGGCGATCCCACCAACCCCGTTGCCTCATAGTTAAAATAGGAGAGCGTTGACAGCACAAGGCTGTCCACGGGGTTAAGCGGGGATTCCGAGAAAGTTCTCTGATCGCTTTCTATATACGATACGATATTGGCCATGATTTCATTGTAACCGATTGAAAAGTGACGAAAGGCCAATCATGCGTGTTTGCACGTCAATTCCCATACGGTATGCTGAGACGGATATGATGGGAATCGTCTATCATGCCAATTATCTTCTTTACTTCGAGGATGCGCGCACAGCGTTTCTTGCGGAGGTCGGCTGTCCCTATGAAAAGATCGAGCAGGCGGGTTTTCAGTCACCGGTCGTCCATTTCGAATGCAGCTACGGGAGCCCTTTGCACTATGGCGATGTGGCACGAGTGCGAACGAGGGTGATCGAGATCCGTCCGGTCAAGACCGTGTATGCCTATGAGGTCTTTAAGCAAGGTCAAAACATGGACGTTGATCAGCCATGCTGCACGGGAAAAAGCACCCATTGCCTCGTGGATTCCGAAACGTTCAAGCCCGTCAACATGAAAAAGGACACCCCTTGGCTGTATGACCGCTATCTTGAGGTTGTCGAACCTGACATCTGCTCCTGAGGCTGCAAGGGCGATGGCCAGCCGAACGGCTGGCCATCGCCCTTGCCCCATGTCAGCTGAGACGCCTGATTTGCGCGATGCACAGGGTGGCGCCCATGAAGCACAACAAGGAAATCACATAGCCCATATTCGCCCTCCTCGCAATCGAGCCGATGCTTTCGATGCTTTCAGGAGCCACCCTATCACGTGAAAAGGGTTTTGTCTGCCTGTTTTTCTCATCTCGTTGGCAAATGGTTGTTCTCCGCCCGAAAGCCCCGTTCGCCCTTTCGCTCGCGGCAGCGGATTGCTCGTAAGTGCCGGAAGCCGCCCGGAAGCCCCTTGCTTTCCTCCGCTAAAGAGAAACATGATATAATAATTGCATAGGTCTACTATAAGACATATGATTTTGATCATCATGTAAGCGGAGGGGAAGGGATGGCACGACATGGAAAACAAGGGACTCAAGAAAGCCCGATGCCGCCTGGTCGACCTTTTGGGTTGCCTTCATGTTGTGGACCGCTTTCCTGTTTTGGGAAGTGCTCACCACCAAGCTCAACCGTATGCATCCTGTTTTGTTTCCGTCTCCCGAAGCGGTGTTTGAGGTCTTTGCGACTCAGTGGCCAGCACTCTTGCAAAACGTCGCCTCATCGTTGGAACTATTGTTCTTTGGGGCGCTGACTGCCTTGGCGGCGGGTGTGCTTTTGGGGCTGCTTGTTGGGTGGGTGGAGGGATTGCGTGACGTTTTCACCCCCATTGCCCAGGTGCTCGCACCTATTCCCTCGGTGGTCTTTGCCCCCTATCTGGTGGCGATCATGCCTTCGTTCAGATCGGCTTCGGCCATGGTGATATTCCTGGGGTTGTTTTGGCCGACCTTCTTGAACACGATCCTCCGGGTTGCATCTCTTGACCGGCGCATTCTCGATTCTGCACGAATGCTGGAGTTGGGCAGCTTCTCTATGGTGGGAAACATCTTGCTTCCCTTCATGATTCCTGGCGTAGTTTCGGGTTTGCGTGTCCAGCTGACTTCGTCAATCATGATGCTGACCTTTGCCGAGATGCTGGGGGCCAAATCGGGTATGGGCTATTACATCATCAATTACACGAACTTTGCGAACTATACGAATGTCTTGGCGGGAATCATTATAGTGGGTCTGGTAGTGACGGCGTTGAACGGTTTGATCGCCTTTATCGAAAAGCACGTTGTCACGTGGCGCTGAAGGCGCCCAACGTTTCCGTGCCAGCAATGCTTTGCGGCGCGTAAAAGCGCCAGAAAGGGGAGGGCCATGTCGGTTGGAAATGCCTCGTGCTTGATATGCGGAGAGCCTTTGACCTACAGCCAGGAAGCATACGAAGTGGAATGCGTTCTGTGTCACAAGAAGGAAAAGGGCCATTCGGTCTGCACGCGGGGACATTATGTATGTGATGCCTGCCATCGGACCGCTGGCGTGAACAGCATCATGGACCTATGCCGAGCTTCATCTTCTGACGATCCCTTCATGATTGCCACGCAAGCGATGAGAGATCATGCGGTGTATCCCAACGGTCCCGAACATCACACGCTTGTCGGTGCGGCGTTGCTGAGCGCCTATCGCAATGCTGGTGGAGACATTGACCTCGCCAAAGCCTTGGACGAGCTTCGGGTCAGAAGCCTTGAGGTTCCGGGAGGCACCTGCGGGTTCTGGGGATGCTGCGGTGCCGCCATCAGCTCTGGCATGTATATGAGCATCGTGACGGGATCGACGCCGATGACGATTGAACCTTGGGCCCAGTCAACACGGCTTACTTCGCTCATCCTGTCGCGCCTTGCCGACCTGGGAGGCCCCCGTTGCTGCAAGCGGACCTCGTTTGTCTCCCTTGAGGTCTCGGTTAACTACACCGCCGAACTTCTGAATGTGCAGATGCATCTGCCTCCGAAGATGATTTGCGCGTTTTCGGCGCGCAACCCAGAGTGCCTTGGCGCGCGCTGTCCTTATTCGCCCGGTTTGGCCTAAACGTGCAGGGAATGGGTGAAAGCGTGTTGCCGCCTTTTCCGTTCGCTCTGCAAGGGCAGCGGTGCTCCCCTCATTCCCTGTCTGAGACGGCGATGCAGTCTACGCAATAATTGCGTAGATTCATCTGAGGGTATATCTACGCAATTATTGCGCTCGTTTTGTCGCATGGCATCTTTGAGACTGTTGCCTTGGGGAAGGGGACCCAAGAGCGGTCGGGCTTCCCCATCGTTAACGACAAAGGAGGAAGTAACATGGATGATCTGATGCAGTCTCGGCGCACGTTCATCAAGGCTGCGGGAGTTGCCCTTGGTGGTTTTGCCGTAGCGGGCATGGCGGGATGTGCCCCCGCGGCAACTTCGTCAAATGACAAGGCGGTTTCGGTTGCCGACATCAAGTGGGACGAAGAGTATGACGTGATCGTCGTCGGTGGCGGCCTTGCAGGGTTTGCTTCGGCAGTTACGGTTGCAACCGAAGGCGATGGAGCGAAGTGCCTGCTTCTTGAGAAGGGTCCGCTTGAAACCGGAAATGGGAACAGCGCTTTCGCCGCAGGCATGGTTCTCTGGACGAAGGAGAAGGAGAAGTTCGCCAGCTATCTCAAGAACTTGCGCGGCGAGATGGACAACACTCCCGACGACGTTCTTGATGCTTTTGCGGAGGGAATTTCAGAAAACCTCGACTGGCTGCGCTCCCTTCCGGGCTTCAGCGAAGATGACGTCACGGTCACCGAGCACTTCGAAGTGGGAACTGGCACGAGCTGCTATCCGGAATACAACGAGCTTCCCGATGCTTATTCCTTGGGAAAGGTGAGCTTCAAGAAAGACAGCCAGAACGGCAATACCCAAGTCACGATATTCATGAACAATGTGGCAAAATCCCTGAGCGACGCCATCACCCACAAGACGAATGCTCCTGCCACCGCGCTGGTCCAGGATCCTGACACGAAGGAAATCCTCGGGTGCGTGTACACCGACGGCAGCAAAAGCACCTACGCCAAGGCAACAAAGGGCGTCATCATGTGCTGCGGCGGCTTTGAGAACAACGCGCAGATGAAGGCCGACTACCTCAGCGCTCCGTTCACCCGCCGCATCGCCGGCCTGTGCAACGAAGGGGACGGCATCACCATGTGCGCCCGCTGCGGGGCCGATATGTGGCATATGAACAGCTGCGCCGGATTCTGGACGTCCATGAGCGAGCTTGAAAGCGACACCTGTTTGATGAGGACGCCGAAAGACCAAGGAATCACGGTTGGTGTCAATGGCCGCCGTTTCTTCATGGACTGGGACAGCGATGTGGCGCTTGACTGGGACACCTTCACCGAAGGCGATCTGTCGACCCATGTGGGCTCTCGCCATGGCCATATGCAGTTTGGCGGCGAGTGGCCTCACCTTCCCATGCCGGCGAAGACGTGGTTCATCACCGACACGACGGGCTACCAGTCCATATTGGCCAACAAGATGATGAACATCGATTTTGATCCCATGGACGGCTGGGGCTATACCGCTGACTCCATCGAACAGCTTGCGGGTCTTATCGAAGTGCCTGCTGATGAGCTGTCGCGCACGGTCAAACAATGGAACGAGTGCTGCGCAAACGGGGAAGACGTGTACTTCCATCGTCCTCCCAAGACGTTGAAAACCGTCGACGGGGCACCCTACTATGCCCTGTTCTGCCCTCCGACCATCCTGAACACCGATGGCGGTCCTCGCCGCAGCGCGCAGGGCGAGATTCTCGATCTGGAGGGGCAGCCTATCCCTCATCTCTATAGCGCCGGCGAGTTTGGCTCGGTATGGTCGAACATGTACAATGGAGGCGGCAACTTGGGCGAATGCCTCGCCTTCGGCCGCATTTCGGCACGCAACTGCCTGGGTATCGCCTAGTTTTACCACGCGGATCTTTGGGGAAAAGAAGGCCTGGCATCAGGCCTTCTTTTTAGTGGTTTCCTTTTGAGGCGGGCGAGCGCGGAGCTGGCTGTGAGCGGAAGGCGATTGCCTGACAGTGTGGTATCCTAGCATTGAGGGAGGATGGTAGTGGGGTTGGGGGGTAATGTGCTGCGCTTCGCACGATCGAACGCACCTGATATGCTGGCGCTTCTTGGCTTGACCTTTCTCTGGCCATACTATCAGCGCGCTTTTTTCAGGGTGACGTTGTTCCATAGACTTGGCGATGCCTCTGAATTGAATTATTCCTTGTTTTTGGCAACTTTTTTGATTGGCTCGCTGCTTCTCTCGTTCCTTCCGTCACATAAGGTTTTGCGTGGCGCCAACGACAGAAAGCTTGTCTTGGCGGTTGCCGTTGTGGCTGCTGTGTCGACTCTGTATCTGTCTGGCCTGGTTTCCTCTGCCACAGAAGGATTTCTTGTCCTGGTATTGGGCGCGCTCGCAACGCTGGGGTATGCTGGATCCCTTCTCGTTCTGTCGGCATTTTGGGCTGTTCTTTTGGTTCGCATCGTCTATGCGCGAGGGCTGTCCCATGCTGTTGTTGTCCTGACGGCTTCAAGTATGCTGGGGCTTGTCGTGTCACCATCTTTTAGCTCATCACCCTTTTCTTCTGGGTTTGTGCCTCTGTTTGGAATCACTATCGCAAGCGCATGTGCCTGGTTCGAATGCAAGCTGATGGTCGAGGATGCCGAGTCCCCTCATTTTCAGCCTCTGTTTCAAGCCCCCTACATAAAGACATGGATTGCGCCGCTGGTTGCCTATGTTTTGTTTGCCGTCTCTCACGCCATTGGATATGTCGGGCACACGACGACAGAGGTGTATGTTGAGGACGGGCATCTGATGGCGGCGTCATCCTCTTTTGCCAACTATGCGGTATTCTTCCTCTTTTCGGCCATCATTCTGCTTGCGGCGGCCCAATCGTGGAGAGGGGACCATGATCGGCAGGAAAAGGCTACGTTTTGGGTTGCCGGCATGGGAATTTCCGTCGGGCTGTTCATGGGCCTTTTCCTTGCGAATGTGCTGGCCGATCCCTCGCTTGTGTCTTTGTCGGCCTTGACGTCGATAACCCCTTGCTTTCCCATCCTGCTTGCCGTCATTGCCCTGTTTTCAGCCTATCAGAATCGCTTGTCTCCCCTGCAATCCTTTGGCTTGTTCTTTTTTGTTCCCTATTCGGTCGACAAGTTGTTCGCCTATGTCGTCCTTCCGCCGATCATCATGAAAATCGGGATGCCAAGCGCTGAGGTTTCCCAGTATATCAACGGCGTGATCTATGCCGTTTCCCTGTTGGCGCTTTTGATATTCCTCGCTCAGTTTTGCCGTGCTGACACCTTGCGCATGCTCTTCTCGTCGGGAGGAGGAACGTCGCTTGCCTTGGATGAAAGCGAGGAGGAGGACAAGCGGCATCAGACATGTCTGGCGCTTGCGAACCAGAACGGCCTGACGAAACGCGAGCTCGACATTCTGGCATACCTTTCCCTCGGCTATAGCGCAAAAAGAATTGGCGAAGTGCTGTTCATTTCTGAGCGCACCGTTCAAACCCACACACGCAACATCTACCGTAAGCTTGACGTGCATACGCGTCAAGATGTGATCGACCTCTTCCGCAGGGAAGGGGCGGCCGCCGAGACCGGCTCCCTGTCAAAAGAGGCTCATTGAACCGAAATGTCTGAATCAACGTGCAGCCTTCATCACAAGGGCATAGAGACCAACGAGACATGCTGCGCACACGACAAGCAGCATGTTCGAGTGGAGCAGAGACGCCCCTCCCAGAACAAAGACGAACACGAGGAATCCGACTTCAAAGCTGGGCTGGAAACGTCCCGGGCTATCAAATGCGTCAAACCCTCCGCTGAGAATGGTCGCCGCGCTGAATAGGGCTGCCAGAACGACAGTTGTTGCGAGTTCAGCCGAAACAGGCAGAAAAAGCGCAAGAGCCAGTCCTGCTGAGAGGGTTGCCAGGACCAATGTCAGCAAAGAGTCTGCCCCGAGGAGCGACAGAGTTGAAAGGGGCACTTTATCCGGTACTGTCAAGATTATTGCGCACTTTTTCAATGAGCCCCTCAGCCGTCGGCATTATTCGCCTTCGAACAAGGATACGTCCAGATAGCGCCTTGATCCCCATTCGCTCTCGGCGACGTGCTTCAGC
>JAEWQO010000088.1 GCA_023460315.1 Actinomycetes bacterium
CAGTCACCTCGAAGAATTTCTCGTCGGTGCTGAGCGCCTTACCCGTGACGGCGAGGAATTTCGGGTCGGTCTTGACGACTTTCAGGTTGCTCTGCGCCACGTGCTCGTTGAACAGGATTTTGAACGGACCCGTTGATTCGTCTTCGGGGAAGACCGGCTGCGCCTTGCTTGACGAGTACGGGCGGCCCACGGCAATCGCCGGCATGGCTCCCTCGTTTTCGGCATCGTATTTCAGGAAGCAGTAGACCTTGTATTTCGACCACTCGGAGAGGATGTCGGCCATTTGCACAGTCCCGTACTGCTATTGACTCTCTCCAGGTTATATAGCATATTAACGGTATTACATAATGTTTATGAGAGAAACTAACACTTTTAGACATTTTCGCTTTTAATATCCATCCAGAAGCGACTCCGGAGCTTCATGGAGGGTATGGTTTGGCAGCACGATTGCCGTTAAACCGTACGGTTTTGGTTTAACCAAAACACAACTTGCTGTCCGCAGGAGCGGACCACGTTTATCCAATAATTATTGTGTATCAGCCCATTGTAAGGCTATTCCCCTGTGGCTTGCGGGGTATTTCCATCAGGTATTTGCCGGCTGTTCTCCCCATAAAAGGATGGATATCTCTCCATAACCATGTGACTTACGCCCATAATTCGGGGATGAGGAGGCGTATCTATCTATGGAAAATCAGCTCTTTCCATACCTTATTCTCCATTAATGAATTGCTACTTCTACACTTCTGCAAATGGAGAAATGGACATGTAGCCGTGTACGACTTATGTTTTTTCTTCATTGTCTCCATTAATGAATTGCTATTTCTACACTTCTACAAATGGAGAACGGGCATAGAACCGTGTGTGACTTATGTTTTTTTTCATTGTCTCCATTAATGGATTGCTACTTCTACACTTCTACAAATGGAGAACGGGCATAGAACCGTGTACAACTTATGGTTTCTTTTCATTGTCTCCATTGATGGATTGCTACTTCTACACTTCCACAAATGGAGAACGGGCATAGAACCGTGTACAACTTATGGTTTATTTTTATTGTCTCCATTGATGGATTGCTACTTTTACACTTCTACAGACTGATAATTTAAGAATCCGACCAAGGCGGATACACGCTCTCATACCTGCCCATGAAGATTAAAAGGACCGGTGGACAAGGAAACGGAATCCCGCCCGCTTTTCCACACCGCTACGGGCAGCGTGCCTCTGATGTCGCCTCCGCATAGGAAGAAACGCCCGAACGCAGCGGCATGTCCGTCCACCCGTCATGTGCATCATGACAATAACCGACTTTGGATGACTATAAGTGACAGGTGGCTCCGTCCGGTTCTCTTCTTCCTTTATTTTGTATTCCGATACAATACCGGTTGTGTAATTTAATAATTTAAGATTTTAAGATATGGATTCAAAAAAAGAAAAGAACTGGCTTTCCGATATCGTTCTCGAGAGGGTCGGACTTACGGGGAACCTTCTGTCAGATCCCGTTTTCCCATCCCCGGAACCGGTGACGAGGGTGCCGGGGCATGAAAGGCCGGTGGGGGCAGGGAAAGTGACAGACCCGGAAGAATACAAAAGGAGGTTTCTGGTTCCCGCTCCCAAGGCCGCGGAGTGGAAGACCGCATACATTGACGGGAGACTGCACCGCCGGATTGCCATGCTGGTCAGGGCAGCCGGTTGCGGCAGCATCTCCGGTTTTATCATCCGGCTGCTGGAACTCCATATGGAGGAACACAGGGAGGACATCGCCGCCCTGCTCGGTGAGGTCTATCGTCCTTGGGATGAAGACGGGCAGCGGGGAGGAACGGCCCGCCGATAAAATGTTGTCATTGTCCAAGAAGATATATCATGACAGGAAAGAACGTAAAAGACCGGATGGGTCCCGGCGGGATGGATGCGGACCGCATCCGTGAGATCATGGGGGAAGCTCCTGCCTGTCCCCGGCAGGGACGTGGAACGTCCGGTAACGACATTATGCGTCCCACAAGGAAAAGTGTTCCCATGCAGCCGTCCGTTTACGGAAAGGAATACCTGCATGGCATTGCGGGCATGCAGCGCCGGTCACTGCATATTCCCGCCGCCCTGCACCGGAAACTGTCCATTCTGGCGGGAGCCTCGAGAAACGGGAAGGTCACTCTGGAGGGGTTCATCAACCACCTTGTCTCGCGGCATCTGGAAGAATACAGGGAAACGGTGGAGATGATTCTGGAGGAGTCCCTGCCCGGACGGTCATAAAGGGCCGTCCCCATGAGAGGGGATCCTCCCGGTGGGAGCATTGCTTTTTGTTTCTGAAACAATAGTGTTTAACATTTAATGGAAAAGAAGTATGATGAAAAAAGAAAAAGAGTTGTTGGTTGCCATCGCCAGCCAGAAGGGTGGCGTGGGAAAATCCGTCTTTACGGTAATGCTGGCCAGTGTCCTGCATTACCGTAAAGGCCTGCGTGTGGCGGTTGTGGACTGTGACTCCCCACAACACAGCATCGTCCTGATGCGTGAGAGGGACATGGAGGGTGTCATGAAAAATGACGACCTGAAGGTGAACCTGTACCGGCAGTACGAGAGAATCCGGAAACCTGCCTATCCGGTCATCAAAAGCGACCCGGAAAAGGCGGTGGAAGACCTGCGGCGTTATATGGACGAAAAAGGGGAGACTTTCGATATCGTGCTCTTCGACCTTCCCGGAACGCTCCGCAGCGAGGGGGTGGTCCATACCGTCTCTGCGATGGACTATATCTTTGTCCCGCTCAAGGCGGACAACATCGTCATGCAGAGTTCCCTGCAGTTTGCCAAGGTGCTGGAGGAGGAGCTGATCGCCAAGGGGAACTGCAACCTGAAAGGTATCCGGCTGTTCTGGAACATGGTGGACAGGCGGGGACGGAAGGACTTGTATGATGCCTGGAACCGTGTCATCCACAGGATGGGGCTGCAGCTGCTGTCCTCACACATCCCGAACACCCTCCGCTACAACAGGGAGGCGGATCCTGTCTGCAAGGGTGTCTTCCGCTCCACGCTGTTCCCGCCCGATCCCCGTCAGGAGAAAGGCTCCGGCCTTCCTGAACTGGTGGAGGAGATATGCCCCGCCATCGGTCTGGGGGAATCCGACACCGACCGGTAGCGGACGATAGGATACAGACACCTTAAATAAGGACTTTTAGCCTAAGATAAAGTAAGCTAACAGCATGATAATAAGGCTCTTATAATTACGACTTCTCCTATAAAAGCATTACCTTAGCAGTATAATAATAAAGGAGGTAACAAATTATGAACGAGCAAGTTAGAAGCATTTTAGCACAAGAGACAACAAAGACAAGCAAGATCCGGCAGCTGTTCCTTCTGGGAGTTCCCCGTGCGGAAATCGCAAGAATGGTGACTAACGGCAATTACGGTTTTGTAGTGAACGCCCTGCGCCGGATGAGTGAACGTGAGGATGGTTTGAATACCCATCAGGCGACAGCCGTATTGGATTACACTTTCAACCGCAAGTTCGGTATCGAGATCGAGGGCTACAACTGCTCCCGTGAACGGCTCGCCCGCGAGCTCAGGGAGGCCGGTATCGAGGTTACGGTAGAAGGCTACAACCATACCACCCGTCCGCATTGGAAGCTCGTGACGGACAGCAGTCTGAACGGCAACGACACCTTCGAGCTGGTCAGTCCGATCCTGGTCGGTGAAGCCGGCCTGCGGGAACTGGAGAAGGTCTGCTGGGTGCTTGACCTGTGTGACGTGAAAGTGAACGAGAGCTGCGGGCTTCACGTGCATATCGATGCCGCCGGTTTCAACATGGCGACCTGGCGTAATCTGGCCCTGAGTTACAAACATCTGGAACCGGTCATCGACAGGTTCATGCCGGCATCCCGCAGGGATAACTACTATTGCAAGGGATTGGGCCATGTATCTGATGAGACGATACGCTCGGCCAGGACGGTGAACGAACTGAAAAACAGAATCGGCAACCGTTACCACAAGGTGAATCTCGAAGCCTATTCACGGCACAAGACGGTCGAGTTCCGCCAGCATTCGGGAACGACCAACTTCACAAAAATGCGTAACTGGGTGCTGTTTCTCCATAAATTGGTTACCTTTGCCACAAGGGGACAGGTGCCCGCAGCCACCGCACTCCGTGACATCCCTTTCCTGGACGATGAACAGAAACTATATTATAAACTGAGGACTAAAAAATTATCGGCATGAACAAGCATATGTATATTTTGGCGGACGGCGGCAGGATTGCCGCCTCCGACCCTTCCGAGTTTGTACGCATCCTGCGTGAGGGCAGCTGGTTTGACAGCGGGTGCACCGACGGGGAGTACATGGTGAATTTCTCCGGGCGGTACAGGGAACTGCACGGGGTGACGGTGAGGACCGACACGCCGGAGCATTTCATGGATGACCTGAAAAAGTACGGTTACATCAAGGGCTGAGAAGCCCGCTCCTTTATTATTGCGATCCCCGCCAGCAGAAGCCGGTGGGGATTTTTCTTTTTTTCACTGTATCGGATGTCCCCCGTATCCTGTTTTCCAAAGGGGGGCTGGCTTCACGACTCCCTTCGGGAAAGCATTTTTTTCTTTTCACCGCCCCTTCCCCCATGACAAAAACTGACTATCCATGACAATACACGACAGGGTATTTGAGGTCATTCCGCTTGTTATTTCCTTTGTGGTATGAAACGGCAGGAAAGCTTGCCGGCAACAACCATAAAAAAGAAATGCACATGGAAAAAGAACCTTTATTTATCGAATTGACCGGCCGGAAGTGTGAACCCGGCAAGACCTTCTTCACCGTGTTCACGGGCGGTGTCCTACATAACCGCCGGGGATACAACGTTGCCATGATGGATTGTGACCCGCTCCAGTACAGTATCGGCCCGACGGAACACGCACATCTCATGACAAACCTTATGTAGACCGGTATGGAATACGCATTCATCCTTCTGTTCCTGTATGCCTCCTACCTGAGCATAGAGAAGTACGTCCACACGGGCAGCATCCTTAAATGGAGGGACGGACAGCGTCCTGCCTCCGCTCTTCCGGTGAAGGAAGAACCGGCGGAACCACGGGAGGAAACGTCTGAGGAAGCTGTCATCGGCAGAAGCCGGTACCGGTTATGGCAATCCCCGCCTATGGACGGGGAATACGCGATGAGCGAAAAGCGGACGGATACGGCCATGAAAGGGAGAAAGGCACCCGTGCCCGAATTCCCCGCCCCTTTCGGAAGACCGGAGGAGGGTGAGGTGCCGGAACGCTACGAGATCACCGGTTATGTGGAACGTCCCGATCCGCACCGCGCCAGAGGCGTGACCTTTGACGACATGGACCTGCTCTCCAGGTTCATGGCCACGGACCGCCTTTCGGAACCGGAACAGTCCCATGCCCGCCAGACACTGGAACGGCTGGAGGGGACCGACATGGAACGTATCCTGCAGGCCGGCATTCTGGGCAGTGACGAGACATTGAAACGGTACATGGAACTGTACGTGGACAGTGACAGGGAGCCGCCCCTGCTGGCGGGAAAGGACAGGGAAAGCATAATCAGGGATTTCGATATCATGGATTTCATACCCCGATAACCAATAACATAATGTGTATATGGCGAAGTATCATGATTCAAGCTGATCCGCCTTGCGGACATTCCGTTCCGAAGAGAGAGCAACATGAGTGACGAATGAATTAACGAAGGAGATGACGATGTACGGTTATTATGATTCCGGCTGATGCCGGCAGTAAACATGTGGTTGCAAGGACAGGCCGCGGGCATCCGGCCTGCAGCCTGTCAAAAAAGAAAGTCTGACAAACATTTATTATAATAATTGGTATAAAAACAATGAGACATTCAAGAACCCATTCATTTTTACGATTCTCCCCTATGGGCAAAGTGACAGACGTATTGGCATCCCTTATCGGGCGCATACCTGCCGGAACAGCCTTCCTGCTGGCATGACTGGCCACATGAGCAGCCCCCGCATCCGCTGCCGGTGACGGGTCTGCCGGGCTGGTACAGGCCACGCAGATGGTGAACAGCTATTTTGACCCCGCCGTAAAACTGATTTATGCGGCCGGCGCGCTCTGCGGCCTTATCGGGGCCATCCGCGTGTATTCCAAGTTCTCGTCGGGCGATCCGGACACGGGCAAGACCGCCGGCAGCTGGTTCGGGGCCTGCGTGTTCCTGATCGTGGCGGCTACGGTACTGAGGTCGTTCTTCCTGTAACCCCCATGCCATATGGAATACAAGCTGAACAAGGGCGTCGGGCAGGACGTGGAGTTCTGCGGCCTGAAGGCGCAGTACCTCTATCTCTTTGCCGGCGGTCTGCTCGCCGTCTTCCTCGTGTTCGTCATCCTCTACATGGCGGGCGTGAACCGTCTGTTCTGCATCGCCCTCTGTGTCATATCGGCCTCGGGAATCACCCTGGGCGTGTTCCGCCTGAACAGGAAATACGGTCCCCACGGGCTGATGAAGCTGGCGGCGGCAGGTTACCGTCCCTATTACATCATCAACAGAAAACGTATCACCTCACTTTTTAAACGAAGAAAATATGCGAAACATACTCAAAGCGTCCACCCTGGAAAGTAAGTTCCCCCTTCTTGCCGTCGAGGACGGGTGCATCCTCTCCAAGGACGCAGACGTGACCGTCGGCTTCAAGGTCCGCCTGCCGGAGGTCTTCACCCTCACCTCCGATGATTACGAGGCCATGCACGGCGCATGAGCGAAGGCCATCAGGGTATTGCCCTGCCATACCATCGTCCACCGTCAGGACTGGTTCCTGGAGGAGAGCTACAGGGCACGCACCGACAGGGAGGAGCCGGGATTCCTGGACCGCAGCTTCGAGCTTCATTTCAACGAGCGGCCCTTCCTGAACCATTTTTCGTACCTGTTCATCACCCGTACCACGAAGGAACGCATGCGGCAGCAGAGCAACTTCTCCGTCCTTTGCAGGGGGCATATCCTCCCCAGGGAGGTCCGGGACAAGGACGGCATCCTCCGCTTCCTGGAAGCCGTGGAGCAGTTCGGGCGTATCATCTGCGATTCCGGGCTGGTCCGTCTGGAACGGCTCACGACGGAGGAGATCACCGGAAAGGGAAAGGAGGCCGGCCTGGTGGAGAAATACTTCTCCCTCTCGCAGGAGGACACCACCACGCTGGAGGATATCCGGCTCGGGGGCGCGGAAATGCGCATCGGCGACAAACGGCTCTCGGTGCATACGCTTTCCGACGCGGACGACCTGCCCTCCGCGGTACGGACGGACGGGCGTTATGAGAAATACTCCACGGACCGCAGCGACTGCCGCCTTTCCTTTGCCGCCCCCGTCGGGCTGATGCTGCCCTATAACCATATCTGCAATCAGTACGTGTTCATAGATGATCCGTCGGAAACCCTCCGGCATTTCGAGAAAGCGGCCAGGAATATGCGCTCCCTTTCACGTTACAGCCGTGCCAACGAGATCAACCGGCAGTGGACGGAGGAATACCTGAACGAGGCGCATTCCTTCGGGCTGGTTCCCGTGCGCTGCCACTGCAACGTCATGGTCTGGTCGGAGGACAGGGAGAGGTTGAGGAACATCCGGAACGACACCGGATCGGCCCTGGCACAGATGGGCTGCAAGCCCCGGCACAATACCGTGGACGCGCCGACCCTTTACTGGGCGGGCATCCCCGGCGGGGAGGGTGATTTTCCCGCCGAGGAGTCCTTCCACACGTTCATCGAACAGGCGGCCTGCCTCTTCATCGGGGAGACGAACCATGCCTCCTCCCTCTCGCCCTTCGGCATCAAGATGGCGGACCGGCTCAGCGGCAGGCCCATCCATCTGGACATCTCGGACGAGCCGATGAAGCGGGGCATCACGACCAACCGCAACAAATTCATCCTGGGGCCTTCGGGCAGCGGCAAGTCCTTCTTCACCAACCATCTCGTGCGCAACTATTACGAGCAGGGCGCACACATCCTGCTGGTGGATACGGGAAACAGCTACAAGGGGCTGTGCCGGCTCATCCATGAGCGCACCCGCAGGGAGGACGGGATCTACATAACGTATGAGGAGGACCGCCCGATCACCTTCAACCCCTTCTACAGCGAGGACCGGCAGTTCGACGTGGAAAAGAGGGAGAGCATCAAGACGCTGATCCTGACCTTGTGGAAACGGGAGGATGAGGTGCCGAAACGCTCCGAGGAGGTCGCCCTTTCCGGCGCGGTGAACGCCTATATCCGCAGGATTACGGACAACCCGGAACTCCGGCCGGACTTCAACGGGTTCTACGAGTTCGTCCGTGACGACTACCGCCGGATGATGGAGAAAAAGAGGGTGCGTGAGAAGGACTTCGACATCGACGGGTTCCTGAACGTGCTGGAACCGTTCTACAAGGGAGGGGACTATGACTTCCTTCTGAACTCGGACAAGGAGATCGACCTGACCCACAAACGGTTCATCGTCTTCGAGCTGGACAACATATCATCGAACAAGGTGCTGCTTCCGGTGGTGACGCTCATCATCATGGAGACGTTCATCTCCAAGATGCGCCGTTTGAAAGGCGTCCGTAAGATGATATTACTGGAAGAGGCCTGGAAATCACTGATGTCCCCCAATATGGCCACCTATGTCTTGTACCTTTTCAAGACGGTCAGAAAGTATTTCGGGGAGGCCGTGGTGGTGACGCAAGAGGTGGACGACATCATCTCGTCCCCGATTGTGAAGGAGGCCATCATCAACAATTCGGACTGCAAGATCCTGCTGGACCAGAGGAAATACCTCAACAAGTTCGAACGGATACAGACTCTTTTAGGACTGACCGGCAAGGAATGCTCGCAGATCCTCTCCATCAACCGTGCCAACGATCCCTCACGCAGGTACAGGGAGGTATGGATCGGACTGGGAGGCGTGCAGTCGGCCGTCTATGCCACGGAGACCTCCACGGCCGAGTACCTTACCTACACGACGGAGGAGGGCGAGAAGCTGGAAGTGGAACGGATGGCGGCAAAGACCGGCAGCATGGAACAGGCCATACGGGTGTTGGCCGCCGAAAAGAACAGCGGCAGGAGATAATCTTTGTAAAACAATTAAAGGAACGATTCAATGAAACGAAAAATTTTCAGCGCATTGTGCGCCTTTTTACTTACCGTACCGGCCATGCACGCGCAATGGGTGGTGACCGACCCGGGCAACCTGGCGCAGGGCATCGTGAACAGCGTCAACGAGATGGTGGAGACTTCCGAGACGGCGCAGAACGCCATGTCCACCTTCAAGGAGGCCTCGAAAATCTATGAGCAAAGCCGGAAATACTACGACATGCTCAAGAGCGTGAACTCGCTGGTGAGCGGGAGCCTGAAGGTCAAGGAGTCGGTGCTGATGCTCTCGGAAATCTCGGAGAGCTACGTGACGAACTACGGGAAGATGCTCACCGACGGGAACTACACGCAGCGGGAACTGGATGCCATCGCCTTCGGCTACAACAACATCATGAAGAAAAGCAGCGCGTCCGTGGCCGGGCTGAAGGACATCATCAACCCCACCGGCATGTCCATGACCGACAAGGAGCGGCTGGACCTCATAGAAAGGGTGTACCGCGAGATGAGGCATTACAGGACGCTGGTGAACTACTACACCCGCAAGAACCTGCGCGTCTCCTACCTGCGGGCCAGGGAGAAGGGCGAGACCGAGCAGGTCCTGAAGCTTTACGGGGAGGACGAACGCTATTGGTAAACCTTTAAAAAGATACAGACTATATGGTATTGCTATCCCTATCTTTCGACAGCCTGCACGGTATCCTGCGCCGGCTGTATGACGAGATGACCGAGCTCTGCCAGCCGATGATGACGCTGGCCACGGCCATCGCCGCCCTGGGCGCGCTCTTCTACATAGCCTACCGCGTGTGGCAGTCCCTCTCGCGTGCCGAGCCGGTGGACGTGTTCGGCATGCTGCGTCCCTTCTGCCTGGGCATCTGCATCCTGTTCTTCGACGTGATCGTGCTGGGAAGCCTGAACGGTATCCTGAGCCCCGTCGTGCAGGGAACGGGTGCCATGCTCCACGACCAAACCTTCGACGTGAGGAAGTTCCAGGAGGAAAAGGACAGGCTGCTCGCCGAGATGCCCCTGAAGGTGGCCGTGACCGGGGAGTTCAACCCCACGGACGAGGAGCTGGAGAAGGAGATCGTCGACATGGGCTGGAATGAGGAGGACTACGCGGTGATGCAGCGGATGTCCCACACCTGCTATTCGTTCTCCCTGCAAGGCATCGTGCAGACCATCATGCGCAAAGTGATGGAGTTCTTTTTCCGTGCCGCCTCGCTGGTGGTGGACACGATCCGCACCTTCTTTCTCATCGTCCTCTCCGTGCTGGGTCCCTTCGCTTTCGCGGTATCGGTCTTCGACGGTTTCCAGAACACGCTCATCCAGTGGCTGGCCCGTTATATCAGCGTATATCTCTGGCTGCCCATCTCCGACCTGCTCGGGGTGATGCTCGCCAGGATACAGACGCTGGTGCTGCAAAGCGAGATGGAAATGATCCGGGATCCCCTGAGCGTCTTCTCCCCGGACGGATCGACGGCCATCTATCTGGTGTTCATGCTCATAGGGCTGGTCGGGTACTTCTGTGTCCCCACCGTGGCGAACTGGGTGGTACAGGCCGGCGGTATGGGTGCGTACAACCGCAACATGAACAATACGGCGGGCAAGGCCGCCAACGTGGGCGGGGCCGTGGCAGGGGCATCCACGGGCAACGTGGCCGGAGTATTGCTGAAGAAATAAAGATGAACCGGGTAATAACATTCATTCATTTCAAGACATGGAATTCAAGAGCTTAAAAAACATCGAGTCCTCGTTCAGGCAGATCCGTCTGTTCAGTATCGTCTTCCTCGCCTCCTGCACCCTCCTGACCGGTTTTTCCGTCTGGAAGTCCTACCGGTTCGCCGAGGCGCAGCGGGAGAAGATCTACGTGCTGGACGAGGGGAAGTCGCTCATCATGGCCCTCTCGCAGGATGCCGCACGCAACCGCCCGGTGGAAGCGAGGGAGCACGTGCGCCGCCTGCACGAGCTGTTCTTCACGCTGGCCCCCGACAAGGCGGCCATCGAGTCGAACATAAACCGGGCAATGTACCTGGCCGACAAGAGCCTGTACGGGTATTACCGGGACTGGAACGAGAAAGGGTTTTACAACCGGCTCATCAGCGGGAACGTCAACCAGACGATAGTGGTGGACAGCATGGGCTGCGATTTCGACAGCTATCCCTACCGCGTCACCACCTATGCCCGGCAGATGATCATCCGGGGAAGCAACATCACCGAACGCTCCCTGGTGACACGCTGCCGCCTGCAGAGCACGGTCCGCTCGGACAACAACCCGCAAGGGTTCCTTGCGGAGCATTTCGAGATTCTGGAAAACAGGGACCTGCGTACCGTGGAAAGGTAACGCTCCCTATGGTAGTCAATCATTTGATAGCATTTTCACAATGGGAACAAAGTCAACAGTCAAAGAAAAGGCGAAGGCTTATCTGGAAAGTCTTTCAGAGAAACAAAAACGGGGCATCCTCATAGCCATGCTGGTCTTCACCTGCATCGCATCGGGCATCGTCCTGCTGCGCGCAGCAGGACGGCTGACACCGGCAAGGGAGCGCATGGAGCTTCCCTTCGGGGAAGGCAGCCTCTCGGATACCCTGCGCAGGCTGCCTGATCCCCTGAGGGGACAGGAAACAAACATTTACCGGACCATTAAACAACCCCAGCAGAATGGAAAACAGGAAAAGTAACATGGAAGAAGAACACGTGCCCGTCGGGGAAGCCCCGGAAGGCACACGGCCGGCAGAAGCCGGTTCCGTCCCCTCCGAAGGGACAAAAACGGAAAAACGGCTTAGCGGGGAGGAAATCCTGCGCCACAGGAAATACATCGTCATACCGGTCTTCGTACTGGTATTCCTTGCGGTCCTCTACTGAATATTCGCCCCTTCCGGTGACAGCGGGAAAACGGTGGCGGGCAGTTCGGGATTCAACGTGAACGTGCCGGAACCTACGACGGTCCAACTGGAAGGGAATAAAACGGACGTTTATGAAAGGCAGCAGGACCGGCGCGAGAAAGACAGACGGATGCAGTCGCTTTCCGACCTTGCCGGAAGGTTGTTGGAAGGTAAAGGACAGACGGACGGCGTATCCGGTCCGGACGGAAGCATACGGCAGTCGGCGGACACCTACGAAAGGATCACCGAGCAGTTGGAGACCTTCTATGAGACACCGCAGGAAACGGCCGGCGGCCTGGAACAGAAGGTGGACGAGCTGAACCGCCGGTTGGAAGAGGCGGAAGCGGAAAACCGGCGCGCGGAATCCCGCGAGCGGATGATGGAACAGTCCTACCGGATGGCCGCCAGGTATCTGAACCCTAAACCGGAAGCCACGCCCGGCGAGGCGGAGGAGGAAGAAAAGCCGGAGCCTGTCCCCGTCAGCCGGGCGGAGAGCGGAACGACCTCCGCCCTGAAGCAGCCGCTGGCGGATTCCGCGTTTGTCGCCTCACTTGTCGTGGAGAGGAACTACGGTTTCAACACGGCGGTGGGCAGCAGCTACCGGATGGGGATGAACACCATCCCGGCCTGCATTTCCGAGAGCCAGACCCTCGAGCAGGGAGGACGGGTGAAGCTGCGCCTGCTCGAGCCCCTGCAGGCTGGAAGTGTCACCATACCGGCCAACAGCCCGGTGACCGGCACGGCCGACATCCGGGGGGAACGCCTGGACATCCTGGTAAGCAGCATCGAATATGCCGGCAATATCATCCCGGTGGAACTGGCCACATATGACATTGACGGGCAGCGGGGCATCTTCGTGCCGGGATCGGAAAGCCGGACGGCCGCCAAGGAGGTATTGGGGGACGTGAGCCAGAGCATGGGAGGCAGCATCTCCTTCGCCGGTTCCGCCGGGCAGCAGGTGGCGATGGACCTCACGCGGGGTGTCCTGCAGGGCGGGACACGGTTCATCTCGCAGCGGGTCAAGGCGGTCAAGGTAAAGCTGAAGGCCGGATACAGGGTGTTGCTGGTCACAAAAAAACAATAACAAGGTTTAACTGTAATTTTTAAACAATCATTCAAGATGAGAACATTCATTCTTTTAATCATGGCTGCGCTGGCGGGAATGACCTGCCGGGCACAGGAGTGCAAGCCGGAGGGCGGGGTCAGAACCCTGACCGCCGGCCAGCATATCACGCCCTACAGGATCGGCGTGCCGTTCAGCAAGACGGTCCATGTCCTTTTCCCTGCGGAAGTCCGCTATGTCGACCTGGGCAGCACGGACATCATCGCGGGCAAGGCGGACGGCGTGGAGAACGTGGTGCGCGTAAAGGCGGCCGTCCGTAATTTCCCGGGCGAGACGAACTTCTCGGTCATTACGGGCGACGGCTCGTTCTATTCATTCCTCGTCTCCTACGAGGAGGAGCCGGAAGCGTTGAACATCAACATGGACAGCCGGTTTCCGACGGGACCCTCCACAGGTGGGAGTGCCGTCCGTGTGACCGAGCTCGGCGAGGAGGACCCTTCGGTCATCGCCAGCCTGATGTACACCGTCCACCGCCTGGACCGCAGGGACGTGAAGCATATCGGCTGCCGCCAGTTCGGGATGCAGGCCCTGCTCAAGGGGATCTATGTGCATAAGGACCTGCTGTTCCTCCATATCTCGCTGGCCAATTCCTCACATGTGCCCTTCGACATCGACTTCGTCCGTTTCAAGGTGGTGGACAAGAAAGTGGCCAAACGTACGGCGCAGCAGGAAACCTACATCGAGCCGGTGCGTGCGCTCAACGAACTGAGGCGTATAGGGGGCAAAGGGGAAGGACGCATCGTCTATGCTTTCCACAAGGTGGTCATCCCCGATGACAAGCTCATCGAGGTGGAGATTTACGAAAAAGGCGGCGGACGCCACCAGCGGTTCCATATCGAGAACAGCGACCTGGTGGATGCCGGACTGGTGGACGAACTGGTAAAGGAGTAATGCCATGAGAAAGTATCTGTTTATAACAATGTGCGCCTTCCTGTCCCTTTGGGCGGGCAAGGTTTCCGCCCAACGCTACCTGCCCGGGCAGACGGGGCTTGAACTGAGGCTGGGCGGCGTGGATGACTTCGGAAAGAACGTAAG
Source organism: Actinomycetes bacterium (assembly GCA_023460315.1). GTDB lineage: Bacteria > Actinomycetota > Coriobacteriia > Coriobacteriales > Eggerthellaceae > JAEWQO01. The sequence continues at coordinate 14,104 of JAEWQO010000088.1, forward strand.
GCACCTGAGAGGGAATTTCCAGGTCGGGATAGCCCTGAGCCGCTACAACCGTAACCGCTCGCGCTGGGTGGTCGGTGCGGACTATGTGAAGAAATACTATGCCTACAAGGAGGTGGCCGTTCCCAAGGAGCAGTTCACCGCGGAGGCGGGCTGTCTCTTCCCGTTCCTCTCGGACAGGGGCAGGAACGTGTTCCTCTCTGCCGGACTGTCCGCGCTGGCCGGCTATGAGAGGGTAAACCGGAACGGCAGGCTCCTTTATGATGGGGCGACCCTGCTGCACAAAGGGGCCTTCATCTACGGCTTCGCCCCGGCATTCGAGATGGAGGCGTTCCTTACGGACCGCTGGGCTTTTCTTTTCAATGTACGGCAGCGTGTCTTCTTCAGCTCGTCCGTAGGGCATTTCCATACGGTAGTGGCCGTCGGACTGAAATACATCATCGATTAATCTTTTAAGAACTGGAAACAATGAAAACAGGAACATTCATCATGGGATGCGCGCTGGCTCTGCTGGCGTGCACCTTTGCCGGCTGCGACGACCGTCTGGAAGTGCGGCAGGCATACGACTTCTCGCTCTCTTCCTGGTACCTGCAGGAAGGCATCGCGCCCGACGAGACGGTGGAGATCCGCCTGACACTTGACCGCGAGGGGGATTACCGGGAGGCCCGTTACCGCATCGGATACATACAGCTGGAGGGTGACGGCGAGGTGTTCACCGCGGACGGAATCAGGCTGGTGAACCGCGAGCTGACGGAACTCTCCGGCATCGCGGGGCTGGACACGACGGACATCCGCCGCCAGGTGTTCACCCTTTTTTTCCGGAACACGGGAGAGGACAATCCCGGGATCCGCTTCGTGGCGGTAGACAACTTCAGAGTGGAACGGACGCTGGACATCCCGTTCTCCATCGAGGACAGGGCAAATACGGATACAATCGACTAACGGGAGACGGAAGCTATGACGGAACAGGATAAATACGGCATGGAGCAGCTTGCCGAATATCTGGACATGCGAATACGGTACGAGGAAAAAACAATAAAGGAGATCCGGAATAAACTGGACCGGGATTACCTTTATCATTTTGCGTGGACCGGGGAGGAATTGTTCAAGTCCCATTTCATGGTAAAGCAATACGGGGAACTCCGCCAGGTAATCCGGCAGGTGGGAGTTCCCGGGGAGGTGCATGGATATATACGGCATAAACGGGAGGAATGCCTGAAGGAGCTGGTCAGCGGGAGTATCCGCAGGCGTAGCACGGACGATATTTCCAACCTGGCACATACTTACCGGCTGGAATGCATGCAGAGACTGGTCAAGGATTATACGGGCTTCGAACGGCTTCTCTCGATGAAGGCTCCCCGCGAGGAAGTGAAAGCAAAAACGGAACTGGAAACGATGAAAAAGAAGTCGAACGGATTAAAAATGTAAAGCATGAGACAGGACAATTGGAATATTGAACAGCTCTGGCAGTCGCTGGACAGGAAAATTGCCGGTACGGAAGAACGGATACGCAAGGGGCTGGAAGAGGCGAAAAAGGACTATTCCCGTTTCTTTGAATGGCAGGCGGACGATGTGTACAAGGCAGGCCGCCTGCGTGATTACTACGGCGTGTTCCGCAACAAGGTGAACGGGACGGATGATGTGGAGGAACTGCAAAGGTACTTTAAGGATATCGTAAGATACCAGCAGGAAAGGCTGCTTGCCAATCCGCCCGCAAGGAACAGCACCAGCCCGATGGCGAACATGGCGCATACCTTGTCATTGGAATGCATGCAAAGGCTGATTCAGGACTGTCAGGGATTCTTGCATACTCTTTCCCTCAAGGAACCGAAAAGGGAAATGAAAGAGGCAAACGGGCAGCCTGTGAAGAAAAAGTCGAACGGATTAAAAAGATAATAAAATGGTACGACAGAATCCCAACGTTACAAGATTGATGGAACGTCTGGACGCTACAATGGAAGTGTTGGACGGGAAGATCCAGGAAGGCATGGCAAGGTCCAATGCAAACTACCTTTCTTTCTTTGAAGACAAGTCTGAGGAGTTATACAGGCTGTATTATATGTATAAATGCTTAAATGACCTGCGTTCCAATATAAGAAAACTTGAGACACCGCAGCAGATTCAGGAATACATACAGCGAAGAAGGAATGTCTGTTTGGATAAACTGCTGGAACAGGACATCTCTGCCGGAAGTACAAGCCCGATGAGCAATCTGGCCCATACACTCCGGCTCGAGTGTTCGCAGCAGCTTATCCGTGAATATGACCTGTTTATCCGTTTCCTTACCGCAACCCCACGACAGAGACAGGAAGAAGAACGCGCTTCAAAAGTCAACCGGGATAAGGTGCAGAAAAAAGGATTAAGATTATAGTAAAAACAATGAAAAAGGTAAAGAAAATATCAGTTTGGAGAGGAAAGGCAATACTATGCCTGCTTGCGATGATACTGTCAACAGCCTGTCTATCGGCACAGCCGATAAAAATGCAACAGGGACCGGATCCGGTAAAGTTTGAACTTGCGGTCAGTCTTGTAAAACAATGAGAAGGACTTCATGGAAAAGACAAATTTCCTTTCTACGGATTTGGACACCGGCTATTGCCCGGCGAGAATCTGTCCTACGACATGACGGAGGCAGAAGCGGAGGCACTGCTCCGTAGGGATCTCATGAAACGCTACGCATTGTTCCGCAGTTACGGCAAGGATGCACTTCTTTTAACGGTCTTGAGCTACAATGTTGGGACATCCGCATTGCTCGGTTATGGGAAACGCCCCAAAAGCCGCCTGCTCCGAAAGCTGGAAGCTGGAGACCGTGATATATACAGGGAATACATTTCCTATTGCCACTACCGGGGACGGAAGGTCAAATCAATAGAAAGACGCAGAAAAATGGAATTTTTACTGCTTTATGAGAAATAAAAAGAACGAGGGAGAGCATACGACGTTTCGTAGTGCCCTCCCTTCATTCATATAGGATTTTCAATACTTCCCGCATTATAAATCCGGTTGTTTATAATGTGGGAGTATGTCATGCCTAATACCCGATATTGAAATTCAGCAGCTGATGGATAAAAAGCCTGCCGCGTTCCGTCCATACGGTATGCATGGCCGTTCCGGTTTCTCCGTTCCGGTTTTGCCATACATGCGTATGTGTCCGGGTATATCCTTCCTTGTGGTATCGGGCGGTAAGCATCCATGTTCCTGACTGGCGGAACTGGACTCCAAGCAATTTCAACCTGTAATTCAGCTCCCTTCCGCTCATTCCAAGTTCTTTGGCTATCTGCGTGGTTGTATATGTACTTGCCGAATGCAGGACCTCTTCAAAATACCTTACCTTAGGAGCCTGCCGGCTTAATTTGATGGCGTTCTGCGCGTTTTTCTCTTCCAGTACGGATATATGCCTGTCGCGTTCCTTTATCCTGTTTTCCGCAAGTAACAAAGCCCGTGAAAGCAGTTCGGAGTCGGTTTCTCCCTTTATGTCAAGCAGGTATCCGCCTTCTTTTAATGTTCGTGGGACGAGGTCGTCAAAGATCCAGCTTTCAAACCTTTCAGCCGAGGGCAGACGGCTTCCGGCTATAAGCCTGTACATGTTCCCTTCATCTATGAACTTGATTTTCTGACGTCCGCCCCTGGTAGGGATGTCGTGAACGCAGACTCCCTTCTGTTTACAGTGCCGGTCTATGGCATCCCTTGTATTGGCGTATCCCAATGATGCGGCAACATCCTTTGCGCAAAACCATATTTTGCCGTCCTTCTCGACTGTCCGGATTTTACCGAACTCAGGATGTTCCGCTATAACAAATGTATGCATGCTGTCTATTATTTATAAGTTGATTCTATCGCTTTGAATATCTCATGGATTACCTGGGGGACGATGGCGTTTCCATATCCCTTGACGGACTGCTGCCGCCAGGAAGAAAAGGTAATACCGTCCAATTGACGGGGAACCCCATCATCTCGGCCACAAACAGGGGATTGAGTTGGAAACTCCTCCCAGACCGGGCAAAGAAATCGGGAAGGCTGCCCTGATGCGGGTTCTTCCCCTTCCTTTGGAAATTTTCCAAGGTCGGCGCGCCCTTCCAGTCCCTTGCAGTCGGTGTCGGGAGCAGCCCGTGGAAGTCCAGGAAGTCCGTCAGGCCGTTGGGGTTCTTCTCCCCGTCCTCCGTCTCGTGCATCGACACGCGCCCCTGACGTTTCCAGCGTTCCACCCGCTGCCGGTGGTGTATCTCCGTCGCTGTCGGGGTGGGCAGCAACATCTCGCGGATGATTTCCGGAAGACCCTTCTGGAGACAGTTCGGTCCCCTCGGGCTGTAATCCCTCGCCATCGGCGTGGGCAACAAACCATATGCGGTCCCTTCTGTGCGGGGCACCGACGGCACAAGCCGGAATAAGCAGCGGCTGGACGGTATATCCTTCACGCTCAAGATCACGGCAGATGGTCTCGACGACGTATTCCTCCCGCTTGCGGTATACAGGCTGATCCTCTCCGAACAGAGAGGGCTGACATCCCACGTGAGCCGCCTTGCCGGGCTGTACCATCGTGAGGATGCCACCAACGTTCTCACCAACAATCCAACCGGGCCGGATCTCGTGAATGGCACGGAGCATGTGAGGCCAGAGGTAACGGCTGTCCTCCGCGCCCTTTCGCCGGCCGGCAACGGAAAAGGGCTGGCATGGGAAACCTCCTGTGAGGATGTCGATCCGTCCCCTTCATCCCCGAAAATCCGTAGTTGTAATATCCGTATAACTTTCTGCATGGCTGAACCAGTAATTTAAAATTCGGTTACAAAACTCATCTATCTCACAATGGAAGGCGTTACGCCATCCCATTCATTCGGCGGCAAGATCCGCCGCACCAAACCCGCTGAACAGCGAGGCATGTACCAACTGTCTCATATTGAATCCTATTAATCGGTTAATGAATCCGTTACATTTCCTGTCTCTTTTTTCACCGGAACGGTTATCGCCATTCCGTCGATCTTGCGGTATATCTTTCCCATCTCCAGCATGTTCTTTAACCGCAGGATGTCCGTAATCTCGTAGACGGTTATACCATTCTGCACGCTGAAACGGATATACCCCTTCTGACGTTGTGTCTCCACTTCCTCACGAGTCATCTGGAGAAGCTCGCAGATCTCCTCCAGCGTGAAGGTCAGTTGCACTTCCTTGACGGTATGCGCATAGGTCAGGATACTCAGTATCTGCAGGCATTTACGGTGTGCCTTGACAAGGGCGGCAAACTTGTTCCGCTCGATCATGATGTACTTACTTTGATTTTCCATTCTTCTTATTATTAATTGTTATTGGTTCCTGTTCTTCGAGGGCTTCCGGTAGGACGGCCGTGCCATATTCCTCCCGGAGGAACTTGTACACGTCGAATGCCCAGAAGTACACCTTGCCGCTGATCTTAAAGGACGGCAGCTTTCCCGACATGCGCCAGCGTATCAGCGTCCGGTCGCAGACTTTCAGCTGGAGACGCATGTCGCGGCTGTCCAGCATCTGCTTGCCGTTGAAATTACTAAGTGCTTCCAACTCCATTTCCAGACGGGCGATGAGCTTGTTCTGACGCTCGAAGCATCCTTCGATCATCTGCCTGAGCTCCATGATTTCATTCTTGCCTTCTTCCATTTGTCGGTTGTTTTTAGTTCGATACTGTTTTTGTCTTTCTTCGCTTGCAAAGTTTGGGAAAATCGGAGGGTGAACATAGGGCTGACGGATACCGCCAGCCCCATATTTAGCCAGTAAACTATTATGTATCAATGATGTATTTTTTGAAGTTTTTTGAGAGGGTAAAACCCTATTACCGGGAATAAACTATTCGGAGGAGAGGTAATACAGTAAAAAGAGGATATCTTACGGATGGCAATAAAAAAGGAGACCAAGTCCGAAATAGGACCTGATCTCCCTTGAAAATCCCGCATAAAAACTTGCTAAGGTCAAGTAAATTAACTACTTTTGTAGCTGAAGAGTTATTTGAGATTATGCAGAAAAACGCAAGCGAGCGATGGATTTTCGTCACCTAATCGTTACCTGCCTATTTTCTAAGCTCCGATTACCTTTTGACAATCAAAAGGTTAAAGAAAACTACGCTATTTTTTATTATAAAGTCCGGATGTTTCGGATGAAAAGCTTCGAGCTTTCGGATGATATGTTCGGCGCTGACAGATGGTGTGTCGAGGATAAACGGATGATATGTTCGGGACGGATACATGGTTTGTTCCGGCTATATGAACGGACGATAATGCGTCTGTTCCGTTAATCTTCCATAAATCTGCTCTTGACAAGATTGGCTGCTTTATTCTGTATCGGGTTCTTCCCGGATGATGTTTATCATGCTGCCCAACTTATGATGGTTGTTCCATAGCAC
>JAEWQO010000089.1 GCA_023460315.1 Actinomycetes bacterium
CTCGTGCATACCAGGTAGTTTTTGTCTCCGATGAAATTCAGGCCGTGGCCGCTTTCGTAGTCGGCCATGCAGGACTTGACCTCGTAGGCTTCGAATGTGCCAAGCTCGACGCAGGCAGCACCTATGAAGTTGTGATGTGCGTACGGCTGAAAGCCCATGTAGTCTATCCGGCACTCGTTTGTCATGCCTCGATCAAAGGACACTTCCGCGCCCCATAGCTGGCACCTCGACGACAGCCGTTTTTCGACCAGTTTTGACAACATGGCAGTAGTTTCGCTGCGGCTCATGCTCCCGCCCCCAGCTCAATCACGTAATGCGTTCCCTCGTGGTCGAGCACCACCCAGTCGCGCCCGTCGTGGCTCTCGACGTAGGCGTTGCTCGGCTCCGGCGCGATGCTTGCGCCCACCCCAACGCCGATGCAGAAAGCTATGGCTGCGATGCAGGCGGCTATGAGGACGGTGCCTATGGATTGCTTGCTCATGAGGCCACCTTCGCTCCGCAGTGCCAGCAGTAGATGTTCCCGTCGAGCAGCGGTGACCCGCACTCCGAGCAGGTGCCGTTGCCGAGGCTCCCCTTTTGTGGCGGCACCCTGTGGCATGTGCGCTCCGGCACCATGGGGATGCCGTCCATGATGATTCGCCGGTCGTTCGGGATCACTCCGCCGAAGAAAAACTTTGACGTGTCGTCATCGCCAGCGAGGTCCTTTTTGATTCCGACGTAGATTGTCATGATTCCTCCTCAAACGCCGCGCTCACAGACCGGCACTGCTGAGCGTCGCACTCTTCCGACCCGCAGCCGGCCATAAGGTTGATCTTGTCGCAACAATAGGCTCGGGCGAGGCGCTTCCATTCGTCGCGCTCTTTGGCGATGCGATTCGCGTTCTTCCAGTGCCCGCAAGCATTGACCTTCTCTTCAAAATATTGCTCGCGCAACCGTGTGTAGATTTCTTCCAAGCGAGCCAATTCTTCTTTCGTCTCGGCAAGCTCGCTTTCGAGCGCCTTGACGCGCGCATCGGTCGGGTCGGGCCACGGCCACATGATGGGCTGCATCGGCTTGCGGTCGAAGTCACCGCTCGTAAACATGTCAAATAGTCTGCTCATGAATCCCTCCGTTCGCCCCAAGAGCAGAAGCCGTCTTGGTCTGGTCTTCCAGACGGCCCCGTGCACTTTCCGAAGAAACGGTTTTCCCCTCCCCACTTCTTGCAGTCTCGACACCGCACAATGCGCTCGCGGTATTTGATCTCTTCCGATTCGTCGTCTATCGTGATGACGCTGCATACCATTTCAAGCACGCTCATTCCGCAACCTCCCATTCGTCCCAAAACTCCCGCCACACCAGATGCCTGCCGATCACCGCATATCGCGATGACACGAACGCAACCTCTCCCTGCTCTCCTGTGCGCCTGTTGCGCATGGTCGCTCCCGGCGTCATGCCGTCTCCTCTATCCTCTCGCCGATCCAGCGCATCACCGGCACCGCCATCGAGTTGCCCATGGCCTTGTATCTCGGTCCGTCCGGGCACTCCTCGGCAGGCTTGCCGCGCCATGGTATGCGCGTCCAGTCGTCAGGGAACCCTTGCAGCCGCTCGCACTCGACCGGCATAAGCCGGCGCACAACCCAGTACAGGCCGTCGTGAAAGACCGCCTGCATGCCGTCAGCGGTGTATACGACTATCGGCGGGTCCTTGTATTGCCGTGCAGCCTGTGCTGGGCAGAGGTCTTGCCCGATCTCGGCGTTTGCCTGGCCGCTTGCCATGCAGACGCACGGCGCGTTGCTCGTCGGCGACTCCCCGGCCCTGAGCGTCGGCGACAGTTCTTCGCTCGAGGCGAATCCGCGCGATCCGCTGACGTTGCCCGAAAAGCCGATGCAAGCCGTTGGCACCTGGTTGGTTCCGCTTGACCCCCCGCGCAGCGTTGGCGCAAGTTCTTTTGCCGAAGCCACGCTTCCGGCCTTTGAGGACTGTCCGGCGCTGAAGCCGATTGCCACGGCGGGCGCATGCGCACCCGCGCACAAGGGATGGCAAGGGTCGTCGACCTGCGGCCTGTTGCCGTTTTGGGGGCTGGTGATCTGCGTTGTGTCAAAGGCTATCGTGTGCAGGCCCATCAACACCGCCCGGCCGTCCTGCCCAGCCTTCCCTGGCCGTGCGTCAAGCGTGGGGTAAGCGCCATCGGCCCCGTACACCCTCCGTGACTGGGTGTCCCACGGGGTCAGGCACCCGCAACAGCCCCCAGCACCGGCCCCAGCGGCTCCGGCAAGCTCTTGCCTCTTGTCTCGGCTCGACGGATGACCCCAGCGCAGGCTGTCGCCGTCAAAAAGTATCTCTGCGGCACGTTCCGGGTCTCCAAGGCATCCGACAAGAAAGACACGGCGGCGGCGCTGGGCCACTCCGAAGAACTGCGCGTCGAGAACCCTCCACGCCAAGCCGTACCCGAGGCCATCCATTTCTGCGAGGAGCTGCCCGAAAGCAGCCCCATGCTCGCTCGACAACGCTCCCGGGACGTTCTCCCAGACAAAGCAAGTCGGCATGATCTCTGAAACTGCTCGAATGTATTCGAACATGAGCCCGCTTGCGCCTTTAAGTCCCTCGCGCTTTCCCGCGACGCTGAATGACTGGCAGGGACTCCCTCCGACCACAATGTCAGCTGATCCGGCATATGCTCTCCAATCCACTTTCGTGATGTCTCCCAAGTTCGGCACATGCGGGAAACGCTCAGCCAGCACCGCGCTTGGGAACTTGTCTATCTCGCAAAAGGCCACCGGCTCCCATCCAAGAGGGGCCCATGCGACCGATGCTGCCTCCACGCCTGAGAACAGGCTGATATATCTCATATCGCCAGTTCCTCTCTCAGCCGCTCGGCCATGGCCTCGGCGCGCGCCCTCGACTCGTCCCGGAGCTTGGACGCCAGGGAGTCGGCTGCCTCCGAGACACGCTCCCTCGAACGCTTGGCATATTGCTGGGCGTAGAGGCGGTTGGCCTCCTTGCACGCGTCGCACCTGCACCCAGAGACGTATCGGGAGTGGCTAGGCTTGCCGCATGTCTCCATGCCGAGGGTCGTGCGCCTCAGCTCGGCGCGGCGTATCTCTTGCAGGGGGCTCATAACGCCTCCTCAAGCATCAGCTCCGACTGGATGTTCTTCGACACCTGTTGCTCGAACGCCCGGCAGAACTCCTTCTTGATCTCGAATCCATATGCCTTGCGCCCCATCTTCTCGGCAGCGAGAAGAGTCACTCCGCTGCCAGCCACCGGGTCGATCACCACGTCGCCCGGATCCGTGAAAAGGCGGATCAGGTTCTCGATCACGCCTATGGGCTTCTGCGTGGGGTGGACCTTCGGGGTCGTCGCGTCCTTCGGCCAGTCCATGCAGTTCATGACCATGCGCCCGCGGTTTCTGAACTTCGGCAGCTTGTCCCGATAGAGCACGAGGGCGTACTCGCAGTTGCCGACGACCCGCATGTTAGCCTTGAGGACCTGAGGGGAGGATTTCTTGCGGAATACCAGGTTGATGTAGTGCGCGTATCCGAACTCCGGAGCTTTCGCGATCAGCTCAAACTGCTGCTCGAACGAACAGAACACGACCATACAGCCAGCGTCGTTCTTGGCTTTCGGCTCCTTCTTGAGCATCCTGCCGGTGAAGTGTAGGAACTCGCTGATGCGGAAGTCGCTGTCGGTGTCGAAGAACTGCTTTCCCGCGAGCTCCGAAGCGCCGTTGGCGTTGTCGCCGTCTACGTACCATTTTGGATTTGAGCCATAGGCGTCAGCCCCGACGTTGTACGGGATGTCGGCGATTATAAGCTGGGCTTTCGGGACGTTGTAGACCTTGTGGTTTTGAAAGTGGTCGTTGATCATCTTCATGCGACCACCTCAAGCACCGGTATTCCGCACATGGTCTCCGCGAAGTCACGCTCCATGCATGCCCCTTTTGATCCACGCCATCCAGGAAGCATGACTATTGCGTCGGCCCTGAAGCCGATGTGGTTGATGCAGATGCGCATGGCCACGTCGTGCTCCGCGTCCCTCGGCACGATGTCGTGCGGGATCGTGACGTTTCCCAAGCACGAGAGGCGCACGCGCGCCGCCTCGAAAGCGGGCCTGTTGAGGTCGGCGTGTCCAGTGACGGGACCTGATATCCAGATGTCAGCCATGCCGTCCCAACCTCACTACCAAGGCCGCGAGCAGCATCGCGAGGATGATGCAGCCGAAGCTGAACATGTGGTCGTCGTCTTTCATCGGTATTCGTCTTTCTTCTCGACAAAGCTGACATCGATCTTGGAAAGGCCGGTGTACTTGATCGAACTGACGACGCTATCGACGAAGGATGCAACTATGTTCCCCATGGTCGACTTCTTCTGCAGTTCATTCTCAACCGCCTCGTGTATCTTCGGACGCATCTTCTCTATGGTTTCCTGCATGATTCCATGGACCTCTTCTCGCACCATCTTATCGGCGATATGCTGGAGATATGTTTGTTTATCGTATGACGACGTTGAGGGCCTTCCGCTGCTGTCGACCTTCATGTCGAGGACGGACTTGACGATCTGGCTCGACATCTTCTCGCTATCGAACATTTCGACTATGGCCGCCGCCGTGGTTTGCTGAATCGCGTCCTGGATCATGCGCTCGTCAATGTCGAGTCCTATGAGGTTCTGTTTCATCTGTTTCTCCTATTCGCAGTATTCTTCGCAGTCGTACTCCACCGGGTGGCAATTCGCTCTCACGAACTCGCCCCAGTGCGTGCAGTAGGCCAGGTCTCCACGCATGAGGTCTGCATCGGGCAGCTGGCAATGTCCGCATGTCCCACATGTCTCCGTGCGCAGTTGCTTGGCGCGTTCGGTCTCGCGGTCGATGGCCCAGACCTCGTAGGCCCCGGCTCCACCGAACCTGTCCATCAGCCCATCGCCTCGAACCCGTGGGGGCAGCTTCTCCATCTCATGTCCTCGGGGCGGTCGGTCTCCTTGCACCAGATGTGCTCCGGCTCTTTCTTCCCTGATTCCCGATAGGCCGCCTTGATGTCCGACATGTGCTCCCAGTCGTTCTTCCGGCATTTCTCGCAGAGCGACACGCTAACCATCGAGGGGCCTCCATCCGTCTAGTTCGATGGCCGTCTGGTATTTTGTCGGCTCGTCGGTCAGCAGGTACTCGTAGTGCCCGGTGCTTGGATATCGGCCCTCGGCCCACCGGAAGTGCAGCATGTCGTGATGGGCCAGTCCGTGGCAGAGGTAGTTGCCGTCTGCGTCTTGCAGGTTGTTGCCGAAGCCGCAGAGCGTGATGGTCGGCTTCTTGACCTCGCGCCCGCGTTTGTCGAACAGCTTTCCGGCTGATCTCTTCACGGGATGGTGCTGCTCCAAGGGGCGCGTCCTCCCGCAGACGGGGCAGTGATCGATCTTCAAGGTGTAGCCCTGCATCAGGGGCTGCCATAGGGGAGGCAAAGTAGTCTTAGCCATTGAGCCTCCGATCCTCGCACTCAAGGTGGATGCGCTGAGTCATCTCGCAGAGCCGTGACGCGATGGACTTTCCCACGTCTCCTTCGGTGAGCTTTCGCGCGATCTCTCCCCGCGTGTAGTTCGACGTGACGATGACCGGCTTCATGGCGTTGTACCTGTCGTTGATGACGGAGAAGAGCCGTTCGCAGGCATAGGCCGTTGGGGACTCCTTTCCGAGGTCGTCAAGCACGAGCAGCTGGCACTTGGCCATCTTGGCCGTCGCGTCCCTGTCCTCTGTCTCCCTGCTCCTCATGGAATCGATGAAGTCAGGCACGATCACGACCTTGACTGACATGTTGCGCAGGACGCATTCCCGTGCAACTGCCATCGCAAGGTGCGACTTTCCGGCTCCCTGCTGGCCGTCGATGTAGTACCCGCGCCCGGAGGAGATGCTGTCAGCCATCGAGGGCGTTGCCTCGTGCTTTGCATCCAGGTAACGTTCTGGGATTCCCGCCTTGCGCAGCTTGCGGCCTACCTCTGCGAGCCTTGACTTCTCGGCATGTGCGTCATCCTCTGCCATCCTCGCCATTCGGGCTTCCTCGGCCTTCTCGCAGTGGCAGAACTCGTAGCCGAGCGGGACTTTCCTCCCGCCCATTTCCACGAGCAGTGGAGCGAGCCTGGCACCGCAGAACTCGCACTCAATCGTATTGGTCATATTTGCTCTTTTCTTGCGCTGAACTGCGCGATTGGTTCATGTATTCCTCGAAGTGGTCCGGCCCGAAGAGCGTGCTCGGGGTGAGGTGGCGGGCGAACTGCGTACCCGTCCACTCGGCCTGCTTGCACTGGATCATGGACTTGACCTCGTCAACGGTGTACTTGCCGTCCATTCGCGCGAGGCACCGGGCAGACTTGCCGGGGAGCGTGTTGTAGCTTGTCCCCCTGACTTCGTTCAGGGCCTTGAGGCAAAGCATGCCGTAGGGGGACTCAAAGGGGTCCTCAACCTCAGGCCTCATTACCTCAACCTCTACGCGCGAGGGGCAAATCTCACCTTGCTTTTCGTTTTGATCATCGTTTGCTTCGCTTTTGCTTGCGTTTTGCTTGCCGTTTGCTTGCGCATCATCTGGCAAGCAACTGCCGCCTTTGCTTCCGGCCTTCGCGCGCGTTCGGCCAAGCTTCACGCGCTTCTTGAACGCCGTGAACGTTGGGAGCCATGCCGGGTGGCCCTGGGGCACTACTCCCTCCATCCCGTATTGCACGATGGCGAGCATGAAGGGTGCCTGTTGGCTCTTGGGCAGCTGCATGCACGCCTCGTAGTAGTCGCTGTGTATCACCATTCCCATACGATCACCTAGAACGGGATGTCTTCGTTTGCGTACTCCGGATCGCCTTGCCCATAGTCGGGTCCGTCGTCTTCCGGATCGGGCGCGGATAGCTCCTCCATGTCGGCGATGCGGCCTTGCAGGAAACCGCGCAGCTTCTCGATGTCTCCCGGGGTGTAGAGGTTCATCGGCTTGGGGCTTCCGTCTCGGTTGATGATGGATGTTGCCATCCACGACGAGATTCCTTCTTCCTTCACGCCGAGAGAGAGGGCGCGCTCCTTGAGGTGACCGGTGAGCGTCCATAGCTCCTTGCGCGGGTCTTCAGGCGTCTGGCTGCGGGTGTCTTGATAGTCGATGGCGTAGTTCCCAAGGTCCTCGACATCCTGCGTGAAGAGGTCTGACACTGCCAGGGTGTTGAGGCATGCCGCCACCAAGGCCCGCTTGCATGCCATCTTGAGCACGGTGTTATACGTGTCGGCGATGTCTGGATTCTCCTGCTGGGCCGAGTCCATGTACCTGACCCAGCACCAGCAGCCGTCAACCTTCTTCATTCCGTAGCCCTGCTTGCGGTACTCCTGCTTGCGTTCCTTCGCGTCCTGGGGGATCGGGTCGTCGGTGATCTCGAAGTCGGAGACGTTGCGGTAGCGGTACTTCTTCTCCATGGTCGAGCAGAGGCCGACTCCAGATCCCTGTATGGTGCCAGTCGCCTTCGAGACGAGGTGGCATGTCACCGTGTATTCGCGATGCCCGTTCATTAGGTCCTCGCGGTCGATCTCGTAGGTGTCCGCAAGCCCGAACATCAGCGTGAGCTTCTGTGCTCCCGGCTGTAAGAGGGTCGGCTTGTCGCCGCATCCCGGTATCCTCCCGAAGTGCATGCCGTCCTGCATGCAGGAGGCCATGAGGGACTTCACCTCGTCAGTCTGGCGCTTTATCTGCTCAACCGGCAATATGCTCATTGCGAGCGATTGCGGCTGGCAAGTCGCGATGGCGCTATCCATTTACAACTCCTTCGTCCTTGATGGTCCCTCCCGTGATTCCAAGCGCCTTGATGGCGTTGCGCAGCTGCATCGCCGTGCCTCTCGTCGCGATGAAATCGAGATTGAGAGTCCATCGGTGATTGGGGTCTTCATTGGGCGTCTCTCTGGCTTGAAGCCTCCCTGTGGCTGGCGTCGGTACCGGGTTTGCATAGACGGTTGCTTCGACTGTCTCTGGCTCCGGAGTCTGAGCGATTTCGGCACTCTGCTCTTCCTCGCGGGCCTTGCGCTCGGCGTCAAGGGCTCGTTGCCTTTTCTCTGCCTCGACCAGCTCCCTGTTGCGGTTGATCGCGGCATTGATGTCGAGCGTGTCCCAGAAGGTGGCTTTTGCCTCGCTGACATGTTCGAGGCCGAGGCTGTCGAGGCTCTTCTCCGCCTCGGCAAGCTTGCTGAGCTTTCCGTCGATGTCCTGCTGTGCCTCGACATCGGACGTTCCGCGATTGAGCCAAGATTCATCGAAGATGCGCTCGAACGGCACCAGCGCCCTGTCTTGTCCGTCGAGCGGCAAGGCGATGTCGGGAGCCATGTCCTCGTAGTATTCCTGGATGCGCTGGCGCTTGCCTTCCTTCTGGTCTTTGTCGTACTTGTCGATAGCGCCTTTCATCAACTTGTCGAGCTTGGTGATCGGGTCGGTGATGGTCTTGACCTGATCGCGGAAAGCGTTGACGGGTGCCATATAGAGATCGGTGACACGCTTGCGATCATCCTCAACGTTCTCGCCCATCTTGCGTAGGGCGGTGCGGTCTTTCTTGGCTTGCTTGAAGTCGTCCTCGGTCTTGATGCTCGGAACGTCGTAGAGCTCTAACTGCTTGTCAACCCATGCCTTTACAAGCGCGATGTTGCTCTTTACTGGGATTCCGGGCTTTGCCTCGATGATCTTCAGCTCGGAAGTGGGCTCGTCGGCAGTCTCGATGATTTCGGCCTCGACGGGAATTGGCTCGCTCATTTTGCATCGCCTCGCATCAATGATCCCGCCTGTCGGACTGAGGCGACCACCGGGAACTCGGTTACCATGTCCGCTGTCTCGGAATTCGGACTGATCGCACGGGCGAGCTCTTCTGCGTCCTCCTTCTTGTCACAGACGAACAGAACTGCATCGATCCCCAGGGGGCCTTCCTTTACTCCGTAAACTTTCTTCATTTCAAAACCCCTTATCCATCAGGTAAAATGTCACTACTGAATATCTCTACACTTTTTCTCCATACGCTCGGCACGCCTCGATGCGGCCTTGATGTTCCGCTGGAGGCATCCGATCTCCCAGGCTTCGAGCGCCAAGGCATGCTCGCGTGCCGCCTTCGCCTTCTGGGCTGGTGACTTGCCTACGGCCTTCTTCTGCTTGGGGCGGGGGAGCGGCTTGCTCTCTCTCAGCGATTCTGTCTTGGCGTACGTGGCCCTGTCCTTCGCTGGCATGGTCGCCATGAGGTCGGCCATCCTCACCTCGACTGCCTGGAGCTGGGCGCGCTTCTCGCACACGCGGCACATGCCCTTGCTTGCCGTCGCCAGCGCCCACCGTGACCGCTCCTGCCCGCAGGTGGGGCAGATGTTCATGCGTGACAGCCGCAGGGACACCGGACGGCCTGACATCGTGAGCCGCTTGGCCTGCTGCCTCACCGCCTCGGGGGTCTTGCCGATGACCCTTCCTATCTCCTCGGGCGTCTGCTTTCCGGCAACCTGCAGGAGATAGGCGATGTCCTCCCCACTCCATTTCATTGGCAACACCTCGCGTAGAAGTAGGCGCCATGGCATGCGGCGCTCCTCAGGTGGTCGTTCCTGAGTCCTGCAAACGTCGTGCTCTTGAGGTTGGCCACGTTTCCGGGCGTCTTGGGATTGAGCACCTGCCGGGATGTCTGGATGACGATCTCTTCGCCCGACAGCGCGGCGTGGAGGTATCCGCAGAGGTAGGGAGTCTGAAACGCGTAGCCTCCCTGCTTGCCGGTGTATCCGAGGAAGCCCTCCATGACGATGCACTCGTGGGGCTTGTCGGCCATCCAGTCTGAGAGCTGTGCCGCTATCGCCTCTGCCCGCGCCTTGAGGGCGTATTGGTCCTGCTTCACCGTGCTCTTGTAGGCGATGGTCTTGCAGCAGATGATCCGGCGCTCGTCCATGTAGACGATGCCGGTGTGCGCCGTTCCCGGGTCGATGGCTATGATGCTCATGCCGCGCTCGCGTCCCCGAGGTCGCAGAGGTCCTTGGCCTCTTTGCGGTTGCGGGCGAGGAAGAACGTTCCGGCGTTGACGTTGCCCCACCACACTGACGCGAGGTCGATGCGGTCGAACTTGCTGTCGCGGAAACGGATGGTGCGTGCCCGTCTCGGCTGCAGCATGACCATATACCTGGTGATGCATGGCCAGAAGTTATGGTTGCGTGTGATGTCCGTCTCGCTGTCGGTCCCGTCGCCGTCGGATATGCGGATTCCCTCGTCCTCGGCCCGACTGTATGCCCGGCTCCGCGTCAGGCGTGGGTTGCCCCGCCTCAACTCGCCGTCGACTATGCGACAAAGCGCACGGAACTTTCCAGGGTTGTCCTTAATCCAGCAGCACACCCGCTCTGCCTGAAGCCTGTCTTCTCCCATCAGACTACCTCCATAACCACCACGGCGCAGAAGCATATGAGGGTTTCCAGTGCGAAGGACCAGCAGCCGATGTTCCAGTCGTGGAGTGATATACTGGTCTGGTCTTTCGAGACGGATGCGCGCTTGCCTTGCAGGGATGGCGCGCTTTCCTTTTCATGCAACATTGCTAGCCTCCTTTTCGGCCTTTCTCCTCTCGGCCACTCGTTCGGCCAGTCCTGCCAAGCTGTCGAAAACGGCCCGGTTCTCCGGCTTGCTCGAATCGATCACGAAGCCGTCCAGGCTGTCGAGCATCGTTCCGTCTGCTAGGCGGTGCTTGACCACGAACGGCCCGCTGAATGTCTTGCCCATCTCTAACCTCCTTCGATCACATATCCTTCTTGGACCCCGTGCCCACAGCAGGCCGACGTGGCTCCCTCGATGTGCCCGAGGCACGCGTCGTATCCTTCTGGGGTCGGCATCCTTCCACACCTTGCGCATAGCCTCGAATCGTCGAAGGGCTCGCCTGTGTCCGCATAGACCCAGCCTCCCCTGTATTCGATCCTGTGGCCTCGCGCCCATGATCTTGCCGTCATTGCTTCCTCTTTCTTCGAGCCGGTAGTGGGGCACGGTCTCGGCTCGCTTGTGGCGGCTGCGTGCGTGTTCCCGGCTTTCCCGATTGGGGCCTACCGTTTGATTTTCAAAGAACGGTGAAAAATAAACTTACTCTGACTTCAAAAAAATATCATCAAGGAGACTGTGAACGATACCTACGCTGACTTCGTTTAGGTGTGGGACAAGCTTCTTGATATCGCCGATGCGAATTAAGTCATTGTCCTGTTCAGCATTGCGATACGTCGGCAAACTCACCCCAATGATATCTGCTGCTTCCTGCTGATAGATGCCAGATGATTTTCTGGCGGCGGATAGCTTGGTCACCTTTTCCATGACTCACCTCCTTATGAGTGAAATAATAACTCACTTCCCAAAAAATGCAATATGAAGTATAAATATTTTTCACAACAAGATAATATTTTACTGGAGTGAATTATGGCGAGAATTGACAGCACTCAGATAAAGGAAATCTTTTCAAAGAATCTGAGCGCATTGCTTGAAGACAGAAGCATGAACCCTTCTGACCTTGCGCGGCATATCGGCATGGAGAAACAATCGGTCTACGCATGGATTAAGTGCAAGACGTTTCCATCGGCAGACAACCTTCAAGAGGTGGTCAACGCTCTCGACGTCAAGCTCGATGACCTGCTCAGTCCTAGACACGGCTTCGCATTTTCCGAGAGCTCGTGTGCTCAGACGTACGATTCCGTTGTGTCCCGTGCCGTTGCCCCCATTGTCGGGGATGTTGCCGCCGGAGATACGTGCGAGGCAATCCAGATGTATGACGGAGAGCTCACCGTTCCGGAGTCGATAAAGCAGAAGCACCCCAAGGCCAGGTTTCTGCGTGTCAGCGGTGAGTCGATGAACAAGCTTTTCCAGCATGGCGAGTACGTGCTTTACGATCCTGAGCTTCCGGTGAACGATGGGGATGTTGCTGTCGTCTATGTCAATGGCGACGAGGCGACCATCAAGCGCATTTTCTTCGCAGGAGATACCGTCGTGCTCCATCCAGAGAGCAGCATGGAAGGGTTTTACGACCGACCAATCGACACCAGGGACCCGTCTTCTCCTTCGGTTGGGTTTGCTGGGCGTGTCATTTGGGCGACTCTTGGAGACAAGGAGATGCGGTTTTGAGCACGGTGATCAGAGGCGAAGTGGACGACATGATGGCAAGTCCATGCGGGTCTCGGTATATTCCCATCTACGGCGCAGACGATCTTGGAAGGCTGTCTGGCCTTAAAAAAGACATGGGGCAGTTGCTTTCGAGGTATGGGTTCACGGACAAAGCGTCTTCTGAACTTGCCGATGAGATCGTCGGTGTGGCAATGGCCCGGGGGAGAAACGACGAAGATGCCCGCATGGTCATCCCGAAACCCGATGACGTTCCGGTGGGAATTTGGGTCGAGTAGCCATCCGCCCAAAGAAAGAACCTCAACAACTGGGTTCCTGAATCATATAATGATTGCGTAGATTATCGACATACATAATCTAATTAACGAGAAGGGTAAAACGAAAGGGGAAAATTATGCCAGACGACAACCAATCTATGTCTCAGCCAGGATCCGTGCCTCCTCCTCCGCAAGGCTGGCAGGCCCAGCCTCCGCAGCAGCCGAAAAAGAAAGTTCCTCTGGTCTTGAAGATCATCTTGGTTGCCTTGATAGTGTTCTTGGCGTTCGGCTTGATCGGATCGTGCAGCAAGAAGTCTGACACAACGACAGCCCAGCAACCGGCGAATGAACAAAAGGCCGCTAAGGAAGAAAGCAAGCAAGAGTCAACCCAGACCACTCCGAAGGCTGAGGAAAAGCCAGCAGTCACTACTCCGAGCGAAACAGTCAGTCAAAAGAATGCCGTCAGCAAGGCGAAGTCGTATCTTGATTACACGGCTTTCTCCTACACCGGCCTGATCACACAGCTCGAGTACGAGAAGTTTTCTACGGAAGACGCCACATATGGTGCCGACCATTGCGGTGCCGACTGGATGGTGCAGGCTGAGAAGAAGGCAGCTGACTACTTGGATTACCAGTCGTTTTCACGCGACGGACTGATCACCCAGCTCGAATACGAAGGGTTCACGGCAGAGCAAGCGGCTCATGGCGCTGATTCAGTAGGACTATAGACAAAGCAGAAACCCCGCGCATAAGGGCTGCCACCCTGCGCGGGGTTCCGTATACCAACCATAAAGGAAGGCAGGCACATCATATCATGAAGAATGCCGCGCTGTACGTCCGCGTGTCCACTGACACTCAAGCTGACGAGGGCTACAGCATCGACGAGCAGCTAGACCGCCTGAAAGCATACTGCAAGGCGCAGGACTGGACGGTGGGCGGCATCTACCGTGATCCCGGCTACTCTGGGTCAAACCTCGACCGTCCAGGCATGCGTAAGCTCATGGCCGAGGCAACTGGGTATGACGTGGTGGTGGTCTACCGCCTCGACCGCCTGAGCCGGTCGCAGAAGGACACGCTGCATCTCATCGAGGATGTGTTCCCCTCGTTCGTGAGCATCACCGAGAGCTTCGACACCAGCACTTCGGTGGGCAAGATGATGGTTGGCATCCTTTCGGCTTTCTCCCAGCTTGAACGGGAGCGCATCAAGGAGCGCATGCAGATGGGGCGCATAGGCCGTGCCAAGTCGGGCAAGCCGATGGTGTGGCAGAACCCCTCTTTTGGCTACGACTACACCAATGGCGAGTACGAGGTCAACCCCCTTGAAGCTGCGACGGTGCAGGAGATATATCGGCTCTATCTGTCGGGGGAGTCGCAGAAGGGCATAGTGCGGATACTCAATGCCAGGCACGCCCTCGGCAAGGATTGGTACGGGGCCATCGTCAAGCGTATCCTCACGAACCCGATCTATACGGGCAAGGTGAGGTACCTTGGCAAGATGTACCAGGGCGCGCATGAGGCCATCTTGGACGAGGACGACTGGAACCGCACGCAGATGGAGCTCAAGCGCCGCCAGGAGGACGCATACAAGGCAGACGGGCACAGGCCGTTCCAGTCACGGTACATGCTCTCTGGCCTGCTGAGGTGCGCCCGTTGCGGGTGCTCATACGTCGTGACGCTCTACAAGCCGCGCAAGGACGGTTCCCGCAAGCGCATCTACCGCTGCGCGTCAACCATGTCTGAGTCGAGCGTGGGCGAGCTCAGGCGTGCAGAGCACTGCGACTCGGGAAATTACGACATGGAGGACCTAGAGCGTCGGGTGCTCGCCGAGGTGTTCGCACTGCATGCCGACCCCAAGAAGTATCTCGGGCAGCGCAAGGCATCGCCGGATGGACCCGACACGGCAAGGATCACAAAGCGGCTGGGTGCCATCGGGAAAGCGGAGCAGAGGCTTGTCAACCTCTATGTTGACGGCGGCCTGCCAATTGACATGTTGAACAAGAAGCGTGATGCGTTGCTATCAGAGAGGCGGGAGCTTGAGGACGCATTGTCCGCCAGAGACAATGACGTGCCCACCATGTCAGCTGACGAGCTGACCGATGTTCTTGATGCGATCCCGGGCACGGTCTACGAGCTTTCATACGTGGAGCAGAAGAACCTGCTCAACTCTCTCGTTGACAGAATCGATCTCGACGGCGAGAGCATGACTCTGAACTGGCGTTTTCTCTAAAACATAAGAACAAAATTAAATAACATCTATTCTCGTCGGCGTCTTGGTCGTCGTCGCCATCATTGCCATCACCCTCTTCAGGCCCAAGCTGCAGGAATTATGGACCTCTATTGCGGAGGGAATCAACGGGCTATGAGGTTCAGGATGCCGAACGCCGATGTTCCCCATTCGCGTGTCGATGCGACAAGTCGCACCAAGGGTCAGGGGACTGTCGAATTTGCGATAGTCACGGGTGGATTCTTGATCATTGCGACCGCCTTTGGCCTGCTTTGGCGGGCCTTGGGAAGCGGCTTGTTTGTGGAGCATGCGCTGTCGGCCGCCTCACATCATGTTGACGGTGCGGCGCTCGGCGCGCTCTCCGACGTGCTTCTCTTCTGAAGGGAGGAAGGCTGTGGACATTGCGAAGATCACCGACAGTGGGCAGTCGACGGTGGAGGCTGCCGTGCTTGTGCCGATGCTGCTTGTCTCTCTGCTGCTTCTCGTGCAGCCGGGCATCTTGCTGTATGACCGGGTCGTTATGCAAGGAGCAGCGGCAGAGGGATGCCGCTTGCTGGCTACGAAGACTGCGGTGCTCGGAGACATGCGGCCAAGCTGCGAAGCTTTCATTCGCCATCGCCTCAGCGCGGTGCCTCCGGTTGCCTGTTTTCATGTCCATGACGGAGGATGCACGTGGAACGTGAGCCTCGATGGCGATGAGAGTTCGCAGACCGTCAGCGTTGACCTGAGCACAGAGGTCCGCCCCCTTCCTCTGTTTGACGTTTCTGGGGCAGTGTTGGGAATGGTGAACGAAAACGGCAACTTTGAAGTCAGCGTCTCTTCAGAAATGCCCGTTCAGCCGGATTGGGCATCTGATGGCGAGGATCGTCATCCCTCCCAGTGGATTGGGGCGTGGTTGGATTGAGAAGCGTGTCCACGAAGGCGGACTTGGCTGGAACGTGGGGCCTTTTCCGTGACGAGAGAGGTTTTACGACGGTCGGCATGGTGCTTGCCCTTCTCATCACCCTTTCTCTTCTCTTTTCGACGGCACAGGTCTATCGCATCGCCTCGGTTTCGGCCGATGTCCAGAATGTGGCCGATGCTGCCGCTCTTGCGGTTGAGAACGAGGTTGCCGAATTCATGGTGGCTGTTCGAGTGTGCGATGCCGTCGTGCTGTCGCTTTCTCTGACCGGCGTTGCTGCGCTGGGGTTAGGCGTGGCTGCCCTCTGCACGCCGACGACGGCGGCCCTATCGGAAGCGCTGTGCACTGCTGGTCGCGATGTCTTGAAGGCGCGTGACTCATTTGCTGAAAATGCAGCCGAGGGACTCGACCGACTGCAGCGGCTCTTGCCGTTTTTTGCCGCAGCCAACGGCGCATCGGTCGCGACGGCGAATGATGGAGGCCCGCTGTCGTCATCCTATCTTTGCCTGGCCATTCTTGTGCCGTGGACTGGGGAGGATCGGGAGATTGCGAGTGCTGGCGCTGGAGAGGGTTTGGCCCAGGCTATTGAGGCGGAGTCGGATGAGCTCGGGCGGTTTGGCGAAGAGGCCGAGCGCGCGGCCGAACGATCCAACATTGAAAAAGAGCGAGGATTCTTGCGAGATTGTGGAGCTGCCCCTGGGTATTGCATGTATGAACGGGCGGCGTCGCTTTCCGAATTGCCTGCTGCAGAAAATCCACGGTATCACACTGTCGACACCTGGTCGTTTTCGGTTGCACTTGAAAGGGCGAAGGCATATTACCGCTGTCGCCTGTCTGAAGAGGCTCCCGAATGCGACACGGTTGAGGAATCGGCTCGATCTGCCCTGAGGGCGCGTTTCTATGCGTTTGCTGCTGAAGAGGTGGGGAAAGGCTACGTCCACGAGACAGCCGATTCGTTTGACGCCCTGTTTCCTCGGCTTCCAAGCAATACCGAGGAACTGCGTGCGACAAAACTTTATACCGAGCCGGTCTACCCCATTTCTGAAAGCGGGGAAGGGTTGACCATGCACGCATGGTCTGGATGTCCATCGGCATCGGGATCCTCTTCTCATGGCTCGATTGCCCAGATGGAGTCCGGCACGTATGTGACGTGCCAACACTGTGGGTTCACGGCGGCGAGCTTGGGCAAGGTTGCCGCAGCGTCGACCTCGATAGAGAACGGTTTCGAGTTTCACTATGAGGCTGTTGCCGACGCGTGTGACTCCTATAAAAAAGCTCGCTCAGAGTTGGACCCGCTTTCATCCACGGTAAAGGAGAAAGCCGGGAGTTTGTTCGATCGGTGCTTTGAGGTTCTTGAACAGTTGGCAGGGGAGCGCATTGACTCGAGTCCTCCCGGTCGTTTTGGCGTGGTGGCCTTCGTCGTTGCGAATGCGTCCGACGCGCCGACTTCGGGGTTTGAGAGTTCTTTTGTGTCGGCGGGCGAGGGCCTTGGTGCGCGTGTGGCTCTTTCTGCGGCGACCCTGCTGAGCGACTCGACCGAAGAAGGCAAGGACATCCTCTCATCTTTCTTGGACAGCCTTGCCGACGAAGGAACTGTGGCCGTCGGCATGGCGGATGTTGTCCTGGAATGCTGGTCGTCGATTTTACATGCTTACCTCGAAGGCCAGAAGGCCGTCGATGAGGCGCTTGGCCAGGCCGTTGAAGCCATTCCTTTTGCGAGCGCGAGCGGGCTTGGCACGTGGGCTTCGGAATCGTTTTGTGCGACGGTTTCCGCGCTTGGGCTTGAGCCGGCGAAGCTTGATGCGCTCAAGCCCGTCCTGGTTAATTCCGCGCATGTTGCTTCCGCGGATGACACGCCCTTCTCAGTCCGGCTCCTTTCGGTGAAGGAGCGAGCACTTTCATATCCGTCTGAGTCGACTGACGTGTTCCTGTCAGTCGTTGACCACGTTGAGAAGTCTGTTCTTGAAACCATTTCCTTTGCAGATGGGCGTGTGCCAATCGCCTCAATAGAGGTGATTGGCGAGGGTGGGCCATCCATTCCGATAACCATAGCCCTGCCTCCCGCCGTCAAGAGCCTGGCTTCCGGGTTTGTCGAGAGCGTCATAGGCGAGATCAAATCGGTCTACGTGCGAGTGTCGGGGGTGCGCGTATGGGAGTGAAGGGTTGGACGGCAGATGACCTTGGGCAGGCCACTGTCGAACTTGCAGTGGCGTTCCCGGTGGCTCTTGTCGTGGCGGTTATCGCCGTCAATGCGATGCTGTTCTTTTCTGACTGCGCTTCGTTCGATCGTGTCGCTCGTGAAATGGTGCGCATTCATGCAACGTCGCCAGCGTATGGCCAGCAAATCGAACAGAGCAAGGCAAAGATTGAGGATGGTTTAGCTGCCACCTTCAACCGATCCAACCTGTCGTCACGCGTGTCCGTGGAGGCTGTCGATGGCGGACATGTGCGATTCAGCGCGACCTTGGAGTATGCGCCGACGCTTTTTGGCCAAGGAATGCGCTCATCGGTTTTAGGGGTCTCGCTTCCGCATCTCGAGCATACGGAGCAGCTTACGGTGGATTGTTACAAACCAGGAATGCTGCTATGAACGGCTCGGTATCGGCCGGCATGCGATTTGCTCGTGCGTGCGGCGTCCTGATCGTGTTGCTGCTTGCCGCTCTGGCGCTCGAATGGTTTTACCGAATGGATCGACCGGGAGTGCTGTCCGAAGCAGCGGGACTCTCTGCCTCTGCGCTGCTTGCGGATGGATGGGAGTCGGTTGAAAGAGCGGGCGGTGCAGCCGTTCCACCTGATTTTGAGGAGGAAGTGGTGTCTCTCTCCTCCTATGCCGATGTACGGGTCGACGTGGGAGGACAGGTTGTGGGCTTCTTGTCTGACGAACGGCCTGAAGTGGAGTTTGCCCTGCTTTCTTCTGCGTTGGAGGATCGCGGGTGGGTGTCCGTGTCGAGCGGTTCAGGCTCGGGCGGATCATTTGTGAAGGAGAACGGCACCTACATCTGGGCGTTCATTTCATGCGTGGGGGTGGGAGAGGGAACAAGCGTCGTGGTCAACTGCTCAACAGCTGATGAGGAGAAAGGGAGTCAATGAGGGAGAAACATGATGGTGGTCCGACGTTCTGGACAGCGCTTACGTTGGCGACGGAACCTGTAAGCCGCGCGCAAGGGCTGCTGTTTGGGAAGGGGGGTGACAAAGTGTTGTTGCTTGCGCCTTGCAAGGATGTCCATACGGCGGGCATGCGGGACAGCATAGACGTGGCGTTTGTCGATCGATCGGGACAGGTGATAGAAGCCCATCGGTCAGTGAGTCCTCTGCGCCGCCTTCGCAATCGCAAAGCGGCTGCGGTCGTGGAGCGATTCTCTTCTTGCCGGGGGCCCTGGTTCAAGACGGGAGATCGCATAGCGGTCTCAGTGTTGCCTGAGGAGGGGAGGGAGGAATGAAAGTCTGTCCGGTGTGCAGTGCTCGCGCATTCGACGATGCGGATACCTGCTATGGCTGTCTGCACCGATTCGAGAATCCTGCCGTCAAGGAGGACGGATTGAATGCTGGCCACGACGGTGCTTGTGGAGAATCCTGTCATGCCCGGGAAGCGGTGTCTTTGCCGCTATCCGGTAGGCATGCGACGAAGTTGAAGGGTGACGCCTGTCCCCCCAAGATGGACCGGGCGCAAAAAGGCTGTGGTGATGAGGGTGTCCCGTTGGCGAATACCGATCTTTCACGAAATGATGCCCCTGTCCGAGCGCGGCCGGAGGGAGGTGCAACGGAATGCTTGCATGGCTGCACGGAATCCGGGCCGGTCGCTGGCCGGGAATGGACGGTCGGCATCGAGCTTCCTACCGGTGTTCGCGGGGTATCCGGAAGCGTTTCCGAAGGCAGATGCAAAGAAGGCGATTTGGGACCAGACATCGTGAAAGCGCAGGCTGCATGCAGTCGATCCCCCTCAATCCTGATATGTGTTCACCTGCCGGATTATCATCCTGCGTGCGCTGATTCGCCTGCGGCCAGCAATGCGAAGCCAGTTCCTGTCGAGAGACGCTCAAGCGCCATGGCGTCTTCCTCTCGCACGGCGGGTACAACGGGGGTGCGTCCATGATGATCCTTGTCCTTGCATTCGCTCTTGCCGCAGGGACCATGGTCGGATGGTTCGTTGTGCCATGGCTTTCCGACACGCTTCTTCAACGTTCATATGCACGTGATCTGGCATGGTGGCGAGATGGCTGTGAGGCTTACCGGAGATTTGGGGACCGTTGTCCTGGCGCGGTTCCTGCGGCATCGCCGTCGGGGGCGGAAGGGGCGTTGGGGGTATGGCTTGCTGAAGCTTTACGAGAGGTCACTGCGGGAACGCTGACAGCAGAGCGAGCGAAAGATCTTGCTGACGCAGGCATGGGGATGGATGGCCCTTCGCCGCTTTGTGCCGAAGGGGAAAAGCGGGCGCGTTATCGGTTTTGTCCAAAAATCTGGCATCGATTCGTCTTGGCGGCGTTCGGCGCAGGGGGCACCGCCGGTGTTTGCCTGCTGGTTTTCGAGGCCATCAAGCCGTTTGCGGGGGAAGAAGCATTTGGTTTCGCTCCCTTCGTCGTGGATCTTTGCCTTTCTTTCAGCCTTATCTTGTGTTTCGTCGCTATGGCGGTGGCAACGGTGTGCGATCTCCGGGCGCGTGTCATACCGCTTGAGGCGTGCGCTGCCATTGCGGTGTCGGGGATTGTGTTCCAGGCAATGGCTTGCGGTCTCGCGGCAGTTGGCTCCGGCGCATTTTTTGCAGTGGCGGTGGTGGCGGCATGTTCTTTGGCAAACAGGCTCTACCGTATCCGCTCCCCGGCAGATGCCGTCGGAGGAGGAGACATTCGCTGCATGGCAGCGCTGTCGCTTGCAAGCGGTGCCGGAGCCTTTTACGGCATGGCTGCCTGCTATGCGTGTGCCTCCGTGTTCTCGGTGCTGGGATGTCTGCTCCATCGTCTCAAGACGAGAGACGGCGTGCCAATGGCTCCGTTTCTCACGGTGTGGCTTGTATGCGGGACGGCAGCAGGCATCGCGTGATCATGAACGTCGAGTTCCCTGCAAAGAAATCGACTTACGAACAGAGAAGGGACCTGTTATGAGAAGAATGGACATAGTTCAGAGGATGGCATGCACGTGTCGCGCGCTCATGATGAGGGGAGGGCGGGACGGCGGATCTGAGATCGTTCAGACGGTCATCGTTCTCGGGTTTGCCGTAGGCTTGGGAGCGGCGCTCATGCTGTTGCAGGGAAGCATTCAAGAGGCGATCCAAAACGCCGGGACCGCAATAACGGATATGTTTTCGAAAGTTACGAACGGTGCGGCTCATTAAGCGAGAATTCGAAATAGTCACCCTAAACAGGATGGTCGCGAGGTGCTTTTTTCTTGGCAGCCGCTGTCAGAGAGGGGGAAGCATCGTGACACTCGTCGCGACGCTTCCCCTTGTCCTCACGCTCCTGTGCGGCATCCTTGACCTGGGCAGGACGGTATTTCTCTCCATGGAACTCGAGAATGCTGCGGCCAGTGTTTGCCGAGGCATCGAAGACGAAGCTTTGACCGCTGTGGATGAAGCATTGCTGGTGTCGAGGGCTTGCGCCGCATCTCCCTCGTTGGAGGTCTCCCGTCTGGATCTTGTGGTAGAGGTTGCCTTCGAGGATCCCGAAGAGGGCTCCTATGCGCATCGCCTGTACGATCGAGAGGGCGGGGGATTCATCGAGCGCTCGTCGCACACGAGAACCAGACGGTTTGAGGTAACGCTCACGTTAAAGGGGGCCTATCTTACTCCGGTCGGAGGGCTTGTGGTCCAATCACGTGGAAACACGGCGGGCTTTGAGCTTGTCGCGCGCTCGTTCGGCTTTGTCGATGAAACTGTGGAAGGAGGCCGCTGGTGAGCTCTCGCGAACGGGGAGGCGAAGCGGTCCAGTTCATGGTGGCCGTTTCAGCGCTCTTGCTCATAGTGTTTGGCGCCGTGCAGATAGGAGGCATGATGCTCTCGACAACTCGCATCTCTTCGGATGTGCTGCGAGCTTGCAAGCAGCTCAATGCGGCCGGCATCGAATGCGCGGCAGACAGGGAAGAATTTGTAAAAAGCCAGATTTTGAGCAACTCGGGCCAGCTGATTGAAAGCAACCTTTCTATCGACCACGTCGCCTGTTCTTCTGTTCAGGTGGATCGCGGTCATGTGGCTGAAGGCCAGGAGTCGATTTCTTTGCGCAGAGAAAGGATGGCTGTGTCGTTTGATCTGTCGTACGAGATACCTTCGTTTCTTGACTTGCCCGGTCTTTCCGGACGGATGCTTGAAAGACATGTCGAGTGTGTGCGCACGGGAAGCTCCCTTGTTGAAGTGGAGATGGCAGTCCTATGAACAGGCAGGGAGTCCTTTTTTCCGCGCGGGGCAACATCGCGCCTCTCGTGATCGCATCGTTGTTCGTGTTGCTTTCGGTTCTGGCATTCTCGGTTGATCAGGGGGTTGCTTTTGCGGCAAAGGCTTGGCAGGAGCATGCTCTCGATGCGGTCCGAAACTCTTTCATGAGCCCTTCCCATGCGCTTGTTGCAAAAAACTCCGACCATCCCGGCCGCGATGTCGCCTACGGGATTGGAGAACTGCTGCGAGAATCAGGTTTTGAAGGCGAAATCGACGTGTGGTTCTTTGAGGTGCCGGCAAAGGATTTTTCCGTGTCAAGACGTCTGTGGGGGATCGCGATTCAGGTGAGGGAAGAGTCCCCGACCTTGTTTGCCCGTGGCCTCGGAGTTGAGTCGATACCGGTGGCATCTAAGACGACAGTGATCGCTGAACCATTCTCGGACAGCTTTACCTGGAGGCCCGATGATAGCGGAAACGGAAGATATTCTCTGGCTGAATCTGCTGAGCCATCCTCTCTCAGGTACGAGCGTCTCGAGGGCATTGCATCTTATCCTGCAGAAATGCAGGAAGAGGTGCAGGTTGCAAAGAATAAGGTGAAAAAAATTGGCCAGACCGGAAAGGACAGGGCATGAACACGAAGGCGGGAAGGGGACTTGGGCGGCCATTCCGCAACAATGCTCCCCTGCAGTCACCTCGGGTGGGAGAAACGGATCGGCGACAGGGAGGCGAAGCTGCCTCCAAGCGCGTCAAGAGATTGTCGGCCATAACTGCAGCCGCTCTCTGCGCTGCGGTCATGGCTGCTTCGGGTGGGGTGTGGGCGTATCTTTCCTTGCAGGGCGTTCTGACGGAGACCAAGGCGGATGCCCGGCTGACTCTCGTAGCCAAAGAAGACATCGAGGCTGGTGACTCAATAGTGCCAGAAATGTTCGAGACGGTCGCTATTCCCCAAAGCTTTCGCGTGCAAGGAGCCCTTGCGGCAGACGAAGCCTCTCCTGACGGATCGATCGTGGGGAAGCGGGCCCTCGTCGACATTCCTGCGGGTTCTCAGATGGCGGCCTCGTTTCTGTCCGGCATGGCTGGCGGGAGCCATCTTGCGGCTGTGCTCGATGCGGGAATGCAGGGGGTTACGGTTGCCGTCGATGCTGAAACCGGCTTGTCGGGGCATCTTCGGCCCTCCGATTATGTTCGTGTCGTCTCTGTAGACTCAGACTCATCGGGCGAGATCATGGCAACGACGGTGTGCGACGGCGCGCGCGTCGTCGCACTCGATGACCAGCTCTCTGGCGGCGGCGAAGGCTACGCATCGGTCACGCTGGAGGTCAGCCCGCAAGAGGCGGACAGCATTCGTTTGTCCCAAAGTGCAGGAACCGTGAGCCTCGTGCTTATGTCGTCCCTCGACAGTCCCTCTGGCATGGATGTGACGCATGGATAGGGAGACGCGCGGGCTCCTCAAGGCGGCCGTCAGGGATGACATGGCTGCTCAGCTGGGCGATGAGGCTCGTGATGAACAGACGGTCAGAACTTTTGTCGAGCGTGCCTTGACGACGGTTGCCCTTGAATTCGGAGTGAGGCTGTCCCGTATTGAGTCCGAGGAACTTGCGGCCGCAATGGTCGATGACTTCCTGCACTATGGTCCTCTGCAAACACTTCTCGAGGACGATGAGGTCACTGAAATCATGGCGAACGGGGGAGGAGTCGACCGGTCAGATCCAGGGCTGCCTTTTTTGCCTCCAGCGGTGTATGTTGAACGTGCGGGGAAAATCGAACGTCGCTACGACATCGCATTTGACGATGCTGCGCATCTGAGGCGCATTATTGACAAGATCGCAGAACAGGCTGGCTTGCGATGCGACGATTCTCACGCGATGGGTTGCGCCATGTTGCCTGGCGGCATGGCGCGGGCTACCTATGTCGTTCCTCCCATTGCGCCCGATGGTCCCTCTCTCAATTTGCGCACTTTCAAAGCGGATCTGCTGACCATGGACGACCTTGAACGGGTGGGGTCGTTGACCTATGCGGTGTCTGAATTCCTCCATTCTGCCGTAGCCGCACGTTGCCCCATCCTCGTTTCTGGAGGAACGGGATCGGGCAAGACGACGCTTCTCAATGCGCTGTCGGGGTTTATCCCTTCAGAGGAGCGAGTCATCACGATTGAGGATACGCCGGAATTGAGATTGCAGGTTCCTCATGTGGAACGCATGCAGACGCGCGAGGCAAACGTTGAGGGGGAAGGTGCCGTCAGCATGCGTGATCTTGTCAGCATTTCCCTTCGACGACGTCCCGATCGCATCATTGTTGGAGAGTGCCGAGGGGCAGAGGCGTATGACATGCTGCAGGCGATGCAGACGGATCATCCGGGCTCGATGACGACGATCCATGCGAATGATCCCGATAACGCCATCAGCCGTCTCTGCACGATGGTTGGCTATGCCGATGCGGATCTCAGCCACGATGTCATTGTCAGGCAGATAGCGGAATCCTTGCAGGGCGGATTGATCGTCCATGTGGAAAGATTGCCTGACGGGCGGCGCACGGTCACAAGTGTCGTGGCCTTGGACCCTTTGCCTGACGATGCCAAGGTCATACCACGAGTGGAACTGTTCTCCTATGTTGTTGAAGGAGTTGATGACGGCGGACGGGTGGTGGGCCGATGGAAGGCTTGCGACATTCAGCCTCAGCGCATCAGGGAGCGAATGGCAAAGGCGGGCGCCTGGTACGATCCCGCATGGTTCTTCGACGATTAGGAGGAAGCATATGGAACTCACGATGAGCTTGGCTCTGTGCATTGTGGCGGCAACTTCATGTCCCTTCCTGGGATGTGCGGCGTTTCTGATCGCGAGAGCCGAACGGAGGGTCCAGCAGCAGGCCGCCCTCACGGAGCGCGGCCTGTATGAGAGAGGCGAAGAGGCGGCGAGGGGCCGCATGGGCAGGTCTGCCGCTCCTCCAAGGACGCCGTTTGAAAGAAAACTTCGCTCAGCCGGGTTTCATTTCGGCGCAAAGGCCTCTGTCGTTGCGATGCTGGGCGCGATAGCCGTGGCATTTGCTGCGGGGTGTCTTGCCGCTGGCAGCATCCTTGGCGGCGGCGCCCTTGTCGTGCTGGTGATCGTCGCTGCTCATATGATGCTCAATCGCGGCATACGGAGGCGCCGAGAACTCTTTGATGCGCAGCTTGCCCGGGCTCTTCCACAGATATCTGCAGGAGTGCGGGGCTCTCTCACTTTGGAACGGGCCTTCCGCTCGGTGGCGGCTCATGTGGACGAGCCGCTGAAAGGGGAGTTTTCCCGCGTGCTTGCAGATGCCGCGTACGGCATGTCGTTTCCGCTCGCTCTCGAGGGCATGGCCGAAAGAACCCAGCATGCCGATGTCAGGATGCTCGCCGCGGCAACAAGGATCGGGCAGCGGCGGGGTGGAAGCGCGGCGGCATCCCTCGGCATGATCTCCAACCGGGTCAGCGCTCGGCTCAAAACGTCATGCGAGCTTAAAGCCGAGGTCGCGAGTGCAAAGATGGCTCAGTGGTTCGTGGCGGGCACCATGCCCTTCCTTTTTCTGATCATGTATGCGACCAATGCTGATTTTGCTCGCTTCTACCGAGATGAGCCCCTTGGATGGGGCATTGTGGCTGCAGCATCGGCTTGCGAGGTTGTCGGCTTGCTGGTGGCACGTAAGATCGTCTCGTTTTCTGCCTAGGAGGTCTGCGATGTATCCGCTTGCATTTTTCCCCGTCGCTTTATCAATTTTCGGGATTGTTGCGGCGCTTGGGGTCTACGAGCTGCTCGTGCGACGGTTCTTGCCGCCGCATACGGGCGTACCGGTCGACATGCAGACTGGGGGACATGAGTGGGGAAGTGCGGGGAAGGTGGTGCTCGCTTCGGTTTCCCGACGTCTCGACCGTTTTATGCCCTTGTCCCGCCTTGATTCATCCGAGCGTCGGGAAATGCTTGACAGGGCAGGCATGCGGCTGGAACCCGAAACATGGCGGGGCGTCAGGGCTCTTTGTTTGATTGGGCCTCTCGTTGTCGTGGCGGCCTTGGGGCTTCTCGTTTCAATTCCCCTTCAGATTTGGCTGGCGATTGCCGTTGCGGCGGCGGCAGTCGGATGGGCGGCGCCTTCCGGGGTTCTTGCCTTCAGGACAAGGCGGCGTCGAGACGAGATCGATGCACAGCTTCCTGATGCGATGGAACTGATCGGAATAGCCGTTGCGGCGGGGTCTCCCGTCGAACAGTGCTTTCGCGAAGTTGCCGCTTCCCTGGAACGTCCCCTCTCCGATGAACTTCTTCTTGTTGACCGAGAGGTAAACCTGTTCGGCCGTTCGCGTGAAGAGGCGTTTGAAAAGCTTGTCCGGCGATGCGGCAGTCAGGATGTCAGCGCTTTCGTTGCGCATCTGGTGCAATCCATCAATCAAGGATCGTCGATTGCCGAGGGCCTCGTCTCTCAGGCGTCCTTGGCGCGCGAGGTGGCTCACCTGGCCGCCCTGGAGCGCATTCGCAAGATGCCGACGAAGCTGGACATCGTTTTGTCCTTGTGTTTCCTGCCTCCGACTGTCCTTCTGGTGACCGCCCCGACCATTGTCAACCTGACGTCGTTCTTCAATGAGACCTTCCAATGAACGGGGAAGCGATGAATAGAGATTCCACGAAAGCGTCAAGGGCGTGGCGCCTTGCCGAGGGGAAGCACGGCCGGCTTTTCACCCGCCGCGCTTTCATGGCACTCGGAGGGGTTACTGCTCTGTCGCTGTTTTTGGGTTACCGCTTTGCCTGGGGAAAGGTGGGAGGCGGCGCTTGGGGATCATATGGCGGGACGGCTTCTCCCGGGGTGCGGTTTGGCTATGATGCCGGATGGGCATACTCTTACGATGGCACCGTGTGGATGTCGGCATCATGCAATTGCACGGTGGGGCGCATGACCGAGCTGTTTTTGGAGATCGGCGTGGATGCCTATGTGGCATGCAACGGCGTATGGAATCCCACATGGTCGCCAGACATGCCCGACACTCCGACCTATGCCTACCTCAGGGATGATGCGGGGACATGGCTCACCTCGCGTTACTGGATCATCGACACGACCTACGATCACGATTGGTATGCATTCATGGTGGGTGCCTCGCTCCGTATTCCGCGCAGAGAAAATGACTGGAGGTGTTGGTGCGGTGCCGACATCAAGGATCTTGGCGGCAATGCTCCGGGGACTCATACGATCGCCGAGGCCCCTCAGCAGATTCCTCGCCATGTGTTGGTAAATGATCGGTCATGGGAAGGGCATGTGGTGACGCTGCGTCCGCGAGCAGCAGGCCATCTGCGTGCCGACGTCGTTGGCGGAGGAAGGGGAGACGGGACGGCTGTTGTCGGCTGGTCTGAGGCCGACGCGACAAATCAAAACTGGATCGTTCTGAGCAGCGCCCAGGGGCGCACCTGCTTCGTTCCGGTTCACACGGGCGGGTCTCCTCTGTTTCTTGATGTCGAGGGAGGGACGTGGGACGACGGTGCGCGCCTGCAGGTCTGGCCGGGGAACGGCAGCCTTGCTCAATCGTACTATCTTCATGTGCTTGATAATGGATATTATCTGATAGTTCCGGAATGCAGCGGATGCGCTCTTGATCTATCTGAGGGGGGACAGCATGACGGAACGCGGGTCGTGCAGTGGAACTGTTGGGGAAACTGGCACAACGCGAATCAAAATTGGAAGGTCGAGGAGCCCGAATTTCGTGAGCGTGTGCCAGGCCTGTTGAAGGCGTCGGGCGAAGGTGTGGTCGGCAACACGCTTGTCGTTTCTGATCCAGCCGATGCCTGTCTTCCGCGCAATTATCCGGGAACGTCGGGAATGTTCTATCGTTATGCCTGGTATCGGGGCATAGCGCCGGGTATGTGCTCCGAGCTTGCGAGAAAGGCCGATGAGCGACAGGGCTATGTCGTCGGAAAGGATGACGTAGGGTGCTATCTGACGTGTGTTGTCACCGCCCACACGCGCTATCGTGACATCAAATATCGTGGGAAGGTCACGCTTCCGTCGGTGTTCGTGCGAGATTCTCACGTGACCATACGGTATTTCGCTGACGGCGAGGCTGATCCCTGCTTCGAAGAGCAGGTTTTGATCGGGGCTTTCCACACGGTGCCGGACCATGCCTGGAGGGCGGGCGAAAAACCATCATGTATCGCTTTCGACGGCTGGTACGGCAATTCGGCTGGGACGGACCGGTATGAAGGAGGGGTCGCCGAGGGGGAGAGCTTCGACCTCTACGGATTTAATCTTGTGGAGCTCGCATACGGACTGACGGACCGGGCCTTCTCGCTGATGTCGGAGCGGGTGTGCTTTCTTGATGAGATGCTGACGATTCCCTTTTCGCAATCCGATGCCTTGCCTCCCGCCTCCCGCCACCGTTATGGCGATCGGGTCTCTTATGTGCGCGGAAAGACCGTGTGGTTTGAGGATATGGGTCGCGCGCGTGAGATGCCCTGCGTCCTGGGTGCATTCGCTGACGCCTCTGCTTCAGGGACGATCATGCGAACAGGACATCTCACGCGCAACACGACGGTCTACCTCGACTGGGCCATCCTTGCCTATGACGGCATCGCGCTTTCATAGGCATCCGGAATGCCGTCTATGAGGCGTCCCGGGCTGCGCCGGCGTTGCCTCCCGCGTCGGCATTCCTCATTCGGACCCGTCCCGCGGCAAGTGCGACCGCAAACAGAGCCACGGCAAACAGCGCCACCATGCCGAGGTCTCCCAGTAGCGGTCCGATCGACTCGGCGGTCGCGTCCGTGAGGTGGACTCCTTTATACACCGCGTCGACATACCAAGACGTCGGAACGAACAGGGAAAGCGTCTGTATCTCGGGGGCAAGGAGATCGAGGCTTATCCATATGCCACCGAGGAAGGACATCACCATGCCGGCTATGTTGCCAACGGCGTTGGCCAACATGTCACTTGCTCCCAGCTGACCGAGGAGAAATCCGAGGCTCAACGGCACCAGGGAATACACGAGGGCAGAGGCAAGGACCAAGGCAAGGGCCTGTGCGGACAGCCCATCAAGGGTGGAGCCAAAGGCCAAAAGACCGATTCCGCACGTCACCGCCCATACACCAATGGTCACCGAAAGGCAGGCGGCCGCTTTCCAGAGGCCAAGGCGCAGACTGCTCACGGGGGAGATCAGGTTGCGGCGATGCACGTCGGTGCGGTTGAATGCGCCCATGAGTAACCCGATGCACACGACGATGGAGGCCGTCATCGTATAGGTGCCCCACTGCATATAGAAGCCGAAGCGATCGGCTGGAGTCGCCTCATCCGGTGTTTGGATCGTTTCCACGTCCGCAGAAACGGAAGCGGCTTTGTCGGCATAAGCCAGAATTTGGGACATCGATTCGTCTGGCTGGAGCGTCGTGGCCGCCCAGACAAGTCCGAGGTATTGATTCACCTGCTCGTCCACGAGAGTTCCCCCCATGGTGGCGAAGCTGTAGGTCGATTCCAGGGCGGGCATGGTGCTGCCGGTCCGCGCTGCTTCCAAGAAGGTGTCGCCGTATCCCGACGGGATGACCAGGAGGTAGCGGGCTTCGCCTGTGGCGACGGCGTCTTGAAGGGCAAAGGGCTCGTCGATCACATCCACGGACTGCCCATTCTCTTCCAAGAACGAGGTCAGGCTTCTTGACAAGTCGCTGTCGTCGCGGTCAATGACGGCGAAGGGAGTCTTGGAGGCCGAGTATTCGCCATCATCGGTTCCTACATTGATCCATCCGGCTATGAAAACGCCCATAAAACTGAGGAATCCGACGTACACCAGCAGATAGATGGGATGGCTAGAAACGATCCGCAGGGCTGCTCTAAAGACTTGCATAGCGTTGCCTCCTCACGAACAGGGCTGATCCGGCGAACAGCACGGCGGCCATTGCAAGAAGGATGCCTGCTTTTTGGGCAAACGGTAGAAAGGAGTCGTAGTAGTACAGGCTGTAAAACAAATCGGTGACCACCTTTGCCGGGTTTAACGCAGCAAGGGCCGGATAGGAACGGGCGATGCTGTCGGCCAGCTCCATGCACGGTTCGCCATACAGTCCTGCAAAGAGAGACAGAAAGCAGGTGATGCCGGTGAGCACGCCAGCCTTGATTCCGAGGCCGATTTTCGGCAGCGATCCCAAGAACGTTCCGAACGCGGTTGCAAACAGTGCCGCTATGGCAATGCCGGCGATGCAGGCTCCTTCCCTTCCGGCGAAATCGATGCCTCCAACAAACCGGATGTAGAGAAATGCTGCCATGAGACAGATAAACGAGATCGTCCAACTTGCCGCCAGGGTTGCCGTCAGGGTTTTCCCGCGGCTCGTTGCGCCGAGCGCCCGACGCGCGCCAAGCGCCGATAGATTCGGTTGCATCTCGCAGATGGCCAGCATGCCCACATGGCCACAGAACAACGCCGCCATGCCGAGCAGCGCGTAGTAGTAGCGTACCGACTGGGCCGGTGCCGCATGGGTGAGCGACACCTGTTCCGTGAACTTTCCTCCAGCGAATGCGTTTGAGATTCGTGCTGGGTCGGTCAAAGCCGTCGGGTCATCGGCAGCGATGGTGGCGAGAAGGTTTGCGTCTCTCACATAGGTGTCAACGACGGTGTTGAGGATGGTGCGTCCAATCTGTTCCACCCCTAGACCGCCGGCATCAGGGGGAACGATCAGCTGAGGGGTTCCTTTCGCGCTGACTGAGATGATCCCAACGACCTCATCGTTTGCGAGGGCCTCCGTTGCCTCGTCTGCGTTGGAATAGCTCTGCACGTCAAGAAGCTGGTCCGTTCCGGGTGTTCCAAGTTGTTCCACGATGCTGGCGAATTCTGGCGCATTGTCGTAGTTGTCGTCACATACGACAGCGGTGGGCACGGGATCAAACGATGTCGCATCATCGAGGTTGGCGAACATGATCATGAACATGGTTGAGAGGATGAGGGGGAAGGCAAGCGCCCATATGAGCAGCTCCCGTTTGCGCGCCAATACGGCGATCGCTCCCCGGTAAACGTTCCACATGTCAGATTCACCTAGTCCCTGAGCTCTTTGCCGGTGACTTCGAGAAACACGTCATTCAGCGTAGGAGGTTCGGCATAGATGCGTCCTGCGTTCACGCCATACGATGAAAGCACCCCTAGTACATCAGCTACATTGTGCGTTCCGTTCTTGCAGCTCAATTCAAGTATGGTTCCATCAAATGAAACGCTGATGACGGCAGGAAGCGATCGCAGGGCTTTCATTGCGGTATCCTCGAGAGCATCGATTTCGATGCGGATGTGCTCTCCTGTGCCTATCATGGCTTTCAGTTCGTCATTGGTGCCGGTTGCCAGCGCCCGCCCTTGGTCCATGATCATGATGCGGGTGCATATTTCCTCAACTTCCTCCATATAGTGGCTCGTGTATACAATGGTCGATCCCTGTGCATTCAAGCGGAGGATGCCTTCCAGGATGGCGTTACGGCTTTGAGGATCAACGGCAACGGTGGGCTCGTCAAAGAAGATGAGCTCTGGTTTGTGCGCGATGCCGCAGGCAATGTTGAGGCGACGAAGCAGCCCGCCGGAGAGTTTCCGTGGACGGAACTTGACGTAGTCCTCAAGGCCCACAAAGGCGATCGCCTCGTCAACCAATGCTCGCCGCTGCGCTTTCTCCTTTATATACAGCGCGCAGAAGTAGTCGATGTTTTCCCGCACCGTGAGCTCTTCAAACACAGCCACGTTCTGAGGAACAACACCTATCCGACGCTTGAGATCGTAGCGTGCCGGTTCCATGGGGCAACCGAATAGCCTGATGGATCCTTTGTCGTAGGTGAGCAGCTGCAGCATGCAGTTGATGGCGGTGGTCTTTCCTGACCCGTTCGGCCCGAGCAAGCCGAATATCTCGCCCTGCGCGATGTGAAGGTTGAAATGGTCAAGCGCGATCATATCGCCATAACGCTTGACCACGTTGTCGACGGCTATGAGGTATTCCAAGGTTGCCTGTCCTTTCGTGAGGGTTCTGCACCATGATCGCGTTTCCGTGCCGCTGGCGCCAGTGAGGGGTGTCATCTGTTGGCATGCAAGGCATGACGGATGTCACAATTTCACGTCCTGCTGCATGTCTTGGGACCGTTCGAACGTGCGACCTGCTACCATGATCGCATGGAAAGAGTCGTCGACAAAGTCATCGTGCTCCTCTGCTGCTTGGCGAGTCTTGCTGTGGTTTCTTGGGAGCCTGCCTTTCTTGTGGCTTTGCTGCTTGCTGTGGCGCAGACTGCAATTTCCGAGGCGGTACCGCGGCGGTATTCCTCGATCCCTGCCCTGGTCTTCTCTGCCACGGCTCTCTTCTATCTGCCTTTTGCGCTGTTTCTTCCCCTTTCTGTCTATGACATGGTGCGTGACGCACGTGTGGCAGTGCGAATATGCTGGATTCTGCCTGCGCTGGGAGCCGCTTTCCGCCTGTCTCCGGCCTCGGCCGTCGTCGTCGTGCTTGCCTGCGGGGTGGCCTGCCTGCTGTCTTTCCGTGCGGGAAAGGCCGAGAGCGAGCAGATTGCCTACCGTCGTGCGCGCGACAATGTGCGCGAAGCGTCTCTTGCGCTTGAAAGGAAGAACCGGGGCTTGTGCGAAAAGCAAGACCTCGAGGTTCGGCTGGCCACCTTGGCCGAGCGCGGTCGCATTGCCCGTGACATTCATGACAACGTGGGACACCTGCTTACCCGCTCCATCATGCAGGTTGAGGCGTTGCAGGTCGTTCACCGTGACGATGCTCAGGTATGCGATGAGTTTGCCCAGGTTGGAACGACGTTGCATGAGGCCATGGACACCGTGCGCACAAGTGTCCACGATTTGCATGACGATGCGTTTGATCTTGAGGCGCAGATTGGAGAGGCGGCGGCCGGCATCACGTTGACTGTCGACGTGGACTATCGCGCGGCTGCGCTGCCGGTGGAGGTTGGCTACTGCTTCATTGCCATCATCCGCGAAGCGCTGTCGAATTCGTCCCGTCACGGAAATGCGGACCGCGTGTTCGTCTCTGTTGTCGATTATCCGGCGTTTTACCGTTTGGTCGTCCAGGACAATGGCTCGGTTGCTCTGTCTGACGGGGTGATTGGCGGTTCTGGCGGCGAATTGACCGTGCCGGGGCGACACGCTGCACAGGGCATGGGGCTTGCCACGATGGCGGATCGAGTCAGGGCGCTCGACGGCATGCTCCGCGTTGGGTATGACCGCGGATTCAAAGTGTTCGTCACCGTTCCCAAGGAAAAGGAGCAGCCATGAGCGAATCGCTTGGTCGCGCCGTTCGCGTGTGTATCGTGGATGACGATATCTTCGTCACCACATCGCTTTCCACAATCCTTTCGGTCGAGCCCGATATCGCCGTGGTTGGCGAAGGGCATGACGGAAACCAAGCCATCGAGCTGTTTGAGCGTGAAAGGCCCGACATCTTGCTCATGGACATTCAAATGCCGGAGAGGGACGGCCTCTCGGCGGCGATCCATATCCTTGGAAGGCATCCCCAAGCGCGCATCGTTCTTCTGACGACGTTTTCTGATGACGAATATATCGTTCGTGCGTTGCGGATGGGGGCGAAGGGATATCTCATCAAGCAGGAGGTCGCCACCATTGCGCCAGCCTTACGAACGATCATGGCGGGGCAGAGCGTGCTGGGCGGCGAAGTGCTCGGCAGGGTGGAGGCGCTTATGCGGGAAGGGGCGGTTGGACCCGACCCGGGCGAAAGCTCAGCTGTGGGCGATGGCAAGCTCGGTCTTTCGGGATCGAACAGCGCTGATCCTCGTATCGCCACTTTGACACCGCGGGAGCATGCCATCATGGAGCTTGTTGCCGAAGGGTTGGACAACAAAGAGATCGCGGGCCATCTATATCTCAGCGAGGGGACGGTGCGCAATCACATCAGCACCATTCTCCAGAAGCTGTCTTTGAAAAATCGTACCCAACTGGCCATCTGCTACTATCGCATGCTCTAGGGCGTGCCGTGTGCTACGGGAACGTAACCGAATAAGGGAACATCCGTGCAGATCCTGTAGAGAATTGACTGAGATGATATAATTTTAGCTTGTGATTACTGTATTCGAGACGACACGCGAGAAAGAGTGAGCATGGATTTAGCAAAACAGGCCAAAATCGTCGACTCCATTCATGATACGTTACATGACTTCGTCGGTCAACGCCTGAAAGTGCGCGCCAATATGGGACGCTCGAAGATCGTTGAGAGCGAAGGCGTGCTCATGCAGGTGCACCCCCAGCTGTTCATCATGGAAGTTGATCGTAAACGTGGCCGCACGGCCCGCCAATCTTATCAGTATGTCGATGTCTTGACCGGCATGGTTGAGCTGTCGCAGAACGGCGAGCCTCTTTTTGAACCGTTCGTTCCCGATTCTCTGCAAGAGGGTGTCCTTCCGGTTTCGGAAGATCACGAGAACGAGACGGTTACGCCGTAAGACTGAAGGAGTGCGAGATTCCTCTGGCGGGCGCTCAAGAAAGGGCGCTCGCTGTGCGTTTGGGGACAAACAGTGCCGAAACGCCAGGTGAAGGGGATGAGAAGGGAAATTCCGAGAGGCGTGTTCAACCAAGAACCTGTATCACGGGTGAAAGCCAACAGCTCAAACACGTGGTAACCCAATCATGGACCATGTCAGTCGGTCGATCCCCGCTGCCGCTGATCTGCGAGGTGGTCACGCGTTGCATCAGCCACGTCAGCAACTCTTTTCAACACGTCATCGCGGAGAGTTGCCACTTCTTCAGAGGTCGCCGCAGCGGAGAAGAGAGCATAGGCTGTCTCGCTGACGGTTGAGAGGATTCGCTGTTCGTTTTCAAATCGATACTCAGTAGTCATGGTGGGTTTCCCTTTCCAACGACGGGGATATGACCGAAAAGCTGAAACGGAGTTGGCTGGTTTTGCAAGCGTTCAGACAAGGCCGGTCTTTTGTTGGCGTTCGCTTCATCGGCATCCTTTCCTGATACGGGAGGCGGTGCTAACCAAGTAGCGCTCAAGGTTTGTGAGCGCAGAGTTGATTCGCGTGGCTTGATAGGCAAGGCAGAGGGGAAAATGAAGCGCATCTTTCTTTTCGAGGGGGACGAGTTTTGCCATCGGGTACTGAGAGGGGAGCGAGGGGTCGTTCGCCACGAATATGGCTCCTTGTTCTTCATCGAGGAATCGGTAATGTTGCTCGGGGATGGGAGGAAGCGCACGGAACGCCGTTGCCAGACCATGGCTGCTAAAGTGATGGTAAAGCGTGGGATAGCAATAGCGCAGATCCTCGGGCATGGCGATGGGAAATGCCTCCAGCTCTGCAAGACGGATGCTTGTCTTGCGAGAAAGAGGATGATTGCATGACAGGGCGACCAGGGGAGAGCAGGACAGCAATTTGACACAGACAATTCCCGGTTTGGCTGTTCTTCCGAAAACGATCGCGGCATCGACCACCTGTTCCTCCAAGGCGGACAAACAGGAACCGCTTTGCCCGTAATGAAGCGTGAGATCGATTCGTGGGTAGGTGGAGACGAACGCATCAAAGTCGGATGCTGCGATGACATTGCCTCGACAGGCGGATGTGGTGACGGCAACCGCAAGACGGCCTCGTTCATGTTCGAAAGAGGTGTAGTTCTTGGCGAGGGCTTCCAGATCGAGAAGACAGGAAAGAATCTCGGCTGATCGTTCGGCAAACACCGTGCCGAACTGCGTTGCCTCTACGCCACGTCCCGACTTTTGGAGCAGTTGAATGCGCAGTTCCTTCTCAAGATCGCCGACAGCTTTCGACACGGCCTGGGGCGTGATGAACAACTCCCTGGCAGCGGTTGAGAAACTGCCGCATTGGACGGTGGCTACGAAGTATTCCAGTTGGTTGATATTCAATGATGCCAACCTTCTCGATACGCTATCGTAAATCGTTGTCCTACTATTATTATGAAGCATTAAATAATTAATGCTTATCTCCAAATCATGTTGCCAAGTATACTGCTTTGCCGAAAAATATCTATTCGAATATGAAAGTAAAAGGGTGAAATCTCGCAAAAAATAGGATTTGCCCACATAAAGAGAGTCCTCTATCACAAATTTCTGTTGCAATTTACAATTCTTAGTTGAATGTCGCGAGAGATTTTCCGAAATCCGTCAGGGAAAGTGGCTCCATATTTATCGTGGCGTGCTACTATTTCAGAAGGCGATTGTTTGAGATTCGAGCGAAGGCGAGGGCTCGTATGAGATTCAATGAGGATGTAGTCGCCTTCGACTATGCCGGCATACCCATGGTGGGAAACATGCAGACCGGCTATGCGATAGGGTTGACGCCCGAGGGTGCTGAGATATGCGCTCGGTTGCTTCAGGAAGATGTCCCGGGGCATGAGGTTGCAATGGTCGATGCGGCGCTGTTCGAGCATTTGCAGCGAGGTGGATTCTTTGCCGATGTGCCCGTTGCGTCCCGCGTGGCGGCCGCTTACCTTCATGTTACTCAACGGTGCAACCTTTCTTGTGTTGGATGTTATTCGCTTGATCCTCAGCGCAATGTCCTCGACGATGCTTCTCTCGAAGACATGTTGCATGCGGTGGATGAGCTTGCCTCTGTTGGCGTTGCCTCGCTGGTCATTTCGGGCGGAGAGCCCTTTCTGCGATCCGATCTGCCCGACATCGTTGCACATGCGAAGCGTGCCGGCATCGCGAAAGTGACCGTACTGTCGAACGGGACCTGCTTGTCGAAAAGAGCGCTTGAACAGCTTGCTCCCTCTGTCGACTGCGTTTCGGTGTCCTTCGACGGATGCTCGTCGTCTTCGCCGGCATATATCAGGGAGTGCCAACGATTCGATGAATTGGTGGATGCCGTGGGCATGGTCCGTGCTGCGGGCATTCCGGCGCACATCATCCCCACGGTGCATGGACGAAACATCAACGACCTTGCCGCATATTTGAAACTTGCCGACGATCTGGGCGCCTCGCTCAATTTCAGCTTGCTGACATGCGAGCCCGACGATGACCAGCTGGGAGCTTTGCTGCCCGATGGAGAGGCGCTTCGTGCGCTTGGCCACAGCATGCTGGTGCTGGGGGAGAAGAAACCCCTTGCGCTGCTTGACGCGCCGATTGGGCTGAATTTGACTGTCAAGTGCAATTGCGGTGCTGGTTTTCGGGAGCTGAGTGTCGGAGCCGACGGAACCGTCTATCCTTGCCATATGCTGCAACGCCCTGAACTGGCTATGGGCAATGCATTTACCGGCACCATTGCCGAGATGCTGGAGGGTGAGGTGAGCCAAAGGTTCCGTGCGTTGAACGCGGAGACCTTCGATGGCTGCTCCTCATGCCGATATCTACGAATATGCGGGGGAGGCTGCAGGGCTCGCTCGTTGTTCGCATCGGGCAATTTGGAATCGCGCGATTCCTATTGCACGATGACCCAAGCGTTCTACGATGGCTTGGGGGAGAAAATGACCGCATCGTTGCACGCACGAGGGAGGTGAAAGAAATGCTGTTTTATAGTGAAAGCAAGCTTATGACGACTTGTGCTTATCTTGGGTGGGGCGGAATATGTTTTGCTCCTGGATTTTGACATTTTTGAAGCCTCTTGGGAACAAGAGGCTTCAATTTAAGAGCCTCATTTGCTGCCTTGCTGAAATAAGTCGAATATAGATGGTATCATTCTATATCGACTCAGGACGTTGCAGGGAGAGTGGAATGTTAGATAAAGGTGATCGGGAGACTTCGGATGCGCTAACTAGAGCAAATAAGGTATGTAGATTTATCAATATTGCTCTTAAGGCGACATCCTTAGTATTTATTGTTTTTTGGCTTATAGCTGCGGGTATAATGATTTATCCATTAATTGGCCCTGATTCAAATAGCTCTGGATACTCAAGTTTTCTGGCACCGTTTCTTTTCATCGGGCAGGGCGTATCTATTGCTGCTATGCTCATTGTGTTTATTAAGATTCTTTCAGATGTTTCGAAGGGTGAGTCTCCTTTTACGATGATGCAAGTTAAAAGACTTCGTATGATTGCGGGGCTCTTGTTGCTTTATGGATTTCTTGATTTTGCAGTGTCATTGAATACGGCCGCAGCCCAATTAAGTGGACTGGATGCTGGGTATATTTCAGTCAGTGGCAATGCTATTGTATTTCTCAATTTCTCTCCACTCATCGCTGCGGCGGTTGTCTTTGCGTTCTCTTTCGTTTTCAAATATGGTGTTCTTTTGCAAGAACTTTCGGATGATACGTTGTAGGTGACTTGATGCCCATTGTCCTTAGACTCGATCGGGTTATGGCCGATCGTAAAATTTCTCTGAATGAGCTTTCAGAGCGTGTTGGTGTGACCAACGTCAACCTTTCGCGTATCAAGACCGGCAAGATCCGGGCCATCAGGTTTTCTACGCTCGACATGCTCTGTGAGGTGCTTGAGTGCCAGCCCGGCGACATCTTGGAACATATCTCCCAAGAAGAGGCTGACGGCCTAGATGAAGGCGGTGCCAGCTGACCGTCCTGTGCTCATTTTACGGCGCATTTG
The DNA here is from genome assembly GCA_023460315.1 of Actinomycetes bacterium. Taxonomy (GTDB): domain Bacteria; phylum Actinomycetota; class Coriobacteriia; order Coriobacteriales; family Eggerthellaceae; genus JAEWQO01. The sequence continues at coordinate 38,264 of JAEWQO010000089.1, forward strand.
ACAAATGGTCGTGTCACGTGCAAAATATCAACTCGCGCACAACATGCGCATATTCGTGGGGATGTAGCTCAGCTGGGAGAGCATTACGTTCGCAACGTAGGGGTCGTGGGTTCGAATCCCATCATCTCCACCACGGAAACTTGATCGAGCCGGAAGCTGTCGTTTCCGGCTCGATTCGTTTGTAAGACGACATAGGCTTGCGCAAATTGCATGTTAGATAAATTCTTCGACTTCTGCACCAAGAATAAGTCCGATTATGAATAATAAAGTTTGCGCCCACCATTTATTTCTGATGCATTCAAAGATTCCTTGGTAAGGGGGTGCGGACGATCCTTGGAACAGGTGCTGTCAAGAATCTTGCGCACTTTTTCAATGAGCCCCTCAGCCATCGGCATTACTCACCTTCGAATAGGGATACGTCCAGATAGCGCCTTGATCCCCATTCGCTCTCGGCAACGTATTTCAGCCTTGCGGTCACCAGCATGAGCGCCGAGTTGCCGTCGGGGAAGGTGCCCACCACGCGCGTGCGGCGCCTGATCTCCCGGTTCAGCCTCTCGATGGCGTTGTTGGTGCGTATGCGGCGCCAGTGGCCCATCGGGAAGGCAGTGTAGGTCAGCGTCTCGGCGATGCCTTCCCTGACTGTGTTCCGTCAAGTATTTTTGAACAAAAACTGCACTTGTTCAGTTTGAACAGTTTCGTGAACATGCTTACTGGGACAGGTACGTCTACTTCGCCTGTGGAACGAGTAGCCATCCCACAGGCGGCA
>JAEWQO010000090.1 GCA_023460315.1 Actinomycetes bacterium
GCCCCCACTTGGTAGGCTCCAGTGTGCTTTTTGAGCCGCTGCGGTTTGTCCCCTTGCTGCGCCAGTAATAGGTGGGATTGTTAATTCCGTCCCGCTCCAGCGCGGCGGCGGTTTCCGCAAGGCCATAGCCCTCCAGCGCCATGTGATAGATACGCCGCACATTTTCGGCAGCCTCCGGGTCTACAATCCAAAACCGGGGATAGTCTGGGTTTTTGAGATACCCATAGGGCGGCTGTGAAAGCGGAACGCCGGAGTTGCCTTTCATCTTGTTGACGATGCGGCGCTTCTTCGAGATGTCCTTGGCGTAATACTCGTTCATTATATTTTTGAACGGAGTAAAATCATTTTCGCCCTCGTCGCTGTCCACACCATCTGAAACAGCAATCAAACGAATGTCGTGCTGCGGGAAAAATTCCTCGGTCAGCCTGCCGACCTCAATGTAATTGCGCCCCAGCCGGGAAAGGTCTTTCACGAACACCGCCGAAATGTAGCCCGCCTCAATTGCCTGTATCATCTTCTGATAACCGGGGCGTTTCATGGTCGTACCCGTGATGCCGTCATCCACGAAAAACAAGGTGTCCGTATAACCTTTTTCCTTGGCGGCCTTTTGGAGTATCTTTTTCTGATTGGAAATGCTGTTGGATTCCGTGTCCATATTATCGTCACGGCTCAAGCGGCAGTACAGGGCAGCAGTACCCTCCTCGCGATTTTTGTTGTTTGACTGTTTCAAAATATCCTCCTTTCCGGCAGTCAAACAAGAGGTTTATTCTACCTATATTATACCTCTGTCCGCCGCCTTTGTTAAGGATGCCGATGGAATGGCCTGTACCGGCTCCAAATCTGCCAGCATCAATTTCAAGAGAATATCCCGCAACAGTTCGCCTGTCTCCTTGTAAACAGGCGTCACAACAAACTTGATTTTATCCACTTGATAAATGTATTCCTCTTTGCACTTGGTATCAGTCATGTTGCCCTCCCTCCATTATTGAAAGCATCCGTATCAACCGTTTTCCCCTTGGCTTGTGGGGAAACGCCAAAGGGCGGCACCCTCGCGGATGTCGCCCTTTGGTCTGACCTCACCTTGGGACAAAGTGTCTCGAACTAATAGGCGCTGTTTTGGTAGTGTGCCTCGGCATCCTCCAGTCCGCACAGATCAAAAACATCGTGAAGCTCACCGATCACGCGCCGGATGTCCTCGGGAGAAAAACCGCAAGCCTCCATCGCATAGATGACATAGCCACGGCAAGCGCCGTTGCTCCACGGCTGGGAAAGCAGAGCTGCAAATGTGGGATCGTACTTCATGGTGGTTGCCCCCTTATAAAATATTGGGAGCGCCGCGCTTGCTTTTTGGCCTGTCATAAGACAGCAATACTTGGCACGGCGCTCCCACGCAAAAGAGATGCGGCGGCCAGCCTGCCCTGTGGCGGATCGTGGCCATGGGATGGCCTGTCCCACTTGCGGCGCTGGTGCTGTTCGCTGGTTCCTGTGGAGGAAGTCACCGCGCACCCGCCGCGTGGCTCCCCGCGCTATGCTCGGGGTCACCCGCTATTCAGTTGCGGAGAGGATTAAAACTTCCTCTCATATACCAAGGACACAAAATAGCCAAAACGGAGTAGGCAAATCAAAACTTTCTCAAAAAAGTTTTTTCATGTTGTCCAGCCCGCACCGAATTGACTGCCGCACGGTAGCCTCGGCAACACCCTCGGCTTCGGCTACCTCTTTCACGCTCTTGCCGAGAATGATACAGGCGTCGATGCGGCGGCCCTGTGCCTCGGGCAAAGAATTGAGGGCGCGGCAAAGCCGCTCAAAGGTTTCCGTTCGCTCCAAAAGCTCCTGCGGTGTGGGCTCATGCAGGCAAGCGGAATACTCGATGCCGTCATCACAGTCGAGGGAATACTGCGCTTTGTTGCGGACAAGGCGACGCTGGTGGGCGGCCTCATAGAGCTTGTCCGAGCGCAGAGCCTCGGCCACCTCATCAGAAACTTCGATGCTCTCGTCCGTTATGTACCAATAGAAATAATCCCGCAAATTGATCGTAGTCATAAGTATGACCTCCATTTCTGATTTGTGCAAGGGATCAGGTAAAATCAGAAATGGAGGTGGCGGGGAGCGGCAACCGGGACAACCGCAGCGTACTCCTGACCACGAAGGCCCAAGATGAACGCTGCTTTTTGCCAAACGGATTTTATCGATGCATTGCGATTGAAAAAATGGCATGAGTAGCCAGCAGACACATAAAAATGCGTCTGCTACTCACACATATGCTTTTTAGATCGCAACAGGCAAAATAATTAAGAATGACAGAAGCCCTTTCGGTATTCATTGAGTTCAAATCTTACATCTTTGCCTATTTATTGACCCAGTACGCCAGATTATTACGCTTACAGCCATGTTGAATATCCGGTAATAGGATGAAATACGTCTAAAATAGTTCGCATTCCGAAGAAAATATATAAACAGCAGCATTTGTTAAACTGTAATAGCGGAAATGCCTGTGCTATCCATTCATACATTCGGCAAATATCGGTAAAATAAAGTTAGATATTTACCAAAGAGGGGCGGTATAGGAGTGGAACAGGATTTGGATTACAAGGAAATCGGGCGTAATATCCGTTATTATCGTCAAAGAGCCGGATTGAAACAAAATCGCCTTGGGGATATAATTGACGTATCACCACAACACATCTCTCATATTGAGAGCGGTGTGCAGTTGAGTTTGCCAGTGTTGGTAAAAATCGCAAATGCCCTAAATGTCGATACAGATTGCCTGCTAGGGAGCAATCTGAAAGAGCAGCAGGAGCAGGAGACGATGAACGCGTTGCTGGCGCGAACACGAAATTTTTCACCAGAGGACTACGAAAAGCTGATACAAGTGTGTAATATATTTTTTCCGTAAGTTAGATCAGGAATTGCTGAGCGGCTAATATGAAAGGGGGAGTATTCGTATGCCGGAGCAAAATGAATGGTTTGACCAGTTGTACAGAGAACACTCCGCCCGGTTATTCAAACAGGCCTATTATGTGCTGCACGACAGCCATCTTGCCGAGGATTTGGTCGAGGAAACCTTTCTGATTTTGTTGTATAAGCAGCGTGATCTGGTCAAGCACCCCAATCTTGCCGGATGGTTGAGCCTGACATTGAAAAATCTGATTCTTGATGAATTAAAATCAGCGCGGCATCGACTTGAAATGCCGCTTATTTCCGATGAGAGTGCAATATGCGTTGATACATACCACCAACCGCTGGATGAGCTACTTCCAAAAGAATTGCTCCCCAAAGAGCGGGAGATTCTCATCCTGCTTTTTGAGGAACAATTATCTTACGAGGAGATTGCACAGCAACTTGGTATATCGGTTCTGAATTGTCGAACACGAGCTTTCCGAGCCAAAGCGCACTATAAGGCGCTGATGGCGAAAGAAGAAAAAATTTTCTAGTTTTTATGTAATGAAATGAACTGCTTAATCAATATTGAAGTGGAGGAGGTGCAAAGATGCCTGAGAATGAGTTTTCCTCGCGGAAGAACGGGCGCGGTGAGGATGCCGCTCAAAACCAAAAGCATCTGGATGAGTTGACCGCAGACGAACTGACAGATGTATTGTCAGATATGTGGGATGGGATGGATGAAAGCAATTATGATTCCACACAGATGGACGCATGTCTGGCTGAATTGGAGAAACGGGAACCAAGCACGCTGGACTTTGATGTTGATGCGTCTTTGGCAGCTTTTCAAGAAAAGCACGCTCGGCTCTTTGAGCAGACACCGCCCGTTCAATTATCCATCGCAGCAAAACCTGCACACCGTCGCCGTTGGCGCACCTCTCTTGTCGCCGCCATTGTTGCTGCTGTTATGATGCTGTGTAGTATGGTAACAGCGCAAGCATTTGGATTCGATATATTCGGTGCCATTGCACGCTGGACGGAGGAAACTTTCCACTTCAGCATCTCTGCGCAACCGCCCGACAGTCAACAGAACATCCCCGCCCCGGCAGAGGGCGGGGAATATGGGATACTGCAAGAGGCTCTGGATGCGTATGGCATTACGGAGCCGGTGGCCCCTCGGTGGTATCCATCCGGATTTCAAACTGTGGAGATCCATGCAAATCCTCGCAGCACAGGCGTCACGATTCAAGCTCATTATGAAGCCGGGGAAAAGAGCCTGTCTGTTTCGGTTCGACAATATTCCACGGAGAAGGATGCCAGTATTAGTATCGGATCGTTTGAAAAAGATTCCGGTGATGTCATCCGATATGAATACAATGGGATCGTACATTATGTTATGACAAACAACTCTGAGAATTTTGTGACGTGGACAAATGATGCACTGGTCTGCTCGATTTGGGGAGATGTGACAGTGGATGAATTGAAGCAGATGGTAAATTCTATTTATGAAGGATGAATTAAACAAATGAAAGTACGAGTGAATCATATTTTGGCGTTGCTTTGTGTCTTTGCTCTGTCAATTGGATTGTCGATTCCGGCAGGGGCAGCGAATATGAATGGTGTGGTTGGCCCGCAAGCAAGTGATCAGCTTGCCTATTATACGGCGTATGCGGTTACGTCTTCAGGTGGAAAGGTTATCATTGAATTTGAAGTGGACGGAACCAGACGCATGGATGTTATTGGAGCCAGTTACATTGTAGTGCAGGAGAAGACTGGGGATAAGTGGATGGGCGTTTCCACATACTTTGGCTCTGTCGCAAATGGAATGCTGGACAACAATACTTTTTCTCATATGGGCAGCATTACCTATAAGGGGACTCCGGGTAAGGAGTATCGTGCGCTCGCTACTGTTTATGCAGAGAACAGCTCTGGTGATGATTCTAGAACAATTATTACGAACTCAGTTACTGCAAAATAATTATTGATCGCTGCAGTAAGAAACCTCTGGCCACATGACCAGAGGTTTCTTACTGCACGCACTATTCTTCAATCAAAATATTATTGCATAGCCGATGAATGATAGCCTTACCTGAAGTCACAAAATATCCCGTGTTGTCTATATTTACAAAAGCGGAATAGGGTGCAGAAGTGTCGCCGTAGGATGCATAAGATATAATCAATTCAACAGTTATACGCCGATACGTCCCATCTTGTTTGGGGAATGAAAAATATAAATTAAGTAAGTCGGGATTTTTCACGCTGTCCTTAAAAAAAACCGGTCCAGATATTGAAACTTCATGAAACAAGGGACCAAGTAATTCATGTTCTAGCAAGTCCGAAACTGATCCAGACCAATGAGCACTATGACCCTGAGAAATGTCGGAAAAACTGCAATATGCAGTACTATTTAATTCCATATTTTCGAGGCCAATAGTATCCCACAAGGTTCTTGGCCTGAAATAAACTGCTGCCACGATGACAAAAAAGGAGCAAAGGATAAGTATTTTTCGCTTCTTCGAGTTCTTAATGTTACTTCAACTCCCATTTAAACATACTGCTACTAATCAGGACTCCTTGCATATACAGAATTATATCCGGCCTCTGAGTATATTGATTATATGCTGCCTGCATATTATAAGATTTGTTGTTATAATATTCCGAGTAAAGGGTTCTCCAATCGTTCATATACTCGGTAACGGCAGCTGAGCGGTTATAGATACTTGGGTCTGCAAAATGATAGACGGAATATGGATACATATCAACTTTATTATCCACCAATACAGGTCGGAAATCTCCCCATGCATCAATAAGTCCTATTTCACGTACCCGACGAACCGTCCGAACATAGTATTCACAGTAGTCTCCAGTTTTTGCGGAATAATTATCACTAAACATCCGGGCTCCAATATCAAGGACTGTTATCGCCATTGAAATAGGAGTGAGATCCTCAATCGTCAAAACAAGGTCTTTTACGGTTGCAATCCACTTATTTAGATTTGACAAGTTCCGCTCGGTTTCTTTTTTATAATTCACAGATATTTCTGACGATGGTCTTTCATAAAAGGTTGTACCAGAATATGTTCCATAAAATGTATGAGTTGAACGACTGGATTTAGTGTAAATTTTGTATCCATCCAAGTAGCCGTCCCCCACAAATTCATCTATACTCCTGATATGCACTTGCTTGTCTTGGTCAGTCAAATTAAGCCCTTCAATATATTCTTTGAGCACTTGGATGTTTTTACGGTTTTGTGTTGCAATAAGGTCATCAGAGTTACCTACTCTCTCCGTACGAGTATTTTCTATCAGTTCGGAAATGGTTGGAAAACTAATTTTATGAACAGTGAAACCTGATTCCATTTGTAGCTCGACACTGATATCTTCCATGGCGTTGAACTGCCTCGCTAAAGCAATTTCAACATCACCGTATTCAGAGCTTTGATTATTCGCTGCAAATGCAGGAGTAGACATAGAGAAAACCATGATCAAACAAAGGATACTAGATAAAAACTTTTTCATATAAAGGCCTCCTAATCTTTGGTTTTAAATTGTTTTGTAGCGTGGATTAGTGCGAAAACTGGCCCATTGGAAGCACCTCCTTGCACAAAATAAGTTGGAAAAATGCGCTTCTAATCATATATTGATTAAGCAGGGCAGGACATTACACAAAAAAACATATTTTGAAAAAAGATAATTAGTGCAACTAGTCTCTTAAAACATCTTGACAATAGCATCTGCGGCCTCCGGGAATGCGTGGTTTCGGCAAGCAGGGCAAGTGTGGCCACACTTGCTATTTTTGCGTTGCAAAAATGCTTGTTGGGGAGCCTCCCCAAACCCGGCACTTCGGGACAAAGTGTCCCAAAGTTGGCGGCGCGTTGCGCCTTGTGATGCGGTACTGTCGCTAACGCTCCTGTGCCTTATTTTCCCTCCCGTCGGTCACGCCGAGCAGGTGGTCAATGTTCGTTTTTACCGCCACGGCCTCCCGCATTTCACGCTGGGCGTCCCGGTAATCCGCATACAACACCTTGCGCTTTTCGGCCAGCTCACGGCGGGATTTTTTCATATCGTCCATCTTTGGCAGCTTGGCCCCGCCCAGCAAATCCCGCATG
>JAEWQO010000091.1 GCA_023460315.1 Actinomycetes bacterium
GAACAAGGGCATCGAACTGGCGCTGAACGCCGTGCTCGTCGACCAGCGCGACTACTCGCTGCAATTCTCATTCAACATCGCGATGAACCGCAACAAGGTGCTCGACCTGGGCGGACTGGACCGCATCGAAGCCTACTCGTCGTGGGCCTCGACGCAGATCGACTACGACTTCGTCGTGACGCCGGGCCAGTCGCTGGGACAGATCTGGGGCTACGTCTCCGACGGCCGCTACCCGGCCTCGGACTTCACATGGACCGGCTCCTCGTGGCAGGCCAACGAAGGCGTGCTGGACAACTCGCACATCGCCGGCAACGGCTGGGGTCCGGGTGCCGTGCGCTTCCGCGACCTGGGCGGCGACCCCGACGCCATCTCGGCGGGAACCGACCGCACCGTGCTGGGCTGCACGCTGCCCAAGGCCACCGGCGGATTCTCGCTCGCCGGGCGCATCAAGGGATTCGACTTCAACGCCAACTTCACCTACACGCTGGGCAACAAGATTCTCAACGTCAACAAGGCCGAATACACCTCGACGGCGGGCTACCGCTACCAGAACCTGCTGACGGCGATGAGCTCCGGCAACCGCTGGCAGAGCATCGACGCCGCGGGGCAGCGCATCACCGACCCGGCGCTGCTGGACGAGATCAACCGCAGCACCACGATGTGGACCCCCATGAGCGCCTACCGCTACGTCAGCTCCTACATCGTCGAGGACGGCTCGTTCCTGCGCCTCAATTCGGCCACGATCGGCTACTCGCTGCCCGAGGCGCTGCTGCGCAAAATCCGCCTGACCCAGCTGCGCATCTACGTCACGGGAACCAACCTCTTCTGCTGGACCGGCTATTCGGGCTTCGATCCCGAGGTGGACACCCGGCGTTCCACGCCCCTCACCCCCGGCGTGGACTACTCGCCCTACCCCAAGACCCGGGGCTTTATCGTCGGACTTAACCTTACCTTCTAAAGATGAAAACGCTGAAAACCATCATACTCCTCGCCGCATCCGTCTGTCTGTGCTCCTGCCTGAACGACTTTCTGGAGGCGAAGACCGAATCCTCGTTCACCGACGAGACGATCTTCTCCGACCCTTCGCTCGCCACGGGCGCCGTGATGGGCATTTACGAATCGATCAACTTCAACTCGTTCAACGGCCGTCTGTGGGCCTACCACGGCTATAACAACGACACCGAACGGCATTTGAGTTCCACGTCGGGCGTGACGCCCGCCCAGAACGACACCCATTCGGCCTACGCCGTCTACAAATACAGTGAAACGGACAACTACTTCGGCGACGCTTTCTCTTACGCCACAATCGCCATCGAGCGGGCCAACAACTGCATCGGCGGGCTGCGCGCCTACGGCGATACGGAGCATAACGCCGACATGGCCTACCTGCTGGGCGAGGCGCTTTTCCTGCGCGCCTGGATTTACTACGAGCTGGTGGGCATCTGGGGCAACATCCCGGCCCGGTTCGACTCGCTTTCGAACGAAAGCCTCTACGCCGGGCGGGCGGACCGCGACGTGATCTGGAAACAGCTGCTCGCCGACCTCGAAGAGTCCGCACGGCTGATGCCGTGGCCCGGGCAGGGCGTGACAAGCACCGTGCTCCGCCCCAACCGCGCCGCCGCCAAGGCGCTGCGCGCCCGCATCGCCCTCACGGCGGGCGGCTACGCCTACCACCTCTACGGGGAGCTGAACACCGCGCAGCTGAGCGCCGATCCCGAACTGACGGTCGAGAAGACCTACACCATCGCCCGCGACGAATGCCGCGAGATCATGCAGCACGAAGGCAGCGGGTTCATCCTCGAAAACGACTTCGCCAAAATATTCAAGGACAACTGCGCCGTGAAGGTCTCGGCCGGAGGCGAACCTCTCTGGGAGCTGCCCTTCAAATACAATTCGCGCGGCAACTGGATGGTCGCGGCAGGCGTTTACCACCGCGGTCCCGGCGGCAGCGGGACCATTTCGGCCGACAGCGACCCCTACACCAGCGTCTACATGGGCGGCACGATGGGCGTAGTCCCCACACTCTACTACGACTTCGACGTGAAGGACAAGCGGCGCGACATCTCGGTCGTGGCATTCCGCTGGGCCGACGGCGTGCAGGAACTGACGCGCCCGAGCATGATGACCGGAGGCAAGCTGCGCGCCGAATGGAAAGACCCCTCGCTGGCCAAATTCTCGGCCAACGCCAACGACGGCATCACGCCGATCGTGCTGCGCTACGCCGACGTGCTGCTGATGTTCGCCGAGGCCGACAACCGCCTCAACGGCGGTCCGACCGACGAAGCGAAACTGGCCCTTCAGCGCATTCGCGAACGGGCGTTCGGAACCTCGCAGGCCGAATGGATCGCCGGCGTCTCCGGTTCCGAAGCCGACTTCCTGAAAGCCATCCAGGAGGAGCGGCGCCTCGAATTCGTCGGCGAGATGATCCGCAAACAGGACCTCATCCGCTGGAACCTGCTGAAAGCCAACATGGACAAGGTGAAGCAGGACATGTACGACCTGCGGACGCTTTCGGGCGACTATGCCGACGTTCCGGCCTACGTCTTCTGGAAATACAAGAGCAACGCCGCCGGAGAGCGCGAGATCGTCTGGTACGGACTCAACCGCGGCGAAACGGCGCCCGGAACCGAAGGACAGCAGATCACCGACCAGGCGACGCTCGACGCCTGGATGAAGGCCGGGGGCTGGCGCAACTGGAATCCCTCGGGCAACGCCGAGGCCGCGCCCGCCACGCCGTCGCTGTGGATCACCTCGTCGGCCACGTCGGGCTACCTCTCCGACGCCTATATCGAGGCGCAGTACCACACCGACCCCGACCGCAGGCTCGACATGCCGCTGCCCTCGTCGGTCATTATGAACAGCCAGGGCCATTTGAGCAACGCATCACTGGGCTACAACAACTAAAACCGCGCGACCAACCATGAAAAACGCCATCCATACCCTGAAACTACTCGCCGCCGTGCTGGCGGCAGGACTCGGCGCCTGTCAGGATGCCGCCGTCGAGGTGTACGACGCCTCGCTGGGCAGCCTGCTGCGGCCCTCGGCCGTCAAGGCGCTCGCCACCGATTCCGAGCACATCGCCGTATCGTGGCGCGGATCGGCCGGCGCATTCCGGCTCGAATACGCCCTGAACGAAGATTTCGCGGGCGATGTCTCCGTCGTCGAACCCGTCGAGGGCAACAAATACACCGTCGGCGAACTTGCGGAGGCCACGGCCTACTATTTCCGCGTGATGGCCCTCTCGGACAAAACGGGCGTCTCGTCGTCGGAATACTCCGCCGTCGTAACGGCCCGGACGCTCACCGAGCCGAAGATACCCAACGTCAAAGCCTCTTCGGAAATGGTCTATACCACCTCGCCGTGGTCCGTGACCTGCACCGTGACGATGACCTGGGGCGAGTCCGGAACCGAGCCGGAAGCCATTTCCGAAGTGCGCGCCACCCCGACCGCAGGCGGCGAAACGCTGCTCTTCCCCGTCTCGGAGGAAGAGGCCGCGGCGCAGCGGACGGCCTTCTGCGAGGGCATACTCACCGACACGGAATACACGCTGGAACTCTACGCCGGCAAAAAGATGCGCGGCGCGTGCACGCACCGCACCGTTCCGGGACCCGTTCCGGCGCTCTACGCCTCGGCGCAGCTCGACTTCACGACCGACCCCGTAAGCGCCTCGGCCGAAATCCGCTGGGAACTCTACTACGTCTCGCCCGAGGAACTCTCCGAAATCGCACTCACGCGCAAAGGCGCCGAAACGCCCGAACGACAGGTTCCCGTCACCCCGGCCGACATCGCCGCAGGTTCGGCGACCGTGACGGCACTCGCGCCCGGCGCGGAATACACCGCCGCACTGAAATCCAGAGACGGCAAGACGATCGCCTCGTCGGAATTCACGACGCCGGAGGCCCCCGGACAGGATGTGATCGTCGTACGCCCGGGCGACGACCTGGCGGCGATCATCAGTGCGCCCGACCGTCAATACGAGACCGTCTATCTCGTAGCGGGCGAATACACGGTAACGGCGGACGCAGCTATCCCCATCGCACGCAATCTGGAACTCTACTCCGACGATCCGGCACGCACAACGATCTCCATAACCAAAAACTTCCAGCCCGAAGGGACATTGGAGCAAATCATATTGCGCAACCTGCGCATCGAATGCTCGACCTACCTGATGCAGGCGAGAAGCGATTACGACATCGCGCTGCTCCGCATCGACAACTGCATCGTAGACCTCAACTCCGGTG